>NZ_JBMSDV010000001.1:0-733053 GCF_049445855.1 Variovorax sp. VNK109 | reverse complement strand
CGGCTATCAGCGACGCCTTGTTCAAAGAGTATGCGGACGACTCGACTTCAGGCTCTCTCGCCTTACTTTGGTCCAACGTTCCCTATCACTGGTCGACGTTCGAGGAACATCGTGACGTGTTCCTCTGGGTGTTTGAGCGCCTGCTCCGGGAAGGCCGGATCAAGCTGCACAAGAACGGCGTGTTCCTTGAGGGCAGCATCGAGGAACAGGTGGAGGCGTTTCGCAAAGCATTTCCCTCAAGTGAAGAAGATGCAGACAAACGATGCACGAAGCCGGGATACGAGCCGGCTTATGAAGGATTTGGCATGAATGTCTGGTGGTTTCTGGATATTTGTCCTGCTGGCGTTGCCTGGCGACGACCGGATGGCAGCTACCAGATCGCCGACTGATCGATGGCATTGGAGATGAATCAGCAGGTGTTTGCGTATGCGGGGGAGTTGGCGGGTGGAGCAAACCTTGCCAAGCATTCCACTGCGCCGGGTGTGTGGTTTACCACGCTCGCCGACGGCATCTCCAGCGGCCGGGGACGCCTTGTGGCAGAACACCCATGTCGCGGTCGGCAACACCGCTAGCCTGCAAAGCGGAGACGACACTATGCTGGCCGGCATCATCGTCTCGGGGACTACAGTGTGGGCCTACGCGGGCCACAGCGGCATCGACAGCGACTACGCCAGTGTCAACGAGGGAAGTGGCATCGAGGCGGGGGATGGGGGGTTCCAGATCAGCGTGGCAAACAACACCGCCCTGACTGGCGGCGTGATCGCCAGCACGCAGCAGCCGGTCGACTCCGGCGCCAACACCTTTTCGACGGGCGGCACGCTCACGGCGACGGACATCCAGCGGTTCCTGCGAGTATCGGTAATGTGACTATCCCGGCAGTCACAACGGATCGCTGCCATGGCATGATTCTTTTGACGAGGAAGCTCCAGCAAGTCTGAGCGATGAAGCGCCGAGTATGCGAACTGTGTTTTCTACGGACTTTTGCTGCAATGGAAGCACTCAATGAACCAGTTGCTCCCAATACTGTGCAATTGCTGTCAACTTCCAAAAGTCTTTGGTTGGCATTGCAAATGGGTGCAGCATAAATAGATGCGTATTACTGCGGATGACCGTACCCGTGCTACCTCATGCTGTCGATCGGCTTGTCCTTTGCGTGGCGTTGACGGCGGGTATGCTCTGGCCGTCACTGGTGACGTGGCAGCGCACGGCCTCGCTGGTGGCGTAGTCGGCTTCTGCATCTACCTCGCACATCGAGCCCGATGACAAGGACGTGTTCTGCCGTCGCTCTTCATGGGTGATTCGCATGCGGCCCGAGCGCGACGCGCGCTTGCGACCCGTTCTCGCGCCGGGTGAGCGGCTGCAGCCCAAGCCGGCTTCACGGCGTGGACAGACAGTCTCTCGAGTGTGTTGAAGTAGCAAGGTCAAATATTGTCAGAGCCAGGGCAGACTGCTCGCTTCAGCGATTTCTACACGTATGTTCCTCCTCCTTGTTCAAAAGGAGGATGGCATGCATATCCTGCTCGCGCATTGCGCGGCGATTCCGGTTTTTGCGTACGGCGGCACCGAGCGGGTGGTCTGGGATCTCGGCCGCTTGTTGGTGGCCTTGGGGCATCGCGTCTCTTATCTGGTGCCTGCCCACTCGACATGTGACTTTGCGCGTGTCCTGCCTTTGCGTGCAGACGTGCCGCTGCAAGCCCAGATACCGCACGACGTCGATGTTGCCCATTTCCAGTTCGACCCGGGCGAGGCACTGGAGACACCGTGGCTTGTGACCGAGCACGGCAATGCTGCTCCCGGCAAAAAGCTTCCCATCAATTCGGTCTTCGTGTCGCGTGACCATGCGCGGCGTCACGGTGCAGAGGCATTCGTCCTCAATGGATTGGACTGGAGATCGTACGGACTGGTCAATATGCAAAGTTCGCGCTCGCACTTTCACTTCCTTGGCAAAGCAGCATGGCGCGTCAAGAATGTGCGAGGTGCCATCGATGTCGCCCGTTTGGCTGGCGTGCCACTCTCCGTGTTGGGTGGACATCGGTTCAACTTCAAGCGCGGTTTGCGATTCACCTTTTCGCCAAGTGTGCGGTTTCACGGCATGGTCGGAGGCGCGGAGAAAGCCGGCTTGCTCGCTGCGTCGCGCGGACTGATCTTTCCGGTTATCTGGCATGAGCCCTTCGGCCTCGCGGTCATTGAGAGCCTTTACTTCGGATGCCCGGTCTTTGCGACGCCATACGGCGCGCTACCCGAGCTGGTGCCACCCGAGTGCGGAGCGCTCAGTGCTTCACGTCGCGAGCTGACCGAGTTGCTGCTTTCCAGCTCATTCGATCGGCGGACTTGTCATGAACATGCCCTGCATCACTTCAATGCGGCGCGCATGGCAGCAGCTTATGTGAAGTTGTATGAGCGAGTGCTGGACGGTGAGTCTTTGAACACCAGGGTACCGGTGGGTCCTGCGGACAACAGATTGTCCTGGACGGCTTGAGGCGCGTCCTCAGACCTTCCACGCGCCCACATGCGGCGCGCTGGCTTCTTCCAGCAGCACTGGCCCGATGCACTCGATGTGATGTGGCGACGCCGCGAACACATCGCGGCATGACAGCTCGGCGTCCTTCTGCTCCTGCCGTTCACCGCGGAACACGCGCAGGCTCACCGCATCGATGCCGTAGAGAACGCGGCGGATGTTGGACCAGAAGATCGCACCCGCGCACATGACGCAGGGCTCGCCCGACGAGTAGATCGTCGCGCCCGCCAGCACCTCGCGCGATACCTTGGGGCTGAGCATGCGTACGGCGTTCGTCTCGGCGTGGCCGGTGCAGTCACCGGTTTCGGTGGTGTTGCAATAGGCTTCGGCAAGCACATGGCCTTGCGCGTCGACAACGACCGCGCCGAACGGCCGGTTGCCGCGCTCACGCGCGGTGACAGACCAGGCGATCGCCTGGCGCATGTACTTGGCGTCTTTCTCGTCAATGGAAACTTCAGACATTCGGTGCGGCAAACTGAACGACGGGAACCGGAACGCCGGCGGGCAGGCCTTGCGCGGCGATGCGGAAGACATTGTCCTCCGGGTCGGCCAGCACGGCCTGCCACTGGCTGTAGTAAGTCGGGTAGGGACCCTGGATCACCTTGCCGCCAAGCGCCGCAACTTTGGCGATCGTCGCGTCCACATCAGCGATGCTGCCCAGCATGAACGTCGGATACCCGGTCACAGGCTGCGGCGGCAAGTCCATCGGAGCGCGTGACGACAGACCGAGCAGCTCATACGCCTGCTGCGCATGAAAGCCGAACTGGAAGTGCTCGCCTTCCACTGCGCGGTAAATCGGCGAGCGGCTGTGTACCGATTCACCCAGGCCCAGCAGCGCCCGGTAGAAGGCGAGCTGGGCCTCGATGTCGCGACAGAAGAAATTGAACAGCAGCTTCATGCGGGCGCAGTCTCGGCAGACGGGCTCTTGAAGCCATAGGTCTTGGCGTACATCTCGTTGAGATGCTCGCCCGCCGTGCACGCCTTGTACTTCGGTGCTTCACCTTCGGGCACGGTGCCGGGTACCGGCTCGATGCGCGCGAAGAACTCCGGTTCGAAAAAGAACGGGATCGAATAGCGCGGCGCGCCGGTGTACATGTTGCGCACGCGGTGCGGGTTGGAGTGGTAGAGGCCGTTGGTCCAGCGCGGGATCATGTCACCGAGGTTCACGACGAAGGTGTCCTCGATCGGCGTGGCAGGCACCCAGCTGCCGTCGGGCATCTGCACTTCCAGGCCCCCACTCGAATCCTGCGCGAGGATGGTGACGGCGCCCCAGTCGGTGTGCGCGCCAGCGCCGAAGGTGCGGTCGTCCGCGTCCTTCGGATGCGGCGGGTAGCGCACCATGCGCAGCGTGACCATCGGGTCCTTGCAGGCAGCGTCGAAGTAGTCCTCGGGGAGCGAGAGCGACAACGCGAGCAACTGCATCAGCCGCACCGACAAGGTGTTCATCTCGTCGACATAGGCGACGCATTGCGTCTTCGCGGCCGGCAGTTCTGCGGGCCACTGGTTGGGGCCATAGGTCTGGTAACCGGCAACGGCGTACGGATGATCCGCAGGCCACTCCATGCCGCAATAGAAACTTTCCTTCAGGTCGGGCTGCGCGTTCTCGTCCAGCGTCTGCGCGCCCAGGCTTTCGAAGCCGCGCATGATCGGCGACTTGTCGATGGACAGCGCTTCGCGGCGTTCGGGCGGCAGGTTCATCAGGTCGCGCGTGGTGTCGAACTGGCGCGCCACCATGTCGGCGGGAACGCCGTGGTTTTTCACGTAGAAGAAGCCAGCGCTCATGGCTGCTTCGCGCATCTGCTGCACGACTTCAGCCACGCGCGGCCCGCCCGGGGCCAGCGCCCCTGCAAGGTCGATGACGGGGATGCCCATGGCTGCCCCGTCAGGCCTTGAGCTTGCGGTCGGCGGCGGACGGCAGGAACTTGTCCGTCCAGAACTCGGCCACGGTCGGCGTGCTCTTCAGGCCGAAGGCCGCCACCGTTTCTTCGATGGTGCCCTGCAGGCGGGCAGGCGTGGCGGCACCCCAGCCGTTGGCGCGCGTGTCGGTCGTCTTCATCGTGCCGTCGACGATGAGCTTGAGGCGCTCGGTCTCGAGTTCCTGATTGGCCAGCGGCTCGCGGGTCTTGATGGCCGTGCCACCTGCCATCGGGTCGGCGCAGCAGTCGATCCAGCCCTTGGTGGTTGCAAGCACGAAGGCCTTCATCGCGTCGGCCTGTTCCATGCTCTTCGGGTTGGCGACCAGGCCGTTGCCGTACGACTTCATGCCGTAGTCGGAGAAGCGGAACACGGTCAGTTGCTCGGGGCCCATGCCGCGCGCCTTGAGGTTGAGCAGACCGGTGAAGAAGAAGTAGCCTGCGCCGTCGAAGTCACCCTTCACGAAGCGCGTGTCGCCGATGTCCGGCGCGACGTTTTCCCACTTCACGCCGGAGTGGTCGAAGCCCTGGGCCTTGGCGAACACCGGGAACAGCTTGCGCGAAGCGTTGAAGGGCTGGCCGAGCAGCGTCTTGCCTGCGAGGTCCGACGGCTTCTTGATCGGGCCGTCCTTGCGCACGATGACGGCGTTGGGGTTCAGGTCGTACTGGATGGCAACGGCGCGCAAGCCGGCGGTCGGGTTGGCCAGGTTGAACTCGATCATGGTCGACAGGTCGGCCGAGGCGGCGTCATACGCGCCGCTGCCCACCAGGCCGATGGCGGCTGCAGAGCCATTGCCGGTATCGATGGTCACGTCGAGGCCGGCGTCCTTGTAGTAGCCGCGCTGGTGGGCCAGCAGGAAGCCTGCGCCCGACGCTTCGACCTTCCAGCCGAGGTTGAACTTGAAAGGCTTGAGCGAGCCTTGTGCCCGGATGAACGGGCTGGCTGCGAGCAGGGCGGCTGCGCCCGAGGCGCGGAGGATGGAACGGCGTTGCATGTAGAAGCTCTCCAAACGGTTGAAATCGACACACCGGCTGCATGGCGCACACCGGCTCCTGAAGACGTGAAACGCCAGCCGCGCCGTACATGAACCTCATGCACGCGCCACGGCATTCACGAAAACTCCAAGAGCAATTTCCGGGCAGTTGCAGGCAACTGCTGAACGCTTCTACTCTCTTCCGGAAAATGCAAATGCATGTTCTGTGCCATCCGCCGTGCGCCGAAATGGTGCCCCACTGCGGCGCAGGGAAATAGGCATGTGTCTTGCAAACAGCAAGGCTTACGCGGATGATCCGCGCCAAGAGTAGAAGCGTTCACCAGCCAGTTGCGTACGCACAGACCTTCACGGGTTGGCAGGAAATTGCTCTTGAAACCTAACCACTTTCAGGAGAACCTTCATGACCGCAAACGTCTACGACCTCACCGAACTGCAAAAGGAATCGCGCATGGGCGCGATGGGTTCGGTCAACACCACCCGCGAAATCCGCCGCATCGACCTGTCGAATTTCGAGGCCCGCAAGGCCGAGATCGCCGACCAGCTCTGGGATGCCGCCATCGACGTCGGCTTCTTCCAGCTCATCAACCACGGCATCTCGCCTGAAGAGATCCGCGCCGCATTCGGTGAAGCCGAGCGCTTCTTCGCCATGCCCGACAGCGTGAAGGGGCAGTACCCGCTGAAGAAGGCTGTCAACTCCGGCTGGGAAAGCAAGGCGCAGGTGCGGCCGTCCACCGGCACGCCGGATCAGAAGGAGAGCTACCAGATCACGCGGCCGTACATGGCCGACCTGTTCCCGTCCGAGGCCGAGCTGCCCGGTTTCCGCGAAGCCATGCTGGCCTTCGAACGCAAGAGCTGGGAAGTGGGCATGAAGGTGCTGTCGTGCTTTGCGATGAAGCTCGGCTTCGATGACGAATTCTTCACGCGCGCGCACGACCAGTCCAAGCCGACGTATCAGAGCACGCTGCGCCTGCTGCACTACTACGCGATCCCGCCCGAAGTGCAGGACAAGCTCGACCTGTGGCGCGCCGGCGCGCACACCGACTTCGACTGCCTCACGCTGCTGTACCAGCGCCAGGGACAGGGTGGCCTCGAGGTGTGCCCCGGCAAGGAAATGGATGCACAGGAATGGACGCCGATCCCGCCGGACGGCGATGCGATCACCTGCAACATCGGCGACATGCTGATGCGCTGGAGCGACGACCAGCTGCCCAGCAATTTCCACCGTGTGAAGAATCCGCTGCCGGGCGAATACATGGGCCCGCGTTACAGCATCGCGTTCTTCGCACAGGCCAATCGCGACGCCATCATCGAGAGTCCCGGCAAGAAGTACCCGGCCATCACGGCGGGCGATTACCTCAACCAGCGCGTCGCGGCAAACTTCAAGGCGTATTGATCAGACAGGGCGGCGGCTTCGGCTGCCGCCTGGCGCTTCGCACTCAGCGTGACTGCCAGAAGCCTTCGTGTGTGGCGATCATCTCCGCCGCCACGGCCTCCACCGGCCCGCTCACTTCCACCTTGCGCTGTCCTGCCGCGAAGACGTCGCGGCATGGCAGGCTGAGTGTCGGGTTCTCCGGATGGTCGCCAGTGAGCGCGAGCAGGGCCGTTTCTTCCGCGCCGTACACCACGCGCCCGATGCCGGCCCAGTAGATCGTGCCGGCGCACATGGCGCAGGGCTCGAACGTGGTGACGAGCGTGCACTTCGCGAGGTACCCGCCGGGATAGTTGCTTGCCGCAAACCGGGCGAGCGTGGATTCGGCATGGTTCACCGTGTCGATGTTGCCCTGCTCCGCGAGCACGCTTTCGCCGTCGGGTGCGACCAGCAGCGCGCCGAAGGGATGGCGGCCCATCAGCATGGCGCGCCGCGCGACTTCGTCGGCGCGGCGCAGTGCACGGACCTGCTGCTCAGGCGTCATGCACTCAGTGGTTCTGCGAACCGCGATGCGCCCAGGCTGTCGTGTGCTTCTCGATGAAGCTGAACAGCTCGTACATGGCCATGGCCATGGCACCCACGACCATCAAGCCGGCGAAGGCAAGGCCCATCTGCATGGCAGAGCCGGCAGAGATCAGCAGGTAGCCGATGCCCTCGTTGGCTGCCGTCATCTCGGACACCGTGGTGCCCACGAAGGCCAGGGTGATCGCAACCTTGAGCGAGCCGTAGAAATACGGCATGGAGCGGGGCAGCCCCACTTTGACCAGCACGTCCCAGCGCTTGGCGCCCAGCACGCGAAGCACGTCCTCCAGCTCGGGTTCGAGCGTGGCGAGGCCGGTCGCAATGTTCACCATGATCGGGAAGAACGAGATCAGGAACGCGGTCAGGATGGCCGGACCGACGCCGATGCCGAACCACACCACCAGGATGGGGACGAATGCGGCCTTGGGCAGTGCGTTGAAGGCGGTCATCAGCGGGTAGACCGCAGCGTAGGCCAGGCGTGACGAGCCGATGACGAAGCCCAGCAGCACACCCACCACGATCGCGATGCCGAAGCCGGCCATCGTCACCCAGAAGGTGCGCCATGCGTGGCCCGCGATGATCCACTTGAACTCCATGAACTGGGTCCAGATGCGCCACGGGCTCGGGAAGATGAATTCGGAAACCTGGAACGCCGAGCAGATGATCTGCCACAGCAGGATCACTGCCACCAGCAGGATCCATGGCGACCACGCCTCGACCAGTTTCTTGTTGTTTGCCATTTGCGTATCCCTCGGTTCGGTCTTATTGGTTGATCACGGCACCCTGCTGCCGGATGGCGCCGATGTGGCCGCGCAGCTCGAGCACCATGTCCGTGAATTCCTTGGTGTAGGTGACTTCGAGCTCGCGCGGACGCGGCAGGTCGATCTCGCGCTTGACGACGAAACGGCCGGGGCTCTTGCTCATCACGTACACCGTGTCGGCGAGGAACACGCTCTCACGCAGGTCGTGCGTGACGAGGATGACGTTGAACTGCTGCTCGGTCCACAGGTCGCGCAGGATGCACCAGAGTTCTTCGCGCGTGAACGCGTCCAGCGCGCCGAACGGCTCGTCCAGCAACAGCATCTTGGGTTCGTGGATCAGCGCGCGGCAGATGCTTGCGCGCTGCTGCATGCCGCCGGACAGTTGCCAGGGGAACTTGTCTTCGTAGCCGCCCAGGCCGACCTTCTGCAGCAGCTTGCGGGCGCGCTCTTCGTATTCCTTCTTCTTCGAGGAGAAGGTGCTGCGGTAGGGCTCGACGATCTCCAGCGGCAACAGCACGTTGTCCACTGTCGTGCGCCACGGCAGCAGGGACGGGGCCTGGAATGCCATGCCCGAAATCTTCAGCGGGCCGGTCACCGGCTCGCCATCGATCCTGATCTTGCCCATCGACGGCATGCGAAGCCCGGTGGTGAGCTTCATGAAAGTGGACTTGCCGCAGCCCGAGGGCCCGACGATGGCGATGAACTCGCCTTTCTTCACCTGCAGGTTGATGGCCTCGACGGCGAAGTGGTTCTGCGCGAGCAGTTCGTCGTTGTAGGCGAGCCAGACGTCGCGGAAGTCCACGAACGAAGGCGTATCCAGGGCGGCGGCTTCTTGCATCTTGGGGTTCTCAATCAGAAGCGGCCAGCGCTTTGTGGGTGCTGGCCGCGGTTTCAAACGCTCTTGCTACGGCCTGTTTATTTCTTCGGTGCGGGCAGCACGTTCAGCTCGGCCTTGGTCGGCAGGACCGAAGAGGTCCAGATCGTGTCCGGGTTCACGCGGGTCTTGGTGGCGAAGGCGTCGGACACTTGCGAAGCCATCAGCGACAGGCGGCCGGGATTGACCTGCCCGAAGCCTTCGGCGCGCGCGTCGGCGCTGTTCACCACGGTGTCGATGGCCAGCTTCAGGCGGCGTGTTTCGAGGTCGACATTGATGATGCCGTCACGGGCCTTCACGGTCTCGATGGCGGCGGCCGGGTTGGCCAGCACGTCCTTCATGCCCTTGGTGAACGCTTTCAGGAAAGCCTTCACGGCTTCCGGGTTCTCCTTGAGCAGCTTGGGCGACACGATGATCGCGTTGCCGTAGAGCTTCACGCCGTAGTCGGGGTACTGCAGCACGACCACGTCTTCGGCCTTGGCACCGCGTGCTTCCAGGTTGAGCAGCGAGGTGAAGGTAAAGCCGGTGATGGCGTCGATGTCGCCGCGGACCAGCATGGTTTCACGCAGCGGCGGGTCCATGGCGGTCCATTGCACGCCGGTCACGTTGTTGGCCTTGGCGAAGATCGGGAAGGCGCGGCGGCCGGCGTCGAACACCGGCGCGCCCAGCTTCTTGCCGTTCAGGTCGGCCGGCGTCTTGATGCCGCTCTTCTTGAGGGCCATCACGGAAGCGGGCGTGTTGTTGTAGACCATCATCACGGCGACCGGCTTGTTCGGCGCGTCCGGGTTGTTGGCGTGGAATTCCATCAGCGCGGCCAGGTCGGCGAAGCCCATGTCGTACGAGCCCGAGGCCACGCGCGTGACCGTGCCGCCCGAACCGTTGCCGGCGTCGACGGTGACGTCGAGCTTGGCTTCCTTGAAATAGCCCTTGGCCACCGGGACCAGGAACAGCGCGGCGGGGCCTTCGAAGCGCCAGTCGAGCTGGAACTTGATGGGCGTCTGCGCATGGGCGAGGCTGAACGAGACGGTGGCGGCCAGTGCGGCTGCGGCTTTCAGGAATACGCGTTTTTGCATGTGTGCTCCGGTGGATGGGTTGCTGTCATTGGGTTTAGCAAATTCGATGCCCGCTCGGATCAGCGACGCACCAATTCGGCGTTCATTTTCCAGCCTTCGTGGTGCAAAAGAGGGCCTTCGAGCTTGGTGAATTCCCGATGTGGTGCATTTGTGCCCCACTGTGGGATGCGCAAGCGCAGTGAATGGTCGAAGGATAGTGAGCCTCCCGCGCGCGCGATAGTCGCATAATCCGATAAATTGATCGAAAACATCGATGAAACCTCCGCTCATTGAAGTTCGTGCATTTCTGGCGGTCGCAGACACCGGCCATTTCACCCGTGCGGCCGATCAGTTGGGCATGTCGCAGTCGTCGCTGAGCGCGGCGGTCAGCCGCCTGGAAGAGCTGATGGGTGTGCGGTTGCTGGAGCGCCACACGCGGGCCTGCGAGCTCAGTGTGGCGGGGCATGCACTGTTGCCGCAGATGCGCCAGCTCGCGCACGACTGGGACGGCGTGCTCGGTGCCGCCCGCGATTACGCCACCCATGGCAAGGGCCGCGTGGCGATCGCCGCGCCGAACGCGCAGTGCGCGTTGCTGTTGCCGCCGTTGATCCGCCGCTTCCGCCAGACGCACCCCGGTGTGCGCGTGCACCTGCACGATGTGCCGGAGCACGACGTGCATGAACTCGTGCGCAGCGGCAAGGCGGACCTGGGCATTGCCACACAAGGGCAGGTGCGCAGCGACCTCACCGCCACGCCGTTCTTCGTGGACCAGTATGTGGCAGCGCTGCCGCCGGGTCACTCGCTCGCGCGCCGGCGCTCGCTGGAATGGAGCCACCTGCAGGGCGAGCCGATCATGGGCTACCTGCCGGGCAACCCGGTGCGTCGGTATCTGGAAGAGCGGTTGGCGCAAAAAGGGCTGACGCTCGACTATGCGTTCGAAGTCGCCTTGCCCTGGACGATGGTGGGCCTGGTGCGCGAAGGTCTGGGCATCGGCATCATGACCGTGGCTCTGCGGCCGCTCATGCAGTGGCACCAGCTGGAGGTGCGCAACATCAACCGGCCGTCGCTCGCGCGCACCATGGTGCTGCTGCGCCTGCCGGGCAAGACGTTGTCGCCGCAGGCTGCGGCGTTCCGCGAACTGATCATGGGGGCGGTACCGTCGTCGTGACGGTCACCGCCTGTAGCGCTCAGCCCAGCAGATCGCGCAGCGTGCGCGCGATGACCTTGGTGGCGCGGCGCAGGTCTTCGAGTTCCAGCCGTTCGTCGCTGCGCTTGGCATGCGACTCGAGCACGGTGCGCGGACCGGCGCCGTAGATCACGCCGGGAATTCCGGCTTCACCGTAGAGGCGCACGTCGGTGTAGAGAGGCGTGCCCACGTCGGGAATCGGCTGGCCGAAAATCTGTTCGCCATGCTTCTGGATGGCCGACACCAGCGGCTTGTTGCCGGGCAGCGGACGCATCGAATTGGCCAACAGCAGGCGACGGATGTCGACGGTGATGGCAGCGCCCTTGCTGCTGAACTCAGCCGCGGCATCGGCGATCACCTGGCGGATGGTCGCTTCGACTTCCACCGGGTTCTCTTCCGGGATCATGCGGCGATCGAGCTTGAACACCACCTTGCCGGGCACGACGTTGGTGTTGGTGCCGCCTTCGATGCGACCCACGTTCAGGTACGGGTGGTTGATGCCCTTCACCTGCGAGCTGACTTTCTTGTACGCCGTGTTCTGCGCATACAGGGCCTGCAGGATGTGCACCGCGCCCTGCAATGCATCGACCCCGGTGTCGGGGATGGCGGCGTGCGCCATCTTGCCGTTCACCGTCACTTCCATCTGCAGGCAGCCGTTGTGGGCGGTGACCACTTCGTACGAGAAACCGGCTGCGATCATCAGGTCGGGCTTCGTGTGACCGTGCTTCAGCAACCAGCCGGGGCCGACTTCGCCGCCGAATTCCTCGTCGTATGTGAAGTGCAATTCGACCGAGCCCTTGAGCGAAGCACCCAGCGATTCGAGCGCGCGCACCGCGAAGGTGAAGCTCGCGAAATCGCTTTTGCTCACCGCGGTGGCGCGACCGTAGATGCGGCCGTCCACCACTTCGCCGCCGTAGGGGTCGTGCGTCCAGCCGTCGCCGGGCGGCACCACGTCGCCGTGCGCGTTGAGCGCGATGGTCGGGCCCGCACCGTACTTGCGGCGCACGATCAGGTTGGTGATGGTTTCGAGACCGGCCGCATGCACCTCTTCGGCGGGCACAGCGAATTTTTCTGCGGTGAAACCGAACCCATCGAGCAGTTCGGCCGTGCGCTCGGCATGCGGCGCGTTGTTGCCGGGCGGCGTGTCGGTGGGTACGCGGACCAGTTGCTGGAGGAAGCCCACTTCCTCATCGAAATGCGCGTCGATCCACGCGTCGAGTTTTTCGTAGTCGCTCATTGTTTCTTCGTGTCGTCGGCCAGCTGGTCCAGCAGGCCTGCGAATGCATTGACGGCCAGCTGCATGTCGTCGGCCGTGGTGGATTCGAGGGGGTTGTGACTGATGCCGGAGTTCTGCCCGCGCACGAACAGCATCGCCTGCGGCATGACTTCGTGCAGCTTCATCGCGTCGTGGCCCGCGCCGCTGGGCATGCGGTACAGCGGCACGCCCAGTGCGTCGACCGCGTCTTCCCAGCGCTTCTGCCAGTCGGGATGGCTGGGCGCAGCAGCGGCACGCATGGTTTCCTCGACGGTGTGGCGCACGCCGCGTCGCTCGCAGATGGCGGCGAGTTCCGCGAGCACGTCGGCCACCATCGCGTCGCGCTGCGGATCGACCGGCGCACGCAGGTCCAGCGTGAACTGGCAGCGGCCCGGCACCACGTTGGTGGAGCCGCCAGGCACGTTGAGGATGCCGATGGTGCCGACCGAGTTGCCGTCCTTGGCCGCGCGCTTTTCGACATACAGTGCGAGTTCGGCGACGGCCACCGCCGCGTCGCGCCGACGGTCCATCGGTGTGGTGCCGGCGTGGCTGGCGATGCCGATCACTTCGCACAGGTAACGCACGCCGCCATTGATGGACGTGACGATGCCCAGCGGAATGTCGAGTTCGTTGAGCACCGGACCCTGCTCGATGTGCACCTCGATGAAGCCGAGGTAACGCGACGGGTCGCGCCTGAGCGCACCGATGGCCTCGAGCGTGGCGGGCAGCTTCGCGTTCTGCATGGCTTCGCGCATGGTGATGCCGTCGGCGTCTTTCTGGTCGAGCCAGGCCGGATTGAAGCCGCCGATGAGCGCACCCGAACCGAGGAAGGTCGCCTTGTAGCGCTGGCCCTCTTCTTCGGAGAAGCCGATGACCTCGATGTCATAGGGCAGGCGGCGGCCCGCTGCATGCAATGCCTTCACGCAGGCAATCGGCACGTAGATGCCCAGGCGACCGTCGTACTTGCCGGCATTGCGCACGGTGTCGTAGTGCGAGCCGGTGAGCAGCACCTTGGCACCGGCGCTCTCGCCCTTGTAGATGCCGACCACGTTGCCCACCGCATCGATGTTCACCTCATCGAAACCGGCGTCCTTCATGTCCTGCACGATGCGCGCGGCCGCGGCGCGGTGCGCGTCGGTGAGATAGGTGACGGTGAGCTGACCCTTCTCGGCAAAGCCCGGATCGCTCCATGTCGCCAGGCGCTCATGCCAGTCCCATACCTCATTGCCTTGCGCGGGCGTCACGCCGAACTTGTCGTTCAGGCGGATTTCGACGATGCGATGGATGTTGCGCAACGCCTCACCGAGTTCGAAGTCCGGGTGGTTGAGCAGCCTGCGCTCGAACGTGTCCAGGATCTGCTGCTTCGTGAGCCCCGTGCCGCGCGGGCCGCGCACAGCCAGCACGAAGGGGAACCCGAACCGTGCGCCATACGCGGCGTTCATCTGCTGGATGCGCGTGAGTTCTTCCGGCGTGCAGTTCGTCAGGCCCGCCTTGGTCTGCTCGTTGGTGGACTCGGCGGTGAGCGTGTTGCTCACCATGGCCTTGCCCGCAAGTTCGGGGTGGGCACGAATGAGCGTCACCTGCCTGTCGCGGCCAGCGGCCTGCAGCACCTGCGCCATCGCATGCTTGAGATGGGTGATCGAGCGGAAGGGCCGCTGGTCGAGCGCAGCCTGCGCCACCCACGGCGAATGTTCGTAGAGGCCGTCCAGCAGCTTTGCCGCTTCGTCGCGGCTCGCGGCGTTGACTTGTTCCAGTGTGATCGCCATGGTCAGGCCTTCTTCGGCTGGTAGGGATGGGTGGCTTTCCAGTGGCGCGCGATGTCGATGCGGCGTGGAATCCACACACCTTCGTGCCCCTGGATGTAGTCCAGGAATTTCTGCAGCGAGCCGATGCGCCCCGGCTTGCCGAGCAGGCGGCAGTGCATGCCGATGCTCATCATCTTGGGGCGGTCCAGGCCCTCCGGATCGCCTTCTGCATAGAGCGCGTCGAAGGTGTCCTTCAGGTAGGCGAGGAAATGGTCGCCGGTGTTGAACCCCTGCGCCTGCACGAAGCGCATGTCGTTGGTGTCGAGCGAATAGGGCACGATCAGCAGCGGCTCGACGCTGCCGTCGGTGCGCTTCACGTCCATCCAGAACGGCAGGTCGTCGCCGTAATAGTCGGAGCCGTATTCGTAGCCGCCGTGGTCGGCCAGCAGGCGCAGCGTGTTGGGGCTGTCGCGGCCGGTGTACCAGCCCAGCGGCCACTGCCCGCCGGTCATGTCCTTGATGACGTGCGTGGCCAGCGCCATGTGGCGACGTTCCGTCGCCTCGGGCAGGTTCTGGTAGTGGATCCAGCGAAGGCCGTGGTTGGCGATTTCGTAGTCGCGGTCCATGAATGCCTGGACCAGCTCGGGGTAGCGCTGCAGCGCCATGCCCACGCCGAAGATGGTAAGCGGCAGCTTGCGCTTGTCGAACTCGCGCAGGATGCGCCACACGCCCACGCGCGAGCCGTACTCGTACATGGTTTCCATGGTCATGTGGCGGTTTTCGTAGGCCTGCGCCGTCACCATTTCCGAGAGGAAGGTTTCGGAGGCGTGGTCGCCGTGCAGCACGTTGTTCTCGCCGCCTTCCTCGTAGTTCAGCACGAAGGAAACGGCCACGCGCGCGCCACCCGGCCAGCGGGCATGCGGCACGTCGGCGCCGTAGCCGACCATGTCGCGCGGGTAGGGGATGTTTTCGGGGGTGTCGCTCATGGTGGGTGTCAGGACAGGGCCATGGAAATGTCGTTGGAGGGAACCTGGCGATCGAAGGTGAGCGCCTGCTCCACATGGGTGAGGTGCTCGTTCATCAGCCATACCGCACGTTCTTCGTCGCGCGCGGCCAGCGCCTTGATGATTTCTGCGTGTTCTTCGTTGGAATGCTGAGCGGCGCTGGCGCTCTGGTACATCAATGTGATGAGTGCACAGCGCGACACCAGGTCACCGAGCATCTGCACCAGCACCTCGTTGCCCATCAGGCTGGCCATGCGCACGTGGAAGTCGCCCAGCAGGTCGTTGCGGTCCTGTACGTCATCGCGGTCTACGGCGGCTTTTTCCTGCGCGACGTGCTCGCGCAGTGCGCGGATGCGTGCGGGCGTGACCTCGCGTACGAAGGCGCGGGTCATTTCGGTTTCGAGCATGCGGCGCACGGCAAATACCTGGCGGGCTTCATCGGCCGACGGTGCTGCAACAAACGCGCCACGCGCAGGCTCCAGCTTGATGATGCGGTTCTGCGACAGCTGGAAGAGTGCCTGTCGCACGAGGGTGCGCGACACGCCGAAATGGTCCGCCAGTTTCTGCTCTGCCAGCTTGGTGCCGGGCCGCAGGCGGTGCTCCACGATGGCCCGTGTCAGGGCGTCGACGATGACGCTGGTGGCGGAGGATTCCATGGGCGCGGTGGTGAAACGTGAGCCAAGTGTATACAATTTTGGTCGACCGGGCCCGTTAATTGCATTCACGGGCATCCCGCACAACTCTTCCGAGACGACAACATGGGGCTCAGCACACACGTTCTGGACACGATGCACGGCGCACCGGCCGTGGGCATGACGGTTCATCTCTACACCATGGCTGGCGGCCAGGCCACGCTGGTCAAGACCTGCACGCTCAATGCGGACGGCCGCACCGACTCGCCTCTGTACGACAACAACACCGTGCGGCCCGGCACCTACCGGCTGGTGTTCGAGGTCGCGGCGTACTTCAAGGCAAAGGGCGTCAAGCTGCCCGAACCCAATTTCCTGGGCAATGTGACGCTCGACTTCGGGCTGGCCAACACGGCCGAGCACTACCACGTGCCGCTGCTCGTGAGCCCATGGGCGTACTCGACCTATCGGGGCTCCTGAGCATTTCCACCGACCTCAGGCGCCGCGTTGTCCTTCGGTCAGCGTGTCCAGCTGGAAGTGGCCGCTCTTGTCCCAAAGCCAGGTGTCGGTGTAAGTGACGCGGCCCATGCGCGCCGGCACCGGATACGGCGACGCCTCGAGTGCCGTCCGTTCGATTTCCTTGATGACTTCCGGCGCATGCCTCGGAGCACGCATCCAGCTCAGCGATGTGACGCGCCCCTGCCGGTCGATGTGCACTTCCAGCACGCCGATGGCGTAGAGCAGCGGCGGCAACGTGCCCTTGTAGATGCGATGGCGGTTGCGGTTGTAGATATGGGTGGCGGCATCGACGCGGTAGGCGCGGGGCGTGGTGGCGGCGGAAGACATCTGCATGGGCGGCTCGGGTTCGGCGGCTGCCGGTGGACGCGTGACCACGGGGCCGGTGGGTGTGGGCGCGGGACTCGCGGGCGCCGGTGCGGGCGGCGGCGGGGTGACGCAGCCAGCCAGCGATGCGGCTGCGGCCATCATCCAGAGGCGCCGGTCGGCGAGTGCGCGCGCAATCGGGTCCGGGTCGGGGTGGGATTTCTGGGGCATGTCTCGTGGCCTGCGTCGTTCGCGGTTGTTGTGTATTCCGGCGGATTGTCGTTCCGCCATACTGTGCGGCAAGCACGCAAAGGTATCGGTTTGTGAATGTAGTCGACGAATTTCTCACCTTGCTCGCCCAGCGCCCCGGCGTGCTGGTGCGCGTGGCGCGTGCCGAAGGTTCGGTGCCGAGGGAGCCGGGCGCATGGATGGCGGTCTGGGCCGAGGGCATCACCGGTACCGTGGGTGGCGGGCATCTGGAGTTCGAGGCGATCGCCCATGCCCGGCAGATGCTTGCCGGCGATGCGTCGCCCGCCGAGCGCCGGTTTCCGCTCGGTCCGGCCCTGGGGCAGTGCTGCGGAGGCGTCGTGCATCTTTCGTTCGACGTCGTGCGTTCCGTCGATTCGGTCCGGCTGCGCGAAATCCTGTCCGAGGACTACGTGCCTGTGGCGCTGTTCGGCGGCGGGCATGTCGGCACGGCGCTGGTCGGCGTGCTCGCCACGCTGCCGCTGAAGGTGACCTGGGTCGACAGCCGCGACGAGATTTTCCCGCCGGGCATGCCGTCCGCCGCTCCTTCCAATGTCCTGTGCGAGCATTCCTCGCCGGTTCATGCTGCGGTGGACACGCTCGCGCCCCAGTCGCGCGTGCTGATCATGAGCTTCAGCCATGCGGAAGACCTGGACGTGGTCGCTGCGTGCCTGAAACGCCTGCGCGAGCGCGACGACCTGCCTTACATCGGCCTCATCGGCAGCAAGACCAAATGGGCGACCTTTCGCCACCGGCTGCAGGCGCGGGGCTACACCGATGCAGAACTCGACCGCGTGACGAGCCCGATCGGCGTGCCCGGTATCGGCGGCAAGGAACCGCAGGTGATCGCAGTCGCCGTCGCGGCACAGATATTGCAAACCTTGCCGCAGAGGTAACGCAAGCCACGCAGGGGAGGGAACCCCGTGGGGCTGGTTCGGTGGCCGGAAAGTGTATACACTTCCGGTCGACAGGCCGCAGCGGAGCAGGGTGCTTTCACCCGTGTTCGCGGTCAATTCTGCTCAGAGCGCCCGCGGTGGTGAGCAGCTTGCAAACTGGGGCGGTGCATTGCGCCGCCGGAGTTGAAGCACATGGATAGCTACTATCTCGACTGGGCCAACCTGCTGCTGCGCTGGGTCCACGTCATCACCGCCGTCGCCTGGATCGGCGCATCGCTCTATTTCGTGATGCTGGACAACAGCCTCGAGAAGCCCGAGGACCAGGACTCGCTGGACAAGGGCGTGGGCGGCGAGCAGTGGGCCGTTCACGGCGGCGGCTTCTACAACATGCAGAAGTACCTGCTGGCCCCGAAGAAGCTGCCCGACCACCTGCATTGGTCGTATTGGGAAAGCTACAGCACCTGGATCAGCGGCTTCGCGCTGTTCACTGTCTCGTATCTCTGGAACGCCAGCACCTACCTGATCGACAAATCGAAGATGGACTGGACGCCGGGCGCGGCCGTCGGCGTCGCACTGGCGTTCTTCGTGGTGTTCTGGATGGCGTACGACAGCATCTGCCAGATATTCGGCCGCCGCAAACATGGCGACACCATCGTCGGCATCGGCGTCGCATTGCTCGTGTGCTTCGCGGCGTGGCTGGCCTGCCACTGGTTCTCGGGCCGCGCGGCTTTCATCCTGGTGGGCGCGATGATGGCCACCACGATGAGCGGCAACGTGTTCTTCTGGATCATCCCGGGGCAACGCAAGAACGTCCAGGCGCTGCGCGAAGGCCGGCCGGTCGACCCGGTGCACGGCCAGCGCGGCAAGCAGCGCAGCGTGCACAACACCTACTTCACGCTGCCCGTCATCTTCACGATGCTGAGCAACCACTACAGCTTCACGTACACGCACGAATACAACTGGGTGGTGCTGCTGCTCATCATGGCCGGCGGCGCGGCCATCCGTCAGTTCTTCGTCGTGCGCCATCGCTACAAGCTGGGGCAGGCGCGCAACCCGCTGCCGTATGCGCTGGTGGGCATCGCGATCCTGATCGGCACCATCGTCTGGATGAAGCCCGCGCCACAGCCGGCAGCGCCGGTGGCAGCTGCCGCGCCGAAAGCCATCTCGTTCGCGGCTGACGTGAAGCCGGTGCTCGAGCAGCGCTGCTACCAGTGCCACGGCGCACAGGTGCAGATGAAGAACGTGCGGCTCGACCTGCCCGACGGTGTGCGCCAGCATGCGCAGGGCATCTACCAGCAGGTCGTCCTGACGAAGATCATGCCGATGGGCAATGCCACGCACATGACCGACGCGGAACGCGCCTTGATCGGCGAGTGGTTCAAGGCTGGCGGGAAAACAGATTGACCCCGAGGCTCCGCGCACTGCGTGCGCTTTGAGTGCGCACCCGTCATGAAGACTCTTCTGATCCGGAATGCCAGGTGCATCGCCACCATGGACGACGCGTCCACCGAATGGCGCGACGCGTCGGTGTTCATCCGCGGCCATATCATCGAAGCCATCGGCCCGGCAACCGATCTGCCGCAGACTGCGGACGAAGTCATCGACGCCCATGGGCATCTGGTGACGCCGGGATTGGTGAACACGCATCACCACATGTACCAGTCGCTCACGCGGGCGATTCCCGGCGTGCAGGACGCCGAACTTTTCTCGTGGCTGCGCGGGCTGTACCCGATCTGGGCCGGGCTCACGCCGGAAATGGTGCGCGTCTCCACGCAGGTGGCGATGGCCGAACTGCTGATGAGCGGCTGCACGACGAGCAGTGACCATCTCTACATCTACCCCAACGGCGTGCGGCTGGACGACAGCATCGAGGCGGCGCAGGCCATCGGCATGCGTTTCACCGCCACGCGCGGCAGCATGAGCGTCGGCCAGAGCCAGGGCGGCTTGCCTCCTGACCGCGTGGTGGAAAAGGAAGACGCGATCCTCAAGGACACGCAGCGCGTCATCGAAGCCTGGCATGACGCCGGGCACGGTGCGATGGTGCAGGTGGGTGTGGCGCCGTGCTCGCCGTTCAGCGTGAGCCGCGACCTGATGCGCGAATCCGCCGCGCTGGCGCGAAGCCACGGTGTGCGGCTGCACACGCACCTGGCAGAGAACGACCACGACATCGCCTACAGCCGCGAGAAATTCAACTGCACGCCGGCCGAATATGCCCAGGACCTCGGCTGGCTGGGGGACGACGTATGGCATGCGCACTGCGTGAAGCTCGACGACGAAGGGATCAGCCTGTTCGCAGCCACGCGCACCGGTGTGGCGCATTGCCCGTGCAGCAACATGCGACTGGCGTCGGGCATCGCGCCCGTGCGCCGCATGGTGGATGCGGGCGTGCCCGTGGGACTGGGCGTGGACGGCAGCGCGAGCAACGATGCCGCGCACATGGTCAACGAAGCGCGGCAGGCAATGCTGCTGGCGCGTGTGGGCCGGTCCCTGGAGCCTTTCGGTTGCGACCACGGTCCGTCGTCCATGACGGCACGCGACGCACTGGCGCTGGCCACGCGCGGCGGCGCGCGTGTGCTGGGGCGCAGCGACATCGGCCACCTTGCGCCCGGCATGTGTGCGGACCTCGCGATATTCGACCTGCGCACGCTCGGGTTCGCGGGCGGCGCGGTGCATGACCCGGTGGGCGCGCTGCTGTTGTGCGCGAGCCCGCAGGCCGCCTGGACTATCGTGAATGGGCAAGTGGTGGTGCGGGAAGGGCGGCTTGCCACGCTGGAACTGGCGCCGCTGGTCGAACGGCACAACGCGCTGGCCGTCGAGCTGGCCGGATCTGCTGCTGCAGCCTGAAAACAACCGCGAGGCGTCCGGGGGCGGGCAAAATGCGCGCTGGAGACAGCCAGCCAACATGAACATTCCCGACCCTGCGAACGAACCCCGCGCATTCCTCGAATATCTCTATCGCGTGGCCGTGCGCCGCGCACTCCCGCTGCACACCATGAAGGCGCATCTGCCCGCGCCGCCCGACCCGAAAAAGGGCCGCACGCTCGTGCTGGGCGCGGGCAAGGCCGGCGGTGCGATGGCGCAGGCCGTCGAGGCGCTCTGGCCAGCCAACGCGCCGCTGTCGGGGATGGTCGTCACGCGCTATCACCACACCCCGTCTCGCCCTGAAGGCCTGGCGCAGCGCATCGAGGTGGTGGAAGCCTCGCACCCCGTGCCGGACGCTGCGGGGGAAGAAGCCGCGCGCCGCATCCTCGAACTCACGCAGGGGCTGACGAAGGACGACCTCGTGCTGTGCCTCGTTTCGGGTGGCGCATCCGCATTGCTCACATTGCCGGCGGAAGGCCTGACGCTGGCTGACAAGCAGCGCATCAACCGCGACCTGCTGGAGTCCGGCGCGAACATCGCCGAGATGAACTGCGTGCGCAAGCACCTCTCGCGCATCAAAGGCGGGCGACTGGCGGCAGCGTGTGCGCCCGCGCGCGTGGTCACGCTGACCATCAGCGACGTGCCGGGCGACGACCCGTCCGTCATCGGCAGCGGCCCCACCGTGCCGGATGCCACCACCTGTGCCGATGCGCTGGCCGTGCTGCGCCGCTATCGCATCGGCGTGCCGGACGCCGTGCTCGCACAGCTCGAATCGGGTGCGCTCGAGACGCCGAAACCGGGCGACGCCGTGTTCTCGGGTCATGAGGTGCACATGATCGCCACGCCCGCGCAGTCGCTGGAAGCGGCAGCGCAGACGGCGCGCGATGCGGGCCTGGCCGCGCACGTGCTGTCGGACGAGATGGAAGGCGAATCGCGCGAAGTGGGCAAGGTGCACGCCGCGCTGGCACGTTCGGTCGCGCGCGGCGGCCAGCCGTTTGCCAGACCCTGCGTCATCCTCTCGGGCGGTGAAACCACGGTGACGGTGCGTCCGCAAGCGCCCGGCACGCCCCGCGGACGCGGTGGGCGCGCGGGTGAGTTCTGCCTCGGACTGGCCCAGGCGCTGCAAGGCCAGCCGCGCGTGTGGGCGCTGGCGGCAGACACCGACGGCATCGACGGCGTGGAAGACAATGCGGGCGCCTTCGTCGCCCCTGACACCCTGGCGCTCGCGCAAGCCAGGGGCATGAAGATCGACACGTTCATGGATCGCAACGACGCCTATGGGTACTTCGACCCGATCGGCGGTCTGGTCATCACCGGGCCGACGCACACCAACGTGAACGACTTCCGGGCAATGCTGGTGCTCTGACACCGCCAACTGCGCGGCAATTGATCCTGCTCAAAACGTCAGCCGGCCCGCCCCGGCACAGTGGCGGCCATGCTGCCCGACCTGTCCATCGCAACCCAAGCCGGCAAGCCCGCTTCTTCGGGTGTGGCCGTCGACTTTCCTGGTGAATTCGCCGGCGGGATCGCCGGTGTCGTGTGCAATGTCGCCGCGGGCGACGTGCTGCTGCGACGTGGCTCGGTGATGGAATGGGTGCCCCAGTTGCTCAGTGGCCGCGTGGCGCTGGGGTTGACGGGTGGCGGCGCCCAGGGTGAAGCCAGCGACTGCGATGCGCTTGCGCACCGGCTCGGCTGGGCAGAAGGGCCGTTCTGGCTCGAGTGCGCGACGGCCCTGCTCGGCCTGCCCGCGCTGGTGGACGCCGTGGCGGAAACGCCGGTGCGGCTGCGGCGTGTGCCTGCCGCCGAATTCCGCAGATGGCTCGAAGCGCTGCCGCAACTTCAGCGTACCGTGGTGCAGGACATGGCACTGGCCCAGCGTCGCCAGAGCGAACTGGCCGTCAGCCGGCTGGCCAAGGATGCGCATGCCCGCTGCGCCGAATGGCTGCTGCAACACGCCGAAGTGCCGGACGCGGCGACGGCCGCAAGCCAGCCTGCGTTACGCGTCCAGCTGAGCCAGCACAAGCGCCTGATTGCTGCGCAACTCGGCATAGCGCCCGAGACTTTCTCGCGCGTGCTGAAGCACCTGCGCGAGCAGCACTACATCAGCGGATCGGGACGCACGGTGAACCTGACGGACCCGCAGGGGCTGCGCTCGCTGGCGGGCGTTTGAGTCACGGGCGGTCAGGCCTGCCGTCCGCTCACTCGCAGAGTGCTCGGATCGAAGGCGGGATCGGCAGCGCGCGGATGCCCGGCTTCTCGCCGTCGCGGCGGCCGCCGAAGATGCGCACTTCCTCGCATTCCATGATGGTGTCGACGCTGCCGCCCTCGTTGCGTCGCTCGACGACGTACTTCTGCACGAAACTCTTCTGACGCCATTCGGTGATCGACACCCGGATGTCCAGCACGTCGCCGTAGCTCGCCGACTGGATGAACTTCGCATGCGTGTCCACCAGCGGCGTCCCGATCACGCCGAGCGTTTTCTCGGTCTCGTTCCAGTGCGGCACGCCGCATTGCACGAAGAAGTTGCGCGAGGCCGCATCGATCCAGCGGAAGAAATTGGGAAACCAGACGATGCGCGCCGGGTCGCAGTCACCGAATTCGACGCGCTGGGTATAGACAACTTCTTTCGCCATATGTGCAGATGTGGTTGGTTCATTCGAGCGTTATTTTCGCCCGTTCCACCACCTGCTTCCATTTGACGAGATCAGACTTCACGCGATCGGCAAGCACTTCCGGCGTGCTCGGGGTGACTTCGTAGCCGATCTGGCGCAGCCTTTCCACCAGATCCTGCTGCGCCAGCACCGAGGCCGTGGTCTCGCGCAACCGCTTGAGTACATCCGGCGGCGTGCCGGCCGGCGCGAAAAGCCCGTACCAGAGGTCGTGCGTGGCGCCTACGCCGTTCTCGGCCAGTGTCTTCACGTCGGGCAGCAGTGGCGAGCGCCGGTCGCCGCCGATCACGGTGATGCCGCGCAGCTTGCCGGTCTTGATGTGCTGCACCAGGGCGGGCACGGTGACCAGCACCATGTCGATCTGCCCGCCGATGGCGTCGGTGATGGCCGGACCGGTTCCCCGGTAGGGCACGTGCTGCACTTTGGTGCCCGTGTTGGTTCCGTACAGTTCGCCGAACAGGTGGGGCGACGTGCCGACACCGGGCGTGCCGTACTGAAGCGGGCGGCCCTCCGACTCCGCGCGCAAGGACCTGCTGTCGGTGGCCTTCACGCGATCCGGGTTTACCGCGATGGCCATCTGCGTCGAGCCGATCAGCGAGATCGGCGCGAAGTCCTTGACCGGGTCGTACTTGAGCTCCTTGTAGAGGTTCGGATTGGTGCCGAGGAAATCGTTGGCGAACAGGAGGGTGTAGCCGTCCGCCGTCGAGCGAGCCACGGACTCTGCACCGATGTTGCCGCCTGCGCCCGGCCGGTTGTCCACTACCACGGGCTGCCCGAGGGCCGCCGAAAGACGCTCTGCGAACGGTCGGGCAATCCCGTCGAAGCCGCCGCCTGGCGGAAACGGCACCACCATCTTGATCGGACGATTGGGATAGGGCTGGGCCGATGCAAGGGCTGCAAGGCAAAGTGCGAGCCCGCCTGCGAAGAGGCGGATGAGTTTCTTCATGGGTTTGTCTCCGGTGGATTGTTGTGCGGGCTGCCGCTCGGTGGCGGCTTCGGTGCCCGTGGCTTCTCAGCGCGCGGTCAGGGGGGGAATGTGCATCTCCAGAAGTTCGCTGTAGGTGGAGGTCTGGACGGTCTCGCCGTCAGCGCCGGTGCGCAGTGTGGCGTGGGGCTTCCAGACGCCGCTCGCGGCGGAGCCCTCGCCCTCGAGCACGAAGACGATCGCGTGTGGTGCGAGCTGAACCTGGGCACCGGGTTGGAGGCCGATGATGTCCAGCCGCGTCCGGCGAGCCGAGAACACGCCCAGGTGCCGTCGTTTCACACCCGGCAGGGCGGCGTCGTCCTGCCAGGGAAAATCGGCGGGATCCATGAAGACGGGCGCGTCCAGCTGATGGGGCGTGTAGGCGATGCGCCGGCCATTGACGTGCTCCCAGACCGCCTCGTACGCGTCCTGGTTCTTGCGTCCGCTTTCGCGATCGGTGCGGCGGAAGACGCCGTTCTCGAACGTGCCGTACTGCCGCAACTCATGCACGGCTTCCTGGAAGCGGGCCTCCGAGATGTAGCCACTTCCGCTGGCACCCCCGAACTGCAGGACCAGCGTCGCTGATTCGCCCGCGATGCTTTGCGGGCCGTAATGCACACCTTCGGGGAAGTAGGCGATCGAGCCGGGTCGCATCACGCCATTGCGCGCGAAGTCCGCATCGCCGCGCAGCTGGACGCGCACCTGGTCGAAGTTGTGACGGTGCCGGGGCGAATGGAAATCGGAATACGTATGGGCGAGCTGCAGGTAGAAGTTCTCGGGCGTGCCTTCCTCGCCGTGCAGCAGCGACTGCGAACGGAACAGGCCTGCGCGTGCGTGCTGGCGTTCGACCACCGGCACATCGCCGATGTTGACGAGGGCTTCCATGACGTCTCCTTTTTCTGACCCGGGTTCGGGGTCTGTGTTTCGCGGATTCCGTCAGTGTCTTCCGCCCTTTGATATCAATCAATAAAATGAACTGACTAACTGATATTAGAAATATGCATGTCAAGGACGTTGATCTCAATCTGCTGAGGTTGTTCGATGCCGTGTTCCGTGCGCGCAGCGTGAGCCGTGCGGCAGAAATGCTCGGGCTGACGCAGCCCGCTGCCAGCCAGGGCCTGACCCGGCTGCGCGCCTTGTTGCATGACCCGCTCTTCATCCGTGCGCCCGGCGGCGTGCAGCCCACGCCGAAGGCCAACCGGCTGGCCGAGCCGGTGCGCCTGGCGTTGGTGGGCATCGAGCAGGCGCTGAGCGAGACTGCGGCCTTCGAGCCGGCGGTGGCTGAACGCACGTTCCATCTCCACATGAGCGACAGCGGCGAGATGCGGTTCCTTCCGGCATTGATGGCGGCCGTGCGACGGGAAGCGCCGGGCGTGAGACTCGAATCACGGCGCATGCCGCGCGAGCAGATCACCGAAGCCCTCGACAACGGCCTCATCGATTTCGCCTTCGGCTTCCTGCCAACGGTGAAAGACACGCGCCGCACCGAACTCATCCGCGACAACTACGTCGTCCTGTTGCGTGAGGGGCATCCACTCTCGGCGGAGCGCCGCAAGGGCAAGGCCCTGCTCGCCGCATTGAAACAGCTGGATTTCGTGGGCGTGCGCACGCATGCGGACACGTTGCGCATCCTCCAGTTGCTGAAACTGCAGGACCGCTTGCGCCTTGTGACCGATCACTTCACCGTGCTGCCAGCCATCGTCCGCGCGACCGATCTCGCGGCCATCATGCCGGGTGTGATCGCGCGCGGCTTCGACGACGGCTATGCGCTGCTGGAGCCGGACTTGCCGTTGCGCGATTTCGTCGTGTCGCTGCACTGGAGCCGGCGGTTCGAGATCGATCCGGGCAACCGCTGGTTGCGCGACCTGACGGTGCGCCTCTTCGCCTAAGCTCAGGCCGGCTTCAGCGCGTTCAGCACCACTTCCGCCGTGGCAGGGCCGTTCATCTGCACTGCGCCGTCCTTGCGCGTGGCGGCCACCGCGTCGCGGATGGCTTCCCACACGCTGATGCCCAGCATGAACGGCGGTTCACCCACGGCCTTGCTGCGGAAGATGGTGTCTTCCGGGTTCGGCTCGGGCCAGAGGTCCACCTTGAAGTGGTCCGGAATGTCGCCAGTGGCAGGAATCTTGTAGGTACTCGGCGCGTGGGTGCTCAGATAACCCTTGGCATTCCAAACGAGCTGCTCGGTGGTGAGCCAGCCCATGCCCTGGACGAATGCACCTTCGACCTGGCCGATGTCCAGCGCCGGGTTGATGCTGGTGCCCACGTCGTGGAGGATGTCGACCTTGAGCACGCGGCTCTCGCCGGTGAGCGTGTCGATGGCGACTTCGGAGCACGCTGCGCCGTAGGCGAAGTAATAGAACGGCGTGCCGCTCAGCGTCTTCTGGTCGTAGAAGATCTTGGGTGTCTTGTAGAAGCCGTCGCTCCACAGCTGGATGCGCGCATGGTACGCATCGTCGATGAGCTGCTCCCAGCTCATCAATGCACCGGGCGCGCTGACCTGGCCGTTGGCGAAGATCACCTGTTCGGGCTTGCACTTCTGCTTGTCTGCCACGTACTCGGCGAGCCGCGCGCGCACCTGTTGCGCCGCGTTCTGCGCCGCCTTGCCGTTGAGGTCGGTGCCGCTCGATGCAGCAGTGGCGCTGGCGTTGGGCACCTTGCTCGTGTCGCTGGCAGTGGAGAGCACGCGATGGAAAGGCAGGCCGAACTCGTCAGCCACGATCTGCGCCACCTTGGTGTTCAGGCCCTGGCCCATCTCGGTGCCGCCGTGGTTCACCTGGACGCTGCCGTCGGTGTACACGTGCACCAGCGCACCGGCCTGGTTGAAGAAGGTGGCGGTGAACGAGATGCCGAACTTCACCGGGGTGATGGAAATGCCGCGCTTGATGACCGGATTGCCCGCATTCCACTTGGCGATGGCAGCGCGGCGCTTGCGGTAGTTGCTGGTCTTCTCCAGCCGCGACATCAGCGGGTCGAGGATGTTGTCCGTGACCGGCATGCCGTAGTGCGTGACGCTGCGGTCCTTCTTGTCGTAGAGGTTGCGCATGCGCACGTCGTGCGGGTCGAGCCCGAGCTTGCGTGCGATATCCGAAAGGATCGCCTCGATGAGGATCACGCCCTGCGGGCCGCCGAAGCCGCGGAACGCGGTGTGGCTCTGCGTGTGGGTCTTGCAGCGGTAGGAGGCGATGTCCACATCGGCCAGGTAGTAGGCGTTGTCGACGTGGAACACCGCACGGTCGGCCACGGGGCCGGAGAGGTCGGCCGAAAAGCCGCAGTTGGCTGCGAGCATGAGCTTCAATCCCTGCAACACGCCGTGGTCGTCGAAGCCCACGGTGTATTCGTACGCAAACGGATGGCGCTTGCCGGTGACCATGAAGTCGTCGTCGCGGTCCAGCCGCAGCTTGACCGGCCGCCTGGTCTTGTGCGCCGCAATCGACGCCCACACTGCGATGTGGCCGCTCTGCGTTTCCTTGCCGCCGAAGCCGCCGCCCATGCGCCGGCACTCCACGGTGACGGCGTGGCTCTCCACGCCCAGCGCATGGGCTACCCAGTGCTGGATTTCGCCCGGGTGCTGCGTGCTCGAATACACCCACCACTGGTTCTGTTCGAGCGGCAGCGCATAGGCCACCTGGCCTTCCAGATAGAAGTGTTCCTGCCCGTTCACCTCGAACGCGCCGCTGAGGGTGTGCTTCGCGCCTTTCAATGCTTTTGCGGCATCACCGCGCTGCATGAAGACGGGAGGAAGAACATAACTCTCGGCCTTCAGTGCCTCCTGCACGGTCAGCACGGCCGGCAGTTCCTCGATGTCCACCTTCACCTTGCGCGCGGCGCGGCGCGCCTGCATCACGGTGTCAGCCACGACGACGCCGATCACCTGGCCGATGAACTCGACCTTGTCGATCGCGAAGACCGGCTCGTCGTGCACATACGTGGCAAGGATCGGGTCGCCGGGGATGTCGCGCGTGTAGACGATGTCCCGCACGCCGGGCATGCCGCGGGCGACGCTGTCGTCGATGCCCTTGATGCGGCCGTGCGCCACCGTGGAGAGCACGGGCGCTGCGAACAGCGTGCCCTTGATCTCGGGGATGTCGTCGACATAGTTCGCACCGCCGGCCACTTGCGCGGCAGCACTCTCGTGGGGGCGCGACACACCTGCCACGGGCTGCAGGATGCCGGGAATCTTGTCGGGCGCGTTCATGCGGCCTCCTCGAGCCTGAAGCTCTCAAGATTGATCTGCGTCACGCCCTGGCTTTCGAGCCAGAAGCGCTGCATCAGGTTGCCGAGTACCTCGCTGCGGTATGCCGCGGAGGCCCGCATGTCGGAGATCGGCTGGAATTCCGTGCGCAGTGCACCGGCGGCCACCTTGGCGGCGCGCACGGTCCAGGGCTGGCCGGTGAGGGCGGCCTCGGCTTGCGTGGCGCGCACCGGTGTCGCAGCCACGCCGCCCACGCCGATGGAAGCCTTGCGCACCGTGCCGGCCTCGACCTGCAGGTTGACCACCAGGCACACCGCGGAAATGTCATCGTCGTAGCGCTTGGAGATCTTGTAGGCGCGCAACTGCTCGTTCTTCACCGGCTTGGGCACCTTGATCCAGGCCACCACTTCGTCGGGCGCCATCACGTTCTTGCGGTAGCCGAGGTAGAGCTTCTCCAGCGGCATCTCGCGATGACCGCGCACACTCATCAGCACCACGTTCGCACCCAGCGCGATAAGCAGCGGCATCGAGTCGCCGATGGGCGAACCATTGGCCACGTTGCCGCCCAGCGTGCCCGAGTTGCGCACCGGCAAACCGGCGAAGCGGTTGGAGAAGGTCTTGAGCTGTGGCCGGTCGGCCACCAGCGCGGCGTAGGCGTCGGTCAGCGTGACGGCCGCGCCGATGGCGATGTGGTGCGGGTACTTCTCGACCTTGCGCAGTTCGGCGACCTTGGTCACGTCAAGGATCTGCGGGAACTGCATGTGCATCTTGGTCACCCACAGGCCGACGTCGGTACAGCCCGCGACGATCTGCGCCTTGGGGTTCGCGGCGCGCGCGGCCAGCAGGCCCTTGAGGCTGATAGGACTCAGGTATTCACCTTCGCCGGCCGGCGCGGCGATCTGCTTCAACTGCTTGAGCACCGCTTTCTCGTCCACCTTCTGCGGCGGCAGGCTGCCCATCCGGGTGGCAGCGTCGAGGATGGGGCGGTAGCCGGTGCAGCGGCACAGGTTGCCCGAGAGTTCTTCCTGCGCGAGCTCGCGGCCGATCGGCTGGCCCTTGCAGGTGTGGTTCTGGTACATGCCGAACAGGCTCATCACGAAACCCGGCGTGCAGAAGCCGCACTGGCTGCCGTGGCAGTCCACCATCGCCTGCTGCGCGGGGTGCAGTGCGCCATCGGTCTGCGCGATGTCTTCCACCGTCCAGACGGCCAGGCCGTGCACCGAATGGGCCATGCGGATGCAGCTGTTGATGGCACGGTATTTGATGCTGCTGCCTTCGGCTTCGCCGAGGACGACGGTGCAGGCGCCGCAATCGCCTTCGCCGCATCCTTCCTTGGTGCCGGTGCAGGAAAGGTCCTCGCGGAGCACTTCCAGCAGCGTGCGGTCGGGTGGTACATTGTCCAGCGACACGACTTCTCCGCGGCGGACGAACTGGATGGTTTTGACGTTCATGGGGCTGGGCTCAGGACAATTTCAGGAACATGCGAGAGATTCGCTTCGACAAGAGGGTAGTGCGGGAGGCTTCGCCCCGGCATAAGCGATTGCATATGACGCGAATGCAGGCACGGGTATGAGAACCGAAGCGCTTTTCGACAAGATAGACCTCCATCTCATAAGGGTCTTGCACACCGTGTTGACTGAACGCAGCGTTTCCCGGGCCGCCATCCGGCTGGGGATGTACCAGCCCGCCGTGTCCGCCTCGCTCAAGCGACTGCGCGAACTCGCGGGTGATCCGCTTTTGGTGCGTTCAGGCTCCGGCATGGTGCCTACCGATGCCGCGCTGCGCATGATCGAGCCGAGTGCGAGCATTCTTCGTGCCGCCGAAGTCATGTTCGCCGACGCGCGCGGCTTCGACCCGCAAACGGGGATGAACACCTTCCGCATCGCCGCCAGCGACTACCTGGATCCGCTGTTCCTTCCCCAGCTCGTCTCGCAGATCAAGACGCTGGCACCGCTGTGCCAGATCGAGATCCACCCGCTGTCGGCCGACTCGGACTACCGCGCCCACCTGGCGCAAGGCCGCGTGGACGTGGTCATCGGCAACTGGCTCAAACCGCCGGACGACCTCCACATGGGCCGGCTTTTCGGCGACGAGGTCGTCTCGCTCGTGGCAAAGGACCACCCGGCCGTGCGGCGCGGCTGGGACGTCGGCACGTGGCTGGCCTCCGAGCACATCGCCCCCACGCCGACGCACCCCGGCGCGCGCGGCATCATCGACGACCTGCTGGACGGCATGGGGCATGCGCGCAACATCACGGCGCGCTGTCCGCACTTCGGGCTGATCCCGGCCATGGTTGCCTCAAGCCTGCTGGTGCTGACCACCGGCCGCCAGTACTGCGAGCGCTTCACGGACCGGCTGCCGGTGACCGTGCTGCCGTGTCCAGTCGAATTCCCGCGCATGATGTATTTCCAGCTCTGGCATGAGCGCACGCATGCATCCAGTTCCGCCAAGTGGCTGCGCGACCGCGTCAAGTCGGTGGCGGCGGCGCTCAGGAAGTAACAAGGAGCCCACACAGACATGAGCACCCCACGGCTACAACTCGCGCACATCACCAAGCGCTACCCCGCGGTCGTGGCCAACAGCGACGTGTCGCTGACGGTGCAGCCCGGCGAAACCCACGCCGTTCTCGGTGAGAACGGCGCCGGCAAGTCCACGCTGATGAAGATCATCTACGGCTCGGTCAAGCCCGACGAGGGCACCGTGAGCTTCAACGGCCAGCAGGTGCACATCCGCAATCCGCAGGAAGCGCGGGCGTTGGGCATCAGCATGGTGTTCCAGCATTTCAGCCTGTTCGACACGCTGACCGTGGCGGAGAACGTGTGGCTCGGCCTGGACAAGAGCCTCAAGCTCGCGGACGTGACGCAGCGCATCGTGGCCAAGGCTGGCGAATACGGGCTGGACATCGACCCTTCGCGCCCGGTGCACACGCTGTCGGTGGGCGAGATGCAGCGCGTCGAGATCATCCGCGCGCTGCTCACCGACCCGCGCCTGCTCATCCTCGACGAGCCGACCTCGGTGCTGACGCCACAGGCGGTCGAGAAGCTGTTCGTCGTGCTGAAGAAGCTGGCGTCGGAAGGGTGCAGCATCCTCTACATCAGCCACAAGCTGCACGAAATCCGCGAGCTGTGCACTGCGTGCACCGTGCTGCGCGGTGGCAAGGTGACCGGCGTGTGCGATCCTCGCCAGGAAAGCAATGCGTCGTTGAGCCGACTGATGATCGGCGCCGAGCCGCCGGCGCTCACGCACCGTGAGTCGACCGCAGGCGCGACGGTGCTGCGTGTGCGCGCGCTCACGCTGCCCCGCGAAGACCAGTTCGGAGTGGACCTGGGGGGCATTTCGCTGGACGTGCAGTCGGGTGAAGTGGTCGGCATTGCCGGCGTGTCGGGCAACGGCCAGAAGGAGCTGCTCTATGCGCTTTCCGGTGAAGACCGCCGGGCGGACGCCGGAATGATCGAGGTGTTCGGCCAGGCTGTGGGCAAGCTCGGGCCCGGACGACGCCGCAGCCTGGGCGTGCATTTCGTCCCCGAGGAAAGGCTCGGGCGCGGCGCAGTCCCGACGGTGGGCCTGGCACACAACCTCATGCTCACACGCAACGACGCCATCTCGCGCGGCGGGTGGATCCGAGTCGGTGCTTTGCAGAAGCAGGCGCAGGGCATCATCTCGCGCTTCAATGTGAAGACGGGCGGGCCGAATGCGGCGGCGAAGTCGCTGTCGGGCGGCAACCTGCAGAAGTTCATCGTGGGTCGCGAAATCGACGCGTCGCCCAAGCTGCTGATCGTGTCGCAGCCGACCTGGGGCGTGGATGTCGGCGCGTCGGCACAGATCCGCGGCGAGATTCTTGCGCTGCGTGACGCGGGTTGCGCCGTGCTCGTCGTGAGCGAAGAGCTCGACGAGTTGTTCGAAATCAGTGACCGGCTGCACGTCATTGCCAAGGGCAAGTTGTCGCCTTCCATCCAGCGTGCGGACGCAACGGTCGCGCAGATCGGCGAGTGGATGAGCGGCCTGTGGGAAAACAATGCGGAGGCCGAGCATGTTCAAGCTTGAACCGCGTCCACAACCGTCGAAGTTCTGGAGCGCCTGCTCGCCGCTGCTGGCGCTGCTGGTCACCGTGATCGTCGGCATCATCCTGTTCGCCGCGCTGGGCAAGGACCCGATCCGTGGCCTGCAGGTGTTCTTCTGGGAACCCATCAAGACGAAGTACGCGTTGAGCGAACTGATGGTGAAGGCGACGCCGTTGCTCATCATTGCGCTCGGTCTTGCGGTGTGCTTTCGCTCCAACGTCTGGAACATCGGCGCCGAAGGGCAGTTCGTCATGGGCGCGGTGGCCGCGGGTGGCATGGCGCTGCTGGCCGACAAGACCACCGGCCCGTGGATCGTGCCGGCCATCCTGCTTGCGGGCATCCTCGGCGGCATGGTGTGGGCGGGGTTGGTGGCGCTGCTGCGCGACCGCTTCAACGCCAATGAAATCCTGGTGAGCCTGATGCTGGTCTACGTGGCCACGCTCATCCTGAACTACATGGTCTACGGCCCCTGGAAAGACCCGGCGGGCTACAACTTCCCGCAGACGAAAACCTTCGAGTCGGTGACGCAGATCCCGCGCCTGATGAGCGGGTCGCGCGTGAGCATCGGGCTCATCATCGCGCTGGTTGGCGCAGGCGCGCTTTGGGTGTTCCTGTTCCGCACGCGTGCCGGATTCGCGCAGCAGGTCGGTGGTCTTGCGCCGGCAGCGGCGCGGTACGCGGGCTTCTCGTCGCGGCGCGCGCTCTGGATCGCGTTGCTGATCTCGGGCGGTGCGGCGGGTCTGGCGGGGGCGCTGGAAGTGGCGGGGCCGATCGGCCAGCTCACGCCTTATGTGCCGGCGGGCTACGGCTTCGCGGCCATCATCGTGGCCTTCGTCGGACGGCTGCATCCGCTGGGCATGGTGTTCTCTGCCGTGCTGATGAGCATGTTCTACATCGGCGGTGAGCTTGCGCAGTCGCGCCTGGGCCTGCCCAAATCGCTCACGGGTGTGTTCCAGGGGCTGCTGCTGTTCGCGCTGCTGGCTTGCGACACGCTGATTGCCTACCGGGTGAAATTCTCGCTGAAGAAAGGCGGTGTCTGATGGAATCGTACGCACTGCTGCTGGCTGCCACGCTCAACGCGGGCACCGTGCTTGCCATTGCCGCGCTCGGCCTGCTCATCAACGAGAAGGCAGGCATCGTCAATCTGGGGGCGGAGGGCATGATGCTCTGCGCGGCCATCGCCGGTTTTGCGGCCGTGGTGCACACGGGCAGCGATTGGGCCGGCTTTGCGGCGGGTGCGGGTGCGGGTGCCTTGCTGGCCGCCATCTTCGGTGTGCTCGTGATCTGGCTCAACACCAACCAGTACGCCACGGGCCTCGCGCTGAGCCTGTTCGGCACAGGGTTCTCGGCCTTTGCAGGCATCAGCTATGTGCAGGAAAAGCTGCCCGAACGCATGCAGTTCGCCATTCCCGTGCTGGCCGACATCCCTCTCGTGGGCCCGGCGCTGTTCCGCCAGCATCCGATGGTCTACCTGACGGTGGCGATCGCGGCGTGGCTGATCTGGTTCCTGTACCGCTCGCGCGCCGGCCTGGTGCTGCGTTCGGTGGGCGAGTCGCCCGAGTCGTCGCATGCACTGGGCTATCCGGTGCGGCGCATCCGGCTGGCAGCCGTGGTTGCGGGCGGCGCGTTGTGCGGGCTGTCTGGCGCGTACATCTCGGTGGTCTACACACCGCTGTGGGTGGAGGGCATGGTGGCCGGCAAGGGCTGGATCGCGCTGGCGCTCACCACGTTCGCGACCTGGCGTCCGGCACGTGTCTTGCTCGGTGCTTACCTGTTCGGCGGCGTGACCATGCTGCAGTTCCACCTGCAGGGCATCGGCGTCGATGTACCCACGCAATTCCTGTCCATGCTGCCTTACGTTGCCACCATCGTCGTGCTCGCCCTGATCTCGCGCAACCCGGCGTGGATCCGCATCAACATGCCGGCGTCGCTGGGCAAACCTTTCTACCCGGGCTCTTGAAATAGAGCCGGTTTTTCACGCTCATAATCGAGTTTTCCAACCACCAACCGCCAACGTCTCCTCAAGGATAAAGACATGACTGACCTGAACAAACGTTCGATGCTCAAGGTCGCTGCGCTCTCCGCAGTGGCCGCTGCAGCCCTCATCGGCTGCGGCAAGAAGGAAGAGCCCGCGCCCGCCCCGGCGCCGGCCGCCGCTGCGCCCGCACCGGCTCCGAAGCCCGAACCGCTGAAGATCGCGTTTGCCTACGTCGGCCCGGTGGGCGACGGCGGCTGGACCTTCGCACACGACAACGGGCGCAAGGCACTGGAAAAGGAACTGGGCGACAAGGTCGTCACGAGCTACGTCGAGAAGGTGCCCGAGTCCGCTGACGCCGAGCGCGTCATCCGCGACATGGCTTCGCAAGGCAACAAGCTGATCTTCGGCACGACCTTCGGCTACATGGAGCCCATGCTCAAGGTCGCAGGCGACTTCAAGGACGTGAAGTTCGAACACGCCACCGGCTACAAGAACGCCGACAACATGCGCACCTACGACAGCCGCACCTACGAAGGTGCCTACATGGCTGGCGTGATCGCAGGCAAGATGACCAAGAGCAACACGCTCGGCGTCGTGGCCTCGATCCCGATTCCTGAAGTGATCCGCAACATCAACAGCTTCACCATGGGCGCGCAGTCGGTGAACCCGAAGGTCAAGACCAAGGTGGTGTGGGTGAACGAATGGTTCAACCCGCCGAAGGAAACCGAAGCCGCCACCGCCCTGATCAACGGCGGCGCCGACGTGCTGATGCAGAACACCGACTCGTCGGCTGTGCTGCAGACGGCAGAGAAGATGAACAAGCGCGCCTTCGGCTGGGATTCCGACATGACCGCCTACGGCCCGAAGGCCCACCTGGGTTCGGCCATCATCAACTGGGGCCCGTACTACATCAAGGCCGCCAAGGACGCACTGGAAGGCAAGTGGACCAACCAGGGCAGCTGGTGGGGCGTGAAGGAAGGCGCGATCGACATGGTGTCCATCGCTGCTGACGTGCCCGAGGAAACCAAGACGAAGATCGCCGAGATCAAGAAGGGCCTGACCGATGGTTCGTTCGTGATCTGGAAGGGTCCGATCGTGGGCCAGGACGGCAAGGAACTGATCGCCAAGGACGCCGTGGCCGACGAGAAATTCCTCGGCGGCATCAACTTCTACGTCAAGGGCGTGGAAGGCAAGGTACCAGGCGCCAAGTAACATCGGCCGCCTGTCTGGAAAGAGCCGCATTCGTGCGGCTCTTTTCGTTTGAAGCGCATCATTGGAGTGAATGCCAATGCCGGGCAAACCGGATGAAAGCCGCGATGAACAACTTCTCCTTCGATCATTTGCCCGTGGATCCCTTGCCCGCCGTGCTGGCCGGCATGCCCAAAGCCGAGCTGCACATCCACATCGAGGGCTCGCTCGAGCCCGAACTCATCTTCTCGCTGGCGCAGCGCAACGGCATCGCCATTCCCTATACGAGCGTGGAAGAGTTGCGCAAGGCTTACGCCTTCAGCAACCTGCAGAGTTTTCTGGACATCTACTACGCGGGCGCGAGCGTGCTGATCCGCGAACAGGACTTCTACGACATGGCCTGGGCCTACCTGCTCAAGGCGAAGGCCGACAACGTGCTCCATACCGAAATCTTCTTCGACCCGCAGACACACACCGCGCGCGGTGTGAGCATGGAGAAGGTGGTGAAAGGCCTGCATCGCGCCTGCGCCGACGCCCGGACACAGCTGGGCGTGAGCGCGACGCTCATCCTCTGTTTCCTGCGGCATCTGAGCGAGAAAGACGCGCTCGAAACGCTGGAGCAGGCGATGCCGTACCGCGACCTGTTCATCGGCGTGGGGCTCGATTCGAGCGAGGTGGGCCACCCGCCGGAAAAATTCGCGCGCGTGTTTGCGCGATGCCGCGAACTCGGCCTGCACATCGTCGCGCATGCGGGCGAAGAAGGGCCGCCGGCGTATGTTTGGAGTGCACTGGATGTGCTGCATGCCGAGCGCATCGACCATGGCGTGCAGTCGGTGAAAGATGCAGCGCTGATGGCCCGACTCGCGAAGGACCGCATCCCGCTGACCGTGTGCCCGCTCTCCAACCTCAAGCTCTGCGTGTTCCCCACGCTTGCGCAGCACAACCTGGGCGCGCTGCTCGACGCCGGCCTGGTGGCGACCGTGAACTCCGACGACCCGGCCTACTTCGGCGGCTATGTCAACGACAACTACCTTCAGACCTTCGCCGCGACGCGCCTGACCGCGCAGCACGCCTACACGCTGGCGCGCAACAGCTTCGAAGCGAGCTTCGCCGATGCTTCTCAGAAGCGCCGCTTCATCGACGCGGTGGACGCGTACTTCGACGCCATCTGAGGGCTCCGCCGCCATCTGAGACAATGGCGGCCCTGCGAGTCGCAGCCACCGGGCGGCTCGCATCCTTCTGTTCAACGCCGGGGCCATGTAGAGGACCACCATGTACAAAAACCTCGCAGCCGCTGTCGCGGCCGCCAGTTTTTTCTTTTCTTTCTCCAGTCTTTCCATTGCACAGACCGCCAGGGCTCCCGAGCCATTGAAGGTCGGCTTTGTCTACGTCGCGCCCTTGGGCGACATGGGCTGGGTCCGCCAGCATGAGGAAGGCCGCCAGACCGTGCAGGCGACGCTCGGCGACAGGGTGAAGACCACCTTCGTCGAGAACGTGCCCGAAGGCGCCGATGCCGAACGCGTCATCCGCGACCTCGCGCAGCAGGGCCACAAGCTCATCTTCACGCCGAGCTTCGGCTACATGGAGCCGACGCTCAAAGTGGCGAAGGACTTCCCGGACGTGAAGTTCGAATCCATCACCGGCTACAAGACCGCTCCCAACGTGGCGGCCGCCAACGCGCGTTACTACGAAGGCCGGTACCTCGCCGGGGTCGCTGCGGGCCGCATGACGCAAAGCAATGTCGCCGGTTATGTCGCGGGCTTTCCGATTCCCGAAGTGCTGCAAGGCATCAATGCGTTCACGCTGGGCATGCGCTCGGTGAATCCGAAGGCGACGACGAAGGTGATCTGGCTCAACGCCTGGTTCGACCCGCCGCGCGAGCGCGATGCCGCGATGACGCTGTTCAACCAGGACGTGGACGTGGTGGCCTTCCATACCGGTTCCACCGCCGTCATGGCCGCTGCGCAGGAGCGTGGCAAGATGGCTGTGGCCTATCACTCCGACATGCGCAAGGTCGCGCCGGACGCGCAGATCGCCGCCGTCACGCACCAGTGGGGCGAGTACTACACGCAGCGCACCCGCGCCGCGCTGGACGGCAGCTGGAAGAGCGGCAGCGTCTGGGGTGGTGTGAAGGAAGGAATGATCCGCGTCGGCGCTTTCGGGCCGAAGGTGCCGAAGAATGTGCAGGACGAAGTGCTGGCGCGACAGGCCGACATCGCCGCAGGCAGGCTGTCCCCCTTCCGGGCTGTTGCAGATGCCGTGCGCGACAACGAGGGCAAGGAAGTCATCCCACGCGGCCAGGCGCTGACGGACGAGCAGATCCTCAACATGAACTGGCTGGTCGAGGGCGTGCAGGGCAAGGTCCGCTAGGTCAGCGTCAGGCCGGCGCATCGCTGCCGGATACACCTTATCCGGCACGGCATATGCAAGTGAACACCTGCCCACGCTAAGCTGCTCCACCATGAAAGCCTACCGCGCCTCCATTCTCCGTTTCGACGATGCCGGAAACGCCGTCTTCGACGAAGACGGCTACCTGTTGACCGGGCCGGACGCGAAGGGCCAACCCGTGGTGCGGGACGTGGGCGCGTGGACCTCGTTCGCCAGCCTGTATCCGGGCGTCTCGGTGGCGCACCTGCCGGGCCGCATCATCGCGCCGGGCTTCGTCGACCTGCACATCCACTATCCGCAGACCGACGTGATCGGCGCGCCGTCAGCCGGGCTGCTGCCCTGGCTGGAGGACTACACCTTCCCCCACGAAAGCCGCTTTGCCGACGAGGACTACGCGCGCGCTGTAGCCGAGGTGTTCCTCGACGAACTGCTGCGCAACGGCGTCACCACGGCGCTGACGTTCTCCACCTCGCATCCGCAATCGGTGGATGCGTTCTTCGGCGCTTCGCAGGCACGCGGCCTGCGCATGATCACCGGCAAATGCCTGCAGGACCGCCACAGCCCCGACGGCGTGCGCGACCAGACCGAGCAGAGCCTGATCGACACCGAGAACCTCATCAACAAGTGGCACAACAACGGACGCCTGGGCTACGCCATCACGCCGCGCTTCGCGCCCAGTTGCACCGACGCGCAGCTGGCGGGTGCGGGCGAACTGGCCGTGCGTTACCGCGACGTCTGGATCCAGTCGCACGTGGCCGAGAACCTGGACGAAGTGAAGTGGGTGCGCGAGCTGTTTCCCAAGTCGCGCAGCTACCTTGCGGTGTACGACGACTTCGGGCTCATGCGCGAGCGGTCCATCTACGCGCATTGCATCCACTTCGACGATGACGACCGAGCGCTCATGCGCCGCACCGGCGCCGCCGCCGCCGTCAGCCCGACCAGCAACCTGTTCCTGGGCAGCGGCTTCTTCGACTACGAAGGCGCGCAGCGCATCGGCTACCACTACGGCCTCGCCAGCGACGTGGGCGGCGGCACCAGCTTCAGCCCGTTCCACACCATGCTCGCCGCCTACTACGTGGGCCGTGAAGGCCAGACAAAGCCCGGCCTCTCCCTGTCGCCCCAGAACCTGTGGTGGCAGCACACCGGCGGGGCCGCCAAGGCTCTGGGCCTGGCAGGCGTCATCGGCAACCTGCAGCGCGGCTGCGAGGCCGACTTCATCGTGCTGAACCCGAAGGCCACGCCGATGCTCGCCCGCAAGACCTCGGTTGCGCGCAATCTGGACGAGTTGCTTTTCGCGATGATCGTGCTGGGCGACGACCGGCTGGTGGAGCGGACGGTGATTGCGGGGCAGGGCGGTTGACCGGGCTGCGCCTCCTACAATCCCCAGATTCCGAGGGATTCCCAGCATGACCATCAAGAGCGACAAGTGGATCCGCCGCATGGCGGAGCAGCATGGAATGATCGAGCCGTTCGAGCCTGGTCAGGTACGGCAGGCAGACGGCAAGAAGATCATCAGCTACGGTACCAGCAGCTATGGCTACGACATCCGTTGCGCACCCGAATTCAAGGTGTTCACCAACATCCACAGCACGGTGGTGGACCCGAAGAACTTCGACGAGAAAAGCTTTGTCGACTTTCACGGTGACTATTGCATCATCCCGCCCAACAGCTTCGCGCTGGCGCGCACGGTGGAGTATTTCCGCATCCCGCGCAACGTGTTGACCATCTGCCTGGGCAAGAGCACCTATGCCCGCTGCGGGATCATCGTGAACGTCACGCCGTTCGAGCCCGAGTGGGAAGGTTATGTGACGCTGGAGTTCTCCAACACCACGCCGCTGCCCGCCAAGATCTACGCGGGCGAAGGTTGCGCGCAGGTGCTGTTCTTCGAGAGCGACGAGGTCTGCGAGGTCAGTTACAAGGACCGCGGCGGAAAATATCAGGGCCAGCACGGCGTGACGCTGCCCAAGGCGTGAGGAACCGGCCGCCGCGCCGCTGACAGCGGCGTCTGTTACAGGCCGTCGCAGTTGTCCTACACGGCCTTCAGCCGCCAGCCATATCGGCTGTCATGGCGGCTACCTAGCATGGAGCCATCTTCAAGCGAGGCCACCATGTTCACCTGGATCAAGTCACTGCTCAGCGATGTTTCCGCCGGCACCCTGCTGGTTCTGGCCGCTACGACGCTGGTTGTTTCCCTGATGGTTGCGCTCGGCCAGATCGCATCGCTCCAGCCGGACGCGAACGTGCTGACCGTGGCTTCCGAAGACTCGGTCAAGACGCCGATGCAGGCGCAGACCGGCGGGACGCATGAGCCGGCGCACCCGATCCGCAGTTCCGTGAGTGTGATGGTCCCGGTCAACGCCATTCGATGACAAGGAGTACGCCATGCTTCGATCCTCCCTTTCGACATCCCCCGCCCAAGCCCCTTCGCATGCAGTCTTCCAGAGCGTTCCGCTCTGGCGGCCCGCTGACAACCAGGGCCACTACTGGCCGTGCGACCTGCTGCGTGCTTTCACCATGCAGATGGCGACACATGGCAAGTGCGTGAGTGCCGACATGATGCTGGGCGACACGCATTACGCCCTCGAACAGCTGTCGCTCGCGCACAGCAGCGGGGACGAGCGCCTGCGGAGCCTCGCGGTGCAGCTCTTCGGATTCTTCGACGCCGCGCAGGCTGCCGTTTCAGGCGGCGATGCCCGCGCCGGCGTTCATCACTGAGAGAGGTGACGCCATGTGGATCGATCGCGTCGAGAACCGTGTGAACGACTGGCTCGGGAAATTGCCCCATCAGCCTGCACTGATCGCAGGCGGTGTGCTGCTGATCGTCGTACTGCTGGTCACGTTCGGGGCCGTTGCCCAGAGCCAGGTCAGGAAGTCCGACGAGCGTACGGCGGGAATCGGCGCGCTCCGTATGCAACTCGTGCGTTGCAACGACATGAGCACGGCCTTCGAGTCGGACCGCTGTCGCAACAGGGTGCTGGCAGCGCACGTACCCCAGGACAAGGTGCCGCGCAGCAAAGGCCCGGGTTGGCCCGATGCGGGCACGGCTCCCCTGCAGACGGGGGCATTCCAGCCGGCCGACGAAACGTTCGTGCCGGTGAAGCTGCCTGTGACGCTAGTGCGTGGCTCCGGCACCTAGGGCTTGATCGCCCGACGTCTGGCGCAACGCTGCGCGCACGGCGATCGCCAGGCCCTCCGTGATCACCGCGAGCGGCAAGCTGGGCACACCTTGCTCCGGCAGCCACGGCACATGCACGAAACCGCCACGCACCTTGCGCATGCCGCGTTGCGTGGCCAGCAGATGCATCAATCCGAAAAACACATGGTTGCAGACGAATGTGCCCGCTGTCTGGGACACCTCGCCCGGAATGCCGGCGCGCTGCAACGCGGCATGCATGGCCTTGATGGGCAGTGTCGAGAAATACGCCGCCGGCGCACCCGGCACCACGGGCGCGTCGATCGGCTGGCGGGCAGCGTTGTCGGGAATGCGTGCATCGTCGACATTGATGGCAACGCGCTCCATGGACAACGCGGTGCGTCCGCCGGCCTGCCCCACGCAGATGACCAGTGCGGGCCTGTGCTCGCGCAGCAACGCGCGCAGGGCGATCAGTGAATCGCCGAACACGGTCGGCAATCGGGCCGCGATAATCCTGTGCCCGAGGATGCGTCGGCCATGGAGCGCCTGGACGGCCAGCCAGCTCGGGTTGACAGCGTCGCCGCCGAACGGGTCGAAACCGGTCAGCAAGACCGCGGGCAGCGTAGGGCGCGGTGTGGCTTTGAGGCGGGGCATGCGCGCACTTTAGCGCAGCATGGCCCCAGGCGACGACCTGTAGAACCCGTATCAGGCCCGTATCATTCCCGGCCATGAATCTCCGATTTCTCGAGGCCTTCTACTGGGTCGCCACGCTGGGCAGTGTGACGCGTGCGGCCGAGAAGCTGACGCTCACGCAGGCGGGTGTGTCCAGCCGAATTGCGTCCCTCGAGCAGGAGATGAAGACGCAACTCTTCGACAGGCACGACCGCCGGCTGACCATTTCGCCGGCGGGGCAGCGCCTCCTGCCGCACGCCAAGCGCATGCTCAACATGGAGCGGGACATCCGGCGTGACCTCGATGTTGCCGATCCTGGACTGCCTGTGCTGCGACTCGGTTCCATCGAAACCGTCACGCACACCTGGTTGCTGCCGTTGTTGGGTGCCCTCCAGGTCGATCTGGCCGACACCGAACTCGAACTGACGATTGAAAACACGCCGCTGCTGGAACAGCTTTTCCGCCGCGGCATTCTGGACATCGCAATTCTTGCGTCGCCGGCCGGAGGGGACGGCATCCGCTACCGCGCATTGCCTCCGCTCGAGATGGTGTTTGTGCAGCGGCGTGACGACGCACGGGGCGACGCCGTCGCCGTGCCGTTGCCCGAACTCGCGGAGCGGCAGATACTGACTTTCCAGCGCGGCTCACCCACACAGGGCGCGATGATGGATTTGTTCGGCACAGCAGGGGTGACGCCGCACCATGTCCATGGCATCTCATCGCTTTCCGCCATGTTGCGCCTGGTCGAAAGCGGGTTCGGCACCGCCACCTTGCCACGCGACATGGTGGAGCCCTTGCTCGCCTCACGGCGACTCCAGTTGATCGAGACGCCCCAACCCTTGCCCTCGCTGCCACTGTTCGTCATCTACCGGGACGATCCTTCATCCGTGGCGATCGCTTCCGTGGTGGAGAGCATCGTCGCCATCGCGAACGACCACAACACCAACGAGCCGGGCTGACGGGTTCCGGCACGCAGCGTCTTTTTTGGGGCGTTGCATCTACCGCCTGAATCTGCTTTGGTGCATGCGGCACACTTGATAAATTTTTCTTTTCATGGAATCCAATATTTACTTGTGAACGTGTCATTGAGAAAAGTGAATTTCAAAAAAACATGATTTAAATCATGTAGTTAATGGAACATTGATTTTTCTTTGAATCAGTTATTTTTCTTGTGAGAATCTGGCCTGCAATTTGCAATCCACGAAGACAGTCCTTCCGACGTTTCCACTTCAGGAGTCTTCGCCATGCAATTCCATCCGTTCAATTCCGGTGTCTCGTTCGCGCGTACCTTGCTGTGCGCTGCGCTGGTCGCAACAGCCTGCGGTGCCGCGCAGGCACAAAGCTTTCCGGCCGGCCCCAAGGTTTCCATCACGGCCATCACGCAGGTTGCGCCTACCATTCCGCAATACACGCGTGTCGATCAGCCCTTGCTGCGCGACGGCCTCAAGCAACAGAGCGCCGGACGTGTCGAAGTGACGCTGGCCACGTGGCCCGAGCGCAACGTCAACGGCCCTGAAGTTCTGCGGCTGGTGCGCGCCGGGCAGGTCGAAATCGCCGCAGCGGCGCTCACCGTGGTGTCGGGCGATGTTCCCATCCTCGACGGTGGCGACATCGCTGGCATGAACCTCACGATCGAGCAGGCGCGCAAGGTGTCCAATGCCATCAAGCCGATTGCCAACCGCGACCTCGAAAAGCTCGGCATCAAGATCCTCGCGCTCTATCCCTTCTCCGGGCAGATGCTCTTCTGCAACAAGCCGGTCGCGTCGCTGGCCGACCTCAAGGGCCTCAAGGTGCGCGGCAATGGCCCGTCTGCGGCAGACATGATCAAGGCACTGGGAGGCCAGCCTGTGTCGGTGGCATTCGGTGAGGTGTATGCCGCGCTCGAGCGCGGGACCGTCGACTGCGCCATGACCGGGTCAGGCAGCGGCAACGGCGTGAAGTGGAACGAAGTGTCCACGCACCTGCTGACGCAATCGGTGTCGTGGTCCACCGCCGGCTACTTCGTCAATCTGGCCTGGTGGAACAAGCAGGCGCCGGAAGTGAAGGCGCTGCTGGAGAAGACATTCGCCGAAATCGAGGAGCGTCAATGGCAGCTCGGCGCAATGGCCACGCAGGACGGCATCGACTGCAACATCGGAAAAGCCGAGGGCTGCAAGCTGCATACGCTCGGCCGCAAGCCGATGGTCGAAGTGAAGAGCGGTCCGGAAGTGGTGCCCGCCATCCGCAAGGCCGTGTCCGAAGAGGTGCTGCCGGGCTGGATCAAGCGCTGTGGTCCGCAATGTGCGCAGGTCTACACGGAAACGATCGCGCCGATCACCGGCATTCCGTATGTCCAGCGCTGAAGCGACAGGCCTCCTGAGCCGCGGCGTCTCCGCGTTCGGCAAATGGGGCCTCGCGCTGGCGGGCATCGGCTACCTGCTGATGACCGCCATCATCCTGTTCGATATCGTCGCTCGGCGGATGTTGGGCTTTTCCACCGCAGCGACCGCCGAGCTCACCGGCTACCTGCTGGCCATCGGCATGACGCTGGGTCTGGCCGGCACCCTGGAAGCGCGCGCGCATGTGCGCATCGATGTACTCGTCCAGAAGCTGCCGCTGGGCTGGCGCGTGGGTTTGCATCTGGTGGCGCTTGCCGCTTTGCTGATCACCGCCGGCTTCATGGCCTACGGTGCCGTGATGCTCACCTGGGAGTCGTGGGAACTGCATGCCACCGACCTGTCGGGCCTGCGCACGCCGCTTGTCATTCCCCAAGGCATCTGGACGCTGGGCTTCCTGTTGTTCGTGCTCATGGGCGTTGCGCTGCTGTGCCGGTCGTTGCGCTGGCTGTGGCGCGACCGTCTGCCTGAAATCGACCGCGCGCTGCTGTCGCGCAGCGACGAAGACGAGGCCCGTGAAACCGTCGAAGCCGCAGGCCTCAAGGACACGCGCGGCGAGCGCGAAGGTGGAGCCGGCCGGTGATCGCCATCGTCTTCATTGCCCTGCTGGGTGTCGTCATCGGCATCGCCAGCTTGCTGGGTGTGACGCTGCCGGATACCTCTGGCGCGCCATGGTGGGCTTTGGCCGTCATCCTCGGTGCGTTCGTTGCGTTTTTCGCAAGCGGCATCTACATCGGGGCCGCGCTGTCCGCGCTGGCCCTGCTGGCGGGCTTCTTCATGTCGGAGCGGCCGTTCTGGAATTTCATCGGCCAAATGATCTGGGGGCCGAGCACCAGCTTCGTGCTGGTGGCAGTGCCGCTTTTTCTGCTCATGGGCGAAATCATGTTGCGCGCCGGCCTTTCCGAGCGGCTGTATCGCGGACTCAATGTCTGGGTGCGCGGCCTGCCGGGTGGATTGCTGCACACCAACATCCTGTCGTGCAGCCTGTTCTCGGCGATCGCCGGTTCCAGCGTCGCAACCGCAGCCACGATGGGTTCCGTCGCCATGCCCTATTTCGAGAAATCGAAGTATCCGCCGCGACTGGTCCTCGGGTCCCTTGCGGCCGGTGGCGCACTGGGCAATCTCATTCCGCCTGGCCTGTCGTTCATCGTTTACGGGCTCATCACGGAAACCTCGGTGGGCGCGCTCTACCTTGCGGCTGTCGGGCCCAGCCTTCTGGTGGTCGCGTTGTTCACGCTGGTCATCTGCTTCTATGGTGTGCGCTACAAGCTCGGCGGCGGCGGTGCGCGCTGGCAACCGGGCGAGCGGCTGCACAGTCTGCTCGACTTGTTGCCCACGCTGCTGCTCATCGGACTGGTGCTGGGCACCATCTACGCAGGCTTTGCCACGCCGACCGAATCGGCGGCGCTGGGCGTGGCGGGCGCGATCGTGCTCGCGCTGGTCGAGCGACGCCTCAGCTGGCGACTGATCTACGACTCGATGATTTCGACCGCGCGCACCACGTCGATGATCGGGCTCATCCTCTTCGGTGCCTACTTCCTCAACTACATCCTGTCGTCGCTGGGCATTCCGCAGATGCTGGCGCAGTTCATGGGCGGACTTCCCTTTCCCGACTGGGGCGTGATGCTGCTCATCATCGGCTTCTACCTGGCGCTGGGCACGTTCATGGAAGGCACGTCGATGGTGATTACCACGGTGCCGCTCCTGTTTCCCGTGGTCAAGGCGCTGGGCTACGACCCGGTCTGGTTCGGCGTGGTCATCACGATGCTGGTCGAGATCGCGATGATCAGCCCGCCCGACGGCACCGTGCTCTACGTCCTGCAGGGCATGCGCCGCCAGCCCGGCCCGATCACCGACGTGTTCGCCGGCGTCATGCCGTTCATGGCGGTCTACATCGTCGCCGTACTGATCCTGATGCTGGTGCCCGGCATCGCGCTGTGGCTGCCAGGCGTGCTCATGTAGCGGATGGAAGTAAACCTCATGACGACCACCATGCCGCGCGACTTCATCGGCTATGCCGATCACGCCCCACATCCACGCTGGCCCGGCGACGCGCGAATCGCGATCAATTTCGCGCTCAACATCGAAGAGGGCGCCGAGTATTCGCCGCTGGATGGCGACCCGCTGACCGACACCGCGCTCACCGAAGGCGTCGGCATGGACACGGGCATCCGGGGCCGCGACCTCAGTGCCGAATCGATGTACGAATACGGCAGCCGTGTCGGCGTATGGCGCCTGATGCGCCTGTTCGGTGAACGCAACATGCCGGTGACTGCATTCGCCTGTGCCCAGGCACTGGAACGCAACCCGCCGCTTGTCAGGGCACTGCGTGCCGCGGGCCACGACATCTGCTGCCACGGTTGGCGCTGGGAGAAGCCCTGGCTGCTCGATGAAGCCACCGAGGCCGACCACATCTCGCGGGCGCAGGAGTCCATCGAACGCCTGCTCGGTGAAAAGATCACCGGGTGGTGCAGCCGCTACGGCCCTGGCATGAACACGCGCAGGCTGGTGGCGCAGGCCGGAATTCCCTACGACTCCGACAGCAGCAATGACGAGTTGCCTTACTGGACACGGGTCGAAGGCCGCCCGCATCTCGTGGTGCCCTACAGCCTGGTCACCAACGACTGCAAGCTGGTGCCCGGTGGCCTGCCTTCATCGGACGACTTCTTCATGCTGCTGCGCGATGCATTCGACCAGTTGTACGAAGAGGGCGCCGATGCGCCGCGCATGATGACCGTGGGTGTTCATCCGCGCATGGCTGGGCATCCGGGCCGCGCACGCGGTCTGGCCAGGTTTCTGGACCATGTCCTTGCGCACGAACGTGTCTGGGTCTGCCGTCGTGTCGAGATCGCGCGGCACTGGATCGCGCACTTTCCGCCGGACGGCAGCGAGGTGGCCGCTTGATCGCGTTGACACGACCGGCCATCCTGGAGTTCGGAGGGCCGTCGTCCGGCCACCCCTTTGCGTTGCCCTGTGCGGCATTGGTCGTCTTCGTTCCGGCCATCGCCTCCGGGTCTTCGAACGACGCATGGCCGGAGCCGTTGCGTGCCATGGACGACATGCTCGGCGGGCAGCTCGCCATGCTGGCGGGAGATGGCGAGTTCACGGGGCAGCCGGGCGAGGTCACGCTGCTCCACACGAGGAATGCCACCGGAGCGCGACGCATTGCGTTCGCCGGTGTGGGCGACCCGCAGACGGCCGACGCAGACCGGTTCCGCCGTGCGGCGGCCGTGGCGACGCGGCGCCTGCGGGCTGCTTCAGTGCATGAGTTCAGCGTTCTGCTGCCTCATGACGGCAGCCTGGCGCAGGCGATCGCCGAAGGCCTGCTGCTGGCCGACTATCGCTTCACCCACTATCTCGCGGACAAGGGCAAGGCAAGTCGCATAACGCTGGTTGTCGCCCCAGCATCCGCTACGTCGCAGCAGGACTCGTTGCAAGCCGTGGAGGCGGGCATTGCCCGGGGACGGGCTGTCGGCGAGGCCACGGTCTTCGCGCGCGATCTCTGCAATCATCCGGGCAATGTGCTGACGCCCCGTGTCTTCGCCGACGTGGCTATCGAGCTTGCCCGTGAGCACGGCATGCGTGTTGAGGTGTTCGACGAAGAGGCCTTGTCCGGCATGAACATGGGTGGGCTCATCGGCGTGGCGGCTGGCAGTCGTGAGCCGCCGCGCCTGGTCGTGCTGGAGTATTCGCCCGGGGATTGCAAGTCCGAGCCGCCGGTCGTGCTGGTCGGCAAGACCGTCACATTCGACAGCGGTGGAATCTCGCTGAAGGCCCATCTCGACATGGACCACATGAAAGCCGACATGACCGGCGGGGCCGCTGTTCTCGGTGCATTGCGTGCGGCTGCACGGCTGGGCCTGCAGCAACGCATCGTCGGCATCTTCGCGGTGGTCGAGAACATGCCAGGTGGCGGCGCCACGCGTCCCGGTGACATCCTGCACATGGCTTCGGGGACGACGGTCGAGGTGCTCAACACCGATGCAGAGGGCCGCCTGATACTGGCCGATGCGCTGCATCACGCACGCAGCTACGGGCCGCAATGCGTGATCGACGTCGCGACGCTCACGGGTGCCAGTGCGATGGTGTTCGGGCCTGTGTTCACGGGCATGTTCTCCACCTCACAAACACATGCGCAAGCGATGCAGGTCGCCGGGCAGTTCTGTGGTGAACCGGTCTGGCCGATGCCGCTGGCGGCAGAGTACCGTGACATGCTCAAGGGCACGGTGGCCGATTTGCGCAACATCGCCGGGCCGCTCGGGGCGATGCCGATCGCGGCGGCATTCCTGCAGCACTTCACCGACGGCCTGCCCTGGCTGCACCTGGACATCTACAACACCTGCTGGAACACGACGGATCACCCGCTGCTTCCCGTCGGCCCCACAGGCAGCGGCACGCGGCTGCTCACCCAGTTCCTCATCGACCATGCGCGCCGCCCTGCGGCCAGCGCGTCCTGACCTCCATCGACTTCCAGAAAGAAAGGGAAAGTACAACCATGCCCAAGACCATCGTCCATTCACCCCTCGTCGCCAAGCCGGTCAACCCCCATTCACAAGCCACGATGGCTGGCAACCACTTCTACACCGCCACTGTCGCGACCGACGTGAACGGCAAGCCTGTCGGCATCGGCGACATCCGGGCGCAGACACGCCAGGCGTTGCAGAACCTCAGCCACCTGCTGGCCGCCGCTGGCGGCTCACTCGACGATGTCGCGCGCGTGATGATCTACCTGACCGACATGCGGCATTTCGCCGGCATGAACGAGGTCTACGCCGAGTTCTTCAAGGGCGACAGCCTCCCTTCGCGCGCCACGGTCACCGGCTCGATGGGCATGCCCGAACTCCTGGTCGAGTTCGACGTCATCGCCTACATCGAGAGGTGAACATGCCGGCCGACCTGCATCACTGGCCTGTACGCGTGATGTCGCGCGAGCTGGCGCAAGGTCGGCTGACGGCGAGTGCGTTGCTCGCCCACTGCCGGGAGCGGATCGAACAGATCAATCCGGCGCTCAATGCCTTCATCGCGCTCGACCCGACCGCGAAACGGGCTGCCGATGAGAGCGATGCGCGCCTTCGGGCCGGCAAGCCCCGCAGCCCGCTCGAAGGCATTCCTGTCGCAGTGAAAGACAACCTGCTGATGCGCGGACTGCCCGCCAGCTGGGGGTCGCGGCTGTTCGCGGATCGCATGGTCGAAGACGATGAACTGCCCGTCGCACGCCTGCGTGCTGCCGGCGCTGTGCTCGTGGGCAAGACCAACGTGCCGGAGTTCTCGTTACAGGGCTATACCGGCAATCCGGTCTTCGGCGTCACCCGGAATCCGTGGGACGTCAGCAAGACGCCGGGCGGATCGAGCGGCGGCGCTGCAGCCGCACTCGCCGCCGGTCTCGTGCCCCTGGCGTTGTGCACCGATGGCGGGGGGTCGATCCGGCGGCCCGCAGCGCACACAGGCCTGGTTGGCTTGAAGCCTTCGATCGGTCGCGTGCCACGTCACGGTGGCTTTCCGGCATTGCTGTCGGATTGTGAGGTCGTCGGCCCCATGGCCCGCACGACGGACGACATACGCCTGATGCTCGACTGCCTGGCCGGCCCGAGCCGCGCTGACTTGCGGTCGCGCGCGATGCCTCTGCTGCATCCTCCACTGTCGCGCAGCGGCTTGCGTGTGCTCTACGTCGACGCGATGGGCGAGAACCCCGTTGACCCCGAAATCCGGGCGCGATGCGCAAAGGCGGCAGAGCGGATCTGCGCGATGGGACACGAGGTCACAAATGGCAAGCTGCCTTTCGCCGTCGACGACGTGCTCGCCGCCTGGTCGCAACTGGGGGGCATGGGGCTTGCGATGCTGGCGCGCGTCGAACCGGGGTTCGCGCGTCTCGCGTCGCCATCGTTCGTGGCCATGGCCGATGCTGGTGCGGGGGCGCCTGCGTCGCGCGCCATCGAGATCATGGACTCGCTGCAACGCTTCCGTGCCGAAGTCGGGCGGGTGTTTGCCACCGTCGATGTGATTGCAATGCCCTGTACCGCTGCCCAGCCATGGGCTGCGGACGTCGAGTATCCCGCCGTCATCGATGGGCGGTCGGCCGCCTCTCGCGGTCATGCGATTTTCACAGGATGGGTCAATGCCTGCGGGCACCCTGCGATCAGCGTTCCCGTCGAACCCGATTCCCGCGGAATGCCGATCGGTTTGCAACTGGTCGGCGACTTCGGTGCGGAAAGCCTGCTGCTGGACCTTGCGGCACAGTTCGAGGCCGACCAGCCGTGGGCCGCGCGTTGGCCCGCCATGGACTGACACACCCGGTTGCGGGATTCCGGGCTTTCTGCCTTGACAATCGGCATGCCCCCGTGGGGCTGCAACAGTTGCGGGGTACAGGAGGACACCATGAAATGGGAAGGCAATCGTCAATCGGACAACGTGGAAGACCGGCGTGGATCGGGCGGTTTCGGAGGCGGGGGATTCCCGATCGGCGGGCGCAGCATCGGCATCGGCACCATCGTGGTGGCGCTGCTGGGCGGCTGGATTTTCGGCATCAATCCCCTCACCATCCTGAGCCTGCTGAGCGGCGGCGGCGCGCCGATGGTGCAGCAGGCGCCGGCGCAACGGCCCCCGGCGGACGACCAGATGGCGAAGTTCGTTTCCACAGTGCTGGCCGACACCGAAGATGTCTGGAAGGCCAAGTTCACGACGGGGGGTGGCAGCTACCGCGAACCGACGCTTGTGCTGTTCCGTGGCGCCACGTCGACCGCTTGCGGGCAGGGGCAGGCGGCCATGGGGCCGTTTTACTGTCCGGCGGACCAGAAGGTGTACATCGACCTCGGTTTCTACGAGACGCTGAAGAACCAGCTGGGTGCGCCCGGTGAGTTCGCGCAGGCTTACGTGATCGCACACGAAGTGGGTCATCACGTGCAGAACCTGCTGGGCATTTCGGAGCAGGTGAGCCAGATGCGCGGGCGCGTGAGCCAGTCGCAGTACAACGCGATGAGCGTGCGGCTCGAGCTGCAGGCCGACTGCTTTGCCGGCGTATGGGCGCACGACGCGCAGAACGCGCGTCAGATCCTGGAGCAGGGTGATGTGGAGGCGGCGATGAACGCCGCCGCGAAGATCGGCGACGACGCGCTGCAGCGCTCCTCGGGCCGTGCGGTGGTGCCCGAGAGCTTCACCCACGGCACCAGTGAGCAACGTCAGCGCTGGTTCAATACGGGGCTGAAGACGGGCAGCGTCAAGGCCTGCGACACGTTCAGCGCCAAGGCACTTTGAATCAGATCACCTTGAAGTGGTGCGTGCCGTCGCGGCGCAGTTGCTCGACCAGGCCGAATTCCCAGTCCAGATAGGCCTGCATCGCGGCATGGGCGTTGTCGGTGCCTTCGTACGGGCGGCGATAGCGGTCGGTGCGTGGGTTGGCCAGCCGCGATTCGCCGCGCTCCACCGGCAGGTTGGTGGCGAACCACGACGCGTTGCCGCCTTCCAGCACCCACACGTTGGCCTTGCGGCCCAGGATGGACAGCGCGTCGCTCAGGTCGGCGGCGGCGAAACGGGCCAGCTCTTCCGTATCGGCGGTGAGCACATAGCGCTCGGCTTCGGGCAACTCGTTCTCGAGCGCCTGCCGCAGTTGGACGCGGATGGCGTACCACGCGCCCAGGATGTGCCGGCGCATGTACTGCATGCCCGGGCCGACATCCAGCACCTGCGTCTCGCCGTCGGCGTAGGCCAGCCAGGACTGGAGCTGCTGCGGGTTGACCAGGGTCGCCCTGGGTACGTCGGGCTGGCGCGTCTGCGGGTTGCCGCGTTCGGTCAGTGTGGCGGCATCTTGCGGCTCGAGCACATAGACCTCCCAGCCCATCTGGGCGAGCCAGGAGGCCGTCATGTCGGCGCGCACGCCGTCGTCGTCGGCCAGCACCATGCGGGCACCACGCACCGGCACGGTGTGGTCGGTTTCCTGCACCAGCTGGCCGCCGGGTGCGCTGGCGAAGCGGGGCAGGTGGCCGGCGGCGTATTCCTCTGGCGTGCGCACGTCCAGCCGGTAGAGCGTACGGCCCGGTACGTCCAGCGCGTCCACCTGTTCCAGCGGGATGCGCGTCACGCCGGCGCGTTCCGCTACGGCGCGGGCATCGGCGCGGGCCAGCTCGCGGGTGGCCTCGTCCACATCGCCGAAGCGGCGGCTCGCGCCTTGCTCCAGTGTCTGGCCGGCCAGCGTCCAGCCGATGGTGCCGTTGCGCAGCGCCGCTACCGGGTTGGGAATGCCGGCGTTCACCAGCGACTGCGTGCCGATGATGCTGCGCGTGCGCCCGGCGCAGTTGACGATGATGCGGGTGGCCGGGTCAGGTGCGAGCGCACGGGCGCGCAGCACCAGTTCGGCGCCCGGCACGCTGATGCTGCCGGGGATGTTCATGGTCTGGTATTCGTCGAAGCGGCGTGCGTCCAGCACCACCACATCGGCCTGGTTGTCGAGCAAGGCCTGCACTTCTTCGGCCGGCAGCGACGGCGTGTGGCGCTCCGCCTCCACCAGTTCGCCGAAGGATTTGCTGGGCACATTCACGTCGCGGAACAGTTCACCGCCCGCGCGGCGCCAGCCCTCCAGCCCGCCCTCCAGCGCATGGGCCTGCGTGTAGCCGAGCGCGCGCAGCCTTGCCAGGGCCAGCGGCGCGAGATCCTCCCCGTCGAATTCGCCATAGACCGCGATCAACGTATCGCGCCGGGGGATACGCCGCCAGATGTCCAGTTCCAGCCGGGAGAGCGGAAAATTGGCGGCCCACAAGGGGTGTTCCTGTGCAAAAGGGTCTTCCTCACGGACGTCGACCAAGGCAATTTCCTGGCGAGCCAGCAGGGCCTGCCGCACGGCTTCGAAAGAGAGCGTCATCGGCCGATGTTACGTCGGTAGAAGGGTTTTCCCGCCCGGGGTGCGACAATACGGGTCTTCATGAGTTCCTCCTTCTCCAATCTTTCCCTGGCTGAGCCGCTCGCGCGCGCCGTGGCCGAAATGGGCTACGAGTCCATGACGCCCATCCAGGCGCAGGCCATTCCCGTCGTGCTGACCGGCAAGGACGTCATGGGCGCGGCCCAGACGGGCACCGGCAAGACCGCCGCTTTTTCGCTGCCCCTGCTGCAGCGCCTGCTCAAGCACGAAAACAGTTCCACCTCGCCCGCCCGCCATCCGGTGCGCGCCCTGGTGCTGCTGCCCACGCGCGAACTGGCCGACCAGGTGGCCCAGCAAGTCAAGCTATATGCCAAGTACACCCAGTTGCGCAGCACGGTGGTGTTCGGCGGCATCGACATGAAACCGCAGACGCTGGAGTTGAAAAAAGGCGTCGAGGTGCTGGTGGCCACACCGGGCCGGCTGCTGGACCATATCGAAGCCAAGAATGCCGTGCTCAACCAGGTCGAGTATGTGGTGCTCGACGAGGCCGACCGCATGCTGGACATCGGCTTCCTGCCCGACCTGCAGCGCATCCTGAGCTACCTGCCCAAGCAGCGCACCACGCTGCTGTTCTCGGCCACCTTCTCGCCCGAAATCAAGCGGCTGGCCAACAGTTACCTGAACGACCCGGTCACCATCGAAGTCGCGCGACCGAACCAGACTGCGTCCACCGTCGAACAACGCTTCTACAGTGTGGCCGACGACGACAAGCGCCGTGCGCTCAAGCAGATCCTTGTCAAGCGCGGCATCAAGCAGGCTTTCGTGTTCGTCAACAGCAAGCTGGGCTGCGCACGTCTGGCGCGCTCGCTGGAGCGCGAGGGCCTCAAGACGTCCGCGCTCCACGGCGACAAGAGCCAGGACGAGCGCCTGAAAGCGCTCGCGGCGTTCAAGGCAGGCGAAGTCGATCTGCTGGTGTGCACCGACGTCGCCGCGCGCGGCCTGGACATCAAGGACGTGCCGGCGGTCTTCAACTTCGACATCCCGTTCAACGCCGAAGACTATGTGCACCGCATCGGCCGCACGGGCCGCGCCGGTGCTTCCGGCCTGGCCGTGAGCTTCGTGGGTGGCAACAACGACGCGCGTCTGGTGAGCGACATCGAAAAGCTCATCAAGAACAAGATCGAGATCGAGCCTGTCGAGTTCGAGGAAGACCGTCCGCGTGGTCGCATCAACGACGGGCGTCGCGCCTGGCGCGATGCCGGCGAGACGGGCGATGCGCGCGACGAGGTGGTCCGTGAGCGCAGTGCGCCGCAACCGCAGCGCAGCTTCAGGCCTGCCGCCGCGCCGCGTGACCCGTTCTTCGACAAGCCCTACGAACCGTCTGCCGCGCCTGCGGAGCCGCCGGCCTGGGAATCCACGGGCAAGACGCCCCAACGCAGCAGCATTTCGCCCAACATCAAGTCCAGGCGCAAGGTGGCGGCGCTGTTCAAGCCCGAGCAGCTTTAACCCGGCACCGCGCACTGCGCGCACGGCACGGCGATGATCTCGCGTTGCTGCGCATCTGCCCCCAGCCGCGCCGCGCTCAGGGCGCCGCCCCACACGCACCCCGTGTCCAGCGACAGGAGATTGGACCGCAATACCAGGCCCAGCGTGGACCAATGGCCGAATGCCACTGTCACGTCCTGCGTCCTGCGCGTCGGGACGTCGTACCAGGCCAGGTAGCCGTCCGGTGCCTTGGCGGCACCTTCCTTCACCGTGAATTCCATCGTGCCGTCGAGCGTGCAGAAGCGCAGCCGCGTGAAGGCGTTGACGATGACGCGCAGGCGGTCGGCTCCCGCCAGTGAATCGCTCCATGTGGCGGGTTCGTTGCCATACATGCGCGTCAGGAAGCCGCCCAGATCCGGCCCGCTGAGCACGGCCTCCACCTCGGCGGCGAGTGACATGGCCTGTGCTGCGGTCCACTGTGGCAGCACGCCGGCGTGCACCATCAGGTGACCGTGTTCCAGGATGGCCATGCGTTGGCGGCGCAGCCAGTCGAGCATGGCTTCGCGGTCAGGTGCATCCAGGATCTCGTCCAGCGTGTCCCCGCGATGGACGCGCCGCACGCCGTGGGCCACCGCAAGCAGATGCAGGTCGTGGTTGCCGAGCACGCACTGCGCCGCGCCGCCCATCTGCATGAGCCGCCGCAGCACGCCGGCCGAATCCGGCCCGCGATTCACGAGGTCGCCCAGGAAGTAAAGCGTGTCCCTGCTGGGCGAGAAGTCGATGGTGTCCAGGAGCGCCTGCAAGGGGGCATTGCAGCCCTGCAAGTCGCCGATGCAGTAAAGTGCCATGGTCGTTATTCTCCCGTGTGTCGGCCCCGGGCTGCACGCACGTTCCATGGACATATTCCTCCTTGCCCTGCTCACCACGCTGAATGCGCTGTTCGCCATGTCCGAAATGGCGGTTTCCACGAGCCGCCGGGCCCGGCTGGCGGCACTGGCGGAGGCGGGGGACAAGGGCGCCGTCTCTGCCCTGAAACTGGTGGACGAACCCACCACGTTCCTGTCCACGGTGCAGATCGGCATCACCTCCATCGGCATGTTGAGCGGCATCGTGGGCGAGGCGGCTTTCGCCGGTCCCTTGGCCGAACGCATGGTGGCGTGGGGCATGGGGGAGGGCGCTGCGAGCGTGGCTTCCACCGCCGTGGTGGTGGTCATCATCACGTTCTTCACCATCGTCTTCGGCGAACTGGTGCCCAAGCGGATCGGTCAGCTCTACCCGGAGCCGGTGGCACGCTGGATCGCGCCACCGATGCGTGGTCTGGCGAAGGTTGCGCACCCCTTCGTGCGCCTGCTCTCGGTCACGACGCAGACCGCGTTGAAGCTGCTGCGCATCGACACCAATGCCACGCGTGGCGTGACCGAAGAAGAAATCAATGCCAGTCTGGAAGAGGGCCGCGACGCGGGCCTGATCGAACTTCACGAGCACCAGATGGTGCAGAACGTGTTCCGGCTGGATGACCGGCCACTCACGTCGCTGATGACGCCGCGTACCGACATCGACTGGCTGGACGCCGCGAGCACCGTCGCGCAGTGCCTGCTGCGCGTGGGCAGCGGCGGCGACAAGGGCTCGCACTCGTGGTACCCCGTGTGCCGCGATTCGCTGGACGACGTCGTCGGCGTGATCAGCGTTGCACGCCTGCTGGAACTCGGACCCAGCCACGTCGGCACCATCGAGCAACATGTGCTACCCGCGACTTTCGTGCCCGAAACCCTGACGGGCATGGAACTGCTGGAGCAGTTCCGCGCACGCGCCGGGCGCATGGTGTTCGTGGTCGACGAATACGGTGTCGTGCAGGGCGTGCTCACGCCGCGCGACTTGCTGGAGGCCATCACGGGCGAGTTGCAGCCCGGTGCCGCCGCCGATGCCTGGGCCACCCAGCGTGAAGATGGATCATGGCTGCTGGATGGGCTCATGCCCGTTTCGGAGCTCAAGGCGCGGCTGGACATCCGTGATTTGCCCGAGGAAGACAAGGGCAGGTACAACACCCTGGCCGGGCTGCTCATGTCCATTTCAGGCCACATGCCACGAGTTGCCGAGCAGGTGGAATGTTGCGGATGGACATTCGAGGTGGTGGATCTGGACGGGCGGCGGATTGACAAGGTGCTGGCGATCAGCACGCCGGAATAGTGGTGAAGTGAAAGCAGAGACTTCTTGCGCCTGCCTTGCAGTGCCTCTATTGCGCGATGACGCTGCCGCCCGCCCGTACGGGCGCATCGGTGCGGCTTGACGCGCCGGGCACGCCGCCCCCGAGGGCGCCCGTTGGCACACCGCTGTTCATCGAACCCATCGGAGTCGCCACCGAACCTTGAGGACTGGCGGGAAGCCGGTTCTCGCCGCGTGGCCTGCGACCCCCCTGGATGATCACGACGCCGTTGGGCGTCACCCATTGCGACGGCATCGATGAAGAGGTCGATGTCGTGTCGCTCGCAGCCGCGCCACCCGGCGTGGAGATGCCGCTGTTGTTCGTGTTGAGCGAGGTGCCATCGCCGAAGCCGCTGCCGATGGGCCGCGAGGCGTTGTCCGCAGCATTCTGGGCGGAAGCCATCGCGGGCATCAGCAGTGTCGCGAGCAGCGCGCTCGTGGCGATTGCGTGAATGGTGGATGCATGACGGTTGTCCATGCATGGATTTTCAGGCGATCACGGCGGTGCCGCAAGCCTGCGACCCGACAAAGCTCTCTCGTCCTACAGACTTTGTAGGCGTGCAGCGCGACGCTTCTTGCCTGCCCGATGCACGTCAGAAGCATTCCCAGGAGACTGCATGTCCAAAGTCACAACCATCGCGCCCTGTTTCTGGTTCGACGACCAGGCCGAAGAGGCTGCGCGTTTCTATACCGGCATATTCCCGAACTCCACCATCGTCGCGACCAGCCGCTATACCGACGTAGGCCGCGAATTCCATGGCAAGCCTTGTGGCTCCATCATGACCGTCGAATTCACGCTCGACGGCAACCGTTTCACCGCGCTCAATGGCGGCCCGATGTTCAAGTTCAACGAAGCGATGTCGTTGCAGGTGTTCTGCGAAACCCAGCGGGAGATCGATGCGTACTGGCTGGCCTTGACAGCTGGCGGCGATCCTAAGGCGCAGCAATGCGGATGGCTGAAGGATCGTTTCGGCGTGTCCTGGCAGATATTGCCCTCGGTCATGCAGACGATGATGGTGGACCCGGACGTGAAGAAGATCGAACGCGTGATGACGGCGCTCTTCACCATGAAGAAGCTCGATATCGCCGAGCTGGAGACGGCCTACAGGGGTTGAGCCGCCACGGAATCCGGCTACGATGTTTCCGCTTCATTCAGCATGCACAGCGCAGGAGACAGGATGTACTACGAACCCGGAAAAATCCCCCACGGCCTCAAGCACGACCCCTTCAAGTCCTGTGTGGTTCCACGGCCCATCGGCTGGATCTCGACAGTGGACCGGGCAGGCAATGCGAACCTCGCACCGTTCAGCCAGTTCCAGAACGTGACGTTCGATCCGCCGATCGTGATGTTCTCCTCCAACCAGGACAGCAAGGGCGCGCGCAAGGACAGCGTGCGCAATGCGGAAGACACGGGCGAGTTCGTCTGGAACATGGCCACGTGGGACCTGCGTGACGCGGTGAACATCAGCGCACAGGAAGTGCCTGCCGATGTCGACGAGTTCGAGCTGGCGGGTCTGGAGAAACTGCCCTCGCGGCTGGTGAAGCCTTCGCGTGTGAAGGGCTCGCCCATCCAGTTCGAGTGTGTCTATCTCAATACGCTGCGCTTTCCCGGCAATGGGCCGATGGGCAGCGCCGATGTGGTGTTTGGCAAGGTGGTCGCCATCCACATCGACGACGATGTGCTGGACGGCAATGGCCTCGTGGACGTGCTGAAGATCCGGCCGATCGCGCGGATGGGCTACTTCGACTACACCTCGGTGGAGAGCAAGTTCCGCATGGTCATTCCCGGGGACCAGCGCGCCCTGCTCGGCGGGCTGGAGGGGTCGCCAGACAAGGTCCGCACCGAACTGAAGGCCTGAGCCGGCTTCAGTTGCTGTTCCGGCCTTTCGCCTGGCGCCGCATCCGCAGAAGCCGGTTGCGTTCGACGATCTCGGCGATGAGCTGCGCCACCTCGTCGAGCGAGCGTTCCTGCCGGTACCCGAGTTCGGGTTGCGTGGCATGGCTCAGGCAACACAAGGTGCCGTAGAGCTGGCCGTCGGCCATGGTGACCGGCACGGAAAGATAGGACGCAATGCCCAGGCCCTGCGTGGCAGGCAGGGCCGCCAGCAGATCGACTTTCGAGACATCGGGTACCGACCGCGGCACGCGCGACTGGACCATGAGCTGGCAGTACGTCTCGCTCAGGTCGGTGGCCAGGCCATCGATCTTGCGGTCCTCTTCGTATTCCGAGTCGGTGAGGTGCAGCACCTGCTGCCTGTCGGTGAACTCACCGACGAAGATGACGTCCATGGCCAGGATTTCACGCACACGGCGCAGCAGCACGACGATGTCGGCATCCTCGATGTCGCCGCTGTCGGCGGTGGCGACACGGAAGTCCTTCACGGCCGTCGAGATGCCTTCTGCGGAAGATGACGATGTACGGGATCCGTCGCTCATGGCCTGCCCTTCGATTGCTGTCATGAATGAAGATGTAAATATTTTGTCATCATTCCCGCAGCACTGCATGTCAAAAGACAGGCTCAGCCCGGCTCGAGCATCCTCACCAGCCGGTCGACATCGAGCGGCTTGGGCAGCATGTGGTCGCACAGCGCGAGCATGAGCGTGTAGTCGAGGTCCTTGCCGTCGGCGCCGCTCATGCCGATGAGCTTGATGTCGCTGTGGAACTTGCGGCGGAGCGCGCGGCCCAGGTCCACGCCGTTCATGCCCGGCATGCGAACGTCGAGGATGGCGAAGCCCGGAAGATGCCTTTCGGCCAGCTCCAGTGCCTCTTCCCCTGAGGTCGCGGAAATCGTCTCGTAACCATGGATGCGCAGATACGCTGCGAGCCCGGCGGCCGTGTGCTGGTGGTCGTCGACGACGAGGACATTGCGGGGATGGGTCGGCGGCATCGATGGCTCCTCGGCATGTGACCGTCCGGATGGCGGGCGCACGTATTTTTACACGTCACTGTCCGCAGGCGCAGGCCCGCGCGCGGCCGTTGCCAGATCGGCGACCCACGCGCGCCAGGCTGCATCGACCTCTGCGGGTTCCATGCGCAGCAAGGCGGACGGGTGCAGCGTCACCAGGACCGGCAGGTCGTCGTCACGGCGACGGATCCAGCGCCCCCGGTCGCGCGTCACCGACACGTCGTTGCCCAGCAGCGCACGCGCCGCCGTTGCGCCGAGCGCCACGAGCGCGGCGGGCCGCACGAGGCGTATTTCATGTTCCAGCCAGTGCCGGCAAGCCATGGCCTCGCGTTGGCCTGCCGTCTTGTGGATGCGGCGCTTGCCACGCAATTCGTACTTGAAGTGCTTGACTGCATTGGCGAGGTAAACGGCTTCACGCGCAATCCCTGCCTGTTCCAGCCCCGCGTCGAGCCACTGGCCCGCAGGTCCGACGAAGGGCCGACCCTGGAGATCTTCCTGGTCGCCGGGTTGTTCGCCGACGAACATCAGCCGCGCACCGGGCGGACCCTCGCCGCAAACGGACTGCGTGGCCGATTCGCCGATGGGGCAAGCGCGGCAGCCGTCCGTGGCTTCGCGCAGGTCGGCCAGCGTGTGGATGCCGTGCTGCGCGTGATCGAGCGTGTCGTCGTGAACGACGCGGGCGCGAATCAGGCGGACGGTGCGGACTGCAGGTTGGGCGGGCCGCTCGATCATGCTGTCGGTACGCGCCGCAGCCGCAGTCGTCAGCGGCGCAATGAGGCTGGCTTCCGGCAGGTTGTGCCAGTAGCGGCGCGGCATTTCCTTTTCCATCATCGCAAGCTTGAGCCGGGCAGGATTGAAGATGCTGCGGTAGTACGTAAGCCACAGCGCTTCGCCTGCGTCGGCAGGTGGCGCCTGTTCGCGGCGGGCGGGCGGTCCGTGGTGCAGCCGGCCAGCCAGTGTGCCTTGCGCAGGTACCCAGCGCAGGCTGCCGCGCGGCGTGAGCAGTGTCCAGTGCATGTTGGCGAAGCGGCGCGCGAAGAAGGGCGCGACAGCGGCCACGATGTGATGACCGGGCTCGAACCAGGCGACGTGGATGACCTGGCCGTTGTCGCTGCCGCAAGGGCCGCCAGGGCCTTCGCTGCCCGTGGACACCGGCCGGAAGCGCACGAAGGCCTTCATCTTGTGCGCGTCGCGCTTCACGGCCTGCGCCATGTGGGCCACGCGCATGACATCGGCGTCGAGCGGATCGTGGCGCAGCGCCGGCATCTGCTGCAGCCGCCACAGCAGGCGGTAGATGAGCGCGAAGCGCTGCTCATCGTCATGCAGTCCGGCAAACTGCAACGTGCGAAGCAGCGGCGCGGGAAGCCGGAGCCCGGGCGCTTCGGTGGCGGCGGCGGTGGTGGTGGTTGCACCCGATTCCGGGAACAGCGGCGCTGCGGCGCTGCCGGTGCGCCAGGTCACCTGTTCCGGGGGCGTGCCGTCCCGCAATAGCGCGCGGGCGGCGGTGCGGAACCCGGCGAAGTCGGCCTCGTCGGCCAGTTCGATCGTGCGTCCCATGGCCGTGCCCTTGCGTGTCGCGCTGCTCAGAACAGCGAAGGCTGCTCTGCCAGTCGTGTGGGCAGGTCGCGCGCATCCAGGTCGCGGGCGGGGCGCAGTCCGTCCACTTCCACGAACGGAACGAGCTTGCGGCGTGGCACGCGCAGCCGGTCGAGATCGTCCACGCGAAGACGCCGCACGCGCCGCGCAGCAAGCAAGCGGTCCACTGAACGCACGCCGAGCCCCGGCACGCGCAGCAGCATCTCGCGCGGTGCGCGGTTCAGGTCGACCGGAAAGCGTTCGCGATGCGCGAGCGCCCAAGCCAGCTTCGGGTCGTGCTCCAGTGCAAGCATGCCGCCCTGTGCGGGCACGATTTCGTCGTGCGAGAAACCATAGAAACGCATCAGCCAGTCCGCCTGGTAGAGCCGGTGCTCGCGCATGAGTGGCGGCGATACGAGAGGCAACGCCGCTGCAGCATCGGGAATGGGGCTGAACGCCGAGTAGTACACCCGGCGCAGCTTGTACGACCCGTAGAGCGTGGCGCTCGATTGCAGGATGGTCCGGTCGTCCGTTCCGTCCGCGCCCACGATCAGTTGCGTGCTCTGTCCCGCAGGCGCGAAGCGGGGCGCAGGTGCGCGGGCAGCGCGCGTTCCGGCAAGCGAGACGACGCGCGAAACCTGCTGCTCGCGCTTGGCGTCCTGCGCATCGTCGATGGCGATGCGCAGGCGTGCCATGGAACGGCGGATGGCCGGCCCGTCTTTCTGCGGCGCGAGGGCGGCCAATCCGGCTTGCGTGGGCAGTTCGACGTTGATCGACAGGCGGTCGGCATACCGGCCCGCACGGGCCAGCAACTCGGGCGCGGCGTCGGGAATGGTCTTCAGATGGATGTAGCCGCGGAAATCGTGCTCCTCACGCAGCACGCGCGCCACTTCCACCACCTGTTCCATCGTGTAGTCGGGCGAGCGGATGATGCCGCTGGAGAGGAACAGCCCTTCGATGCAATTGCGCCGGTAAAAGTCCAGCGTCAGTGCCACAACTTCGCCAACGGTGAAGCGGGCGCGGGGGACGTTGCTGCTGGCGCGATTCACGCAGTACAGGCACTCGTACTGGCAGAAGTTCGTGAGCAGGATTTTCAGCAGCGAGATGCAGCGACCGTCCGGCGCGTAACTGTGGCATATGCCCATGCCTTCGGTGGAGCCGATGCCCCGGCCGTTCGACGAGTCGCGCGACGTCGTGCCGCTGGACGCGCACGAAGCGTCGTATTTCGCTGCGTCCGCCAGGATGGCGAGTTTGCGTATGGTTTTCACTGTATGAATGTACAGTCATTCGTCGCTGCGGTCTGTAACTGCCATACACGCGACCCGGGTTTTGCGATGTTGGATTAGAGTGCGTGGTTGGCCTGATCAATTTCATAAAGAGAAGACACTCATGACTTATCCCAACACGCAACTCTTCATCGACGGCAAGTGGCTGGATGCCGCAGACGGCAAGACGCTGGCCGTTTTCAACCCGGCCACCGGCAAGGAAATCGGCCGCGTCTCGCATGCGGGCAAGGCCGACCTGGACAAGGCGCTGGCTGCCGCCCAGAAAGGCTTCGAAACCTGGCGCGACATGACCGCTGCAGCCCGCAGCCAGATCATGCGCAAGGCCGCCGGCCTGATGCGCGAGCGCGCCGAAGCCATCGGCCGCCTGATCACCCAGGAGCAGGGCAAGCCGCTGGCCGAAGGCAAGGGCGAGGCGATGGCCGCTGCCGACATCATCGAATGGTTCGCCGAAGAAGGCTTCCGCGTCTACGGCCGCATCGTGCCTTCGCGCTTCAACCTGGCGACGCGCCAGATGGTGCTGAAGGACCCGGTCGGCCCGGTGGCCGCGTTCACGCCGTGGAACTTCCCGATCAACCAGGTGGTGCGCAAGGTGGCTGCAGCGTTGAGCGCCGGCTGCTCGATGCTGGTGAAGGCACCCGAAGAAACCCCGGCCGGCCCCGCCGCGCTGATCCAGGCGTTTGCCGATGCAGGCTTGCCGCCCGGCGTGCTGGGTCTGGTGTACGGCAATCCGGCCGAGATCTCGAGCTACCTGATCCCGCACCCGATCATTCGCAAGATCACGTTCACCGGCTCCACGCCTGTGGGCAAGCAACTGGCCGCCATGGCCGGCCAGCACATGAAGCGCGTGACCATGGAACTCGGCGGTCATGCCCCCGTGATCGTGGCCGAAGACGCCGACATCGCGCTGGCCGTGAAGGCCGCCGGTTCCGCCAAGTTCCGCAATGCGGGCCAGGTCTGCATTTCGCCCACGCGTTTTCTGGTGCACGAGAGCATCGCCAACGAATTCGGCGCCGCGCTGGCCAAGCAGGCCTCGTCGCTGAAGGTGGGTGACGGTCTGGCCGAAGGCACGCAGATGGGCCCGCTGGCCAACCCGCGCCGCCTGACGGCCATGGCCGAATTCACCAAGGATGCGGTGGAGCGCGGTGCCGAGCTGCTGTCCGGCGGCGAACGCATCGGCGAAGCGGGCAACTTCTTCCAGCCGACCATCCTGGCCAACGTGCCGACCGATGCCAAGGTGTTCAACGACGAACCTTTCGGCCCCATGGCCGCGATCCAGAAGTTCGACACGCTGGAGAACGCGATCGCCGAAGCCAACCGCCTGCCCTACGGCCTGGCCGGCTACGCCTTCACGCGTTCGCTGAAGAATGCCGACCTGCTGGCGCGCCGCGTCGAAGTGGGCATGCTGTGGATCAACCAGCCCGCGCTGCCCTCGGCCGAATTGCCCTTCGGCGGCATCAAGGATTCGGGCTATGGTTCGGAAGGTGGCCCGGAGGCGGTGGACGCGTACCTGAATGCGCGCGCGGTGTCGATCACCAACGTCTGATACTGCTAGTCGTCTTCGACGACACCCAGCCGATCGAGCGTGCCGTGGAGCTTCCACGTCACGCTCTTTTCAATTCCGGTGAGGAAGGCCGTGACGGTGCAATGCTCGTCGTTGGCGAGGTCGACGTTGAGGCGCAGGCTGACCGGCATGATCGCGCCGTTGGACATGTGATGCATGACGAGTGGCGGCGTGGCAAAGAAGCCGCCGTTGAATGGCGCTGTCCCTTCGAGCATCCATCGGCTGGCAATGGCCTCCGCGGCGATCAGCTCCAGGCGGAACGACACGCCGTTCGGCTGCAGGACGAGGCGTTCGAACAGGACGCGGAACTCGTCGGGCGTGACGCCCACGGGGCCTTCATAGATTCTGGGTTCGGGCACGCGCATGCCGGTGATTGTGCCGCGCCTGATGATGACGCACGGGCTGGATGGACGAGCCCGGCAATTTCACCGCGCGCTCAATCCATGACCACGGACCGCGTTCAGGCCGCTTCGCGCGCCTTGTCGGCTTCGGTTGTGAACGAGTCCGCGTAGAACTCGTCGGCCGGCAGGTTGCCCTTGGCGCTGTATTCGGCACGGGCCGAGTCGACGACGATGGGCGCGCCACAGGCATAGACCTGATGGCCCGACAGATCGGGCGTATCTTCCAGCACCGCGCGGTGCACGAAGCCCGTGCGACCGGTCCAGTTGTCTTCAGGCAGTGCGTTGGAGATGACCGGTACGTACGTCAGCGAGGGCATCTCTGCCACCTTGGCGAGGAGCCAGTCGTGCATGTACAGATCCGAAGGACGGCGACCGCCCCAATAAACGGTAGCCGGACGGGTGATGCCCTTGAAATGCATATGCTCGATGAGCGCCTTGATGGGCGCGAAGCCTGTGCCGGACGCGAGCAGCACGACCGGCTTGTCGGAGTCCTCACGCAGGAAAAAGCTGCCGTAGGGGCCTTCGACGCGCAGGATTTCCTTTTCCTTCATCGCGCCGAACACGTGGTCGGTGAACTTGCCGCCGGGCATGTGGCGGATGTGCAGTTCGACGCCCGGACCGTTGTGCGGCGCGTTCGCCATGCTGTAGCTGCGGCGCGTGCCGTCGCGCATGATGAACTCGACATACTGGCCGGCGTGGTACTGCATGGTGTCGTTGGCCGGCAACTGCAGCTTGATGAGCATCACGTCGTGCGATTTCTTTTCCATCAGCGAGACGCGCGAGGGCATCTTCTTGATGGGGAATGCGCCGGCTTCGGTGACCTGGCGCGATTCGAGCACCACGTCGGACTGCGCCACCGCGCAGCAGGTGAGCACGAAGCCCGCAGCCTCTTCCTCGGGCGTGAGCGCCTTGAGCTGGTGCGGGCCGTGGATGATGATGCCTTCGAGCTTCTTGCACTTGCAGGAGCCGCAGGCGCCGTCCTTGCAGCCGTAAGGCAGGCCGATACCCTGGCGGATGCCGGCGGCGAGGATGGCCTCGTCGGGCATGGCCGTGAAACTGCGGCCGCTGGGCTGAACGGTGATCTGGAACTGTGCGGTATCCCCCGCCGTCGTGGTCATCTTTGGGTATCCTGTGGGACTTGCTGACAAACCTGACATTTTGCCCTCAAATCAAAGTCCCCTCGGTGCCCTGCCGGCGCGGTTCCGCCGCGAGCGGATCCTGATCGTGGGCTGTGGCGATGTGGGTCTGCGTGCAGCACGCGTGCTGACCGGCGCCAACGCAGAGTCCCGCGCAAAACGGCCGCGCGTTCTCGCGCTCACGTCCTCCCCCGGCCGGCACGCGGCGCTGCGGGGAAGCGGCATCGTCCCCTTGTCGGGCAACCTCGATGACGTGGCAAGCCTGCGCCGCCTCGCCGGCATCGCGACCCGTGTGCTGCATCTCGCGCCGCCGCCTTCGGACGGTGAGAAGCAATGGTGGCGTGACCCGCGCACGCAGGCGTTGCTGAACGTGCTGAAGCTGCGCGTGGTGCCCGCCGCGCTGGTCTACGGATCGACCAGCGGCGTGTACGGTGATTGCGGCGGCGCGCGCGTGGCCGAAAGCCGTCCGGCCAATCCGCGCACGCCGCGCGCGCTGCGTCGTGCGGATGCCGAGCATCGCGTGCGCCTGGCCGGCCGCACGACCATGCGCACGAACGTGCTGCGCATTCCCGGCATCTACGCGCCGGACCGTGAAGGCGGCACGCCGCACGCGCGCCTTCAGCGCGGCACGCCGGTCCTCAGGCGTGAAGACGATGTGTTCACCAACCACATCCATGCGGACGACCTGGCGCGTGCGTGCGTGCTCGCGCTGTGGCGCGGCAAGCCGCAGCGCGTGCTGAACGTCAACGACGACACCGACATGCGGATGGGCGACTACTTCGATTTCGTCGCCGGTCTCTATGGCATGCCGAAGCCGCCGCGTGTGCCGCGCAGCCAGGCCGAAAAGGAGCTGTCGCTCGCGATGCTGAGCTTCATGGGTGAATCCCGCCGCATGGACAACACGCGGCTCAAGCGCGAGCTAAGGCTCGCGTTGCACTACCCGACCGTGCGCGAGGGCCTCGTGCCGCTCAGATCCCCGCCGGCTTGAGCATGGTGTTCATGCGATCCACGGCCTTGATCTTCACGGTCCGGATGTCCGCGCCTTGCAGCACGGTGAGCTCTACCTCTCCGTTCGGGTCCGGGCGGTCCCAGACCTTCTTGTAGAAAGTCTCGAGTGTGCTGACCTTGGTGCCGTCGACGGCCAGAACCACGTCGCCGGTCTTCAGGCCCGCGTCCTGCGCAGGGCTTTCCTGCGACACACGCACGACCTGCACGCGACCGCCCTGTTCGGTGGACGTGAGGCCGAGCCATGGCCGGTGGCTGAGCTTGGTGCTGCCCGTCTGGCGCAATTCGGCCAGGATGGGTTTGAGCAGGTCCACCGGCACGAACATGTTGCCCGGCAGGCGCCGGCTGTCGCCGAGCGCATCCATCACGAACAGGCTGCCGATGCCCAGCAATTCACCCTTCTGGTTGAACAGCGGTGCGCCACTGTGGTTGCCGATGGGCGGGCTGGTGAAGAGGGCTGTCTCGATGTGGTACTCCCAGTAGCCCGAGAAAGGGCGTTTGCTGACCAGCTGCGTCATGGCGACGTCGGCATCGTCGTCGGCCTGCGCGCCGGTGGCGGTGAGCAGCGGCTCGCCGGGTTCGACTTCACGATGGCTGCCCAGCTCGACGGGCTGCACGCCGCGCAGCGGCAGCAGTGACTGCACGAGGCCGAAGCCGGTGGCGAGGTCGTAGGCGACCGGACGTGCCGGGTAGACCTTGTTGTCCTGGGTGACGATGCGTATTTCCTGCGCTTCGAGCATCAGGTAGCCGATGGTGAGGATCAACCCGTCCTGCCCGATGACGACGCCGGAGCCCGATCGCTGCGCGCCCAGTGTCTGGATGGATTTGGCGCCTTCGGCCGCCTTCACTTCGACGCCTACGACGGCCGCGTTGGCCCTGGACAACGCGTCGATGATGCTCTGGGCCGCGGGTGGACCGGCCGGCGTCGCACTGTGGACCGCTGCCGATGCCAGCAGCGTGGTGACCATCAACACACGAAACCATTGCAGCGTACGCATGATCGACCCCCGGGAGAATTTGTACGAAGAATGCTCCTGAATCCGGGCCAACGCAAGACATCCCGAAGCCCTTGGTGACGAAATTGAAATAGTTTGCAAGCGCCGCACCGCAAGGGTGCGCGCTACGCTTGCAGGTGTCCTCACGAGCAGGCATCCGTATTGGCGAGACAATGGCGACGCCGCATGCGCGATGCATTCCGTGCTGCGGCCCCTTTCCTGCCGCCCCTATCCGCATGTCGTCGTCGCCAGAACCGCTGCCCCCGAACTTACCCGACAGTTTTTCCTTGCGACGAATCGCATTGCCGGCGTTCGGCCCTTCGCTGCTGTTCGGTCTTGGCGAAGGGGCCATTCTTCCCATCATCCCGCTCACGGCGCGTGACCTCGGCGCTGCAGTTCCCATCGCCGCGCTGATGGTCGGGCTGATCGGCATCGGCTCGCTGCTCAGCAACATCCCGGCGTCGCTGATCACCATGCGCTGGGGCGAGCGCTGGGCCATCGTTGCTGCGGCGGTCTGGAGTGCGCTGGGCATGGCACTGTGCATCGGCACATCGCATCTCGGCCTGTTCGCTGCGGGCTGTTTCATGGTCGGCATGTCGCAGGCCGTCTACAACCTCGCGCGGCAGAGCTACCTGACCGATGCCGTGCCCATTGCCTACCGTGCGCGCGCGCTGTCCACGCTGGGCGGCGTGATGCGCATCGGCATGTTCATCGGCCCCTTCCTGGCGGCAGCGGCCGTGCATGCGTTCGATCTTTCCGCCGCCTACGTCGTCGGGATCGTCGCGATGCTGGCTGCCGCAGCGGTGGGCGCGCGCATCCCCGACATGCCTGCACCCGTCGTCGCCGAAGGGCAGGCCGGACCCGCCAGGCCCACCATCGCCGCGACCTTGCGCGACCACCGCGATGTGTTCCTCACGCTCGGCATCGGGGTGATGCTGGTGAGTGCCGTGCGCGCATCGCGCCAGGCGGTGATCCCGCTCTGGGCCGACCAGCTCGGGCTCGCGCCTTCGGTGGCATCGCTGATCTACGGCCTGGCCGGCGGCATCGACATGCTGGTGTTCTACCCGGCCGGCAAGGTGATGGATGTGAAGGGCCGGCGCTGGGTCGCCGTGCCATCCATGCTCATCATGGGCATCGGGATGCTGGTGATGCCGCTGACCACGGGCGCGATCACGCTGCTGATCGCGGCGCTGCTCATCGGTTTCGGCAATGGCATCGGGTCGGGGATGATCATGACGATCGGCGCGGACCAGTCGCCGCGCCACGGGCGTGCGCATTTCCTGGGCGTGTGGCGGCTCATGGCCGACATCGGCTCGTCGTCCGGGCCGGCCCTGCTGTCGCTGCTGGCCGGTGGACTCACATTGGCGGCGGGTATTGCGGCGACGGGCCTGATCGCGTTTGCTGCAGCAGGAACGCTGGCCTACTGGATTCCGCGCAAGGCACTCAGGCCCGAAAACAGGAACTGAGGCCCTCACTTCTCCTCGTGGTGGCCGATCACCCGCTGGAGCATCTTCATGAAGTTCTTCCGCTCGGCGGCGGACAGCGGGTCGAGCATGCGGACTTGCGCCCGGTTCATGGCCGCCATCGAATCGGCCAGCGTGGCTTCACCTTCAGGCGTGAGGTGCAACAACCTGACCCGGCGATCGCCGTCGGAGTGACTGCGGGTCAGCGCGCCACGGGCTTCCAGCCGGTCGATGACGCCCCCGATGGTGGAGGTGTCGAAGCTCACCAGACGCGCGAGCGTGCGCTGGTCGATGCCGGGGTTGTCCGCGAGCGTGTGAAGAACCGCGTACTGCACGGGGGTGACGGGGTCGTCCGCCGTCTCTTCCATGAAGATGGCCACGGCGATCTGGTGCAACCTGCGGATTCCATGGCCGGGCAAGGATTGCAGGTCTGCCCGCGCGGACGCTTTCGCGGAAACTTTCATTCTGGATGAACCTCTTGATTTTCCGGCATTCTGGCACTTATACTAATCATCAGTATGCTGACGATCAGTATTCGATCAGCATCCAAGGAGACAAATTCCATGCAATTCCATCTGAACGGTTTCAGGCCGGGTGAGCCGCTCCATCTCGAAGCTTCAGGAGAGGCGCTGCCGCACGGCGACGGCGTGCCTGCCGAGGTGGATGTGCTCATCGTGGGCTGCGGCCCGGCCGGGCTGACGCTGGCCGCGCAGCTTGCGGCGTTTCCGGACATCCGCACCTGCATCGTCGAGCAGAAAGACGGCCCGATGCAGCTCGGCCAGGCGGACGGCATTGCCTGTCGCACCATGGAGATGTTCGAGGCGTTCGAGTTCGCCGGGCGGGTGATGGCGGAGGCCTGCTGGATCAACGAGGTGACCTTCTGGAAACCGGACGGCACGGATGCGGGCAACATCGTGCGGCATGGCCGTGTACAGGACACGGAGGACGGCCTCTCCGAGTTTCCGCACGTCATCCTGAACCAGGCCCGCGTGCACGATTTCTATCTCGAGACGATGCGCAATTCGCCCAGTCGGCTCGAGCCGCACTATTCGCGACAGCTGCTCGATGTGAAGGTCGATGCCGATGCGCAAGACCATCCCGTCACCGTTCGCCTGGAGCGCACCGACGCCGCGCATGCCGGCCAGGTGGAGACGTTGAAGGCGCGTTACGTGGTCGGCTGCGACGGCGCGCGCAGCGCGGTGCGCAAGTCCATCGGCCTGCAGCTCGTCGGGGACTCCGCCAACCAGGCCTGGGGTGTGATGGATGTGCTGGCCGTCACCGACTTTCCTGATATCCGCTACAAGTCGGCAGTGCAGTCCGGCAGTGGCAACCTGCTGGTCATCCCGCGCGAGGGCGGCTATCTCGTGCGCCTGTATGTCGAGATGGACAAGCTGGGCGAGGCAGAACGCGTGTCTGCCCGCAACATCACCATCGACAAACTCGTCGCGACCGCGCAGCGGATATTCCATCCCTATACGCTCGATGTGAAGGAAGTGCCGTGGTGGTCGGTCTACGAGATCGGGCAGCGCATCTGCCACAAGTACGACGATGCGGATCGCAATGGAGGCCGACCACGCGTCTTCATCGCGGGCGATGCCTGCCACACGCACAGCCCCAAGGCCGGGCAGGGCATGAACTTCTCGATGCAGGACACGTTCAATCTCGGCTGGAAGCTCGCGTCCGTACTGCGGGGTCAGGCAGTGCCCGAATTGCTCGATACCTATTCGGAAGAGCGCCAGGTCGTCGCGCAACAGCTGATCGACTTCGACCGCGAATGGGCCCGGATGTTCAGCGACCGTGCGAAGAAGACGGAGGTGGAGGGCGCAGAAACAAGTGGCGTGGACCCGAAGGAATTCCAGAGGTATTTCGAACAGCACGGCCGCTTCACCGCCGGCATGGGCACGCACTACCGGCCATCGATGATCTGCGGCGAGGCGAAGCATCAGCATCTGGCCGGCGGGTTCGTGATCGGCACGCGCTTCCATTCAGCGCCCGTGGTGCGCATCACTGACGCGAAGCCGCTGCATCTGGGACACGTCGGCAAGGCCGACGGGCGCTGGCGCTTTTATGCGTTTGAAGGACAGGCGGGTGGCGTCGAGGCGCTGTGCCGCTTCCTCGCCGAGTCGCCCGATTCACCCGTGCTCAGGTACACGCGCGAGGGGCAGGACATCGATTCGGTGTTCGACATCCGAGCCATCTTCCAGCAGTCGCACCGCGATCTCGCATTCGAGAGGATGCCCGGGTTGCTGCGTCCGCAAAAAGGCCGTTTCGGATTGCGCGACTACGAAAAGGTGTTCAGCCCGGACCTGAAGAGCGGACAGGACATCTTCGACATGCGAGGCGTGGACCGGATGCGTGGCGCGCTGGTTGTCGTGCGCCCGGACCAGTACGTCGCACATGTGCTGCCGCTGGATGCGCATGCGGAACTGGCGGCGTTCTTCGCCGGGTTCATGAAACCTGTCCGGTGAAATCCGGGCGTCGCGCTTTTGCAGGCAAATGATCCGCACGGGATTTTCCTGCAGTGACTGGCATCCGCGCGGCATGACCGCCTACAGGCGGAGAGGGCGGATGGGGCCAGACTCGCCGCATGAACATATTCGAAGCCCTACGAGTCAGCCACGATACCCAGCGCGCCCTGGTTGCGCAGCTGGTTTCCAGCCGCACGCAGAAGGATGCGCGCCAGCGTGTCTTCGAAGATTTGAAACAGGAACTCAAGGCCCACGAGACGGCAGAGGAGCGTTGTTTCTACGTGCCGCTGTTCGAACACGACGTCACCGTGGACGCGTCACGCCATGCCATCGCCGAGCACCATGAAATGGACGAGATGGTGGAAGACATGGAGAAGCTCGACCCCGAAGGCAGCGCGTGGATGGAGCACGCGAAAAAGCTGGCGCACAAGGTGAAGCACCACCTCGAGGAAGAGGAAACCAAATTTTTCCAGGAGGCGGGCAAGGTGCTTACGGCGTCCCAGAAAACGCAGCTGGCGAAGGAATACGAAGCCGAGTTCCTGACGCTGCGCGCGGGTGCGCACGCCTGACCCTCGAGAACCGCCCTGGCGCTTGCCCCACGTGGCGGGCGAACGCGGTGCTGAATGTGCTGGCTGAACTGTAGCCAACGCGTCCGGCCACTTCCGCAATGTCGAGGCCATCGCGACCGAGCAGGTTCTTGGCAACAGCCATTCGCCATGAGATCAGGTATTCCATGGGTGGAATGCCTACTGCTTTCGAAAACCGGGCAAAGAAGGCTGAACGGGAGAGTGCTGCGACCGCAGCGAGATCTTCGACAGTCCAGGGATGTGCAGGGTTGCCGTGGATCTGCCGTAGCGCAGCGGCGAGGCGCGGGTCGCCCATCGCGCGCAACAGACCCGGCGGCGCACTCTCACAAGGTGCGCTGCGCAGCGCCTCCACCAGCAGCACTTCGACCAGCCGCTCCAGGATCAAGTCGCGGGCCGGCTTTTGCTCCACCGATTCATTGCGCACCAGCTGGACCAGCTGCGTCATCCGCTCGACGCCGCGCATGTGCAACAACGACGGAAGCAAGGACACGAGCAGCCCGGCGTCGGGAGAATCGAAGTCGAAGTAACCGCCGAGCATGCGGACGTCGGGTGGGCCGTCCCGCTTGCCATGCCGGATTTCGGTTGCATCGCGCGCAGCCTTCATCGGATCCATGAATACGGGAACTGCCGGCGAGAAGCTCGAAAGGGTGAAGCCGGGCGTGGCGGGCATCAGCACGAAGTCCCCGGCGATGAGCGCCAGTGGCGGCTGTCCATCCACGGCCAGCACGCATTCGCCTTCGAGCATGGTGCAGAAGCTGGGCTGGCCGAACTTCGAATAACGGACAGCCCAAGACCCTGCGCCGCTGATCACCTTGGAGTAGATGGCACGCGGATTCATGAGCGCGATGACTTGGGCGAGCGGGTCGGTCATGACAGGACTATCGCAAATGAAATGTGGACTATCCATTGTAGATAGTTCTTCCCACGGCAGATATCGTTCGGGTACTTTCAACACACCCAAGGAAATCTGCAATGAAAACCGTGCTCATCACTGGCTGCTCGTCCGGTTACGGTCTCGAAACCGCCCGCCACTTCCTCGCACATGGATGGAGGGTCGTGGCGACCATGCGCTCGCCGCGCGAAGGCTTGCTGCCCGAATCCGGAAGACTGCTCGTGCTGCCCTTGGACGTGACCTGCGAACAAAGCATTGCCGCCGCCATCAAGGCCGCAGGCCCCATCGATGCACTCGTCAACAATGCGGGCATCGGCGTCGTCGGAGCGTTCGAGGTCACGCCGATGGCAACCGTCCGCGAAGTCTTCGAAACGAACACGCTCGGCGTGATGGCGATGACGCAAGCGGTGATTCCCCAGATGCGCGAGCGCCGCAGCGGCGTCATCGTCAACGTGACCTCCAGCGTGACGCTCACACCCATGCCACTGGCCGCCGTCTATACCGGCAGCAAGATGGCCATCGAGGGCTTTACCGCGTCGCTGGCGTTCGAACTCGCGTCCTTCGACATTCGCGTGAAACTCGTCGAACCCGGATATGCGCCGACCACCCGATTCACCGAGAACGGCGGCGCACGCATGAGCGGTTTGATCCCGCCCGCCTACGAGCCCTTTGCACGCCCGATCTTTGCCGCATTCGCGAACCCGGCCGCCGTGACCACAGAAGCGGACGTGGCCGAAGCCGTTCTTGCTGCGGCGGACGATTTTCTCGGGCGGCTGAGGTTCCCCGCGGGCGCCGATGCGATCGCGCTTGCATCACCGGCACGCTGAAGTCGCTCCTGGCGCCTTGCGCTGGTTCAATCGTAGAACCGGTGCCTGGATCTCTGTTTGTGTGGACGCAGCGGCCCTACGGCCTTCTTGAATCGGAAGAGCAGGAAAAGAAGGATCGAAGCGCCGGCGGTCGCCAGGGCAAGCTTGCCGATCGAGAAATCGGATGTCGCGGTGGAGGACCAGACAATATCCCCGATCACCAGCCCTCCCAGTGCAGCCCCCGCAGTCCCCACAAGTACGGCCTCGAGTCGAAACATGCGTTGAGCGTCGGCACTCAACCCGCTGATGATCCAGCCCAACAGGGCGCCACATGCACAGTAAAGATATGGATAGATATTTTCATTCTTGCCGTGGAGATACCGCGGATTGCCCCATGATTGCACGGTCGGCCGGAAAGTCCCAGATGTAATTTCTGCCGGATGTTGCACTGTGCGCGAACGTTGCAGTGCGAATGAGAGTACAATGGGCGGGCGCTGCAGCGTTTCGCCCTTGCAGTGCCCCGTCTGACACTCTCCCGCGGCTATGTTGCCGCGCGGTTTCAAAATGGCGCTCCCCCCAGTTGCGCCCCGTCGAACGTCCCCTGCGGCGAATTTCCTCCAGTCCCAACATATCCCAGCGGGCCGGAGTTCCGTGCGACTCGCGTCGTCTCTCGCATCCCCGGGATGCTCATCTTCTTCATGCGGTCCGAGTTGGGACCGTATTTCTCATGATCAATGCAACGTTCACGGTGGGCAAGTTTGTTGTCACGCCGCTCACCAGACTGATGCCCACCGGCAGCTATTCGGCTTCGGTTTCGATACGCCGGGGCATGTACGACCGTGTGTTCCGCTTCGTTCCGACATTCAGTTGCGACAAGCAGGCTCAGCGTTATGCCATCCACCATGGCCGCAGCCTCGCTCTTCACGGCCTCAACTGAAAGGTTCCTGTGGCAAAAGAAGAACTCATCGAGGTCCACGGCAAAGTGGATGAAGTGTTGCCGGATTCGCGCTTCCGCGTGACCCTGGACAACGGTCACCAACTCATTGCCTACGCCGGCGGAAAGATGCGCAAGCACCGCATCCGCGTGTTGGCGGGCGACAAGGTTTCCCTTGAAATGTCACCCTACGACATCAACAAGGGGCGGATCACGTTCCGCCATATCGCACCTCGCGTCGGAGGGGCGCCACCAGCTGTACGGCGCTTTCCACGCAGATAGTGGGCGTACCCACGCCATCGACGCGCCCTTGCGGCGCATATTCAGTTTCATCAAAGGTCCATCATGGAAAACAAGCTCTATATCGGTAATCTCTCCTACGACGTCGACGATTCGACCCTGCAGCACCAGTTTGCTGAATACGGCACCGTGAATTCGGCCAAGGTCGTCATCGATCGCGAAAGCGGTCGTTCCAAAGGCTTTGGCTTCGTGGAAATGTCTTCGGCCAACGAAGCGCAAACCGCCATCGACGGCATGAATGGCAAGTCCGTCGGCGGACGCGCGCTGACGGTCAACGTTGCGCGCCCCATGGAAAAGCGAAGCGGTGGTGGCTACCAGAACGGCGGGGGACGGTACTGAACACCGCGAAAGCCATACGGCTGAGGTATGAAGTGGAATTGCACTATCAGGTGCGCACGGCAGGCGCCGATTTCCTCTTCAACTTCCTTGCGGCACAGACCCAGCAGCAGACCATCGTCACGGAATCGCTGACTCTCAGCCAGAACGTTCCGATGCACACGCTCAGCACCGGCCCGCAAGCGCGGCGTGTCAGCCGCCTGCGAGCAATCGCCGGCGATCTGACAGTGCGGTACTCAGGCACGGTGGATGTGCTGCACCATCGTGAGAATCCGGACGTCGTTGCCGAAACCTGGGTTTCGGACCTCCCCGGCGACGTGATTCCTTACCTGTACCCCAGCCGCTACTGCGAGTCAGACAAGCTCAATGCACTCGCGATGCTGGAGTTCGGTCACATGTGGCAAGGCTACAGCCGTGTGCAGGCCATTTGCGACTGGGTCAATCGCCGCATCGCCTTCGAATCCGGTAGCTCCAGCGGGACCACGAGTGCCGAACAGACGCTCATGCAAGGCAAGGGCGTATGCCGGGACTTTGCGCACCTGATGATTGCACTTTGCCGCGCAGTCAACGTACCGGCGCGGTTTACGACAGGACTGGACTATGGAGCCGATCCCGCACTCGGACCACCGGATTTTCACGCCTACGTCGAAGCCTATCTCGGTGGCCGCTGGTACATCTTTGATCCATCAGGTACGGCCATACCTCTGGGTTTTGTGCGCATCACCTCGGGCCGCGATGCCTCTGACTGCGCGTATGCATCCATCTTCGGAGATGTCGTGCCGCTCGGCCGCAATCTCCTGATTGAAGCGATTCCGGGTAGCGACGGCATCTATCGCGCTCCGGTGCGGACCTACGAGGCGATCTCCACCGCTGCTTCATGACGTTGCGGTAGTGCGTTCCGTGCAGTAATGGTGTTCATCGATTGGCTTTTCGTGCTTCTCGTGCTTTTGGGGCCGCAGGCTCGCGGGCCAGGTCGATGAAGGCCCGCACATAGTCAATGGCGGTGTCGGTCTCGCGCGCCCCCAGGAAGATCTGTTTGGCAATGCCGCGTGCGCCCAGCCGCACGGGCACCACGTCCATTTTGTCAGCGTACTCTTCGACAAGCCAGCGCGGCAGCGCGGCCACACCGCGACCGCTGGCCACCATCTGCACCATGATGTCCGTGGTTTCAATGGCTTTGTGGCGCTTTGGCGTGACGCCCGCCGGCAGCAGGAACTGGGTGTAGATGTCCAGGCGCTCGATGTCCACCGGATAGCTGATGAGCACTTCCTGGGTCAGCTGCCTGGGCTTCACGTAGTCTGCCGAAGCCAGCGCGTGGCCCCTTGCCACGACAAGCACCTGCTCGTAGTCGAACACGGGTTCGAACTTGAGCCCCGGCTTGAACAGCGGGTCCGGTGTGACCAGCATGTCGATCTCGTAGCCGAAAAGAGCGCCGATCCCGCCGAACTGGAATTTCTGCTTGACGTCCACATCCACGTCCGGCCAGGCGGCGAGATACGGCGAAACCACTTTGAGCAGCCACTGGTAGCAGGGGTGGCATTCCATGCCGATGCGCAGCGCGCCGCGCTCGCCTTGCGCAAACTGGCCGAGCCGCTCCTCGGCCAGATTCAGCTGCGGCAATACCCGGTTCGCGACTGCCAGCAGGTACTGTCCAGCCTGCGTCAGCCGCAGGCTTCGGCCTTCGCGCAGCCAGACGTCCGTGCCCAGTTGATGTTCGAGTTTCTTCATGCTGTGGCTCAGCGCCGACTGGGTCAGGTTCAAGACGCCCGCAGCCGCAGTCAGCGACCCTTGCTTCTCGACCTGCTGCACGATGTTGAGGTGGATGCGCTCAAGCATTCAATGATCCAGATTCATGAATTAATGTAGTAATACCATTTTACTTCATGGATGTCGGTGGCTAGCATCCGATCAATGACACGCCCATTTCGTTCTGTCGTGGCAACACCGGTCTTCCGTGGCTCGTACGCGGGACTGTTCAAACACTTCTTCGACTTCATTCATCAGGACGCCCTGGTCGACAAGCCCGTCCTGCTGGCGGCCAATGGCGGCAGTGAGCGCCATGCCCTGGTGATCGATCACCAGCTACGACCGCTGTTCAGCTTCTTCCAGGCACGCATGTTGCCGCTGGGCGTCTACGCGACCGACAAGGATTTTGTGGACTACCGCCTGCGCGATGAAGCCCTCATCGAGCGGGCCAGGTTGGCGATCCAGCGGGCATTGCCGTTGATGGGGCTGGCGCGCCATGCCAGACCGACCCTTGCCCTCTCCTCTCTGAAGAACTCCATCGCTACATTTCCATGAACGAAGAACTTGCCTTCAATCTCAAGAGCATCCGTTTCGATGAGAACTATGAACCATCGGACAGCACGCGCATCACCACCAACTTCGCCAACCTGGCCCGGGGCGCAAGTCGGAAGCAGAACCTGCGCAACACACTGAGGATGATCGACAACCGCTTCAATGCCCTGGCGCATTGGGACAATCCGACGGGCGATCGCTACGCCGTCGAACTGGAGATCATTTCCGTCGAGATGAGCCTCGGCGACAAGGGCAGCACTTCTGCATTCCCGTTGATCGAAATACTGAAAACCAGCATTCTCGACAAGATGACGCACAAACGCATCGACGGCATCGTGGGGAACAACTTCTCCTCCTACGTGCGCGACTACGACTTCAGCGTCGTGCTCCCGGGCTACAACGCCGATCGCGCGGAATTCGGTGTTCCAGACGGGTTTGGTGACTTGCATGGCAAGCTGTTCAGACAATTTGCCAACTCGAATACTTACAGCGAGCACTTCGGCAAGCCACCGGTCATCTGCATCAGCGTGTCGACCAGCCAGACCTATCGGCGGACCGGGAATCAGCACCCGGTGCTGGGCATCGAGTATCAACAGAATGAACTGTCCTCGACGGACCGGTACTTCGCGAAAATGGGGATGCAGGTGCGTTTTTTCATGCCACCGGGTAGCGTGGCACCGCTGGCTTTCTACTTTCACGGCGATCTGCCGGGTGACTACACGGATCTCGAATTGATCGGCACCATCAGTACCATGGAAACCTTCCAGAAGATCTACCGTCCCGAGATCTACAACGCCAATTCTGCGGCCGGGAGTATCTATCGACCGAGCCTGAAGCACCAGGACTACTCGTCGACGCAGATCGTCTATGACCGGGAAGAGCGCAGCCAACTGGCGGTCAAGCAGGGAAAGTTTGCGGAAGAGCACTTCATCAAGCCGTACAAAAACGTGCTTGACCAGTGGGCTGCAGATTTCGCGCACTAAACTCTCGCACCGGTGGCACTGGCCACCATTTCACCCAATATGCATCCCTCGGCTGATGGGGCAGGCTGTCCCGAAAGCGGCCATCACACACATCCAGTCTGAAAGGAATCCTCAATGTTTGAAACCTCCATCGCCGGCAGCCTGCCCAAACCTGCCTGGCTGGCAGAAACCAACAAGCTCTGGCCCAAGTGGATGGCTGAAGGCGATGCGCTTCGTCAGGCCAAGGCCGATGCGACGCTGCTGTGGATCAAGGCGCAGGAAGACGCGGGCCTGGACATCGTGTGCGACGGCGAGCAGTCGCGCCAGCATTTCGTGCATGGCTTCCTCGAACAGGTCGAGGGCATCGACTTCGAGCACAAGGTGAAGATGGGCATCCGCGACAACCGCTACGACGCGATGGTGCCGCAGGTGGTGTCGGCCCTGCGCCTGAAGGGCCGCGTGCATGCCTTCGAGGCACAGCTGGCGCGCGCGCACACGAAGAAGAAACTGAAGTTCACCCTGCCCGGGCCCATGACCATCGTCGACACCGTGGCGGACCGCTTCTACGGTGACAAGGTCAAGATGGCCTTCGCGTTTGCGGAACTGCTCAATCAGGAAGCGCTTGCGCTGCAGGCCGATGGCGTGGACATCATCCAGTTCGACGAACCTGCCTTCAATGTCTACATGAAGGATGCTGCTGACTGGGGTGTGCAGGCGCTCGAGCGCGCTGCGCAAGGCTTGACTTGCACGACGGCGGTGCACATCTGCTACGGCTACGGCATCAAGGCCAACACCGACTGGAAGAGCACGCTGGGTGACGAATGGCGCCAGTACGAGACGGTGTTCCCCGCGCTGGCCAGGAGCAGCATCGATCAGGTGAGCCTGGAGTGCATCCACTCCCATGTGCCGCCCGACCTGATGAAGCTGCTGGCGGGCAAGGACGTGATGGTCGGCGTGATCGATGTGGCCAGCGACGTGGTCGAAACACCCGAGGAAGTGGCCGACACCATCGGCCGGGCGCTGGAGTTCGTGCCGAAGGAGCGCCTGTTCCCGTGCACGAATTGCGGCTTGGCGCCGATGGGGCGGGACGTGGCCTGGCGCAAGCTGCAGGCGCTGGCAGCGGGCACGAAGCTGGCGAAGGAGCGATTGGCTGCTGCGTGACCGCTGTGCCCTCGTTCGAACAGCATCTCCGGCTTTGTCTTCGTCATCGATGACATGGCGCGTCTGCCGCGCGGCGGACGATTACATACTGATACGTTTATTTATATACTAATCAGTCATAAACAGACTAATTGGTTTAATCTCCGCTTGCCGCCCATCCGGTGCGGCATCCATCACTCAAGGAGATTGCATGATGAACAAGTTTTCCAGGGGCACTTCCGCATTCCTGCTGGCCGCCGCGCTAGGCGCGGTGGCAGTTCCCGCTGCTGCACAAGTCATGGTCGGTGGCGCACCGATGCTCCCCACCAAGGACATCATCGACAACGCCGTCAACTCGAAGGACCACACGACGCTGGTCGCTGCAGTGAAGGCAGCAGGTCTCGTCGAGACACTCAAGGGCCCGGGCCCGTTCACGGTGTTTGCGCCGACCAACGCTGCATTCAACGCGCTGCCCGCAGGCACGGTCGATACCCTGCTGAAGCCCGAAAACAAGGCGAAGCTGACGTCCGTGCTCACCTACCACGTCGTTCCCGGAAAGTGGGATGCCGCCGCGATCGCCAAAATGATCAAGGACGGCAATGGCATGGCGTCGATCAAGACCGTCGCGGGCGGCACCCTGGTGGCGAAGGCTTCTGGTTCTTCCGTCACGGTCACGGACGAGAGCGGTGGCGTCGCGAAGGTCACGATCGCTGACGTCATGCAGTCCAATGGCGTGATCCATGTGATCGACAAGGTCCTGCTGCCCAAGTAAGACGTAAGACGCGGACGCTCGAAGAAGGTGGCCTCCGGTGTCAGAGCTGCGCTCGCTGATCATTGTCCTGGGCGATCAGCTCGACCCGGAAGCCGCTGCGTTCGACGGGTTCGACGCGTCGAAAGACGCCGTGTGGATGGCAGAAGTGGAGGAAGAGTCCACACATGTCTGGTCCGGCAAACCACGCATCGTCCTCTTCCTGTCCGCCATGCGGCACTTTGCGGCATCGCTGGCGTCTGCTGACAAGACGCTGATCTACCGGGCGCTGGGCGACGAGGGGAATCTGGGCAGCCTCGGTGCCCAACTGGCGGCCGACATCGAAATGCTCCAGCCTCGCGCATTGCGCATGACGCAGCCTGGTGACTGGCGCGTGTTGCAGTCGATCCGCGACGTGGCCGCAGCAGCCGACGTTCCTCTCACCGTGCTCGAAGACCGGCATTTTTTCGTAGGCATCGACGAGTTCCGCGAGTACGCCAGATCCAGGAAATCCTTACGTATGGAGTATTTCTACCGCGCGCAAAGAACGCGTCACCGGGTCCTGATGGCTGAGGACGCCGCCGGCGACGACGCGCAGCCGGAAGGCGGGCGCTGGAACTTTGATGACGAAAACCGGGCGAGCTTCGGTGCCGCTGGGCCGGGGTTTGTTGCGGGCCGCTTCGAGTGCGGTCCTGACGACGTCACGCGCGAGGTCATTTCGCAAGTGGAGGCCCGCTTCGCGGACCACCGCGGCAGCCTGGACAGCTTCCACTGGCCGGTCACGCGCGAAGACGCGCTGCGCTCGCTTCATGCTTTCATCGACGAACGCCTCGCCATGTTCGGTCCTTACCAGGATGCCATGTGGCCTGACGAGCCGTGGCTACATCATTCGCACCTGTCGGCTGCGCTGAATCTCAAGCTGCTCAATCCACGCGAGGTCGTGGACGCCGCTCAGAAAGCGTATCGGGAGGGCGTTGTCCCCTTGGCCAGCGCGGAAGGATTCATCCGGCAGATCCTGGGCTGGCGCGAATATGTGCGCGGTATCTACTGGAGCGAGATGCCGGGTTATCTCGAGCTCAACGCGCTGGATGCTCAGGAGCCGCTTCCGCCGTGGTACTGGACCGGCGACGTACCGATGGCGTGTCTGCGCGATGCGCTGAAGCAAACCCTGACGCATGGCTACGCGAATCACATCCAGCGCCTGATGGTCACAGGGCTTTATGCGCTCCTGCTCGGGGTCAGGCCGCAGGCCGTGCACGAGTGGTATCTGGCCGTTTATGTGGATGCCGTGGAGTGGGTGGAACTGCCCAACACGCTGGGCATGAGCCAGTATGGCGATGGCGGATGGATGGCAAGCAAGCCCTACGTGGCGACAGGGCGGTACATCCAGAAGATGAGCCCGTACTGTGCGGGCTGCCGCTTCGACCCGGCCCTGCGCACAGGCCCGGACGCGTGTCCGTTCACCACCCTTTACTGGGATTTCCTGATGCGCCACGAGCAACGCCTGAAAGGCAACCCGCGCATGTCGCTTCAACTCAGGAATCTTGACCGTATCGATGCGAAGGAAAAGGCTCGCATCCGGCAACAGGCCGCTGCGTTGCGCGACGAGGCGCGGGCCTGAGGATTTGAACCACCCACCCAACCGAGGCATGACAAATGATGAAAAGAATTCTCGTATCCCTGTCTGTCGTACTGGCAACTCTCATCACGGGATGTGCAGCACCGTCCGTTGACACCTATGCCGCCGAGAAGCCGGCCCTCAAGCTGGATTCCTTCTTCAATGGCGAACTCCGCGCTTATGGATTCTTCCGCGACCGCAGCGGCAAAGTTGTCAAGCGCTTCACCGTGGACATGCGCGGCGAGTGGAGCGGCAACAAAGGTGTGCTCGACGAGCGATTCCTGTATTCCGATGGCAGTACGGAGCGCCGGGTGTGGCGGTTGACACTCGGTCCGGATGGATCTGTCACGGGCGAAGCCGGCGACGTCGTGGGCGAGGCCACAGGCAAGATCAGCGGCAACGCCCTCCAGTGGCGCTACGTGCTGAGTCTTCCGGTGAACGGCAAGGTTTATGACGTGCAGATGGACGACTGGATGTACCTGCAGACAGACAAGGTCATGCTCAATACCGCGAAGATGAGCAAGTTCGGATTCACGCTGGGCGAAGTCGTCCTCACCTTCGTGAAGCCGTGACGATGATGGAGCCGGATGCAGACCGGGACCCCTCGGCTGAGCCGATCTTCATCGATTGGCGCCTAGAATCGACGGAAACTCAAGGGGAACGGTGTGCGTTGGTGGGTCGCTGTGGTGTCGGCGGTGTTGTTTTGTGGCGCAGCCTCTGCTGAGCCCACATGGCTCGTCATTGTCGGAAACCCGGAGGATCCGATCGCCGACACCGTCCTGGTGGATGCGGCCTCCATCCGCACGGAAGCCGACGGGTCCCGACAGCTCGTCATACGGGTGAATCGCGCAAGCACTCGACGGTCGCCAATCACAGGCCAGGTCTTCCGGTCGTATTCCGCTGAGGTAGAAATCGACTGCAGGACGAAAGTCGGGCTTTTCAAGCGGGTGGATTATTTCGATGGCCCGCTGTGGAAAGGTCATTCTTTCTCATCGGATGTTTCGCAGATCAATCCGCGGTCGCATCTCGCATTCAGGGGAATGCAGCCAAACCCCGCGCCGCGCATCATCCGCGCTGCCTGCACGACGAGAACTGAAGGTCGCCCTTGATGCGCGTGTCGCGGTGGGTGGTCGCTCCTGGTTCACGGCTGCACTTCAGTATGCGTGCGCCAGACGCAGGTAGAGCGGTATGCCGAAGAGGATGTTGAAGGGGAACGTCAACCCCAGCGACAACCCCAGGTAGAGCGCAGGCCTGGCCTCAGGAATGGCGTGGCGCACCACGGCGGGAACTGCGATGTAGCTCGCCGATGCTGCCAGAACCATCAGAAGCGCCGTGTTGCCTGCCTCCAGACCGAGAAGCCGTCCGAGCCCGAGGGCGACTGCAGCGTGCACCAGCGGCGCGCCGACCGCGTAGCCGAGCAACCATCGCGGCGCATCGCGCAGTGCCCCGATCTGACGCGCGCACGCCAGGCCCATGTCGAGCAGGAAGAATGCGAGCATGCCTCTGAAAAGATCGCCCGTGAACGGCTTCATGGCTGCTTCTCCCGCAGTCCCGCTGAGAATTCCGATGACCATGGCACCCAGCAGCAGCAACTGTGCGCCGTCTGTCAGCGATTCATGCAACACGCCTCGCAGTGGCAATGCATTGGCCGCTCCCGCGTGCTCCTGGCGGACGCGATTGGCCAGAAAAACTGCCATGATGATCGCCGGCGACTCCATCAGTGCCATTGCCGCGGCCATGTGCCCGCCGTACGGAAGCCCGGCTGCGTCGAGGTGCTGCACGGCCGTGATGAACGTGACCGCGCTTACGGAACCGTAGGTGGCTGCAATGGCTGCAGCATCGAACCCGCCCAGCGCCTTGCGAAGAAGGGTGTAACTGACCACCGGTACAGCGACTGCCAGCAGCATGGCCGCACCCAGGCTGGCTGCAACCTCGGAGGTCAACCCCGACTTCGCCAGGGCGAATCCACCTTTGAGGCCCAAAGCCATCAACAGGTAAAGCGACAGGAATCTGGAGATGGCCGGCGGAATCTCCAGGTTGGATCGCAGCAGGCCGGCAACGATCCCGAAGCAGAAGAACAGGACGGCAGGATCGAGCAACTGGTTCATGCTTCTGCCTCACGCTCCCCGTGCGCGTGTCTTCCACATGGAATAAAGAACCCCGCCAGCAATCAGGCCGAATGTGACGCCGAGCGATACGGCTGGCGGAAACTTCCCGATGAAGTTCACGAGGAAGATCTTGGTGCCGACGAACACGAGTACCAGTGCCAGTGCGTACTGCAGGTAGTGGAAGCGATGGATCATTGCCGCGAGCGCGAAATAGAGCGCCCTCAGACCCAGGATGGCGAAGATATTGCTCGTGTAGACAATGAACGGATCCGATGTGATGGCGAAAATCGCCGGCACCGAGTCCACCGCAAATACGAGGTCGACCACTTCGATCATCGCCAGCGCCAGGAACAGGGGCGTCGCGTACCGCACCATGTTGCCGCCTGCGTCGGCGCGCTTCACGAAAAAGGCGTTGCCATGCAGATCTTCAGTGAGGCGCAGATGTCTTCGCAGGAACGCGAGGACGCGGCTGTCGGCCATGTCGTGTTGCTGCCCCGCGGACATCCACATCTTGACGCCGGTGATGACAAGAAATGCCCCGAAGATGTAGAGGATGCTGCTGAAGTTCTGCACGAGCGCCGCGCCGGCCCCGATCAGCAGGGCGCGCATGACGATGACGCCCATAATTCCCCAGAAAAGAACGCGATGCTGGTACTGACGCGGTATGCCCAGCGTCGAGAAAATCATCGCGATGACGAAGACGTTGTCCATCGACAGCGATTTTTCGATCAGGAAGCCGGTGTAGTACTCGATGCCCGACCGTGCGCCCATGTACCACCAGACCCATGCGCCGAAGAGCAACGCGATACCGATGTACCCGCCGGACAGCAGAAGGCTTTCTTTCACACCGATCTCGCGCTCCTCCTTGTGCAGGACGCCAAGGTCCAGCGCCAACAAGGTGGCGACGATGCAGAGGAATGCCAGCCAGACCACGATCGGCGTGCCCAGCCAAGGGGTCTGGAGAGAGGTCAGCACAACTTCCATGTTTTTCCTGTCGTTGTTGGGAATGCCGCTGCGCGATTGCGTCAGTCAGTGGAAGATACGCTGGATCTGATTCCTGAAAAAGCAGACAATTATTGAAATTGACTCCTTTAAAAGCAGAATGAGCCAGTCGTTCAGTTACCGGCATCTCTACTACTTCTGGGTGGTGGCCAAGGAGGGCGGGATCTCCCGCGCCGCGGAGCGGCTCGGCATGGCTGTGCAAACCGTGAGTGCCCAGGTACGGGAACTGGAGCGCTCCCTCGGTGTGCAATTGCTGCGCCCGCAGGGCAGGGGCGTCGTGTTGACCGAGGCAGGTCAGCGGGCGATGCAACAGGCGGAGGTGATTTTCGAGCTCGGCGAAGCACTGCCGGATTTGCTGCGAACTCGATCCGGCACACAGCCTTCGGTACGGCTGGCACTCGGGGTCAGCGACACGCTGCCCAAGCTGGTGGTGCGTCATCTGGTGCAACCCGTTCTCGACACCCCGGGTTTGCGCCTGCTTTGTCATGAGCAGCATTTCGAGGATCTGCTGGGAAATCTGGCTGTCCACAAACTGGACTTGGTCCTCGCCGACAGGCCCGCACCGCCGCGTGCAGGCCTGACGGTGTTCAATCATGCGATGGGGTCTTCGGGCCTCGCCTGGTATGGCGTTGCAGGACTTGCGCTTCGTGCAAAAAAGAAGTTTCCACTCGGGCTGGCCGACATACCCGTGCTGCTGCCGGCGTCGAATGCAGAGGTGCGACCCCATATCGACCATTGGTTCGCTCGCCTGGGCATCCCGCCGCGCACGGTCGGGGAGTTCGAGGATTCCGCGCTGCTGAAGATCTTCGCGGCCGGTGGCATGGGAATCTTTCCTGCCCCGGAACTGGTGGAGCAGCAACTGCTGGCCCAGTATGGCGTCCGCCGCATCGGCCCGCTGGAGGGGGTGGTTGAGCGCTTCTATTGCATCAGCACCGAACGGCGCGTCGTGCATCCATTGGTCAGGCGCATGGTCGAGAAGGCAGGTTCGGCAGCGATCCCCCTTGCCGACCGCGCTGCCACCTATCGAGAGTAGAGCGCGCGATCCTTCGAGATCGCTTGCGTGAAGAGCTTGGCAACGGCTTCCAGCGCGGCTACTTCACTCTGCCCCAAGTAGTCTTTGGGCTCATGGCTGTAGCAACACAGCGTGCCATAGACGACGCCACCTTCCAGAACAATCGGGGCGGTGAGGTAACAGCCGATTTGCAGGGCGTCTGTTGCGGCGAGCTCGCGCGCCTCTTTGTTCCTGCGGGAATTGGGGATGGCCAACGGCAGCCGGCCATCGATAGCGCGCTGGCAGTAGGTGTCTTCCAAAGCGTGCGAATCGCCCGCTGTAACGAAGCTTTGATGCGGTTGATGCGCGTCCACTTGGCGAAACACCCGGCGGCCATCAACGAATTCGGCGACGAATGCGATATCCATCTTCAGGAACTCCCGAACGCGCTTCAAGATATCTTGAAGTGCAGCCAGGCTGACGTGATCTGCCGTCGAGGCCGTGGCCATCAAATATTCGCGCATACGTTCGCCCTCCATGCTTGCTCACCTCAGGCGCATGCGGCTGCTGCTGCGCCGCTGCTAAGCATTTATAGCTCATATCCTTTGGGCGTCATAGTGTTCAGCCGCAGACGCGTTCGACCCGTGGGTACACGCGTCATGCCTCATCAGAATCCATTCAAAGGAAGAAAGGCGAGCGGTTCGGCCGATTCCGCGTCAATGAGCGCAACCCAGTCCCCCCGCGCCATGACAGGTAGCCATCTCAGCGTTTGTTCTTCGCGGCCGAGGGCTTTCAATTTTTCGTCCAGCGCGACCCGTGCGGTCTCCGGATTCTTCATGCGCAGTGCTTGCAGCGTCCTGGACTGAGCCAGGACGCGCTGTTTGACTTCTTCGTAGGGGAGGTAGAACTTCGGCTGGACTTCAATGTCTTTTCCGGCGAGGCCGTCCATGAGCAACTGGTTGGATTCTTCGGGGGTTGAAGGTGCGCGCGTGCCAACGATCTCGGGACCTAGCCATGGCACTTTCCTGAATGTCGGCTGCGCGGCCAGCGCCAACTCGCTCTTCTCGATCGACATCGCCGAAACCACGTTGAAGCGATCTCCCGTGTGCACCAGATAGGCGGGGCGCACCGAAGCGACCGTCCACAAGCCGTATGCAAGTGCTGCGGCCTGCAGGACCAGTACGACGGCCAGGTCGAACTTCATTCGCCCCCATCCTTTGCCGGGATTGAAAATTGCAAGTGTGATGAGCGGGCCCAGGACGACGTCCACACTGACCAACAGAAAGAAGAGCTCCCGGCCGCCAGACATCTCCCAATATTCCTTGGGATACCAGACCCAATGGACCAAGCCAAACGCCATACCGGCAACAACCAGGCACAGCAGAAGATGGGTGGCCGCAGCGTGAAGGCGTTCCCCGAATGTCGCTCGCTTGCCACGAGGCCAAAGAGATAAGTCCTTGAGCATGATGGTTTCCAGTGATGACAGCGGGTGACCTATGGGCTTTCCTGACGGTTTTCAAGGAGCTGGAGTTTGCGCCGACCGACCGGTCACACAATAAACTTGCTTGTGCATGAGGTGTGTAGGACACTCTCTTCCCTGTCCATCCCTCTCCAGACATCAGTGACCAAGCACTCCACGGACAAGTCGATTGAAGACGCCCTGACGTCAAGCGAAGCTGCGGCGGAAGAGGTCAAGGCTGTCGCCGACGAACTGGCCGTTGTTCGAAGCGTCCTCGAAACTCGATTGCCGGAAGTTGACGAAGAGGTCAAGCTGGCGGTGGAGCGCACAGGAGACGCGGGGGAGCAGCTCGACAGGACCGCGGAGAAGCTCGATGACGCCCACAAAGATCTTCGCGAAGCGCTGGGTGGCGGCGATAAAGCCTGATTCGACCCTGGCGGGTTGATGGGGCTGGCTATCGGCTGAACCGGGTGCTCTCACCAAATGAAAACCATGAAGGCATTTGTCGTCCATCGTTACGGAAAGAGCGAGGCACTCCGCGCCGTCGACTTGCCCGAGCCGGAACTGCATGCGGACGAGGTGCTGATCCAGGTTTACGCGACAGCGTTGAACCAGCTGGACTCGAAGCTTCGCAGCGGCGAGTTCAAGCTCATCCTGCCGTACCGCCCGCCGTTCGTTCTGGGGCACGATGTGGCTGGCGTGGTGGTTCGAGTCGGTCCCCGCGTGAGCCAGTTCAAGACCGGCGATGAGGTCTACGCCAGGCCGGACGACTTGCGCATCGGAACGTTCGCCGAGCTCATTGCCGTCAAGGAAGACTCGGTGGCGATGAAACCCCGCAATCTCACGATGGAGGAAGCGGCATCCATCCCGCTGGTGGGCCTGACGTCCTGGCAAGCGCTGAGGGAGATCGCGAAGCTCGAGACGGGGCAGAAAGTCTTCATCCAGGCTGGTTCAGGCGGCGTCGGCACGTTTGCGATCCAGCTGGCCAAACACATGGGCGCGACGGTGGCGACTACCGCCAGCGCAGGTAACGCCTCATTGGTGAAGAGTCTGGGCGCGGATGTGGTCATCGACTACAGGAAAGACGCCTTTGAAGATCATCTGCGCGATTACGACGTGGTTCTGCACAGCCAGGACGGCAAGACACTCATGAAGTCATTGACCGTGCTCAAGCCCGGCGGCCACCTGGTCTCCATCTCCGGCCCACCCGACCCGCAGTTTGCCGAAAGCATCAAGGCCCCGTGGTTCGTCGAGCAGGTCATGCGCGCCCTGAGCTTCGGTGTTCGAAGGCAAGCCAAACGCCGCAGGCTTCACTACGCCTTCCTCTTCATGAAAGCCAGCGGAAGCCAGTTGCGGCAGATCACGCAACTGATCGAGTCAGGTGCCATCCGCCCGGTGATCGACAAGGTCTTCCCCTTCGAATCCACCAATGAAGCGCTGGCCTACGTCGAAAGCGGCCGTGCGAAGGGCAAGGTGGTGATCAAGGTGCGATGAAGTTTGTGCCTGGAGTGTCGAGCACGATCGACGCTTAAATCCGTCTTGGCACACAGAAGCTGCCTAAGCCGATGATCGGTCTTGCGTAGCCGTACTAACCGAATAGACTGAAGAAATCCTTAGCCTGCACAGCCGGTAGTCATTGAAGGCGGTGCCAAACACATGCCTGATCGTGCGATCGGTTCTACGAGGTACCAGCAGCTCGCTCAGGAGATCGAGCAGCAAATTGTGGCCGGAGTTTTGCACGCCGGGGATCGCCTCCCCTCCGTGCGCCAAGCCTGTGCCAATCGGGGTGTGAGCCCAAGCACGGTATTCCAGGCCTACTACCTGCTGGAAGCCAGAGGACTCGTCCGCGCGGCACCGCGCTCCGGCTACTTCGTCACGGCCCGCGCAAACGGCGTGCAACTCGCCGAGCCGCCGACTTCGGCGCCTCATTCCGGCCCCCAAGCCGTGGACGTCAACGATTTGGTGTACGCAATCCTCGGCTCCGCGCGTGCGCGCGACATCATCCCTTTGGGATCGGCGTTCCCGAGCCCCGTCCTGTTTCCTCTCGACCGCCTGCGCCGAGCACTCGTTTCGGGCACCAGACGGCTCGCACCGTGGAACATGGTTGAAGATCTGCCGCCAGGCAACCTGCGGCTCAAGCGCGAGATCGCCAAGCGCTATGTACGACAAGGCATGGCTGTCGGCCCTGACGGGATCGTATTGACGCACGGCGCCATGGAAGCGCTGAACCTGTGCCTGACCGCCGTGACGAGGCCGGGGGATTCCGTGGTTGTCGAGTCACCGACTTTCTACGTGGCTCTGCAGGCATTGCAGCGCCTGGGACTGCACGCCATTGAAGTGCCGACGCATTGCCGCGAGGGCATTGATCTAGGCCGTCTCGCGCAAGTGATCGATCTCTATCGGCCCAAGGCTTGCTGGTTGATGACAAGCTTTCAGAACCCGCTGGGTAGCCTGATGCCGGACGCCAAAAAAAAAGATCTCGTGCAACTGCTCGCGCGCAACGAGATCCCTCTGATCGAGGACGATGTCTATGCTGAACTTTACGAAGGCAACTCGGCGCCCCTTCCAGCCAAGGCGTACGATCACCGCGGCCTGGTTCTCCACTGCTCGTCTTTCTCGAAGTGCCTGGCGCCGGGCTACCGCGTCGGTTGGGCCGCGCCTGGGCGCTGGGCAAGCGAGGTCGAGCGATTGAAGCTGATGACCAGCTTGTCGGGGTCGATTCCCGTGCAGGCCGCGCTCGCCGAGTATCTGCAGGAAGGTGGCTATGACCGCCACTTACGCAGTCTGCGAAAGTCGTTGCAAGCGCAGCGAAATAGTCTGTTCGATGCCGTAACCCGGAATTTCCCCGAAGGCACGCGCGTCGCGCGGCCTGCAGGTGGATACTTCGTGTGGGTCGAGCTGCCCGCCGGGGTCGACGCGCTGGCACTCCACCGCGCCGCGCTGGCACAGCGCATCAGCCTGGCCCCTGGGCCGATGTTCTCTGCGCGTGCGGAGTTCCAGCACCATATCCGGCTGACCTGTGGTCAACAGTGGGATGCGACCCTCGAGCGTGCGACGCGCACACTGGCACGGCTGATTGGCGACGCATCTCCCACTCCCCGACCTGTGCAATCGTCGATCTGATCTGGTCGGTTTTGCCCGCAACTGATCACGCCGCCAAAACAGGCCGCGGGACAAACTGGTGGCATGCCAAAACAGCAGATGTCCGATATGCCGCATCGCGACGCCGTGTCACCGGTGAAGGCGCGTCTCGTCCCACCCACGGAACCGAAAATGACCTTGCAGCAGGTGATGGACAGGTTAGGACCATCCATTTTTGCCGGCCTGCTCGATACCAACGGCGTGGTGCGATATGCCAACCAGGCGGCACTGCGAGCCATAGACCGTACACAGGCACAGGTTGTCGGCCAGCGCTTCGATGCTACGCCCTGGTGGAACGCCTGCGAGCTATCGCAACAGCGTCTGCAACAGGCGTTGGCGGACGCACTGCGCGGTGAGGCCTCGCGATTCGACGTACGTGTCGCGACGAGCAATGGAGCGACACTTGACATGGATTTCTCGCTGTTCCCCCTGTACGGAGCGGACGGTCAGGTGGTCTGGCTGATCCCGTCTGCGCGCGACGTAACCGAGCGAGAAAGCGCTCACGATCAGCTTCGCCTCACTCGCCACGCCGTTGAGCAGTCCAACGACGCGTTGATGCAGATCGGACCCGACGGCGTGTTTCGTGATGTCAATGCAGCGGCCTGCCGGCTGCTGGGAATGGAGCGTCAACTTCTACTGCGGATGCGAGTGACCGACATTGACGCCCAGTTCGATGCCAGCCAATGGCCGCAGCGCTGGAGCGAGTTGTGCGAGCTTGGCTCCTTGCGCTTCGAGACCAACGTTCTGCACAGGGAGGGACACGAGATTCCAGTCGATGTCTCCGTCAGTCTTGTGACCAGCGACAAGGCATCTTTCGCCCATGTCTGCATGGATGACCTGAGCGAGCGCCGCGCAGCCGAACACCAGATCCGGCAACAGACCGAGGAATTGCGACGCACTGTCGAAGCGCTGCACGGCGAGATCGCAGAGCGCCAGCGGGCCGAAGCGGCCTTGACGGCGCATCGCGACAACTTGGAAGACTTGGTGCGTGAACGCACAGGCCAACTGCGTGCAGCAAAGGAAGTCGCCGAGGCCGACAACGAAGCTAAAAGCAGCTTTCTGGCCTGTATCAGCCACGAACTCCGCACCCCTCTCAATGTGATTCTCGGCTTTGCCCAGGTTCTCAAGGCGCGGGATGGCATGGACGAACGCCAGCAACGGGCCGTCGAGTTGATCGACAGCAGTGGCAAGCACCTGCTGGCATTGGTCAACGATCTGATGGACCTGTCCAAGATTTCGGCTGGCCGCTTCGACATCTTGCCCAGCGAATTCGACCCGGAAAATTTCTTCGGATCGATCATTGAGATGGCGCGCATGCGCACAGAGCAAAAGACGAACCTCGAATTTGTCTGCGACTTGCCGGCCAGGTGGCCGCTTTCGATCTGTGCAGACCAGACACGCCTGCGCCAAGTGCTGATGAACCTGCTCGATAACGCGATCAAATTCACTCGTCGTGGGCAGGTTACCCTGCGTGTGCGCTTTCGCGCGCCCTCGGTTCTGTGCATGGAAGTCGAGGACACCGGAATAGCGATGACCGGGGAGCAATTGGCGAGGCTATTTCGCCCGTTCGAGCAACTGGGCGACGCTCAGCAGCGCGCCGTTGGCACCGGACTCGGCCTGGTTATCAGCCAGCGCTTGGCGCGACTGATGGGCAGCGAAATCCGTGTTGAGAGCCGGCCGCCGGAGGGCAACCTATTTGGGTTCGATCTGGAAGTTGGAACTCCACCAACTTCGTCTTCCGATCTGATCCAGGCGCCTATTGCCACATCTGGCACATCCATACAGTCGGCGTCGACCGTAACAATTCTTCGCCTGCGCACCGCCAGTTTGCGCGCTGGCCAAACCTTGATCGAGGACTTCAAATCGCCGGAAGGCGTGTTACTGCTGTCGGCGGGTCAACGGCTGAACGATGACTTGATTGATCGCATCAGAGCGTTTGAGCGCAAGCATCGACTGATGCTGACGTTCGCGCTGACTCCGCCAAGCGAGGAATCCTCCGAAGCGAGTGCCGATAGTAAAACTCGCGAGCGGACAAACAGTTCATGGTAGCAAGTGGGTTGCTGTAGCGAGCGGCTGTCTGGTTCATGTCATCCAGAGGCCCCTATCGCAGGCATACGGCGCAGTTCAAAGCAGCTATGCACCATGCAGCTTGAAGGCCTGCAGGCCCCCAGGGACACTGCGCCCACTCGGCTGTCCGCTGTGACGCGCTGAGTACCCGCACCTCAGTCTTGTCCGGGCTGTGGACCTGCACCACGGGATAGGGCACGAACAGCACTGCTTGCTCCACCCGCACCTTTTGCCTGGCAGTTCGGGCAACGAGCTCGAGTTTTTCGATGTTTGTTTAGCGGGATTGATGGTTATTCGGTTGATCGCGTTGCGCGGCCGGGGGAGCTGGACTTCGGAGCGTCGACGCGACGCGTGGTGTTGTCGGTAGAGTTGTGATCCGCGCTGGCATCTCGAATTTTTACCGCCAACGTGTGCTGCCGATCTGGGTCCAGGATGTCACCCTGCCGGTCTCGCAACTGGCGGGTATGTGAGTGCTGAGGTAGGGCGGCTCGGTGGACTTATCTCCGGGTGATCGAGGTCAGTTCGAAAACCACTGAACTAGATGCTCAACGAACTTCTGCACTCGGAGCACTTTCGCTTGTCGAGCGGGATACACCGCATATATGTCTGCAGGCGGTGCATTCCAGTTTGGTAGTACGTGCTGCAAGCGTCCGCTGTCCAAATAGCGCGTTACGTCCCACTCTGCGCGAAGCACAATCCCCAATCCGTTTAGTGCCCACGTCACCGCGACTTCTCCATCATTCGTGCTCAGTGAGCCTCGCAGCCGCACTGCTTCGACTTTCCTGCCCTGCTTCAAGTGAAGAAGCCCTTGAGCATCATCGACTTGACGGATCGCAATGAGGTTGTGATGAACGAGATCGCCGGGTGAAGTGAGCGCGCCTTTGCGCGCCAGATACGCGGGTGCAGCGCACAGAAGACGGCGGTTTGCGGCCAGCCGCCTGGCGATCAGTCGGGAATCAGGCGGCTCCCCGAATCGAATCCCGACGTCATAGGACTCTTCGGTGATCGAGGGAGGTGATGCGGTCAGTTGCAACTGCACTTCTACGCGAGGGTACTTGCGCAAGAAGCTGCTGATGGCGGGGCCGATGTGCATTCTCCCGAAACCAAGCGTCGCGTTGACTCGAAGCATCCCGCATGGCTGTCCACGTTCGGACTGCAAACGGTTCTCCAGCTGCTGTATTTCATCGATGATGCGCTTCGATTCTTCAAGGTAGCTGTGACCGTAGTCCGTGAGCGCCAGACGTCGAGTCGTGCGATTCAGGAGCGATACGTTGAGACGCGCCTCCAGCAGTGAAAGACGTTTGCTGACTGCAGCCGTTGTGATTTGCAGTTCATGAGCGGTGGCAGTGAGACTGCCGCATCGCACGAGTTGCGCAAAGAACTGCATGTCCTGCGACGACGTGACAAGCTGTGCCATTGTTGAACTCCAAATCAAGAATGCATTGAATTGTGATGCATTCCGTCGAGCGAGGATTGCTTACAGTGACACGCAAGGAGCTTATCGATGAAGACATACAGGATCGCGTGTATTCCGGGCGATGGAATTGGCAAGGAAGTCGTACCCGCCGGGCGCGAAGTGTTACAGGTGCTCGCGGGTGCCGCAGGTTCCACCTTCGGGTTCGAGTTTGAAGACTTCGACTGGGGCGGGGATTACTTCCGTGCTCATGGGCGCATGATGCCGGACGATGGTCTAAAAAATCTGATCGGCAAGGATGCCATCCTGTTCGGGTCTGCAGGAGATCCGGACATCCCCGACCACATCACGCTCTGGGGTCTTCGACTGAAAATCTGCCAGGGTCTGGATCAGTACGCAAATGTACGGCCGACGCGGATTCTTCCGGGCATTGACGCGCCGTTGAAGCGTTGCGCTCCCAAAGATCTCGATTGGGTGATCGTTCGCGAGAACTCGGAAGGCGAGTACTCCGGTGTGGGCGGGCGCGTACATCAAGGACACCCGATTGAAGTCGCCACGGATGTCAGCGTGTTGACGCGCGCCGGCGTCGAGCGGGTGATCCGCTATGCGTTCCGCCTCGCACAGTCGCGCCCCAGAAAACTTCTTACGGTCGTGACCAAGTCCAATGCCCAACGGCATGCGATGGTGATGTGGGATGAGATTGCCCGCGAGATCAGCACTGAATTCCCGGACGTGATCTGGGACAAGGAGCTGGTCGATGCGTGCACAGCACGCATGGTCAACCGACCGGCGTCGCTGGACACGTTGGTCGCGACCAATCTGCATGCCGACATCCTGACCGATCTGGCGGCAGCGCTGGCGGGCAGTCTTGGCATCGCCCCCACGGGGAACATCGATCCTGAGCGACGCTATCCAAGCATGTTCGAGCCGATCCATGGCTCCGCGTTCGACATCATGGGCAAGGGACTTGCGAACCCGGTCGGCACGTTCTGGAGCTGCGTGATGATGCTTGAGCACCTTGGAGAAATCGAAGCGGCCGCGCGGCTCATGCAGGCAATCGAAATCATCACGGCCGATACCAAGTTGCACACGAGAGATCTGGGCGGCAGCGCAACGACCAAGCAAGTCACGGATGCGCTATGCGCACTGCTCGCGCAACCTGCTGAACGAAAGCGCGCATGACTTGAGAGTTCGGCAAGCGAGCCGCTTTTGAGCACGCAATACACATAGAAAGAACGGAGACAAGAAAATGACATCGACTACCTTCCATCCCCGCCGCCGGGCTCTTCAGGTTATTGCCATTTCACTTACTGCCCTGGGCAGCGGCGTCATGGCTCAGGAGTGGCCCTCCAAGCCAGTCAGCCTTGTTGTTCCCTTTGCGCCCGGCGGGACGACTGACGTCCTGGCGCGTGCGCTCGGCGAGCGTTTGTCCCGCGTGCTCGGACAGCCAGTCATCATTGAGAGCAAGCCTGGCGCGGGCGCGACAATTGGCGCGGATTACGTTGCCAAGGCCAAGCCTGATGGGTACACCTTGTTGGTGGGGGCGGTGCACCATACGATCGCGACCAGCGTCTACAAGAATCTCGGCTATGACTTCCAGAAAGATTTCGTTCCGCTAACGACCATCGCAATGGTCCCCAACGTGCTGGTTGTTAACGCAAGTACGCCTGTAAAGGATGTGGCAGAGCTGGTTTCGTACATCAAGTCACATCCGGATAAAGCCAACTTCGGGTCGAACGGAAATGGAACTGCCCAGCATCTGATCGGGGCGCAGTTTCAAGGCAACACGGGAATCTCGCTCACCCACATCGCCTACAAGGGCAGCGGCCCCTTGGCGACTGATCTGCTCGGTGGGCAGATCCTGATGTCGTTTGACACAATCACACCAGTGCTTCCGCATATCAAGGCCGGAAAGCTCAAACCACTTGCTGTCACCACTGCGGCCCGCTCACCCGCATTGCCCGATGTGCCAACGCTTGAGCAAGCAGGACTGAAGGGGTTTGACATCGGTACATGGTTCGGGGTTCTGGCCCCGGCCCAGACACCCAAGGAGGTCGTGGCGCGACTTCAGTCGGAAATGATCAAGATCATTCAGAGCGCTGAGTTCCGCAAACGCATGGAGGAAATCGGTGCAGATCCCGTGGGCGACACCGGGGCCAGGATGGCACAACGCATCAGTGCAGAAACTGAAAAGTTCGGAAAGCTGGTGCGAGACGCAAACGTTAAAGCAGAGTAGGTGTGGCGTGCAGCCGGACTAACCGGCTGGTTCTCAGAAAAATCGCGGAAACAGCGGCTCACTTTGCGTCAAATACGTGCATATCGAGCTATCGCCACGCCTGGATGAGACTTTCGATAAGAAGGCGTGCCATGTCCTCGCTCCGCGACCAGCGACGAGAAAGCTGGCGAGGGGGGATGGAGACGACGCCGTGCATGGCGACCTCCAGGCACTCCGTCGCGAGCTTGACGGTGATTTGCGGGGTGGAGGTGCCCTTGAGGAAATCTTCCACCGCTTTCTCCCAGACTCCGTGAGAACGGCGGGCAATGCTGCTCGCTCCAAACATGGAGCCATCGGCATAGCGGGGTGTCTGCCGACGCAGCGGCTTCGCGTATAGCACTTCGTACTGGTCGAGATGGTTGCGCCAGTATTCGGTCGCCACCAGAAACAGGGTGCGCAAACGTTCTGCAGGGTCAGTCAGCCCTTCCAGTGACTGCTCGAAGATGCCGACGGCATCGTTCAAGTCCTCTTCGCGAATTGCGAGGAAGAGGGCCTGCCTGTCTTCGAAGTAGCCATAAATGACGGACGGAGAAACTTGGGCGGCGGCTGCGATTCCGCGTAGCGACACTTTCTCGAAATCCTGCATCGAGAATGCGCGCCGACCCGCTTCGATGATCGACGCGCGTGCCTTTTCCTTGGCTTCAGGGGAGCGGGCTCGGGTTCTGGGTTTTGGGGGAGCTTCAGTTTTCAATCGAGGACGATGTTCTGTTCAGCGATGAGTTTGCCCCATTTTGCCGAAACCGAGCGCAGATAGTCCTCGAACTGCGCTGGCGTTGAGCCAACGACTTCAATCCCCAACTCTTCCAGACGCTTCCTGACGGCAGGCTGGGCGACCACCTTTGCAACGTCCGCGGAAATTTTCTGAACGACGGCGTCGGGCGTTCCCGAGGGAACGACAAGGCCCGTGCCCGACTCGGCGGAGAGGCCTGGTAGCGTTTCGGCGACAGTGGGATAGTCGTAGCCAGGCACACGCTTCTCGCCGAGCGTACCAAGCAGTTTGAGTTTGCCCGACTTGATGTGGGGCAGCATGACGGTGAACGAGTCGGAGGCAATGTCGACGCGGCCTGCAGCCATCTCGTTCATCACCTGCGCTCCTCCTTTGAAGGGGATGTTGACGATTTCCAGCCGCTCCTGGTGCTTGAGCAGTTCGACAGTCAGGTGCCCCAGGCTTCCCACGGCCGACAACCCGTAGTTCAGTTTGCCAGGGTTGGCGCGCGCGTAGGCGACCATTTCCTTGACGTTGTTGAACGGCGCGTCCGGGCGCGCGGCCAGCGCCGAATGAATGCCGCCGACCAGAGAGACCGGCTTGAAATCCTTCGCTGTGTCGTACGGCATCTTCTTGCGAAGGAACGGGTTGAGAGGAAAGGCGGAATTCACCAGGCCGATGGTGTGCCCGTTCGGCGGCGACTTGGCAACGAAATCCGCACCGATGGTGGTGCCTGCCCCAGGCTTGTGCTCCAGGATGACGGGATGCTTCCACTGCATTTGCAGTTGATCCGCAATGATTCGCGCAACCGTATCGGTCGCACCGCCGGGGGCGAACGGCACCACGATCCTGACCGTACCGGTTGGGAAGTCCTGGGCTTGGCTGGGGAGCGCGAGGCAGCTTGCAAATACGAGCGAGAGCACGGGAAGGCCGATGAATTTCAGCATGTCAGTCTCCTTGGGTTTGCCGAAATCTAGGAGTTAACAGAACGCGTGTCAATAAAGAATGAGCGATAGTCCTCTCGGTATATACCCTGAAATAAGTGAACTCATCAAGATCGTGTCGCACTTATTGACACGCGTTCTGTTAAATTCTAAAGTCCGCAGCTCGACGAAAGCAAGGAGATATGGCATGACGAAAGACTCGACTTGGCGCGCACAGGATGTGGACCTCGCGCGCCAGACCTTCCCGCTGGCCGCGGCCGAGGTTGCTGAACTCGAAGCGGCTTTGGCTGTCATGAAAGCCCGGGGCTTGTCGTGGCCCGAGACGGGGAAAGACGACTTCGAGTTGCCAAGGCTTGATACGAGATTGCGAGGCATGTACGAGGAGGTGCGCGATGGGGCAGGTTTCGTGCTGCTCCGCGGACTGCCTGTTGCATCGCGCGACAAGGATGACGTGCGCGCGATGGCGTGGATGATTGCGACGCGCTTCGGCCGGCCTGTGACCCAGAATGCGAAAGGCCAAAGAATTGCGGACGTGATGGACGTCATCAAAGGTGCCTCGAGCCCGCGCGGCTATCACAGCAATGCGGAATTGCGCCTGCATACCGATCCTGCATCGGACTTGATCGGCCTGTGCTGCATTGAAGCGGCGAAGGAGGGTGGGGACAGCTTGCTCGCGAGTGCGGTCACGGTGCATGCTGAGCTGCAGAGCCGCCGCCCGGATCTGCTGGAGGCTTTGTACTCAGGATTTCCCTATGCCCGCTTCGGCGAAGGGCGAGTCGACGACCCCGAGATCACCGAGTACCCGGTGCCGGTACTCTCTGTTGTTGATGGCAAGGTTAGCTGCCGCTACGGCAGCAATCGCATTCGAGGGGCGGCAGATGCAACGGGAAAGCATCTGGATCCGCTGCAAGTGGAGGCGCTGACGCAGTTTCGTGAGCTGGCGCAATCCAATGCGATCACGTTTCGCATGGGGCCTGGCGATTTTCTCCTCGTCAACAACCTGACGCTCCTGCACGCGCGTACTACGTTCCAGGACAACGACGACCCACAGCGACCGCGCCATCTCCTTCGATTCTGGATCGAGGCAACTGACTTTCGCCCGGTCGCGCCCGAACTGAATTTCTTCAACCGAGGCCAGTGCGGCATCGTTCCGAGAGTTGCAGCATGAAAGTTGTCTTCGGAGGGCAGATCGCCCGCGCACCCGTGCTTGCGGCGCTGAGGGCAACGGAGGGCATCGAACTGACCGCGGTCGACGAGGTGCAGGACGTGATATCGCATGTGGCCGGAGCCGAGGTCCTGGTCATTGCGAATCCGCGGGGTAGCCAGGGTGGCAAGGTGGCCGCGGCGCTCAACGCTGAGGGCAGCACGGTACGCTGGGTGCAGGTTGTTTCTGCGGGGCTCGATGGCTTGACCGGGTACCCACTGCCTAAGCATGTGATCTTCACCAACCAGGGGGGCGCTGCGGCCCCTGCGGTTGCCGAACATGCGGTGGCGCTGCTCCTGGCGCTGTGCCGAAAGCTGGACGTGGCTTATGCGGGCCAGGTGCTAGGGGATTGGCGCGCAGACATCATGAAGACGCAGACGCGCTCAATCGAGGGTTCTGTCGTCGGCATTGTGGGGATGGGCAATATCGGGCGGGAAGTGGCCAAGCGTGTGCGCGCGTTCGGTGCGACAGTCCACGGCTTCTCCAGGAAGGGCGAGCCAGACAGCGCTGCAGACGGCATGTTTCGCATTGAAGATCTGAGCAAGCATGTGGGCGAGCTTGACGTAATCGTTCTGGCGTTGGCGCTGACCCCTGAGACGCACCATCTCTTCGATTCTGCGCTGCTGTCGCGCTGCAAAAGCAGTTGCCTGCTGGTCAACGTGGCGAGAGGAGAAGTCGTAAATTCAAGCGCGCTGGAGACTGCGCTTAGGGAAGGACATATCGCAGGCGCGGCCATCGATGTGACCGAGCCCGAACCTTTGCCGGCGCAAGCCAGTTTGTGGAGCGCACCCAATCTCATCATCACGCCCCACATCGCCGCGACAGGAAACAAGCGAGTGGGGATACGGATTGCTTCGGTGGTCCGGGAGAACCTGGACCGCTACCGCAAAGGCGAGCCGCTCCTCAACGTCGTTCGGATCTGAATTCATGAGAATCAAAAGTATCGAAGACTTTCACGTTGACGGCGGCTGGGATGTCTGGTCGTTTCTGAAAATCACGACAGATGAAGGCATCGTCGGCTGGTCGGAGTTCAGCGATGAGCGAGCAAGACGGGGGTTGACAGCTGTAATCAGGAGCATGGCCCCTTCTTTGATCGGCAAGGACCCTTGTGAAGTGGGTTTGATCACCGCGGTGTTGCGGACGCAGACGCTCGGAAGCATTGGCGGGCTACAGGCGCTGGCAATCGGCGCTTTTGAGAATGCGCTCCTGGATGTCAGGGCAAAAAGCCTGGGTGTTCCGGTGTATGACCTTTTCGGCGGCGCGCTACGTACGAAATTGCCCTTGTACTGGTCTCACTGCGCGATGTATCGCGCGAAGAACCCCGACGTTTTTGAGAAGATCATTGGACAGCCTGCGGTCCGCACGCTCGATGATGTGAAGGCCGCCGGGGAAATGGTGAGCAAGGCGGGATTCAGGGCGTTGAAAACCAACAGGTTGTTGTTGGATCCCGCAAGGCTCGGTGGCGGAGCGCCCCGTGTGGCAAGAGGTGCGGGTGCGACAGAGTTGAACATTGAGCCGTGGATGGTGCGGGACACGGTGGCGCAAATGGAGGCGCTTCGGGATGGCGCTGGCCCTGACGTGGCGCTCATGCTGGACCTCAATTTCAACTACAAGACGGAAGGATTCCTGAAGCTTGCGAGGGCCCTGGAGCCCTTGGAACTCCAATGGCTGGAGATGGACTCGCATTCGCCGGAGGCACTATCGACAATCCGCGCCTCGACGAGCACGCCGATCGCATCCCTCGAAACAATGCTGGGTCGGCGTGCGATTCGACCCTTCGCTGAACTTCAGTGTGTGGATGTCGGCATCGTGGACGTCGTCTTCAACGGCCTGATGGAGTCGCTCCGGATGGCGTCGCTGCTGGAGACTTGCGAGATCAATGCGGCGGCCCACAACACATTCAGCCATCTCGGGACTGCAATCTCGGCGCACTTTTGCGCGCTAATACCGAATTTTCGTGTACTCGAATTCGATATTGATGAAGTTCCTTGGCGCAAGGATCTGGTGACGCATCCCGTTACCATACAGAATGGGGAGCTCATCCTGAGCAACAGGCCGGGATGGGGCATGGATATCAACGAGAGTGTCGCGCGAGAGCACGCCGCAAAAAAGCAGTAGCCCTTTGCGTGCTTACTCAATCTTGTGATGACAGCCGGAAGGTAAGCAAGCTCGATACCTATGCAGACAAGCTGGCGGATGGCTGCTAGCGGAGGTCAGCAAATCGCGGAAGCAGCGGCGCACTTTGCTGCAGATCCACACACACGAGCCAAGTGCCAATCTTTCGTATGGCGATTTGGTCTATAGGCTCAGAAACATTGTTTTCACGACTACCAGCAAATGTCGTATTCGAGAACGAGCTTTCCGAAATTGAGGAGGCGCTTCTGAGTTATGTGCTCAAAGAGCATCTCTAAAGGAGAAAGCCCCTGACTCTTGCGAATCAGGGGCTTCTTGTTTGGTGCCGGAGAGATGAATCGAACACCCGACCTTCTCATTACGAATGAGCTGCTCTACCGACTGAGCTACACCGGCGAAAACCCTAGATTATAGCGGGTCCGGAGAAGCGGGTCAGGGGCTTGGGTTCGTGTGGTAGCCCGTGACCCGTTCCACCTCGTTCTTCGAGCCGAGCACGACGCTCACACGCTCGTGCAGTTTGCCCGGTTGCAGGTCCAGGATGCGCTCGCGGCCATTGGTGGCGGCACCGCCGGCCTGCTCGACGAGCCAGCTCATGGGGTTCGCCTCATACATCAGGCGCAGCTTGCCGGGCTTGTCCGGCTCGCGCTTGTCCCACGGGTACATGAAAATGCCGCCGCGCGTGAGGATGCGGTGCACGTCGGCCACCATGCTGGCAATCCAGCGCATGTTGAAGTCCTTGCCGCGCGGGCCGTCCTTGCCGGCCAGGCACTCGTCGATGTAGCGCTTCACCGGGGCGTCCCAGTGGCGCATGTTGCTCATGTTGATGGCGAATTCCCTGGTGTCGGCAGGAATCTGCACGTTCTCTTGCACGAGCACGAAGGAGCCCTGCTCGCGGTCGAGCGTGAACATCGCGACGCCATCGCCTACCGTCAGCACCAGCGTGGTCTGCGGGCCGTAGATGCAGTAGCCGGCCGCCACTTGCTTGCTACCGGCCTGCAGGAAGTCGGCCTCCGTCACGCCGGGGTGGCCTTCGGGCTTCTTCAGCACGCTGAAGATGGTGCCGATGCTCACGTTCACGTCGATGTTGCTGGAGCCGTCGAGCGGGTCGAACAGCAGCAGGTACTCGCCCTGCGGGTAGCGGTTGGGCACGAGGTAAATGCTGTCCATTTCCTCGCTGGCCATGGCGGCCAGATGTCCGCCCCATTCATTCGCTTCGATCAGCACTTCGTTGGCAATGATGTCCAGCTTCTTCTGGATCTCGCCTTGCACGTTCTCGGTCTCCGCCGTGCCGAGCACGCCACCGAGCGCGCCCTTGTCCACGGCCTGGCTGATGCTCTTGCAGGCGCGCGCCACCACTTCGATCAGCAGGCGCAATTGCGACGGGATGTGCCCATCGACGCGTTGCTGCTCGACCAGGTAGCGGGTGAGGGAAATCTTCTTGGGCATGGTGCTTCCTCTCGTTCAGTCAGCCAGTGCGCGCGTCACGACCTCGCGCACGTCGTTGCTCAGGTCGGTGCGCGTGGCCACGCGGGTAATGGCTTCGCGCGCCGCCGTGCGGTAAGGCTCGGCCAGCTTCTTCCAGCGGTCGAGCGCGCGCGCCAGGCGTGCAGCCACCTGCGGGTTGATGGCATCGAGCTCGATGACGCGGTCGCTCCAGAACACGTAGCCCGCCGCATCCGGCCGATGGAAGCCACCCGGGTTGCCGCTGCAGTAGCTGAAGATCACGCTGCGTGCGCGGTTGGGGTTTCGCAGGTTGAAGTCGGCGTGCTTGAGCAGTTGCTTCACCACGGGCAGCACGTCGCCGCCACGGTCCGGCGCGGCGGCCTGCAGCGAGAACCACTTGTCCAGCACCAGGGGCTCGTTCTTGAAGATCGCGTGGAAGCGCACCAGCGCCTGCTGCGCCAGCGGATGACCGCTCACCACCAGCGCGCTCAGCGCGTTGAACCGGTCGGTCATGTTGCCTGCGTCCTTGAAGCGCTGCAGCGTCTTCCCGGGCCACACGTCCAGGCCCTTCATGCGCGAGGCGATGCACAGGCAGGTGAGCGCCAGGCCGGCGAGCGCGCGGCGGCCGGAAGACACGGTATTGGGCGAATAGGCACCGGTTTCGTGGTTGGCTTCGTACACCTGCTCCCATTCGTCGAACAGTGCAGTCGCCAGTTGCGTGCGCATGGCTTCGCGGACGGCGTGCACGCGCTGCGGGTCGACGACTTCGAGCTGCTCGGAGATGTAGCTCTCGGACGGCAGCGTCAACACGAGCTGCTTGAAGGCCGCGTCGAGCGACGGATTCAGCAGCACGCCGCGCATGGCGTGGACGAACGCATCGTCCAGCGGCGCATCGGTGTTGTTGGCGCTGATCGCGTTCAGCGCGCGGCGCAGGGCCAGGCGCTGGCCGGCTTCCCAGCGGTTGAACGGGTCGCTGTCGTGTTCCAGCAGCGTGAGGAGCTGCGCGTCGCTGTAGTCGAACTCCAGCACCACCGGCGCGCTGAAGCCGCGCAGGATGGAGGGGACCGGCTCTGAATCCACATTGATGAACCGGAAGGTTTCGGACGGCTGCGTCAGCACGAAGGTGCGCGAGCCGCCTTCGGCCTGCGTCCAATGCGCGAGCTGGAGCGGGATGTCATGGCCTTGTGCCGACACGAGGCCCATCGTGACCGGAATGACGAACGGTTCCTTGGTCGCCTGGCCGGGTGTGGGCGGGCAGCTTTGCGAGAGCGTCAGCGTGTAGGTGCGGCCTGCGGCATCATATGTGCCCGAAGCAGACACACGCGGCGTGCCGGACTGGCTGTACCAGCGCTTGAACTGCGGCAGCAGACGCGCGAGGTCTGAGTCAGGGTTGGCGTCGGCAATGGCTTGCGCGAAGTCGTCGCAGGTCACGGCGTGGCCGTCGTGGCGTTCGAAGTAGAGCGTCATGCCTTTGGCGAAGCCCTTGCGGCCGAGCGGGTCAGCCGGTGTGCCCACCAGGGTCTGCTGCATGCGCACGACTTCCGAGCCCTTTTCGTAGATCGTGACGGTGTAGAAGTTGTTGATCTCGATGTAGCTGTCGGGCCGCACCGGGTGGGCCATCGGGCCGGCGTCTTCGGGAAACTGTGCGGTGCGCAGCACGCCCACGTCCTCGATGCGCTTGACCGCACGGGCCGAGGCTTCGCCCGCCAGGTCCTGGCTGAACTCCTGATCGCGGAAGACGGTGAGGCCTTCCTTGAGCGAGAGCTGGAACCAGTCGCGGCAGGTGACGCGGTTGCCCGTCCAGTTGTGGAAGTACTCGTGGCCCACGACGCTTTCGATGTTCGCGTAGTCGGTGTCGGTGGCCGTGGCCTGGTTGGCCAGGACGTACTTCGTGTTGAAGATGTTCAGGCCCTTGTTCTCCATCGCGCCCATGTTGAAGTCGCTGGTGGCGACGATCATGAAGCGCTCCAGGTCGAGCGGCAGGCCGAAGCGGGCCTCGTCCCACGCCACGCTGGCCATGAGCGAATTCATCGCGTGTTCGGTCTTGTCGAGGTCGCCGGGGCGCACGAACACCTGCAGCAGGTGGTCCGTACCCGAACGCGAAGTGATGCGCTGCTCGCGCGCCACCAGCTGGCCGGCGACCAGCGCGAACAGGTAGCAGGGCTTGCGGTGCGGGTCGACCCACTTGGCAAAGTGGCGGCCGTCTTCCAGTTCGCCCTGATCGACCAGGTTGCCGTTGGACAGCAACACCGGGTACTTGGCCTTGTCGGCGCGTAGCGTGACGCTGTAGCTGGCCATCACGTCCGGGCGGTCCAGGAAGTAGGTGATGCGGCGGAAGCCCTCGGCCTCGCACTGCGTGAAGAACGAATCGTTGCTCACGTACAGGCCCATCAGCTTGGTGTTCTTGGCCGGACAGCAGGTGGTGAAGATCTCCAGCGAGAAAGGCTCCATGCCCTCCGGCAGGTTCTCCAGCACGAGCTGCGAACCCTCCATCTTGAACGAGGTGCCCTGGCCGTTGACCAGTACGCGCGCGAGGTTGAGTTCCTCGCCATCGAGCTTGAGCGGCTGTGCCGCCACGTCGCCGTTGCGGCGCAACGTCATGCGGTTGAGCACGCGCGTCTTCGCCGGGTCCAGGTCGAAGGTCAGGTCGACCGTGTCAATCCAGAAGGCCGGGGCGGCATAGTCCTCGCGGTGGATGGCCGTGGGCTGGCCTTGTCCGTCACGCAGCATTCGATTTCTCCTTAGACGCCTTGCTTGAGCGAGGCTTCGATGAAAACATCCAGGTCGCCGTCCAGCACCTTCTGGGTGGCGGAGACTTCGACGTTGGTGCGCAGGTCCTTGATGCGGCTGTTGTCCAGCACGTAGCTGCGGATCTGGTGACCCCAGCCCACGTCCGTCTTGCTGTCTTCCAGCTTCTGCTGTTCTTCCATGCGCTTGCGCATCTCGTGGTCGTACAGGCGCGAGCGCAGGCGCTTCCACGCCACGTCGCGGTTGCTGTGCTGGCTGCGGCCGTCCTGGCACTGCACCACGATGCCGGTCGGGATGTGCGTGAGGCGCACCGCCGAATCGGTCTTGTTGATGTGCTGGCCACCCGCGCCCGAGGCGCGGAAGGTGTCGGTGCGCACGTCCGACGGGTTGATCTCGATCTCGATCGAATCGTCGATCTCGGGGTAGACGAAGATCGACGCGAAGCTCGTGTGACGGCCGCCCGACGAATCGAATGGTGACTTGCGCACCAGGCGGTGCACGCCAGTCTCGGTGCGCAGCAGGCCGAAGGCGTAGTCGCCCTCGATCTTGATCGTGGCGCTCTTGATGCCTGCCGTGTCGCCGGGCGTCTCATCCTCGACGATCGGCTTGAATCCTTTGCGTTCGGCGTACTTCAGGTACTGGCGCAGCAGCATGCTGGCCCAGTCGCACGCTTCGGTGCCGCCGGCGCCGGCCTGGATGTCCACGAAGCAGTTCAACGGATCGGCCGGGTTGTTGAACATGCGGCGGAATTCGAGTGCCTTCACGTCCTCTTCGAGCTTGCCGGCTTCGGTCTCGATGGTGAGCAGGCCGGCTTCATCGCCTTCTTCCTTGCTCATCTCGAAGAGTTCTGCGTTGTCCGCGAGTTCACGCGTCAGGCGCTCGAGCACGACGACCACGCCGTCCAGCGCCTTCTTTTCCTTGCCCAGTTCCTGGGCCTTCTTGGGATCGTTCCAGACCGTGGGGTCTTCCAGGGATGCGTTGACCGTCCTCAGGCGCTCCGACTTGCCATCGAAGTCAAAGATACCTCCGTAAGTCAGCGGTCCGCGCGGCCAGGTCGGCCAGTTTGCTTTCGATCGAGTTGATGCGTTCTGCGTCCATGATGTGTCTGGTTCCCGGGAAACCGGGGATTTTCTCACGCCGGGCGGCGGCCGCCGACCAAGCCCTTACTCCGGGAACTTCGAACCACTATGTCCGGTGGCGCGGTGGAATGCGGCGCGCAGAGACCAAAACTCACACTCTGCCGCCGGCAGTTACAGGAATTCCTCGATCTGGCGAGCCACTTCATGCGGCTGGTCGTGGTGAAGCATGTGGCCCGCATCGGCGACGCTGCCGATGCGCACGTCTGACACCGAGCGCAGACGTTCGTGGTATTCGTCCAGCGTGTAGCGGCCGGCCCACCACTTGCCCAGGCTGTCGTCCGATGCTTCGAGCGCAAGCACCGGCGCGGTGATGCGCTTGTAGATTTCCAGCACCTCATCGACGCGGAACAGCTGCGCATTAATGATCTTGTGTGCCGCGTCGCCGAGGATCTCCCACTTGCCTGCGGCGTTCGGGCGCGCCCAGTGCGTGGCCAGCCAGTCGGCCTTGTCCTGCGAGAGGCGTTGATTGGTCTTCATGAGCCTGCGTGCCACGCCTGCCGCGTCGTCGTAGGTCTTGAGCTCCATCGTGCCGCTGTGCAGCGACTTGAGTTCGTCGATCCATTTGCCGTAGCGCTCGGGGGCTTGCGCCGGACGCGTCTGCGGCATGCCGAAACCCTCCAGGTTTACCAGCCGGCGGATGCGCGATGGCCGCACGCCGCCATAGAACATGGCGATGTTGCCGCCCATGCTATGGCCCACGAGGTCCACGGCCTGGCCGGGGGCATAGTGGTCGAGCAGCAGGTCGAGGTCGGCGAGGTAATCGGGGAACCAGTAGTTGTCGGTGCCGGGTACTGCGGTCAGGCCGAAACCGCGCCAGTCGGGGGCAATGACGAAACGGTCCAGCGAGAAGGCGTCCACCACGAACTGGTAGGAGGCCGCCACGTCCATCCAGCCGTGCACCATGACGAGCGGTGGACGGTCACTGGACGGCGTGCCCCAGGTGAGCACGTGGTACTGCAGGTTGCGGATGCGCACGAATTCGCTGCGCGGCGTTCTCTGGACTTGGTACACGCGGCCATCATACGGCGGGCATGGGTTTGTGGCGTGCGCCGCAAGCGACAGCAACGCATCACCCGTAAACTCCGTGGTCTGCGGCGCGTCCGCGCCGTACCGCATCACGGAGCATTCCCATGAAAACAGTCCGTCTCGGCCAGAGCGATCTGGACGTCACCCCCATCTGCCTGGGCACCATGACTTTCGGCGAACAGGTCGATGAAGCCACGGCGCATTCCATCCTCGACCGCGCGCTCGAGCGCGGCATCAACTTCCTGGACACCGCCGAGATGTACTCGGTGCCGGCGCGCGAAGCCACGTACGGTGCCACGGAAACCATCATCGGCAACTGGTTCGCGAAGAACCCGTCCGCACGCGGCAAGGTCGTGCTGGCCACGAAGGTGGCCGGCCCGTCGCGCGGCATGCCCTGGGTGCGAGAGGGCGGTGGCATGACGGCGCAGGACATCGTGAATTCCTGCAATGCCAGCCTGAAGCGCCTGAAGACCGACGTGATCGATCTCTATCAGATCCACTGGCCCGAGCGCCATGTGCCGTCGTTCGGCAACCTGTACTACAACCCGTCGCTGGAAAAGTCCGCCACGTCCATCCTCGAGCAACTGCAGGCGCTCGATTCGCTGGTCAAGGCCGGCAAGATCCGCCATATCGGCCTGTCGAATGAGACGCCGTATGGCGTGCACGAGTTCGTGCGTCTGGCCGAACAGCACAACCTGCCGCGCGTGGCGACGGTGCAGAACGTCTACTGCCTGATCAGCCGAGCGCTGGAAAATGGCCTGGACGAGACGATGCACCGCCTGAACGTGTCGCTGATTCCTTATTCACCGCTCGGCTTCGGCCTCTTGACGGGCAAATACGACCAGAGCGGTACGGAAGGGCCCGATGCGCCGAAGGGCGCACGCATAGCCACGTACGAATCGGTACGCAAGCAGCGCTGGGGCCGTCCGGAGGCACTCGCCGCTGCACGCCGCTACAACGCGCTGGCGCGTGAGCACGGGCTCACACCCACGCAGATGGCGCTGGCGTTCTGCTACACGAAGTGGCAAGTGGCGAGCACGATCATCGGCGTGACCTCGATCGCCCAGCTCGACGAGGACATCGACGCCTGGGGCACCACTTTGCCGGCCGGGCTGCTTGAAAAGATCGACCGCGTCCGCCTCGAGATGCGCGACCCTGCCAACTGAAGCAGCCGTGGCGCGCAAGGAACATGTGAGCGAGACGCCCGCCACGCAGTGGCTCAAGGCGAACAAGGTCCCGTTCACCGAACATCCTTACGAGTACCTGGAGCACGGCGGTGCACAGCACAGTGCCGAGGTGCTCGGCATGGATCCGTTCTCGGTGGTGAAAACGCTGATCATGCAGGACCAGGACGCGAAGCCGCTGGTGGTGCTGATGCACGGCAACCGCAAGGTGTCCACCAAGAACCTGTCGCGACAGATCGGTGCGAAATCGGTGGAGCCCTGCAAGCCCGAAGTGGCGAACCGGCACAGCGGCTATCTTGTGGGCGGCACGTCGCCATTCGGTACGCGCCGCGAGATGCCGGTGTATGTGGAGGAAAGCATCCTGTCGCTGCCGCGCATTGCCATCAATGGCGGGCGGCGCGGCTATCTGGTGGGCATCGACCGGCAGGTCTGCGTGACGCTGCTCGGCGCCAAACCGGTGAACTGCGCGCTGGCAGAATGACGCCGTCCCGATAAACCGAGGAGAAGAACAAGTTGGACTTCCTGTATCCCGTCCTGGCCGCGCTGGCGGCCTATCTGCTGGGTTCGCTGTCGTTCGCCGTCATCGTCAGCCGCCTCATGGGCCTGAACGATCCGCGCACCTACGGCAGCAAGAATCCGGGGGCGACCAATGTGCTGCGCTCCGGCAGCAAGGCAGCCGCCATCGTGACGCTGCTGCTCGACGCGCTCAAGGGCTTCGTGCCGGTGCTGCTGGTGCGGCTGTACGGCGAGCCCTACGGGCTGGGTGAGGGCACGGTGGCCATGGTCGGGCTGGCGGCGTTCCTCGGTCACCTGTATCCGGTTTTCTTCCGGTTCGTGGGTGGCAAGGGCGTGGCCACCGCCGCGGGTGTGCTGCTGGGTATCTCGGTGTGGCTCGGCCTTGCAACGCTGCTGACGTGGGTGATCATCGCGGTTTTCTTCCGCTACTCGTCGCTCGCCTCGCTGGTATCGGCCGTATTCGCGCCGTTCTACTACCTGCTCGGTGATGGCTTGCAGTGGTTCAGCAATAAATGGATCGCGCTGGCCATCGTCGTCATGGGCCTGCTGCTGGTGTACCGCCACCGCGAAAACATCACACGCCTCGTGCAGGGGCGTGAGTCGAAACTTGGAGCAAAGAAGAAATCATGAGCAGCCTGAAGCGTTACCACGTGGGCGCACGCCTTTCCGAAATGGCCGTTCACAACGGCACGGTCTATCTCGCCGGGCAGGTGCCGGACGACGGCAGTCAGGACATCAGTGGCCAGACGGCGCAGGTATTGGGCATGGTCGACAAGCTGCTGGCCGAGGCCGGCACCGACAAGACGCGCATCCTGATGGCGCAGATATTCATTGCCGACATGGCCGATTTCGCGGGCATGAACGCGGTCTGGGATGCCTGGGTGCCGGCCGGCAACGCCCCGCCACGGGCCACCGTGCAGGCAACGCTGGGCAAGCCCGATTGGCGCCTGGAGATCGTCGTGACCGCGGCGCTCTGACCGCTCTGACGCGGCGCTCCCGCTGTCCCGATTCCGCCGCTGCGGCTCAGTAGCGTTTTTCGAGGACGAGCTGGTCGCTGTCGCGCCGCATCGAAAAGCGCGACAGGTAGCTGTTGCCCAGCAGCACCACGGGCATCGGCTGTGGTGTCACCACGGCCTGCACGCCGAACACTTCCACGTCGTTGATTCGGACGGAGTCGAGGGTCATCAGATAGCCGATGGAGTTGCCGTTGGCGGTGTGCATGTTGACACGGCTGCCGGAGGTGTACTGCAGGCCGAGGCGCTGGGCATCGCTCACGCCGATGGAGATGACTGTGGCGCCGGTGTCCACGACAAACTGCACCGGCTTGCCGTTGATGAACCCGCCGGTGGTGAAGTGCCCACCCGAGGAGACGGGCAGCACGATGCGTGTCCCCTGGCCTGCGACGATGCCCTGGCCCACGCTGACCGGAGAGTCACCCATGCGCAGCGTGAGGCGCTTGCCTTCCACTTCGACGACGGCCTGGTCGCTTTGCGCCGAGACGACGCGCACGCCCTGGAAGGTTTCACCCACGGCCACCATCTTGGGTGTGCCGCCATTCACGACGAGCAGCGCCCGGGCCCCGACCACACCTGACAAGGCCACGGACTGGGCCCACGCCGGACCGCCCGCCAACGCGGCCGCCACCAGCAAGACCCGCGCGAACGAACCCAGCGTTGCCAGGAGCGGTGAGCCGGTGCGGGCCTGCATGAGGAAGCTCAGTCCCGGAAGTTGTTGAACGACAGCGGCACGTCGGTGATGTCCTTGCGGATCAACGCCATGGCGGCCTGCAGGTCGTCGCGCTTGGCGCCGGTCACGCGCACTGCATCGCCCTGGATGGACGCCTGCACCTTGAGCTTGCTGTCCTTCACGATCTTCTGGATCTTCTTGGCCTGCTCGCTCTCGATGCCGTTGCGCACCTTCACCACCTGCTTGACCTTGTCGCCGCCGATCTTCTGGACCGCGCCCTTGTCCAGGAAGCGCACGTCCACATTGCGCTTGGTGAGCTTGTTGCGCAGGATGTCGTCCACCTGCTCGAGCTGGAAATCGGCATCGCCGAAGAGCGTGATTTCCTTGTCCTTGAGTTCGATGGCCGCCGACGTTCCCTTGAAGTCGAAGCGGGTTCCGATCTCCTTGGCCGCGTTTTCCACCGCGTTTTTCACCTCAACCAGATTGGCTTCGCAAACCGTGTCGAAAGAAGGCATTTTCCGGATCGTCTCTATGAAAACTGGATGCGACAATTGTCCCATGTTCGTCGAGCAAAACGTACCCCTGCAAGCGTGGAATGCCTTCGGCATCGTGGCCAAGGCCCACCAGCTGGTGCGCATCGGCTCCGGCGGGGATGTCCTGGCCGTCCTGGCCGACCCGGCCCTGGCCGGCGTGCCGAAATTCGTGCTGGGCGGTGGCAGCAACATCGTGCTGACCGGCGATGTGCGTCCCCTGGTCATGAAGGTCGAGATCGCAGGCCGCCGGCTCGTCGGGGAGACCGACCGCGCGTGGATCGTCGAAGCCGGTGCCGGGGAAAGCTGGCACCATTTCGTCGCGTGGACGCTGGCTCAAGGCTGGCCCGGGCTCGAAAACCTGGCACTGATTCCCGGCACCGTCGGTGCTGCGCCGGTGCAGAACATCGGTGCGTACGGCGTCGAACTGCAGGACCGCTTCGATTCGCTGGACGGCGTGGACCTGACCACCGGCAAGCCGTTCACGCTGGACGCCGCGCAATGCGCCTTCGGCTACCGCGATTCCGTGTTCAAGCACACGGCCGCGCAACCGGGTGATCTGGGCCTGGCCGGACGCGCCATCATCACGCATGTGCGTTTCCGCCTGCCCAAGGCATGGAAACCGGTGCTGGGCTATCTGGATCTGGAACGCAAGCGGACCGAGACGGGCATCGCCGAACCGACCGCGCAGCAGATCTTCGACTGGATCTGCGAAATCCGCCGCAACAAGCTGCCGGACCCGAAAGTGATCGGAAATGCGGGCAGCTTCTTCAAGAATCCGTCCGTGACGCCCGAGCAGTGCGCAGACATCATCGCGCGCGAGCCCAACATCGTGCACTACCCCATGCCTGACGGCAGCGTGAAGCTCGCGGCCGGCTGGCTGATCGACGCCTGCGGCTGGAAGGGCAAGTCCGTCGGCAATGCGGGCGTGTACGAAAAGCAGGCACTGGTGCTGGTGAACCGGGGCGGTGCAACGGGCGGCGAGGTGGTCACGCTTGCGCGGGCCATCCAGACGAGTGTCTACGAGCGGTTCGGCATCCGGCTCGAACCCGAACCGGTGGTGGTGTGACCATGCGGATGAGCACATGGGACATGTCTTCCGTCGTGCTCTGGGGCCGCTTGCTGCGCTGGCTCATCGTGCTGTGCTGGGTGGTCGTGTGGATCGGCATCCCGATGGGCTGGTGGCGCTTTCGAAGCAGCAGTTGGCTCGGCTTCTTCATCGCCTCGCTGTTCGCACTGGGGTTCATCGCGGCTTGGGTGCGCTGGCAGCGCGAGCATTTCGTTCGCGAATCGCCGCTTCCGCAGTTCCTCAAGCGGAAACTGCGCGAAGCTTATCCGCAGCTGTCGCAGAAGGACTGCGATCTCGTCGAGCGTGGGCTGCGCCAGTTCTTCGTCGCTTACCTGCGCAGCGGCCACAAGTTCGTGGCAATGCCCTCGCGCGTGGTCGACGCGATGTGGCACGAATTCATCCTGCACACGAAGGCTTACGAGGCGTGGTGTCGTGTGGCGCTTGGCCGCTTCCTGCATCACACGCCGTCCGAAGCGCTCGGGGGCGATGCGCGGCGCAACGACGGCTTGCGTCGCGCCTGGTTCTGGTCCTGCAAGGAAGAGGCGATCGATCCACGTGCACCCACGCGTTTGCCGCTGCTGTTCGCGCTCGATGCGAAGCTGGCCATCCCGGATGGGTTCCACTACCTGGCAGACTGCAGCGACATCGCACGCAAGTCGGATGCGGAGAAAGACGGCAAGCCCGTTCACTGCGGTGGCAGCATGGGCGACGGTAGCCACAGCGGCGATGCGGACGGCTTCGGTGGTTCCGAATCGTCCAGTGGCGACAGTGGTGACAGCAGTTGCGGCGGAGACTGATGCTACGACGCGTCAGTGCTGCGCGTCGACCACCATCATTTCTTGCTGTCGTCCGACAGGCTCGGCAGCGCCGCACCGCCACCCAGTGACAGCAGGCCCGCCCGCGTGTAGACCGACAGCTTGTCGCGCGTGTCCACGATGTCCAGGTTGCGCATGGTCAGTTGGCCGATGCGGTCGGCCGGCGAGAACGGCGCATCTTCCACTTTTTCCATCGACAGGCGTTCGGGTGCGTAGGTCAGGTTGGGTGACTCGGTGTTGAGGATCGAGTAGTCGTTGCCGCGACGCAGTTCGAGCGCTACCTCACCGGTGATCGCGCGTGCCACCCAGCGCTGGGCGGTTTCGCGCAGCATGATGGCCTGCGGGTCGAACCAGCGGCCTTGATAGAGCAGGCGGCCAAGGCGCAGGCCGTTGATGCGGTACTGCTCGATCGTGTCTTCGTTGTGGATGCCCGTGACCAGACGTTCGTAGGCGATGTGCAGCAGCGCCATGCCGGGGGCTTCGTAGATGCCGCGGCTCTTGGCTTCGATGATGCGGTTCTCGATCTGGTCGCTCATGCCCAGACCGTGGCGGCCACCGATGCGGTTGGCTTCCAGGATCAGGTCCACCAGGCTGCCGAATTCCTTGCCGTTCAGCGCGACGGGCACGCCTTCCTCGAAGCGCACGGTCACTTCCTCGGCCTTCACGTCCACCTCCGGCTTCCAGAAGGCGGCACCCATGATCGGGTTCACGATGCGGATGCCCGAGCTCAGTTGCTCCAGGTCTTTCGCCTCGTGCGTCGCGCCGAGCATGTTGGAGTCTGTCGAGTACGCCTTTTCCACCGACATCTTGTAGTCGAAACCGTTGGCGATGAGGAACTCGCTCATCTCCTTGCGGCCGCCGAGCTCGTCGATGAAGGTCTGGTCCAGCCAGGGCTTGTAGATCTTCAGCTTCGGGTTGGTGAGCAGCCCATAGCGATAGAAGCGCTCGATGTCGTTGCCCTTGAAGGTCGAGCCGTCACCCCAGATGTTGACGTTGTCGTCTTTCATCGCAGCCACCAGCATCGTGCCGGTGACGGCGCGGCCCAGCGGCGTGGTGTTGAAATAGGTCACGCCCCCGGTGCTGATGTGGAACGCGTTGGATTGCAGCGCGGCCAGGCCTTCGGCAGCCAGTTGCTGGCGGCAGTCCACCAGCACGGCCTTGTCGGCGCCGTAGGCGGTGGCCTTGCGGGGAATCTCGTCGTAGTCGGGCTCGTCGGGCTGGCCCAGGTTGGCGGTGTAGGCGAAAGGCTGTGCACCCTTCTTCTTCATCCACAGCAGTGCGGCGCTGGTGTCGAGGCCGCCTGAAAACGCGATGCCGACCTTCTGGCCGGTGGGCAGGGACTGGAGGATCGTGGCCATGTCTCGTCGCTCCCGATCAGCCGAAATGGCAGATGTAGCTGTAGGGTTCGCCGGTGACGCGGATGTCGAACTTCGCGTTGCCGGGCACGCTGAACTTCTCGCCCGCGCCGCTTTTTACCCAGGTGTCGGTGCCGTCCAGGCGGTATTCGCAGCTGCCGCCCGTGCCTTCCATGATCTCCGGCGCGCCCGTGTTGAAGGTCAGCGTGGAGGGCAGGATGACACCCACCGTCTTCTTGCTGCCGTCGGCGAAAGTAACGCCGTGCGAGACGCACTTGCCGTCGAAGTAAACGTTGGCCTTGGTGGCAACCGCCACGCCGGGGAGGGATTCGGTGATGCTGGACATGATGGAAACGAAGCAGTGGAACGGACGAAACGGAAAATGGCCGCGCGACGATGCCGCACGGCCAGAAATGCTCGGTGAGCCGGAAAATGTACCAGACCCGGTGTGCCCGGGTCGCCGCCCGGTTTCAGCCGGGTTGGCTGGCTTTCAGCGCCAGCGCGGGCCGTGGTGGCCGCGCCAGTTCGAATAGCCGAAGTTCAGCGAGATGCCGACCGGCGGGTAGTACGGCCGGGCGTAGTAAGGCGACGGGTAGACGACCGGGGGCGAGTAGATCACCGGGGCGACCGGTACGGTAGACACCACCACACCCGGTTGTGGCTGCACGTAGGTGACCGGCGGCGACATGACCGGTGGATGCGAAGTGACAGGCGGGACGGCCATGCTGCCACCTTGTGCACCGACGGGTGAAACCTGCACCGCGATGTACTGGCCCGGATCCTGCGCCGTCTGCGTGGTGTACTGGCGCCCTGCGTATTCGTAGACCACGTTGTAGCCGACGGTGCGGCTTTCGTAGGTGGTCTGGGTGCTGCAATGTTGCACGTTCTGGACTTGCTGCGGCGAGCCCTCGATACGGTCTCCCAGAAGGGCGCCACCGATGAGGCCGATGGCCGTCGCTGCTGCCCGACCGCTGCCGTTGCCGATCGCATTGCCTGCGGCACCGCCGGCGATCGCGCCCATCACGGCACCCGCGCCGGACTTCGGTGCGGAAGTGACCACAGGCTGCTGCGTGCAATATTGCTGGGGTACAGCCACCTGCTGGATCACCGGCGTGCTGGAGATGACGCGCGCGTTTTCCTGCGCGAAGGCAGGCACGGTAACGCCGGCCAGCAAAGGCAGGGCGAGCGTGGCGGTCCGCAAGGGGTGCTGGGCGATGGATCGGACGACGGATTTCATGTGGCTTCCCTGTTCTGTGCCGCGTCTGGTGTCATGTCTTGCGGCACAGGTGGATTTTAGGAATTCCCGCCTTATGACAGCCTGAAGCCGTGGGTAAAGTTGCCGTAAGAGATTGTTACGACAACCTCGGCCTCAGGCCCGCTCCTGCCACTGCGCCGGGTCGAAGCCGACGGTCAGTCCGCCGTCGGCCCATTCCACCACCGGACGCTTGATCACGCTCGGATTGGCGAGCATCAGTGCCTGCGCGCTGGCGGCATCCTGGACGCGGGACTGCTCGGCGGCGTCCAGCTTGCGCCAGGTCGTGCCCTTGCGGTTGACCAGCGGCTCCCAGCCGAGTGTGTGGCTCCATGCAGCCAGGCGCGCTTCGGGCACACCCTGCTTCTTGTAGTCGTGGAATTCGTGGGCAATGCCGTGCCCGGTCAGCCACGCGCGGGCGCGCTTGACCGTGTCGCAATTCGGGATGCCGTAAACCGTGGTCTTGGGGTTGCTCATGGGCCGGATCATCCCGCATGCCGCGCTTTGCGACAATCCGGTTCCCGCGAGCCGCCTTTTTCATGAACGCCATCTCTTCCCCTGAGCATTCCGAGCACGATCGCACGCCGCTGCCGCAGACCCTGGCCGACTGGCTGGCCCACTGCGAGCGCCTGCACGCCAAAAACATCGACATGGGGCTGGATCGCGTGCACGCTGTCGCGCAGCGCATGCAGTTGAAGCTCGATTGCCCGGTCATCACCGTGGCCGGCACCAACGGCAAGGGCTCCACCTGCGCCATGCTCGAATCGGTGCTGATGCATGCGGGCTACCGCACGGCGGTCTATACCTCGCCTCATCTGGTGCATTTCGAGGAGCGCTGCCGTCTGCGTGGCGAAAGCGTCGAAGGCGCAAGCCTGGTGCCGCATTTCGCGCGCGTCGAGCAGGCACGGACGCAAGGCGACGTGGTGTCGCTGACTTATTTCGAGTTTTCCACCCTCGCCATCCTGAGCCGCATCGCGGAGTCCGCACCCGATGTGGCCATTCTCGAGGTGGGTCTGGGTGGGCGTCTGGACGCCGTCAACATCATCGACGCCGACTGCGCGGTGATCACCAGCATCGACCTGGATCACCAGGAATTCCTCGGCAACGACCGCGAAACCATCGGCCGTGAGAAGGCCGGCATCATGCGCGCGGGCAAGCCGGTGGTGGTGAGCGATCCTGTGCCGCCGCAAAGCGTGCTCGACCACGCCGAGGCCCTGGGTGCCGACCTCTGGCGGTTGGGGCGCGACTTCAACTTTTCGGGCGACCAGCAGCAATGGGGTTGGGCGGGCCGGGGCCGGCGTTACAGCGGACTGGGATATCCGGCCCTGCGGGGCGCCAACCAGCTCATCAACGCGAGCGGCGTGCTGGCCGCGCTGGACGCCTTGCGCCCGGTCTTGCCCGTCAACGCGCAGGCCGTGCGCAACGGGCTGTCGATGGTCGAGCTGCCGGGGCGCTTCCAGCTCATTCCCGGCCAGCCGGCGCTCGTGCTGGACGTGGCGCACAACCCGCATTCCGTGGCCGCGCTCGCGGAAAACCTGGACGCCATGGGCTTCTACCCGACCACCCATGCAGTGTTTGGTGCCATGGCCGACAAGGATCTGGACCTGATGTTCACGCGCATCGGCCCGCTGGTGGACCGCTGGCATTTCGCCGATCTGCCCACGCCGCGTGCGGCGAAGGCGGTCGATCTGCTGGCGCGCTGGCAGGCGCAGGAAAAGCGCCAGGACGTGCGCGGACAAGCCCACGCGTCGGTCACGGATGCCCTGTCCGCAGCCGTCTCCGACGCGGACCCCGCTGATAGAATTCTGGTCTTCGGTTCGTTCTTCACGGTGGGGGGTGTCCTTGCAAAAGGCATGCCCCGCCTGAACGCCAGACACCTGCCGCCAGGCAACTGAATACGGTTCAACCACATGGCGTTCTTCAAGTTCCGTTTCGGCCGATCCTCCAAAGACCAGGCAGCGCCCGCAGGCCCCGCCGAAAGCGTGGAAGCGCTGCGCCGCCGTGCCCGCCATCGCCTGATCGGCGCGGCCATCCTCGTGCTGCTGGGCGTCGTCGGTTTCCCGTTGCTGTTCGACACGCAACCGCGCCCGGTGGCTGTGGACATTCCCATCGAAATTCCCGACAAGGCCAAGGCGAAGCCGCTTGCCATGCCGGAGGCCGCACCTGCAGCGCCCGCAGCCACCGCGTCCGGTGGCCCGGTTGCCGAGCCTGTCGCCCCGCAGGCGGCTGCGCCGGCTCCTGCACCAGCTCCCGCACCAGCCGTTACCGCTGCGCCGCCAGTGGCGGCCACGCCTGCGCCCGCACCTGCCGCAGCACCTGCACCCAAGGCCGTGGCGAAGGCCGAGACCAAGACGGCAGAGCCCCGCAAGTCGGACGACGGCGCGCGCGCGCAGGCCCTGCTCGAGGGCAAGGCCCCCGCCAAGGCTGCGCCCGGCACCGAAAAAGCCGCCGAAGGTAGCCGTTTCATCGTGCAGGTGGGCGCTTTTTCCGACAACGCCAAGGCCCGCGAAGCCCAGCGCAAGCTCGAGCGCGCAGGTCTCAAGAATTACGTCCACGTCGTGGACAAGGACGGGCAGAAGATCACCCGCGTGCGTGCCGGCCCTTTCGCCACGCGTGCCGAGGCGGACAAGGCGGCCAACACGATCAAGGGGCTGGATTTGCCGGCTGCCATCCTCACCTTGGGGTGATGGGTGGCCGTCCTCGACCTGGTGTTCCTCGGGGTGCTGGCTGTTTCCTTGCTGCTGGGCTTGTGGCGCGGGCTGACCTACGAGATAGTGTCATTGGCAGCCTGGGGCGTGGCGTTCGTGACGGCGCAATGGCTGGCGCCGTGGATGGCTGGAAAGCTTCCACTGGGCGGCACGTCGGAGCCGGTGCGCCATGCGGCCGGATTCGGCGTGGTGTTCGTCGTCACGCTTTTCGCGGGCGGGCTGTTGGCCGTGCTGGCCAAGCGGCTGATGCATGCCGTGGGATTGAGCCCGATGGACCGCGCGCTCGGCGCGGCGTTTGGATTGACGCGGGGCCTGGTGGTCCTGCTGGCCTTCGCGGTGGTGGTGAACCTCACCGCGCTGAAGGAAGGCCTGTGGTGGCGCGATTCCGTAGGGGCGGGCGTGCTCACCATCGTGTTGCAGGGTTTGAAGCCGGTCATGCCGGTGCAATTCGGCAGTTACCTGCCGTGAGGATGGCTTAAATGTGCGGAATCGTCGGCGTTGTCAGCAATGCCCCAGTCAACCAGCTGATCTATGACGCGCTGCTGCTGCTTCAGCACCGCGGCCAGGATGCCGCGGGCATCGTCACGCAGCAGGAGCGCAAGTTCTTCATGCACAAGGCCAAGGGCATGGTGCGAGACGTGTTCCGCACGCGCAACATGCGCGCGTTGCCCGGCAATGTGGGGCTGGGCCAGGTGCGTTATCCGACGGCTGGCAATGCCTATAGCGAAGAAGAGGCGCAGCCGTTCTACGTGAACGCGCCGTTCGGCATCGTGCTGGTGCACAACGGCAACCTCACCAACGCGCATTCGCTGCGCGCGGAACTGTTTTCCACCGATCACCGCCACACCAACACCGACAGCGATTCCGAAGTGCTGCTCAACGTACTGGCGCACGAACTGGAAAAGGCCACGCACGGCGTGCCGCTCAAGCCTGAGGATGTGTTCCGCGCCGTGGCCGCCGTTCACCAGCGCGTGAAGGGCTCGTATGCGGTCATCGCGCTCATCGCTGGTCACGGCCTGCTGGCGTTCCGCGATCCGTTCGGCATCCGCCCCCTGAGCATCGGGCGCAGCAAGGACGGCACGGTGATGGTGGGCAGCGAGTCCGTGGCGCTGGAGGGCACCGCCCATGTATTCGAGCGCAACGTCGAGTCGGGCGAAGCCGTGTTCATCACGCTGGACGGCACGATCCATTCGCACCAGTGCGCGCAGGATCCGAAGCTCTTCCCCTGCATCTTCGAATACGTCTACCTTGCACGTCCGGACTCCGAGATGGACACCATCTCGATCTACCAGGCGCGCCTGAACCTGGGTGAGACGCTGGCCAAGCGCGTGGTTTCCACCGTGCCGCCGAGCGACATCGACGTGATCATCCCGATTCCCGAGTCGAGCCGACCGAGTGCGACGCAACTCGCACACCTGCTGGGCATCCCTTACCGCGAAGGCTTCGTGAAGAACCGCTATGTGGGCCGCACCTTCATCATGCCGGGGCAGGGCGTGCGCAAGAAGTCGGTGCGCCAGAAGCTCAACGTGATCGCCAGTGAGTTCAAGGGCCGCAACGTGATGCTGGTGGACGACTCCATCGTGCGTGGCACCACCAGCCGCGAGATCGTGCAGATGGCACGAGATGCCGGTGCCCGCAAGGTGTACCTTGCCAGCGCCGCGCCGCCGGTGCGTTACCCGAACGTGTACGGGATCGACATGCCCACCAAGGACGAACTGGTCGCGCATGGCCGCACGGTCGAGGAAATCCGCGAAATCATCGGCTGCGACGCGCTGATCTACCAGGACGTCGAAGGCATGAAGCGCGCCGTGATGTCCGCCGCCAAGGCCACGCCGGGCCATCGCCCGCTGGACGGCTTCGATGCTTCGTGCTTCGACGGCGTCTACGTGACTGGCGACATCACCGATGGCGACATCGCGCGACTGAACGAAAACCGCGTGGGCGGCGAAGAAGGTGACGAGGACACGTCGCGTCTTGCGCTGCCCAACGCGCAGGAAGCCTGATGACAGCGCAGAAACTCCCACCCGGACTCCACATCGACACCCTGGCCGTGCGCGCCGCAGTCGAGCGCAGCCAGTACGGCGAGAACTCCGAGGCGCTCTACCTCACCAGCGGTTACGTTCAGCCGACGGCCGAGGCGTCGGCCATGCGCTTCGGCGGTGAAGAAGACGGCTACACCTATGGCCGCTCCGGCAACCCGACGGTCAGCAGCATGGAAATGCGGCTCGCCGCGCTCGAAGGCACCGAGGCCTGCATGGCGACCGCCAGCGGCATGTCGGCCATCCTGCTCATGCTCATGAGCTTGCTGAAGGCGGGCGACCATGTGATCTTCTCGCAGTCGATGTTCGGCTCGACCATCAAGCTCATCGGCACCGAGTTCGCGCGCTTCGGCGTGACGTCCACGGCCGTGCCGCAGACCGACCTGGATGCGTGGCGCAAGGCCGTGACGCCCGACACGCGCCTGCTGTTCGCAGAGACGCCGACCAATCCGTTGACCGACGTGTGCGACATTGCCGCGCTGGCGGATATCGCGCACAACGCCGGCGCGCTGCTGGCTGTCGACAACTGCTTTGCCACGCCCGTATTGCAACGGCCGGTGGAGTTCGGCGCCGACATCGTCATGCACTCCGGCACCAAGTACCTCGACGGCCAGGGCCGCGTGATGGCCGGTGCACTGTGCGCGCCCGAGCAGATGGTGCGCGAGAAATTCCTGCCGCTCATCAAGAACGCGGGCATGGTGCTGTCGCCGTTCAACGCCTGGGTCGTGCTCAAGGGCCTGGAGACGCTGGGCATCCGCATGCAGGCGCAAAGCGCCAACGCCATGGCGGCAGCGCAATGGCTGGAGTCGCACCCGGCCGTGTCGCGTGTGTACTACCCGGCGTTGAAAAGCCACCCGCAACATGCGCTGGCGATGAAGCAGCTGGGCGGCAATGGTGGCGCGCTGTTGTCATTCGACGTGAAGGCCGACAACCCCGAACAGGCACGCCAGCGCGCGTTCCACGTGCTCGACCAGCTGCAGGTTCTGTCGCTGTGCACGAACCTCGGCGATACCAAGTCGCTGCTCACGCACCCGGCCAGCACCTCGCACGGCAAGCTGAGCGAGGCGCAACGCCAGGCCGCTGGCATCGGACAGGGCCTGATCCGTTTCGCCGTGGGGCTGGAGCATCTCGACGACATGAAAGCCGACCTGTTGCGCGGCCTCGATACGCTGTAATTTCTTTTTTCCCGATGACCAAGGTACGTACACGCTTTGCCCCGTCGCCGACGGGCTTCATCCATCTGGGCAATATCCGCTCGGCGCTGTATCCGTGGGCGTTCGCGCGTGCCACGGGCGGCGACTTCATCCTGCGCATCGAGGACACCGATCTCGAACGCTCCACGCAAGCCGCAGTGGACGTGATCATCGAAGGCATGGCCTGGCTCGGCCTCGACCATGACGAAGGTCCGTTCTACCAGATGCAGCGCATGGACCGCTACAAGGAAGTCCTCGCGCAACTGCAGGCGGCTGGCCATGTGTACCCTTGCTACATGGGCGTGGCCGAACTCGACGCGTTGCGCGAGAAGCAGATGGCGGCCAGGGAAAAGCCGCGCTATGACGGTACCTGGCGTCCCGAGCCCGGCAAGACCCTCCCGCCCGTGCCCGAAGGCGTGCAACCCGTGCTGCGGTTCAGGAACCCGATCGGCGGCGTTGTCGCGTGGGACGACAAGGTCAAGGGCACCATCGAGATCAGCAACGACGAACTCGACGACCTCGTGATCGCACGGCCCGACGGAACGCCGACCTACAACTTCTGCGTGGTGGTGGACGACATCGACATGGCCATCACGCACGTGATCCGCGGTGACGACCACGTCAACAACACGCCGCGCCAGATCAACATCTTCCGCGCACTCGGCAAGGAGCCGCCGGTGTACGCGCACCTGCCCACCGTGCTGAACGAACAGGGCGAGAAGATGAGCAAGCGCAACGGCGCGAAGCCCGTCACGCAGTACCGCGACGAAGGTTACCTGCCTGATGCGATGGTCAACTACCTCGCACGCCTGGGCTGGAGCCACGGCGACGACGAGATCTTCAGCCGCGCACAGTTTCTCGAGTGGTTCAATCTCGACCATCTCGGCCGCAGCGCCGCGCAGTTCGACGACGCGAAGCTGCGGTGGGTGAATGCGCAGCATCTGAAGGCAATGCCTGACGATGCACTGGTGCCCCTGGTGTCGGCGCAACTGGCGAAACGCGGTATCGCAGCCGACGAACGTCTCACCGGCATCTGCGCGTTGTTCAAGGACCGCTGCGAAACCATCGTCGCGCTGGCCGACTGGGCTGAGCCTTTCTACGCAGACGTGAAACCGTCCCAGGAAGAGTGGGACAAACACATCACCGATGCCGTCCGCCCGGCCATCGCGGCGCTGGCCGAGAGATTCAGCGCCATCGCGTGGGACAGGGCCAGCATCTCCGCTGCCTTCAAGGAAGTGCTCGCCGCGCAGGGCATGAAAATGCCGCAACTGGCGATGCCAGTGCGCGTTCTCGTGGTGGGAACCGCACAGACGCCGTCGGTGGATGCGGTGCTTGAACTGGCCGGAAAAGAAAGAGTGCTGGCCCGGTTGCAGCAAGCCTGAAATTTCGGGCTATAATTCAAGGCTCGACACCCAACGGGGGTATAGCTCAGCTGGGAGAGCGCTTGCATGGCATGCAAGAGGTCAGCGGTTCGATCCCGCTTACCTCCACCAAAAGTTGTCGAACGGAAGTTCCAAGGTTTTGACCCTATCGTCTAGAGGCCTAGGACATCACCCTTTCACGGTGAGTACCGGGGTTCGAATCCCCGTAGGGTCGCCAAGTTTTGCTGCACTTGACTCTCAAAGAGTGAACGTAGCACTACCGGGGAGTGGTAGTTCAGTTGGTTAGAATACCGGCCTGTCACGCCGGGGGTCGCGGGTTCGAGTCCCGTCCACTCCGCCACAGCTTCAAGCACGACAAGGGCCTTCGGGCCCTTGATCGTTTCTCCCCATCCGTTTCCCCATCATTCGGTAGTGCGACTGGGTGAGTTGGCCTGAGCTTGTGTAAACGGCCGCGCTTTTGGAGCACGGCGGCAGCGATCTTGGAGCATCGCCAGCCCGCTAGCCCACCCCGGTTGTCCACAGCCAGCCCACATTCCCCGGGCTCCCTCCCGCCTCCAGTCTTGCCGACATAGCGCGTGAAGCCGCTTTGAACGACGCTTCAAACCCGGAAAAACGACCCTCCAGATCGCCGCAGGAGCCACGAACGGCCGGTGGCCGGGGCCTTGGCATCGGCGGGCCGTCGCGCAGCTTGTAGGGCCTCTATTCGCCCCGACCTCGTCGCCGCCTGCCGGCCGGGTAACCTTCCGCTATGCACGTCGCCGTTATCGAACTGTTGGAAGACGAGAGACCAATCCGGAAGGTCCGCCGGGAGGTCTTCGGGGAACTGACGTACACCCGGAGCGAGGGATTCCTCCTGCTCTCGGGTGTAGCGACTCCGCCCGATACCGCGCTGCTGCCACTGATGGAGGCGGAGTTGCTGCACATGCATGAAGACTTGATGGTCTATCGCGGCGTCCAGGAGGTCAGCTTCAAACAGTACGTGCGACAGGCGTGGAGCATCAGGGTGATCTCCCAGCTTGAGCGCCAGATTCAGTTCGGCAACCTTCCGAACGTGCAGCCGTGGGCGACGTACCGTCGCTGGTGGCTGGAGATCCTGGCGAAATGGCCCACCCACTATCACGACGTCCATGAGTTGCGAAAGCGGATGGAGCTGCCCGAAGATGTGTTCCTCGACTTCGTATCGTGGCTGCACGATGCCGGCAGAGCGACGCTCTCAGGCCGCACCATCGACATCTATGACGGCGGCAACGCCTCGCTGCTGATGGAGACCCGGCCCGCCGAGCGCATCAAGCGCGCCGAAGAGCACGAGGCACTCGGCCCGAAGCGCGCCGAAAGCGTCCACAGAGGGATTATGCGCGGCGACGCCCCGGACCAAAGTTCGTGATCAGCAGCTCGCCCACCTCCTGGTTGGCCTTGGCCGCCACCGAGTAGCGCGTTCGCACCTCCCGAATCTCGAAGTCCGCGAACGTCTCGCGGATCTGCGGCACGTCGTTGATGCTCAGGATGAACTTGCCCTTGATGCCCCGCAGTTGTTCCGCCAGGCGGGCGAAGTCGTCACGGCTGAAGATCCCCTCGCCGTAGTCTTTCTCGCCGCCCCAATAAGGTGGGTCGATGTAGAACAGCGTGCCAGCGCGGTCGTACTTCTTGATCACGTCTAGGAATGGCCGGCACTCAACGAACACGCGAGCCAGGCGCAGATGCGCTTCGCTCAGGTCCTCCTCGATCCGCGTCAGGTTCAGGCGCGGCGGCGCGGTTGCAGCCGCGCCGAAGGTCGGCTTGGACACCTTGGCACCGAACGCCGTTTTGCTCAGGTAGAAGAACCTGGCCGAGCGCTGGATGTCGGTCAGCGTGTCCGCCGGCGTCCGCATGAAGCGGTCGAACTCGTCGCGCGCCACCAGCATCCAGCGGAACTGCAGCACCAGCTCGGGCAGATGGTGCTGCACGCAGCGATACAAGGTCACCAGCTCGCGGTTGATGTCATTGATGATCTCAACCTTGCTTTCCGGCTTTTTAAAGAACACCCACGCGGCACCTGCGAACACCTCGCAGTAAGTCGTGTGGGGTGGCATCAGTTCGATGATCTGATCTGCCAGCCTGCTTTTTCCGCCCAGCCAGGCCAACGGGCTCTTCTTCTCACTCATCTCTCGGCATCTCCGATAATGCCCTCGCCTGTGCACAGGTGGCGGGGCCCTGGTCGATGCCGTGGTAGTTTCACGGCGGAGGGGCTGTCCAAGGTGTTCGCGCACCGAAGGCAGTCGCCCTGTCTTTTTTTACGTCGGAACTTCCTCCGGCAACCGCACATGCGGCGGCGTCGGGTCCCAGCGATTCAGGTAGCGAGCCAGCACGCGTGCAAGCATTCCCAGCCAGTTCGTCAGCAACACCAGGCGCTGCAGACGCTGACTGAATGTGTATTCGCGGCGTTGCGGCACATCACGCGTGTATAGGGCGAGCGTCGTGAAATTGAGCCAGACGTCCACCAGCAGAGCAGCGAGATAGAACGGCAGCAGCAGCCGCCACCAACCGCCGCGCTCGAACTGAATGACACCCGGATAGGCCAGCAGCAGCGCAAGCGGCAGATAGACGAACTGCCAAAGGAGGAGATCGAGCAGGCTCATGCGGGCATCTCCAGCGAAGGCAACGCGGCCAGCACGTCGGCATCGCTCGGGATTTCTCCGGCAGCTTCGGCGTCGGCCAGCATCGAGTAGCAGGCCGCCCAGACGCGTGAGCGCCACGAACGGAATGCTTGGCCCTGGGCCTGGAACGTCGCCACAGCAGGCTCGTCCGCGTACGTCACGGCGGTCTTGATGTCGTCATAGCCCAGCTCGCGTGCGGCCGCATCCATGTGCCCTTGAACCATGCTTTGCAGCCGCACTGCGGCCTGCTGCATCGTCTCGGGCGGGTGCTCGATGGCATAGGCCTCTTCATCGGTGATCTCCACGCTGCCATCGGGAACGAGGCTCCAGATGCGGTTCGGCCCTTCGACAGGCTCGCGCAGTGGCGCTGCCTCGGTGAGCGGCTCCCCGACCTCGTCTCGGCGCTGCTCGCCCGCTTCGTCGCGCAGCGGAATCGGGGGATCGATGATCGGGTTCGGCACCCAGACGCGACCGCGCTCTACATCCTCTGCCGAGAAGAAGTGCAAGCGACCGCTCGGGTCTTTGAGGTACTTGTGCATAGATGCTCCTGGCTCAGCGAAGTTCAGCCCATGTGTTGAAGGTGCCCGTCAGGCTGTAGGACGCGCCGACGGGAACGATGAAGGTGAGAGAGTCACCGCTGTTCGCACTCGTCGGCATAACCGCGACAGTGGTGCCGTTGACAACTACGGTGCCAGCCGCACTCGCGGCGATTTGAATTGCGACCATGATCGGGCGTCCGGTCGTGTTGTAGTAGGTCGTGCTACCTGCCCGACTGCCCGTCAAAACCTGCCACGTCTGACCATAGCCGATGGAGCCGAGCGAAGAAGCCGCGTTTCCACCGGCCGGCTGCACCTTGCTGATCGTCCAGCCGGTGCCCGTGGTGAACAGTGCATCGATGTAGCACAGCACACGCTGCGCCAGTGACGTGCGGGCGGTAGTAGAGCCCAACGATGCAGTCGTCGTCGCGGAGCCAATCGCTACGGTAGTGATGAGCTCCGTTTCATCGAGGTTCACACCGCCTCGAAGATTGGCCACCGCCAACTCGATGGCGGTGCCGCTGCTCATGCCCATCACGGCCAGGCGTTGAGTGCCATCCGCTGTGGCCGCGCCGAAGTTCGCCGTGTTGGGGATCACGAGCGTGATCGCCGAAGCGTTCGAGACACGAACTGTCGCGCCGTTGTTCAGTGTGGTGCTGCGGAAGTCGATGGTGCCAGGCTGAAGCGTGACGGTGATCGCACCGCCTGCAGCGGTCGCGGTACAGCCGCCCTGCAGACGACTGACTTCGGTGGCACCTGGGTTCGTCTGCGCGATGGTGGACCAGGCACCGCTTGCGTCACCTTCAATGGTGCGCGAGGAGTACTGGCCTGTGATCGTGAACGAGGTGGCACCGTCGATGCTGTTCGTGCCAGCACGATTGACGGTGACGATGTTGCCGGTCGAGTCCTTGCGATAGAACATGTACTGCAAGCCAACGCCAGACACTGCGGTGACTGCCGGCAGGTTGATAGTGACGTTGCCAGCGGCCGCATCGATCAGGACGAGACCAGCGTTATCTGCCGTGAGATTGGTCGTTCCATTGGCGACGGGCGTGAGGTTGCCAGCGAAGATCCGCTTGAGGGCCTGCTGCACCTGGGTAAGAGTGACGGCGTCCGGTACGACGCCGCCAGCCTCAATGATCCGAACCAGTTCCTCCTGCGCGCCGTTGAACCAGGCGGCATTCAGGTCTGTCGGCGCGATGGCAAGTCCGAGATCACCGTTCTTGAAGCCGTGTTTTCCTGCGCCGAACAGATCGGTTGCGCGTGTTGCAGTTGAGATGCGATCCATTTGATAGCTCCTAGGGCGCGTAAGCGAAAAGAACGTTGGTGTGCGCGGGCTTGCGCTCTGTGATGGGGCACTCGATCAGCGAGGGCGTGTAGTACTGCAGCGCATCGTTGCAGTCGTCGTTGCAGTTCATGGGCCGCGCGTTGGCCGCAGGGTGAGGAACGTTGACACGCCAGAAGAACCGGTCGGCCTCGCTGTACAACGCGTCGTTGCAGTCGTCGTTGCAGTTCATGGGCCGGAACTCGGTGATCGTGCAGCCCGGTTCGCCGAAGCGCGCAGCCAGGTCAATGAAGTACGCGCGCGACTGGCCGCCGACCTCGGTCAGCCGTTGAAGAGCGATGGAGCGACGCTCAAGCAGCGAGAGCGGCACGCCCACCATGCAGTCGTCGGGCAGGCCAAGCAGGCGCTCCCAGTCCTCCAGCATCTCGGAGGCCTGCAGCGGGTCTGATGACTGGGCGCGCAGATCTTCGAGCTGTTCGTGTGTCAACCCGAACAGTTCAGCCACAGCCCCAAGCAGCCGCGTGAGATTCGCGCCAGGCTCGCGAGTAAGCGCATCGCCAGGCGGCAGAAGGGCCTGTAGTGCGGCCAGCCAGCGCTCGGACATCACACCCATGTGATCACTCCCATGACAGGCAGTTGTCCGGTGCCGTGTACGACGTTAGCCGACGGCGAGGTTAGAACATGATCAGTCTCACCCGCAGCGATGCTGATGGCTTCGCGCAGGTGACTGAGCAACAGGGTGCCACCTGGCTCACCCTCACGTCGGATCACCTCTTCCAGCTCGGCCCGGACTGCGGCTTGAACTGCAGGCGAGTTCGGCGTCAACGTGATGGTGAAATTGAGAGGCGATGCAATGGGTGCGACGACGTTCGCAGTAGCAGTCACCGGCCGCTCGGCATCAATGGCTGCTTGAACCGCCGCGACCTCGCCTGCGTCAGGGATGGGGCTCGCGTCGTCGTCGCGCGCGAAGCGGATCGTCACCGTACCAGCAGCGGGGCCCGTGCTCACCCATACACGGGTCACACCAGGGACTTCGAGCGCCCACTCTTCATAGTCTGCGGCTTTGCCGCCGTGGGGTGCGCTGCGAATGCGAGCGAGGATGCGGGCGCGCCAATCCTCTATGTCTTCGATGTCGGCTCCGCCAGAGATCGCAGTCAAAGCCACGGCCGCGCTGTTCACACCAGGAATGGGCGTGCCCAGCTGGAGCGCGGTGCCCAGCCCGGCGCTTCCCGCCTGACCTGCCGTTTCCGCCGTGATGGGCGCAGACGCGGTGCCGGCTGCAATGGTTGCATCGGCGTCCGTCAGATAGCGGACACCATCGGCGCGTAGCAGCACGGTGCCAGCCGGAATAAGAACGGCGTTGGAGCCAGCAAACTGTGCCGTGCCTGTTGCCGCAACAGCTGGATTGCGATACTTGCCCCAGCGCGCCCCGTGATCGACCAGATGTTCCTCGTCCGCGAGATCGGGCCACACTTGGCGGTTCAGGTGCTCAGCAAACTGATAAAGGGCCGAGAGGCCACCAGCGATCACACGATTGAGAACGCCGACCAGGCTCCTGCGCACACGCACAAGCACGCCAGGCAGGCGTGATTCGAACTCCGCAGCGCCTTGGTCGATCAGCTGGGGAAGCGTCGGGCGGTCAAGCGGCATCACTGCACCTCGATGAACCGTTCACCGGCAAGACGCCAGGCCTGTGACTCGTCGTTCCACTCGAAGCGAAAGCGACGGCTGCCAGCGGGCAGCGTGAGGATCGCGTCCACGTACAGCCAGCCTGAGCGGGGAATGAAGGCCGTCACATCCATCGATTGCACCAGGCCGTCACCCACCATCCACTGCAGTGCCTCGGCGATGTACGCGCGTGCGCGCTGAACGGTTGCCGGCAGTTGCTTCGAACGGCCAAGCAACCAGAGCCGCGACCCGAACATATCGCTCGCGTTGTCAGCGTAGGCGTCAGCCCACCAGCCGCGTCGATCTGCGCCCAGCTCCACTTCGTGTGCCTGCGCAGTGCGGTCACACATGAGCGACAGCATCACGGCCGTGGCAAGCGTGTCTTCCACCAGCAGGTCGGCACCAGCCAGGCTGATGTCCAGCATGCCGATCTCGGGGTTGAAAGTCAGGGCGAGGTCCATTGGATGCAGTCTGTTGGGTGGGCGTCAAAGGGTCATCTAAAGCGCTTTATTCACATCGCCGTGTTGGGGCCGTTGGTCACCCCGCCGGTTTCGTTGTGCGTGTGTCCGTTGTAGGCGGTGCGCATCGACGCCATCGTCTTCCCCGTGGTGTCGCAGAGATCCTTGATCTGGCCGGTGGCTTCAATGTTGGCCTCCACGCGCAGCTTCGTGAGGTTCTGCATCAGCACGGCATGCCCAGCCCCGTCGATCACGATGCCGTTGCGCGTGAGGTGGACCTTGTGGCCAAGATCGTCATAGAGCGCCACCTCTCCGCCTTCCAGTCCCTGGAGCCGATAGTTGCGGTCATCCACGGCGATGACCAGGTAGTGATCTGTGCTTCCGCCGACGGCGACCGCGACGGCTTCAGCGCCTGGTAGCGGCACAGACGTGAGTCCGTAGTTCTGGAAGCGCTCGACCTTGTCACGTACCACGCCCTCCTGCAGCTGGATCTGCACCGCCTGGAGCTTGAGCGTGTCGTTCACGAAATCGAGCACAGCGCGCGCGACGGATAGGCGCATGCGATTGCCGAGGCTGCGAAGTGCTTTGGTTTCTTCGCTCATTTCTTGCCCTTCGGGGGATCACGTTCCCAGCTGGCCGTGAAGCCCTCATCCTTCTTCTTGCGATGCGCCTTGTTCTTGAGTCGTCCGGCCAGCTTGCTGCGGCCAACTCCTTCAACCTGCTCGAAGGCTTCCGGCAGCGCGAAGGTCAATTCGGTGAACGTGCCTTGCTCGGTGATCGTGTAAGCGCAGCCCACGATGAGAACTTCGGCGTCCATGTTCATCCGTGGGCTGATCACGTTGACCAGCGTGTTCGGCAACCACAGTGAGCCCTGAATGCCGTCCTTGCCAGTGCGCCAGCCGACGACGACCGCCTTGCCGCGCTTGCCTCGACCCATGCGGACATTCACTTCCCACTCCGCGCGCTCCTTCAGCGCCGAGTTGCTCACGCCTTGCTCGGCCATGACTACCAGCGGTCGATACCGATCGATCTCCGCATCCTTGGCCTCTGACTTGAGGTGCGCGGTGGACGCGCCCCACGATTCATCGTCACCCGCTGTCTGGCCCTTGACGATGATCTGGCTAAAACGGTCCTTCCAGGTGTGGGTGGCGCTGATGCGCTTGACGTTGACGCCTTCCTCCAGCGTTACGCCGGTATGCGTGTCACCGGACTTGCAGAGGAACACTTCGCCCGCCGGCGTGCTGGTGCAGAGCACGGCGCGCAGGCGGCAGGCACGGTCAATGGCATCGAATGCCTTCTCACCATCTTCCAGGGCGAACGACTTGAAGACTTCGCCCTGATCGAGCCCGTCCTGCAGCACGACCTTGAGGCCGAACGGTGCAACGATGTCGCGCACGATTCGTTCAAGCTTGACGCCGTGCCACTGGCCCCCCTTGTAGATGGCGGAGCAATCGACCAGGTCACCGGTCTTGTCCCGGCCTTCCACGCGGATCGAGCTGCTCGTGTCGGTCAGCTCAGGCTCGTACTGGTCGATGTAGCCGGTAATCACCACATCCGAGCCGATTCGCACCTGGCAAGCCAGTCCTTCGCGCAGGCGCGCAGGAAAGGTGGCGCCAGGCCAGCGCTGCGTGAGCTGCAGGATGAAGCCGCCCGCGATCTGCTCGATGCCGCGCTGGATCTCCACACGCTCCCAGCCGCCGTACGCCAGGCCGTCCACCAGCAGCTCGACTCGATTGTTTTCGGTCACAGCAGGATCTCCACTTCGCCGGCCGGCACGAAGGCGGGGTTGGCGACTGCATTGCGCGTCACGAGCTCGTCGGCGCGGGTGGCGTCCTGGTAGACGCGATGCGCCAGCACCAGGGCAGGCAGCACCGCATGGCTGGTGAAGGTGGACCGCTGCTGCAGCAGTTCCGCGCGCACCGACACATCACGCGTCACGGCCGTGCGCAGCGCGCTCAGTGCCTGCGCCGTGGCTACATCGGGGTCGGTCGTCTCCAGCTCCGAATCGATCTGGGCTAGCAGCGCATCGCGCAGCGCAAGCGCCTGGTCGGCCGTCTCCACCGCACCGTCGCTGATGGCGATGGTGAGCATGCGCGCTTGCTGCGAAATTGCAGTGCGACGCTGCAGATCTGCGCGGGCGTTTTCGTTCATCGACAGTCGCGAGCGAGTGCCACCCGCATAGGCAGACGAGCTGGACCGGGAGTTGCCACCGAACACGGCACGGAACTCAGCGAAGGCCGAAAGGGGCCGAGACACGGCCGCGACCAACTGCTGCTGCAGGGACTGCAGGTTCTGCACCAAGTTGACCGGCGTGCGAATCAAGGCGGTGAGGTCGCCACTGACCAGCGAGACGTTGCGCACGAGATTTGCGAGACCTTCTGTGCTGGTGACCTGGCGCACCGTCTTCAAGAGGCCTTGAAGATCCTGCCCAAAGCTCGATGCTTGCGTGTCGGCCAGCACCTGCGGGCCCGACACGTCGGCCGCGCTGCAATAAGCCTCGCCAGCCGCATCGTCCACCGCCTGGCTGGCGGTGTCGACCTGCTGCGTCGTATCGGGCAGAGCGTTCGGCAGCTCATTCCCACCAGCTTCGATGAAAGTGATGGTGAAGCGAGCGATGCCCCCTTCGCGCGCCGTGGTGCGGATTCGCGCCACGTCCTGAACGGACACCCACAGCACGCCATACAGCGGGTGGATCAGCTCACCGGGGCCGGCCGTCTCCAGCGCTTCCCAGAGCGCGTTGCGTTCAGCCAGGAAGTTGTCACCGATGACGTAGCCTTCGACATTCCAGGTGCGTGCACGTCGGCCAAGATCTTCGGGAAATGGATCATCCCGTTGCGGGTACTCGTGCGCCACAGTGCGCCGGCCGACGCCGAGTTCAGCATCGACCGTGTGGAATGGCACACCCCTGAAGCTGGCCCCAGGAGCCTGGACGCTCTGCCCGTTCCGGGTGAACGATGTCTGGTGAAGTTCGTCGCGCCAAGCCATCAGTAGCCCGCTGCCTGGTTGGAATGGCCGACGTCGGCCGACATGCGCGTTCCATTGAACGGCTTGACTTGGTGCTGCACGGGCACGCTCGGATCGGACAACACGCGCACAGTGATCTCACCACCGACCTTCGTGCTGCGCAGCGACTCGTTGATAGCCACCGAGCGCTGCGCATTCTCGTTGCCGAACGCGGCGAGGATCTTCTCGATGCGTTCAACGAAGGTGGTGTTTTCGACGGCCTTGTAAAGCAGGCTACCTGCGCCGTAGCCGGCGAGGCCGGCAGCGCCGACCCCGGCACCGATTGCGGCCAGGCCACCAGCGCCTGCACCGGCGGTAACGCCAAGGGGCGCGCTGCCTACCAGCGCCCCAGCGCCAATCAAGCCGCGCATACGGGCGAGGAAGCCCACCGACGCAGCGCCTCCGGCCGCAGCCCCAGCAGTCCCTAGTAGACCTCCGCCTCCGCCGCCACTCATCTCGCTCCAGTTGGTGACATACACGGGCGTAACACCAGCCGCGGCTTCGAGCGCCTTGCCCGTCGCCACCCCGGCACCCACGCCGCCGAAGCGGCCAGCGACGCTGCGTAGCATCGGAGGCAAGAGCCGACTCGCCGCATACAGACCGGCCGCTCCCGCAGCTCCACCGGCGAGCAGCTGCCCACCCGTGACGCCTTTCGAGTCGAGCAACCACTTCGTGCCGCGAGTGAAGGCGTCGTTCAGCGGCCGCGCGAAGTCTTCGGCCGCTTCGCGGAGGACGTTCTTCAGCCGTGACGCCTGGTCAACCGCGTTGTCGGTAGCGGTGGCGAGATCTCGCGCAAGCGTGCCGCCGGCCGACGCGATCTGGCGTTCGAAGTCGCGGATGTCGTCGAGCTGCCGGCCCGACAGCAGCGCCTGGATGCCACGCTGCGTGTCGAGGTCCGTGTTCTGAAAACCCTTTGAGATGAATTGGAAGCGCTGAGCGTCGGTCGTGAGCGCCTGGTACTTCTTGCGCATGTCTTCCAGGATTGCGAGCGGGTCGCGACGGCTACCGTCCGCCTGGAAGAACTTGACGCCAACTGCCTTCTCTGCATCCTTCGCATACTTGGCGTTGGTGAAGAGGCGCAGCGTCGAGTCGGCCAGCGTCGCCAGGCGCTCGGGCTGGCGCTCGATCTGCGACAAGCCTTCGATGAAGGCGAGTGTCTTGTCAAAGGAGAACCCGGCGCTCTGTGCGCGCTGCGCGACGCGCGGGAAGATGTTAGACAGGTTCTCCAGTTCGGCGTTGCCCAGGCGACCGGCGACGGCCATCTTGTCGAGCATCTGTGTTGCGACGCCCGCCTTGGCGAGGTCGAAACCGTAATTCGCAGAACCGACGGTCAAGGCACTTGCGAGCACGGAGTCCGACGCGCCGGTCACTGCGCGCGCCATGTTGATCGCCTCGGTGGCGGCCATTGCTTCCTTGAACTTCAGGCCGGCCTGCACCAGGCTGTTGAACCCGCCAACGGTCTCCTCGATGACACCGCCATTGCGCTTGACCATGTCGAACATGGCCTGATATGCCTCTTGCTGCTCGCGTGCGCTCATGCCGGCGGTCAGCCGTACCTGCGTGAGCGTCTTCTGCAACTGAGCCGCGTTGCGCTGCAGCTGGGTGAAACCAACAGACAATCCGAGGCCGGCGAGCTGGCCCTGCGTGCTGCGCGCGAACTCGCGGATCTTTGCGAACTCGCGCTGCGCCAGACTGGAGAAGCTCCGCGTCGTGCGCTCAGCGTCCTGCATCGCACGGCGGTAGCCGGCGATGTTGCCATTGACGAGGACGCTGACGTTGTACTGGCTCATTGCTAGTCTTGCTCGGTTTGCTTCAGCACTTCTGTGACGTAGAACTCAAACTCAGCGTGGCTCAATGCCATGATCGACTCGCGGCTCCAGTGCAACCGCATCGACAACAGCATCACGCTCTTGTGGAAGTCCGCCCGACGGCGGACTAACCTTCCCCCAGCTGATCAGCCTCGCGCATCGCGTTCACGATCACGCCGAACTGGTTTGCACGCAGCTCCTTGAAATGCGAGGCGACGAATGGGCCCGTGAAATCGCCGGCTCGCACGACCTGACGGCACGCCATCTGGATGTTGAAGTTGTTCATCTGCATTGCAGAGGCCTCGCCTTCGGCATCGCAAACGTCTGCCATCGTGGCGGGGCGAACTTCGACTTCCTGGACTTCTTTGCCGCCGACCTTCCACTTGAAGGGCAGCTTCTTGGTAATGGTGAGACTCATGTTCAAGCTCCTGTAAAACGGTTTTCAAGAGGCACGAAAGCCACCGCAGCGGGTGGCTCGCGTGTTGGGTGGAATCCGCTCAGCCCTCCAGGCACTCCCGCGCCTGGAAGACCAGGGTCACTTCGCCCTTGGTCATCTCGGGCGGCTTCGCGCACCAGGCGTCCTTCAACGTGAAGATCCGGCCGGTGTCGGTCTCGAATGTCCCGGTGCCGTCCTTGAAGTTCTGGATCTCCTGGAGGCTGATGTCCGCTGTGTGGTTGATGGTGCAATCCACCTGCGGCACCTCGTACTTCTCGGTGTACCCATCTACGCCGCTGTCGGATAGGGCGGGATCGCGGGCGATACCGCCCATGTTGAGCTTCGCGCCTTCCTTGCTGCGAAGGCGTTTGCCATTGATGGTGAAAACCACCTTGCCGGTGACTTGGGACATGATCTCTTCTCCTTACAGGATGAACTGCACCGACGCCGCGAACACGCGGAACTGGTTGACCACGTCGGGCGGCAGAATCGCGTTCACGCGGTTGCGGTCACTCGTGCTGCGCACCACGATCAGGTCGGTCTTGAACTGAGCAAAGTTTTCCAGCAGGCCAACCTCTTCGAGTTGCCGGGCCGTTGCCAGCAACACACTCTTGATGGTGCTGGGCGTAGCCACGGCCTGACCCGGCGCGAAGTTCGTGCCGTCGTCTGCCAGCTTGTGGCGCGGGAAGTTGAACGCGATGGCGGCGCGGAACGCAAAGCGCATGTAGTCCACGGTCCACTTCGTTTCCAGGTCAAGGTAGCTCACGTCGTCAAGACCGTAGGCGTTGACCTGGTAGGTCGTGACCACGCGCTCGATGAGCACGTTTCCGCCTTGATCAACGGTAAAGGTGCTGCAGCCGTCGCGCAGGTTCAGATCGCGCTCCAGACGCGTGTAGCGGTCCGCCTGAGCAGGCGGCAGCAGTCCAGGCAGCGCCACCGTCTGGAACGGCCGGGCCGGGTCGATGGCACCGTTGAACTCGACGACAGCGGCGAACACCGACGCCCAGATGTAGGGTGCCTGCGGCGGGTTCTTCACGCCGATGAATGAGCTGTGCGGGCTGTTGCGCGCGCTGCCGTGCGTGGTGATCTGGCCTTGCGTTCCCTTGAACCCGTAGAACACATGACCGGTCCGCATGTCCATTCCGCCCCAGCGGCTGTTGAACTCGGTCTCCAGCTTCGTGAGGTTGGCTGCATCGTTGTAAGGCGTCACGATGCTGTAGAACGACTCGGAGTTGATGGCAGCGAGTGCCGTAGCAACGTCCGGGTTGCCGGCGCCAGCAGCGCCGGCTGCCACTACCAGGGTAACGCCCGTGGGCGTCTTCTCGTCAGAGTAGTAGTTGACGCGCAGATCGATGTCGGCGGTGAACTGGCCCTTGTGGCGAGCCGTGACTGTCACGACGCCGGCGGCGGAGGTAGCGGTCACGGGGCCATCGAGGTACGCGTTGATCGCGGCCGCGATTGCGGTGGCGATGGTCGCCACGGCGTCACCGGCAGACACACCGACCGACAGCTTCTGGCCGTTCACGTACAGCGAAATGGTGCCGGCCTGCGCGGTCGTCACCGTGACAGTGATGGTCTGCACCTGGGCAACGCCGCCGCCCAGATCGTCAAGGCCGATGGCCCAGATGTCGCTGGTCTTGTTGGCATCGCGGGCGAACTTGAGCATCTCGTGCAGCACACTGCCGCGACCGAAGAGCGTCGCGGCTTCCGCTGCGCTGTTGATGCGCTGCAGCGCACCACCGGCTGCCGTGCCAGCTGCCAGCTTGTTGCCGATGAACAGCATGCGGCGGTTCATGTTCGGCAGTCCGCGCAGCGCCTTGCTGTTGTCGATCTCGATGTACTGACCAGGCGTGCGGATGTCGATCGGCAGCGTGTTGAAAGTGATGTTGTCGGGCATGGTTGGCTCCGGTAGTTACTTGGGGGCCTTGCCAGACTTGGACTCGGCAGGCTTCTCGGCCAGCACCACGTCCTTGTCCGCCAGGCGGCGACGCCAGTGGCTGTCCAGGATCACCTCTTCGCCTTCGTCGGCGAGAAAGCCACCCATCGGCTTGCGCGCCTTCATGGGCGTGCCGTCGGGCATCACGCCCGGCTTGATGAAAACGCGTTCTTCAGTGCTCATCAGGAGCCTCCTGCAAGTGAAAGATCGGCTTGCGCATCGGGGCGCGAGGTCGTGTAGTCGGGCGGCTGCTGAAGCCACTTGCCGTATTCCGCGGAGAGGGTGTGCGGCACGATGTCGATGTCGGCATGGAAGTGCTCGAAGTCGTCCAGCGGCATATCCGGTGCCGGCGCTTCGTAGGGCAGCTCAATTGCGCCGGATTCAATGGCAACTTCCATCGCTGTGAGGCCGTGCTTCACGAACAGGTTGTCGTCAGCGAACTCGGCGCTCTTGCAGAACCAGCTCGTGTCGCCGATGAACTTGCCATTCACCGTTCGCAGGATCAGCGTGAGGTACTGGTCGATGCCCAGCTCCCTCGCATTGCCCTTGCGTGCCTGGTCGCGGTCACCGACGTTGCGCACCATGATCACCAGGACGGCGCGGATCTTCGCCGTGTCGTTTTCCACGACGAGCTTGGGCGCGGCCAGGTAGATGGCGGGCGCGTCAGTTTGGTACTGCGCGAGTAGCTTCTCGTCTGGCACGTCCGGGATTGCGCCAACATGCCGCAGCGAGAGCTTCAGACCTGGACGGTTCTTCAACGCGTCCAGTAAAGCGGTTTCATGGAAGGCAAGCATCAGACGAAGCCTCCACCCATGCGGCCGGCTTCCGCAGCCTTCACCACGTCCACGACGATCTGTGGGATCTCGCGGTGATCCTCGTCGTTCAGGCCGAGGAACGGGCGCGCCGGCATCACGACGCGCTTGGTGCTGACGAATGCGCCGCCAGCCGTCCGGAATCGAAGGTTGCGCGCAGCTCGCGGACGAATCGTTCCGCCGAACTGGTGGATTGCCGCATAGATCTTGTTCGTGCCCCACTCGGCGGACTCGTTGTCTGCGCGATAGGTGATGCTGCCCAGCAAGCCGCCGTGTGCGCCCTTGTTGACCAGAGTCTGGCCGCCCGATGCCAAAGCACGCGCGCTGGGCTTCCAGCGTGCGCCATCCGGGCCGATACCCTTCTTGAAGCGCAGCCGCGTGCTGCTCTCGCCGTACTGGCCGATGGCATCGAAGATCGGGCGCGAGCTGTCACCCAACTGGCGCATGCGGCGCATGCCCAGTTGCAGGGCGACTGCGCCTTCAATGACGGCGGTGGTCGCGGCGACCATCAGATGAACCCTTTGGAGCGGTCGCGCTGCCAGACGCGCTCACCGCTCACCAGCTCCGCGCCGGCCGAGCTGGGCGGCTGCTCGCCGGTGGCCGCATCAGCGCCGAGCTGCGCTTTGCCTGCGCGCACGTCGTCCAGCAGCTTCATCGCAGCCGTGTGCCGGTCTTTCACCTGCTCGGTGGCCGTGTCGTCGTACAGGTAGAAGCGCGCCAGATCGCATGCCAGGCGCTGCAGGATGGCAGGCACCGGGAAAATGGGCAGCGAGTACTTCGAGCTGATGTAGCTGTTGATCGCATCGCGTGCGTCATCCAGGGCGCGCTGCACACGGATCATGGCAACGCCCGCTTGCGCGACTTCGTCCACGTCGTAATCCGACAGGTCGGCGCTCGATGCCACGGCCGTCAGCAGAGGACCAAACACGCGACGCGGCATGATGCGGTCGGCGCGCTGGGCGATCTCTTCCGCGTCGAAGCGGGTGATCAGGTCGAGGGCGGTGGCGTAGCTCATGGTGGTTGGTGGATCACTCAGGTCTGTCCCCCGCAACTCGGTGGGGGCAGAACTCAGTGGTCAACTGAGGCTTGCAGATCCGGGAGGGCTTGCGCCCTGACGCCCCGGCCTGGTGACTGGCTCCCGGTGCCGCAGCTGCGTCGCGCCGCGGCACCGATCAACACCATTGCGACAGCAGGTGTTACTTCTCGGCCTTCTTGTCTTCGGCCGCGCCGACATCGACGAGCGCGTCGGCCTGCTTCTCGGTCAGCTCGCCGATGTCGCTGCCAGGCTCATAGCGCTGGCCGCTGTGCTCGACGGGCGTCTTGGCCTTCACGGAGAAGGTCTTCGGTGCTGCGGTAGCCATGTGTGTAACCTCTTACCTTTCCGGCCGATCAGGCCACGGCGTTCTGGAAGTAGTAGCCCAGCTCGGTGGCCGTGACGACTTCCTTCACGCGTTCGTAGACACGCACGCGCTTGGAGCCGTCCACGCCGAGCTTCGGCTCGTCGATCACCACGGCTTGCAGCTTGGCCTTTTCGGCGGTGAAGCCGAAGGTCACGCCGGCTTGCGGGCCTGCTGCGCGGTCGCGGTAGATGAAGGCCGCATGTTTGCCCCAGCAGCGCGACATAGCAGCCGCCTGCCCCTTCTTGGCGGTATTGATGAAGCCGGCACCGATGTGGATCTGCGCGATCTCGAAGAAGTCGCAGAACTCCTGGCGGGTGATGGCACCGGTCGCCTGGTTCGTGCCCTTGATGGCCTGCACGAGCTTGGGATGCTGACGAAGCTTCGTCCATGTAGCTTGGCCGAAGCCGGCGACGTTCGGACGCATCACCGGGATATCCAGCGCTGCAAAGATTGCGTCCACCGGATTGCTGTTGGTGAAGTCGCTCCACTGCGACGTGCCAGACAGCGTGGCCTGGTTGCCAGCCAGATAGCTGCCCGTGTTGAACACCAGGTCGGCAACCCGCTTCTCGCGCGCCAGCTGCACCAGCTGCGTCGTGAACATGGTGGCCTTGCCCAGCGGATCGACGTTCTGGTTGTCGTCTTCGATGTCCGTGTTCGGGACGATGTCGTCGAGACCGTGATCATCGACGGTGCTTTGCTGCTCGGTACCGACGAACTCGACTTCGCCAGGCATCGACTTGCGGCCGACCTTGGTGTCCGGCAGGGTGAAGCCCTGTGCCAGGTCGTACTTCAGCCACTTGAAGTCGGCATCAGTGGGCGTGCGCGGCAGGATGTCATCGGCGATGAGCGCGATGTCCGGATTGCGGTACGCGAGGGCGATGGCGGTCAAGCGCGCATCGACGGGATAGGGACGCTTCATGGATCGTTCTCCTGGTTGTTTCTGTTGATCAGCCCTGCATCACGGACTGAGAGATCAGGACGTCGATCACATCCCCGGCTACGCCGGATTGCATGGCGACGCCAATGACGCGCACGTTGGAGCCTGCAGCGGGCGCAGCTGCCACGCCCAAACCTGCAGCGTTGGAAGTGACGGGGCCGCCACGGGTGACCGTGCCGGCCAGCTTCACGCTGGCGACGCCCTGGGTCATGATGTCGATGCGTTCGCCGATGGCGGTATCGAAGTCACGCGAGGCGACACCGAGCAGCGAGTCCGTGGCGGCAGCCGCCGGAATCACCGCGTCATCGGCAGCGCCGTGCTTGACGATGGTGCAGGCTGCAATGGCAGCGCCCGCGACAAAGGTTTTTTCGAGGATGACGTTCATGTCAGGCCGCCTTCTGTTGTTGCTTCATGACGTGGTTCACCGCCTGAGCCGAATCGACCTGGATGCCCAGGGCGGCTTGCTCCGCGATGTACTTGTTGGCCGCCGTGGTCAGATCCGCGACGGTCTGCTCGCCCTGCTCGGGCGGGTTCTTGCCACCGGTCTGCGACTGGCCGGCGAGCGCCGGGTTGGCCGGCGTCTTTTCGATCAGTGCCTTGAGCTGGGCGATGTCGGCCTTGCCCACATCGCGCCAGACGGATTCGGCAGCGGGCGTCAGCTTGCCGTCGTTCTTGGCCTGCTCGATGAGCGAGTCCACTTCGCGCTGCGAGTCTTTCGCCTTCAGCGAAGTCACTTCGGTGTTCAGCGTGTTGAACTTGTCGATGCTCACGTACTTCGTGGGATCGGGTTCGCTCGTGCTCTTGGCCTTGAGCTGGGCGACTTCGGTTTCAGCGGTGGTCACCTTGGCCTGCAGGCCTTCGACCTGGTCGGCCTTGGCCTTGAGTGCCGAGAGTGCCGTGGTGGCCTCGGCTTCAGTCGCTGCGTCGGCCAGGCCTAGGCCCGCCAGCAGCGCCTTGAGAATCGGGTTCATGGTGTCTGACTCCTGTTGAGTGAAGAAAGCGTTGAGCCGCGCCACGCGCTCTTGCGCAGCGGGATTGAGTTCGAGGAGATTGGGGATGCCGACCAGCGACGCGTTCAGCACGTCAAGGACTTCGCCGGTCTTCTTGTGATAGACCAGCACCGGGCTGATGTAGCGATACTCGCCCGACTTCAGCATCTGCAGCGCACGTTCGGTCCACTGCACGCCGACCGCATAGAGGCCGTCGCCGTCGCGCCACTCGAAGCGCTGGGCCCAGCCACTGGCGGGCGCGGGCTGACCGTTTTGCTCGGCCAGCATGGTCTGGTGCTCGTAGTCGAACTGGAACTGCGTTTTGACGTGACGAGCGTTCAGGCGTGCGGCGAGCGCACGGCCCTGGTCATCAGTGAGCTTCCATGACTTGGTCTCCTGCGGACGCCCGTCGCGGCCAGAGAACTCACCTGCAGGCACGAGATGCACATCGGCATTCGCTTGCAAGGTGAGCGCAGCTGCGAGGAGGGCAATGGCTGTATGCTTCATAGAAGCCCCGATGCTCGCGCGATGCCCGGCACCGCTCTAGTAAAGAGCTTTAGTCCATTGCAGTAAGATTGAGGGGCGCTGCGAGGGCTGGGAAAATCGTCGTCCACCCCGGTCGTCCGCAACATGAGATTGCGGAGTGCGGCCGGCATGCGAGAGTGCCGCGATAAGCGGATAGGCGTCTCGCCGCAGCGCACGTTCACCCCCATCATCGCTTGCCTCCGCCATCCAGGCGAGTCCAGCCTTTGGTCTGCAGCCTCTTGCGGTCCACATACATCATCGAACGAACCGCGTTGGTCTTGACCGACCGATCCTGGAAGTCGGTGCGCACGGCGATTTTCAGCAGTCGCGCATCGTTCGGCGAGTTCACCAGGAAAACCAGCGCACCGCTGTCCGCCTCGTCCCACCACACGCTTTCGGCTTGCGCCAGCATGGTCGGCAGCGCCGCCACTGCGGCCGCATTCGGATTGCGCGCCTGGCGCTCGGCGGTGCGGGCCCGGCCGATCAACTTGGACAGCGCGGCCAGCTGCACGGAGATACCCGCGCTCTCGGGCTTTCGGCCCATCGCATCGAGCGACTGCAGCACGGCCGGCGAAAGCACGCCGACCACACGACGAGATCCGAGCTGCTTGCGCTCGCCAGCCTCGTAGCGGCCGACGTACTGGCTGAACTCGGCTTGAACGAGCGGCAGCCAGCGTGTCGTGCCTGGTGTCAGCGCCCGAGCGGCGAGCTGCGAGTTCAGCAGCTCTGCCTTCTGCATCATCGTCTTGCCGAGTGACGCGGCGCGGCCACCTGGTGGATAGTGAAATGCAGGGTTCACGCCGGCCGGCACCTGCATCTCTTCGCCGGTGCGTTTGTTCACGACCGTGCGCATCACATCGGGCGGCGGCGTGCCGACGGTGAGGCCCTCGCGGTCCAGCATGCGGCGCGTGTGCTGGATCACGCTGCACTTGCAGCCGTAGTCCTTGATCGGCATGTGCGTCTGCCACCAGGGATCGTCCGCCGGCAGCACGAGGCCTGCATAGGCGAGGTGCTCGGTGCGCGGATGCTCTGCCGCCGACTTCACATATTCCAGGAACGGGAAGATCTGCTTGTTGCGCTGGACGCGCTCCCACTGCCCCTCGCTGTACGCGGTGGCGAGGTTTGTGTCATAGATCACCTGCAGGCGGCGCGGGCTGCCCAGCTGGACAAGCTTCTTCTCGCCATCGTCCGGGTCCACCATCTCCTGGCGACCCCACCAGCCGCGCGCCACCAGGCGCGGGCGCAGCGCCTGCTGGAAGGTCTCGAAAGTCGTGCCATCAGCCAGGGCGGCGTCCAGGCCTGCGCGGATCTCCGCCAGCAGATCTACCTGCATGGCCTTGGCGACCGTGAACGCGGCCTGATGCTCCTGCTGCCAAACATCCCGATAATCGAAGCCGACCCGGTAGCCTTTCTGCCTGAAATAGGCGATGGCTTCGGCCGGCGGAAGGGGCTTGAGCTGGACTTCGGCCATGCCTCAACCCCGGATGGGGGGTGTACCCCCCCAAAAAAAGCGCCCGACAAGGCATTTCCAACCGATTGAAACGCCGCGCAACAAAAAAATACGTGGGGTGGTAGCCAAAACGGCCGGAAGCGCCCAAACGCCCGATTTCCGGGCTTGGTGGGCCAAATCACGGCCCGATGCGGGTTTCCGGGCGGTTTCGTGCCTCATTTTTGGGCAGCCGCCTTCTTCGGCGCGTTCAGCCGCCCCCAGATCCGGGCAGCGAAAGCGCCACGCGCCAGCAGCTCGACCAGGCGGTCGGGCTCCAGGCCGGCCAGACTGGACTCCAGCGCCTGGCTGAAATCCTCGAAGCTGGTGGCCGACGCCAGCGCCTGCTCGATGGGCTCGACCAGTTCGCCCAGCGTTTCTTCCCACTCGTCCAGCATCTCGCCGGCCAGTTCGTCCAGCTCGTCCGCAGGCGCGGTTGGCTGGGTTGCCAGGCGCGCAATGCGTGCGTGCTGGGCGGCGGCAGCTGGAGCCGCTGCAGGTGCCGGCGCGGGTGCTTTGGAGAGCACGGGCTCATCGTCCTGCGCTTCCGGGATCTTGAGCTTCTCGTGAGCCCAGCTGCGCTTGATGCGCATGCCGACCTCGACGAGCTTCGGAACGGCGTCCGCGTACAGCTTGATGTCTTCCGGCTCTTGGGTGTCGAACACCAGACGCGGGCAGCGGCGCATGTCCGTGAGGCCCTTGTTCACGGCCAGGATCGGATATACGAGCTGGGCGGTCAGCGTTGCACTGAGCTGGCGGGCATCGGCCTTCTTCAAGTCATGGCGCACTTCGTTGTGCACCTCGCCAAGCGCCTGCGTGCCGTGCTCGCCTTCACCGCTCGTGAGCGTGCCGCCTAGGATCGCCTTCGACATCGAGCGCTCCATGAGGCTCACCATCGAATTGAACGGGCTTTCCTCGCCCTTTGCAGCCTCCTTGAATTCCACCTTCATGCCTTCGGGCATGATCGCCGCCGCGTCGTGGCCAAGGTTCACAACCGCGCGCAGCAGCGTGCTCTTGTCCTTCTCGGTTGCCGATGGATGATAGGTGCCCAGTCGCAGCGGCAGGCCGTAGATCTCCAGGAACTCGGCCAGATCGCGCACCGCGTAGTTCTTGAAGAGGAACGGCCAGGCCAGCACACGGAAGAGCCCGGCGCGCGACAAGTAGCCGCTGCGCGCACGATGCTGATGCAAGATCCAGCCGAACGGCCAGAGCGGCTCACCGTCGGCCGTTTTGAAGCTGCGAAGCAGCAACTGGTTGCGGTTGGCACCCGGAAGCGTGGAGACAGCGAACCAGGACTGCGGACGATGCGTGGCCTTCATCGGCAGCAGCTGGCCGTCCACGTTCCGCCACTCCAGTTCAATGGCAGAAAAGCCATGACCGATGGCGTCGGTCATGTCGAAGATCAGATCCTCGATGTCGGCCAACGCGCCGATGGCATCGCGCACGTACTCGGTCAGCTTCTCCTCTTCGGGTGTCGCGTCGCGTGGCGGCACGATTTCCCAATCAAGCGTTTGCAGCGCAAGGCGGCGCTTCTGCAGTTCACTGAAGAGGTGCGCGTCCTTCTCTTCCATGTCCTGGAACAGCTCGTGCTGCGCGACCAGGTCACCGCGTTCGGCGCGCTGCAGGATGCTCGCCAGCCTGGCCGGCGTGAGGCCGCGGCTCGGATGGTTTTCGTACTCGGTATGCAGCGCAGCCATGTGCGCCGTCTGCGGCTGGCTCAGCTGCGCTCGCTGGAACGGTTTGCCTTGGTGGTCGAGGATGGTGCTCATGTCGTGTCCCGTCAAAATGCGCCGGCACCGAAGCCGTCTTCTTCGTCGCCATCGAGCCAGCCCGCATCAGCGTTGAGCGCCGATTCGTATTCATAGATGGATGTGCCTTCGAGGCTTCGACTTGCGTGCCAGGCGAGTGCGCCGGCAATGAAGGTGTCGCCGTGGCGCTTCTTCTTCTCAGCATCGACCGTGCGCAGCTCGGGAATCTGCGGGATGCCCTTGATTACGCGCGGCGTGCGATGGTCGGCAAGGACATCGGCATCCATCGGCAGCGCGATCAGTTCGTCTTCGAATGCGGCCTTGTAGGGCGGCAGGTTTTCCAGATACCAGGGCTGCGTGGCCTGGATCATCAGAATGCGGGTCTGACCGTACTTCTGCGCGGTCTGCTCGGCCATCTGCATGCCGAGGCCGCGAGCATCGAGCGCAGCGCCCACGAAGCGCGGTAGGCGGTCGATAACGTACCAGAGGATCTGCAGCTGCTGCGCAAAGGGCATGCCGCGCAGTTCGACGATGAAGGGCACGCGGCGCTTCAGGTCGCGGAACTGGATCAGCGGCGCGAAGCACGTCAGGTCGCCGATCCGCGCGAAGTCACCGCCGAGGAAGCTGGTGACGTTGTCGAAGCGTGACAGCGCGTCCAGCTCGGGCTTCAAGTGTTCTTCACACCAGTCCAGGATGGTCAGCTGGCGCGTGCGGTCCGGCTGGAATGTGAACTCGGGTTTGCGCGCATCGCGCAGCACCGGCCAGCCTTTTCGCATGCAGCGCTCGATCAGCTCGCGGGTGAGGAATGCGCCGCTGCCGTGCTTCGGCACGCAGTCCAGCTCTTCCTCGGCGTCATCGCCATAGAACGCGCGGATCTCCGACGCCCACTTCACTTGGCCTGCTTCGGTCCACTCGTCGCCGGTGCGCATGCAGATCCGGCGATAAAGTCCTTCATAAAGCGCCTCATCGAACGTGAAGCGGTGGACGCTGTAGGGGAAGCGCCCAGCGCGTACATCCTTGATGAGCTGGTTGAATGGGTTGTCGTCGCCGTCGTGCGTGCTGATGATGCGCAGATCTCCGCCCCAGATCAGCAGCGCCATCGCGGCCTTCAGGATCTCGGCCTGCTGCTCATGGAACGCAGCCTCGTCCAGGATCACACGGCCTTGCTTGCCGCGCAGGTTGCGGGGCTTCGAGCTGAGCGCGGTGATGCGGTTGCCGCTGGCGAACTTGATGCTGAATGCGAAGACGCTCTTCTTCTCTTCGCCTTCCAGGAATACGTCCTCCGAGATCTCGATGGCTTCGGCCACGCTCTGGAAATGTTCTGCCCACTGCGCGCAGTCGAGAATGAACTCGATAGCCATGTCCTTGACGTAGCCGATGTACCAGACATCCATGCCGTTGGTTGCGGCCGCACAAAGCACGGAGTCGCAGGCCTCGGCCCACGACAACCCAATGCGGCGACTCTTCTCGACCACCTTGACCTTGGAGGTGTCACCGATCCAGCGCTGCTGGTAGGGCAGCAAGACATTGCCATCGTCATCGACGATAGGCTTGCGCTTCTCGAACGGGTACTTGATGCCCTCGCCGAGCTGCCGAATTTCGGGCGTGATGATCTCGCTCACGCGGCTCCCTTCGGCTTGGCGTCAGCAACGCCCAGGATGCGCTTCTTGATCAGGTCGATGGTGTCATCGGAGAGGCCGGCCTTCTTCGCGGTCGTGGCGACTTCTGCAGCGACCTTCACCGCCTCGGCCGCGATGAGCTTGCGCACCACGACCTCGCGGTCCACCACGAGCTTGTCGGCTCCGGCAATGTCTTTGAGCGCCTTCCCCAGGAACATCAGGTCTTCCGGGCTGGCGGCTTCCATGTCGCCGATGGACTTGAAGGCCACGACCCGCAGCATCTCCAGCAGCATGCGGCCGATGTCGCCCTCGGGTTCCTTGCCCAGCTTGTTCACCCACACGGTGGCGATCTGCTGCGCCTGGCGGTAATCCTCCATGCGCTCGCGCGCATTCTTGACGTAGCGCCCGACGGCCGAGCGGGAAGCTTCCGCACCTTGCTCTTCGATGAGGCGAACAATCTGGTCGATGGTGAGCCGGCCATCACGCACGGCCTCATCCACCGCTTCCTTGACACGCGGATCGAGCTGCGTGATGGAGCTGGGGCGGGAAGGCTTGCGCTTGAAAGTGCTTTTGCTGGGCATTTGAAAGCCCCTTCAAGGCAGCGGGCGCTTGACGCCAGGCACATGAGCACGGCCGCCCGCCACGTCAACTCCGCGCGGCGTTGCGCAGGCAAGCACGACATCGCCGGTTGTGCGCGACGTCACCAGCCCCTGCTCGGCCAGCCAGGCGATATCAGTGCGCACTTGGTCAATACTGGCGCTGTGCCCATAGATCTGATCGATGGCGTCGCGCAGCAGGAACGCGTTGGCGGTGTAGCCAGGCGTCTCGCACAGCACGAGCAGCAGCGAGAGGCGGCGGTCTTCGGTGACTGCGGTTAGAAAGCTCATTTGGCTCGGTTCAGCAAATGCTGGTGAATCAGTTGTGTTTGGTGTTCAACTCGTGTGAGTAGCGCCGCGATGCCATTCACTTGAGCCTTGACGGTGCTGACATCGCCGGTGAGGTGCGCGATTTCTTCGTCGGTTGGCATGTGCGTCACCTTCTCTTCGAGGGTGGTCAAGCGAACGTTCTGCGCCTCATTGGCCTCGCCAGCAGCCTTGATGAAGGCCGATAGAGTGGTCTGCAGCGCTTCAACAGCTTTCTGGTTGTCCTTGTCTTTTGTGCGCAGGTACACCCACACCACGACAAGGCCTTGCGTTACCCACTGGAGCACGCCAAACCAAAAGCCGGCCGCGCGATAGTCGAATTCCATGTTGTCCTTTTGTTATTGGGGGCTGACCTTCTTCAGGTAGCCAATGAGCCGCGTGAGGCGGGCTGCGTTGCGGGCGCAGATCTGGGCGTTGACGGCGTGGTTGTCCCAGGCGTCTCCGAGGGTGAGGCCGGAGCCTTCGGCGCAAGAAGGGTCGGGCTCTCCGCCTCCTCCATCAGCTCCGCAGGCACCAGGGGGCACGTCTGCACGGCCTGCAAGCGCGCTGTTCCACATCCAAACAGCAGCGTTGCTGAGAGAAGGATCAGGATCGACAAATACGATGACGCGCCCCTGCGATGCGTCGGCGTCGTCAGTGGGCTTCGGGTCAGCGGGCTTCGAAGGTTTCGCCACCACGAGCGGCACCTTGCCGCGCAGTTTCTTAAAACGGTCATTGAGATCCGCATAGCGTTGCTCCTGATCGGCTTTTTCCTGGGCGGCGTTGACACGAGCGTCGGCCGCAGTCTTTTCGTTGCGCACGCGCGCCTGATTGGCGAGGCGCTCAACCTCCAGCTGCTGCGCGCGCCAGGCATTGCCCTCGGTGCGTACGCCGAAGCGATAGCCACCGAAAGCAATCCCAGCTGCAGCAGCTGCGATCAAGAGCAGGCGGGCGGCAGTCATTGCTCCCTCCGGCGCTCTTCTTCGAGCTTCGGCTGCGCGATGACGCGCAGGACGATGATGAGCAGCGCGACGCCGGCAGTGACCCACGGCCACACCTTCGCGGGCAGCAGCGGCTGCAGGTACGGCAGCAGCTCTGCTTGCGCCATCGACAGCACGGCCAGCAGCGCAGCTGCGCGAACGCTGCTGAAGCGCCAGGCCTTGCGCCATTCGGGGATCAGACGAGGAACCACCAGGCACCTCCTGAAACGATGGACACGACGGCTGCAATCACAGCAATCGCAATGCTCAGGAACATGACGCCGAGCGCGCCAGGCCCGCCGAAGAAGCGAGCGCAGATGACCGCGCTCAGACAGGCAAGCCCGAGCACGATGGCCGAGATCCAGAAGATGAGCGGGAAGGGTCCGGGCGTGAACGCGTGCATCTCAGCCCTTCGATGCGGCGCGATGCCGCGCCCGGTTGCGCTTTTTCTTCGCTACGCGCTTCGCGTGGGCGTTTGTCCAGCCGTAGCCCGCACGTCGATACGTGCTCTGCGTCCAGGGGTCAGACGGACCAACGCGTCGCTTCCTCGCCGGGATGACCTGCACCACTTGCGGTGGTGCGGCTTTGTCCAGCACCGACATGTTGAATCCACCGCCGAGCGCTGATGCACACCCCGCAGCAAGCGCTGCAGCGATCAAACCAGAACGTCCTACTGCCATAGAGTGCTCCTCAGCAGATGCCTTTGAGATAGGTGGTTTCCTTGCCGCGCTCGAAGATCGCAGTCAGGACTTGCTGGCGCGGCCGCTCACCGAGAACCGGAATTCCGATGTGCACCCATGTGCCTTCGTAGATCAGCTGGTCGAACACCACGCCGTTCGTAACGAGCTGCTGGCAGATCGCCTTGGGTGAGCCGAAGCCAGGGCAGATGAAGTCGGCCGCACGGCCATCGAGGTGAGCGCTGAAGCGCGCTCCGCCGACGGCAGCGTTCGTCTGCGGATTGCGGAAGCCGCTGGAGACCAGGATCGGGTTGCCGACCAGGTTCGAGCGCACGACCTCCAGCACCTGCGCCAGGCGACGCAGGTTTTCGAGCTGGGCGCCATTGGGCTCGTTGCGGATGCCCAAGCGCGCGGCCTTCTCGGAAAAAGTCAGTTCCGAGAGGTGGAAATGTGGGGAGAGAAGAATGTCTTCACGCATGCAGGGCAGGATGCCGCGCACGCGCGAGGGGGACTAGTAAAGAGCTTTACTGAGGAGCCGGCTTGCGAGATTGATCGAAGTCGATGAAGTGCATGGACAACCATTGCCACAAAGGCAGCGGTTGTACATCCTGCCCGAGAGCCGTCGTCAGCTCATTGTGGCAATGCGTAACCAGCGCGCTCAAGGCCGCAGGCTCACCAGACTCCAGGATGAGAGTCTCTGCTTCGTAGTGCCGGAGATCCCTTGCCGACAGCTCACCTTTTCTGACAACCTCCGACTGGAGGCGCTTGAAGTCGCGAGCCAGCTCAGCGTGCCGACGCGCCTTCGACGCCGGATCATAGGCCAGCGACGCTGCGGTGATGATCGTGAAGATACCAGCGAACCATGCACCCAACAACGGGTGCTCGGTCAGCTTGGCGAAAACTGCAGCGCCGGCCACGATGCCTACGAACTTCGCGAAACGGTCCATGCCATCGAGAAAGCGCTCGCGCTTCTGATGGTAGAGCGCGGACACCATGCACTTCCAGACGATCTCCCATTGCTTCGGTGGCATCGAGTCGCCCAGCGCTTGTGGCGGGGCTTCGTCCGGATCGCTCATTTTTTCGGAGGCGCCGGCGGTGGCCGAGTGAAGGAGACGGTGGGCTGGTTGCGCACGTCGGTCGCGCCAGTTTCACGCCCGCCTTTGCTTGGAATGCTTGGCACATATGCGCCGTCCATTCCCGTGCCTCTGCGCGGCTGCGGACCTTTGACCGGCTGCGATGCTGGCGGCTTCGATGGTGGTTTGCTCATTTTCCCCCCGTTGGAAATGCCTTACTTGCTCACGAACTCCGTGCCGTCTGTACCGAGATAACCGGACATACCGGCGGTGAACTGCTTGTCCCGGCAGACCGACAGACACGCTGATTTCGCCACCGCGACGGTGGCGACCTTGCTGGCCTCAACGTCGAACGTGCACGTCTGACCTTGAGCACGATATTCCGTCAAGAGACGTCCTGACGCAGCGGGGTTTACACGCACCTTGAAAGAGTAGACATCGCGCCAGCCCTTCTCGCGTTGATCGGTCAGGCTGGCCGGCTGCTTGGCGGCACTTGAAACGGTCAGGTCGGATGCATAGGTCGCGAGACCGGGGCAGGCTTTCTGCAAAGCGCCACGCGCATCCTGCTCAGTAGTAGCTGTGGCCGCGAAAGAAACAGCGGCGAGAGCAAACGCAAATACCAGCTTCATAGTTCCCTCACTGAAAAATGACGCCGCCCCAGCGCACGCGGCCGATGACTGCAAAGTCGCGGTCGTGATCATCGGAGCCCGAGATCTCGAACGGCGAGTACTCCTCGTTTGTACTGCTGACCAAAAGCTTCCGGCCGGGCATGCGCTGCAGGCGCTTCGCCAGTAGCGCGCCGTCCAGCCGAACGATATGCATGCCTTCGGTGTGCACTTCCCGATCTCGCCGATCAAGCAACACGCTGTCTCTGGAATTCAGGCGCGGTGAAGCACTGTTCCCGATGATCTGACACATCGCTATCTCGTTGTGCGGAATGCCCAGTTCGCCGCGAATAAACCCGATGTCGAACGGCCGCATCGCGGTCACTCTCTCCAGGTCATTGAATGCGCCGTCACCAGCTGCCGCCTGTATGTCGAATAACGGCACCCAGACGAACTCGGATGACTCCACGGCGTGGAGGCTCTTGTCCGGCATGTCAGTGGCGGCTGGCTGACCGGTGATCAACCACTGCGCCGTCCGCTTGCCGAGCAGGCACATGCGGTGAATCAGCCACGCATCAGGCATCGTTTCACCGCGCTCGAATTTGCCCACCGTGTTGGCGTGGATGCCCAGCTTCAGCGCGAAGTCCTGCCGACTGATGGCACCTCGCAGCGTACGCACGCGGTCGGAGAAGTCAGCCGCATAGCGCGCTGCCTTCTGATTGTCATCAGTGGCGATGGCAGTACTCGCCTGCACATCTTCATGTGCGGTACTGCCTCGTTTTTGTGTGTCCATGAACACAATTAGATCGGTCGCGCAATACCCCGTCAATCAGGAGAAAGGTTTCCAGCCACAAAAAGGTAGAAAAGCGCAAGCAATTCACATATAAGTGTTTATCCGTAGCTTGCAGCCACACATTTATGTGTTCATAATCATGGCTATGGACACACAAAAAGGTATGGTCTCACACGATTGGCATCCAGCCGACGTGAAGGCTGCTCTGGAAAAGAAAGGGCTGTCGCTCCGCCAGCTCGCCCTGAGTAACGGGTATTCACATTTCCAACGTGTTCTTACAACTCATTGGTGGGCTGCTGAGCAGATCGTCGCCAAGGCGCTGGGTGAAGAGGCCAAGAATATCTGGCCCAGCCGATACCTGACATCCCGTGAGCGCGCAAAGCGCCAGACCCGCAATGTCCGGGTCACGCGGAGCGGCAAGATCCAGACGGGAGCGCGCGCATGACGTGGCTTACCGTTCCCCAGCTCACCGGCCTGCCTGGCATGCCCACCAGCGTTCCCCGCTGCCGGGAGTTTCTCCAGCGTTCCTCTATCACCAGCCGCACCCGCTCCGGCCGTGGCGGTGGTCTCGAGTACCTGAGTACCGAGCTGCCGCAGGGCGTGCAGCAGGCACTGGCCGCGCAAGCTGTCGCGAGGATGAAGCCGATTGCCGCCGCCATAGAGGCAGGCGCAGCGGCCAGCCAGGCTGAACAGACGCAGGCCTGCGCAAGCGCGATGGCCCGCTATGGGCAGCAGCTGGAGCGCTCCGGCGGCTTCGACCCGGCGCAGAACCCGCGCCTCGATCTGTTCCAGCGCTTCGAGTCCTATCACCGCGCACGCGGCGGCGCTGTCTGGCCTGCCATCACCGAGTTCTGCGCGCTGTGGGCGCGCGGCGAAATCGAGGCGCTGGCCGGCACGCTGGCCGCATATCCCCAACTCCCAGCAAAGACCCTCGACAAGTGGTTCCGCGCATGGCGCATCAATGGCGTGGAAGCGCTGTTGGAACGCAAGCCACGCAAAGACAAGGGGCAGGGCCTGCTGTCCCAGGACAAGGATTTGCACGATGTGTTCGTGGCAGTCATGTCCGAGATGCTGGAACCTACTGCCCGGCAGATGGGTCGGGTGATGACAGTAGAGTTGGGGAAGATCGACAAAGCACACCTGGTGCCGGCCGAGCGCACGCTGCGCGCCTGGATGCAGGAATACAGGTCAGGCAACAAGGTCGCGCTGCTCAAGCTGAAGAACCCGGACGGCTGGCGCAACAAGTACATGCCGGCATTCGGCTCGCGCAGCGAGCACATCCTGCACGTCAACCAGGAATGGCAGCTCGACTCGACCATCGCCGACGCCCAGCAGCGCACGGAGATTGCCTTCGGCCTGCATGACGGTGAAACCGGCGAGATCCGCAGGCACGCCCTGGTGGCTGTGATCGACGTGTTCACCCGCCGGGCCCAGGTGCTGGTGTCCCGCACCAGCAGCGCAAACGCGGTCAAGGCCGTCACGCGCCGGGCCATGCTGGCATGGGGCAAGCCGCAGCGCGTGAAGACCGACAACGGCAAGGACTACACCGCCATCGACTTCGATTTCGGCCTGCAGGCTCTCAAGATCGAGCACGCCCTCTGCACGCCTTTCAGCCCGGATCAAAAGCCCTTTATTGAGCGTTTCCTCGGCACGCTGCTGCATGACTTGTTCCCGATGCTGCAGGGCTTCGTCGGCCGCGATATCACGCAGCGCAAGGCCATCGAATCAGCCAAGAGCTTCGCCCAGCGGTTCGGCGACGGCGCGGTCGAGCTGCGCATGACACCCGAGCAGCTGCAAGGCGTGATCAACGGATGGCTGGACGAGTACCACGGCCGCGTTCACAGCGAGCTGGGTTGCAGTCCTGACGAGATGGCCGCACGCAACACCACGCACACGGTGCAGGTGCCCGAGCGCGCGTTGGACCTGTTCATGATGTCCGTGGCCGGCAACGGCAGCCGCACGGTCCTCAAGCGCGGCATCAGCCTGGGCAATGCCTGGTTCGCAGCACCTGAGCTTGCGGCCGTCATGGGCGAGCAGGTGTACTGCCGCCAGGACGAGGCAGATCTGGGCACGCTTCACGTCTTCGCGGTGGACGGCACCTACATCTGCCAGGCCGTCGATCACACGCGCCTTGGCATCGGCCGCGCCGAGCTGGCCGCTAAGGCGCGCCACATCGAGCGCACCACGATCACGCCGCAGGTCAATGCCATGCGCAAGGCCGGCCGCGCCGGGCTCGCCGACAAGGCTGTTGCCGCGATCTATTCCGAACGGCAGGACGCCGCGGTTGACCAGGCGAGCAACGTCACGCGCATCGCGCCTCGTGTGGTCGAAGAAGTCACGCCGGCCGTGCAGAGCTTCCTCGCATCGACCGACGACAGCGCAACCCTCACGAAGCGCGAAGCCGCGCGCGCCGCCTTCGCCGAGCAGGCCGAAGCCGCGCCTGTGCACCGACTGGATACCCCGCGTCAGCGCTACAGCGCCTGGGTTCGCCTAAGCGCTCGCCATCAGGCCGGCGAGCAGCTCGGCCAGCGCGACGTGGAGTGGCTGCGCCACTACGAAGGCAGCAACGAGTTCGATGCGTGGGATGCGATGCAGGGAGGAGCGGACCCGCTCGCGGAAGCAGGTTGAAAAAAAGTGCCCGCCTGGGCGCAGCAACGCAACAGGCGGGCGGGTGTCGATCAGGTAATCAACGAAAGGTAGTTTATGGCAAAGGTTTTCGATCAGCAAATTGCGGGCATGGGGGTGGCGAAGATCACCAATGTGGCGCTCGCATTGACGGCGATGAAGCAGATCCAGTCTGCAACGTCCCAGATGCCGCGCATGGCGGTGCTCTCCGGCCCGCCCGGCCTCGGCAAGACGCAAGCGGCAATGTACCTCGCCCATCCCCTCGGGGCCAATGCCTACTTCGTGCAGATGCGCATGTTCGACACCACGAAGACGATGGCGCAGCTCATCCTCGCCGAGCTGGATGTGCGCTTCAAGACCTCATGGTCCGTCGCCCAGATGTTCGAAGCGACTTGCGAGCGCCTCATGCAGACCGGTGACCGGCCCCTTGTGATCGACGAGGTTGACCACATCGCCGAGAAGGCGTGCATCGACTACATCCGCGCGATCCACGACCAGTGCGCAACACCGATCTTCATGATCGGCGAAGAGCGCCTGCAGCAGAAGCTGCTCTCACGCCACGAGCGCTTTCACGACCGTGTGCTCACTTGGGTCAGGGCGATGCCCTGCGACGCCGAAGACGCCGAGTTGCTGGCGAAGCACTACGCACCCCAGCTGCAGTGGGATGCCGAGGTGAATCAGGCGCTGATCGCGGCCACCGGCGGTGTTGCTCGCCGCATCACCACGGAGGTGGAACGCCTGAAGGAAGCCGCCAAGCGCGCGGGCACGGACAAGGTCACGGTGGCAATGGTCGCCAAGGGGGCACGTCGATGATCACGACGCTGCACGGCAAGCAAGACCTGCTCGTCTACCCCACGGCACACGTCGAAGTCTCGCCGTCCGGACGCGTGCAGCTCTGCACGATCCGGGGCGAAGCGCTCGGACGCAAGCTGAACGTCGCGGTCCACCTCGACGTGAACACCGGCGAAGTACTTCTCTTCAGTCCGAAGGCATTTGTCGGCACGTTCCGGCTCGGTGATCTGGTGATGGCACAGCTGACTCGCGAACTCTTTGAGGAACGGCGTGAGCTGCAGGAAATGGGAGGTGGCAATGCCGCGCAAGCCCATTGAAGTTGAGATGCGGTCGTTGCAGACGCCGCGTGAGCGGATCTGGGCAGCGATCCTCGCATGGCCGAAGGGAAAGCCCTTCACCAAGCTGGAGCTGCAGGACACCGTCTTTCCGATGGTGTCTTGGACGATGCTGCAAGACTACGCGCGCGTGCTGGAGATGGCTGGCTATCTCCAGCGCGTCGGCGGCCAGCCGAGTGGCCCGAAGACCTACGGCAAGCCACTCAAGCTCCTCCTGGTCCACCGCGCCATTGTTGCTCCGCGCTTGGACAAGCATGGTCAGGAAGTGACTCAAGGCCTCGCGACGACAGCCATGTGGCGCGCCATGAAGGTTCTGCGTGATTTCGACTATCTGGACATCGTGCGCAACGCGTCGATTGCCCCGATGGTGATCAAGCCCGAGACAGCAAAAGGCTATGTCCTTGCTCTGGCACGCGCCGGGTATCTCGCGCTGACCAGGCCGTCAAAGCCGGGCGTTCCGGGTCGCTACAAGCTGGCACGCAACACCGGCCCTCATGCGCCCGCCATCACGCGCCGTAAGTGCGTGTTCGACCGTAACACGGGCACGTTCGCCGAACTTCAGACAGCGCAGGAGGTGTGCGATGGCATCGACGAATAACCCGAAGGTGCCGGTCGCCCTGCCGGCCGAAGTGAAGGCGGCGCTCGAAGCTGCTGTGAGGCGCCTGGGCACGCAGACGCGCGCGGCCGAGGAGCTTGGCGTCAGCGCAGCGGTTGTGAACAACCTGCTCAAGGATCGTTACCTCGGTAACGTCGCAACGATGGCAGACCGCATTCGCGGTCAGTTCATGGCCGAGACGGTGCGCTGCCCGGTACTGGGAGAGTTGAGCAAGCGCGACTGCCTGGACAACCAGCAGCGCCCTCTGGTGTTCACCAACGCGCTGCGCAGTCGCCTCTTCCAAGCGTGCAAGACCTGCCCGAACCGGAGGGACGCGTCATGACTGTTCGTCTCGTCAAGAAGCCGGCGTGGGCTCCTGCGCCCGTGGTCTACCTGGGCGGTCATTCGCTGCTGGCACGCGCACGGCCCTGGCTCATCGCGCTTGCCATCGTGTTGGTGCTGGCCGTCAACACGGTGCTGGGGATGGTGTGGTTCGCCCGGTGGGACGCCGCGCTCGAATCCGCCCACCTGCAGGGGATGCTGGTCGGCTCGACCATGTGCGGAGGTGGGCAATGAACCGGGGCAACGCCATCGCTCAAGACCACCGCATGCTATGGCTCTCGATGCTTCACCAGCCTGACTGGTGGACCGCACGCCGCCTCACGCTGCTCTGGGCACCGACGTTCACCCTGGAAGAGGTGGAACGCATGCTTCAAGCGCTTGTGAATGGCGGTTTCGTGCTGCAACGCGCACCCGAGTCGCATCGCGGCGAGCGCGTTCCGACGTTCTCCGTCACAGACGACTGCCTGGTGCTGCCAGGCATCGTCCAGCGGCCGGAAAGGATGGCGGCATGAGCCACCTGCAATGCCCTTCCTGCGGCGCGGAGATGAACCTCGATGTGGCGATGGCCAACGAGGCGCTGCGGCGGGCCACGTTCGATCTGCTGCAGCTCAGCCTGCCGCTCGGCGCGCTCGTGATGCGCTACGTCGCGCTGTTCCGGCCGGCCAAGAACCGGCTGAGCCCGGATCGCATGGCGAAGCTGGTGGCGCAGCTCGTGCCCGACATGCAGCGCGAAGCCATCACGCATCGCGGCCGTGACTGGCCGACGCCGCGTGACAGCTGGCGCGCTGGTTTCGAGACGATGCTGGAGAAGGCTGCGGCCGGGAAGCTGACGCTGCCCCTGGACTCGCATGCCTACCTCTACACGGTGTTGGTCGGTACCGCCGACAGGGCCGAGGCAGCCGAAGAGGCTGCGATGGAAGAGCAGCGACGCAACCGGCGAGAGACAGGTGCGGCCACGCCGCCCCGGCAAGTCACCGAAGTCGTCGAGCGAAAGCTCGGCGTGCCGCCGCATATCCGGGAACAGCTCGACGCCATCAAGCGCGGCGAACCCATTCAGAAAGGTTCGACATGCTGAACAAGCCATCGTTCGAAGAGGCCCGCGTGGGCCTGCCCAAAGAGCTTCAGGATCGCGCACTGCAGATCGAAGCGCTCATCTCGGAACTGATCGATGCGTGCAATCGCGTCAACCCTGAGTCACACCCAGACATCGTGCTGAACGCACTCCTGAGTGTGTACGCCAACGCCGCTCTCGACATTGTTTTCGCGCAGGCGGCGTCGGAGAACCTGGTCAAGGCTTCCCTCGTGTTGATCGTCGAGGCCGCAAATCGCGCGGCCAGCCGCGATGGCACGCCTTCGTCACCGCTTCACTGAAAGGTCTCCCATGATCGACACGAGCAAAGTTGACATCCGCAAGGACCACGTCCTGGAAGCCCTGCAGCGCCATGTCGGCCGTGAGAACGGCGTGCACATGCGCGACCTGGTTGGGCGAATCCTCAACACTGTGCTGGTGACCGAGGCGCACGAGCGCAAGGTGCGCGAGCTGATCACAGATCTGCGCAACGACGGACACCACATCTGCGCGCACCCCGGCAGCGGCTACTACATGGCCGCGAACGCGAAGGAGCTGGAAGACACCTGCCGCTTCCTCCTCGAACGCTCTCAATCCACCGTTGATCAGGTGTGCCGCATGCGTGGCGCATTCGCCATCGACCTCTACCAACAAGTCGGCCTCAGTCGCTGAAAAGCTTTTACCGGAGAAATCACATGAATGAAAAGAAGACCGTTCCCTCGGGCTACATGGAAGACGCCAAGGGCGCTCTGATTCCGACCAGCAAGGTCAAGCCCGTGGACAAGGACCGCGACAGCGTCGTGCGCCAGCTCTGCGACATGGCCGAGCAAGTCAGCGCAGATCTGATGGCGTTCAAGACCACTGCGATGAACCACGTCAACGAGTTCATCGAGCGCAGCCTGGCCGAGTACGACGCCAAGGCCGGCGGCAGCAAAGGCAACGTGACGCTGCACACCTTCGATGGCCGGTACCGCATCGTGCGCCAGATGCAGGACACCATCACGTTCGACGAGCGCCTGCAGGCGGCGAAGGCGTTGATCGACGAATGCGTGAAGACCTGGAGCAAGGGAAGCAACGACAACATCAAGGTGCTGATCAACGATGCCTTCCAGGTGGACAAGCAGGGCCAGATCAACACCGGCCGCGTGCTTCGCCTGCGCAGCCTGCAGATCACCGACGAGCGCTGGCAGCGCGCGATGGAAGCCATCGGCGACAGCATGCGCGTTGCCAGCACGAAGCCCTACATCCGCTTCTACAAGCGCGATGACACCTCGGGCCACTACTTCCCGATATCGCTGGACGTGGCAGCTGTATGAGCACGGCCACCTGCATCAGCTGCAGCTGCACCGACAGCCAGGCATGCCCAGGCGGCTGCAGCTGGCTCGGAGTGAACCGACACGACGGCACCGGCGTGTGCAGCCGCTGCCCGAAGTCTTTGACGCAGTGGCGGGCACAGCAGGCCGAAAAGCGGGCACCCGAGAGCAACGAGGGCCAGCAGCGCATCCAGATCGGGCCTACAGACATTTGAGCAACGCATGGCTGGCCGGTCTGGGATGCGTTCGGCCAGCGGGGATTAGCGGTGAGTGCCCCGGTTTTGGAAGAGCCGAAAACCGCCGCAGCGTGTGACGACGTGGATTTTTCCTTTAGGGCGTCGGGCACACGCCGAGAGAACGGGGTGGCCCGGCTCTCGTTAAAGCCCTTTCACAAGAGGGCTTCAACGAGAGGTCAATGAACATGAACGAATCCCTCCTTGATCAGGTTGCGGCTCCGGCCCGCCTGGTCTTTCCCCTGCCGGCCCCGGCCGGTGGGGGCCTTTCTTCTTCGGAGAAACCACCGATGCCGTACGCGCCACGCCACGACTCGCTGCCGTTCAAGGTCATGGAATTCTTTGCCGCCAATCCCGATGAGGAGCTGGGCGTCGAAGACATCGCGTTGAAGTTCGGTGTCGATGCGCGCGGCGTTCACACGCAACTCGGTCACGCCGTTGTCCGCAATGCGCTCATCCGCGAGCGAGGCGATGACGGCGAGTTCTTCTATAGGAAAGGACCCGAGGAAATTCACGTCTCGGTTCTGAAGGCCCGACATCCCGTGCTTGCCCAGCATGAACAGATGGACCGCCGGGCAGTCGCCCAGCCGCGTCGTCCATATCGCGGTGGCAGCGCTGGCAACGCCGCTGTCGATCTTTCGAAGGTGCGACTCGAGTCAGACGTCCCCTTGCCTAGCAATTGCATGGCATCGGCCATTCGGGAGCAGATCTCCGGCCTTCTCATGAAGATGACCGTGGGTGACTCGTACCTGCTGCCGCTGTCGGTGCGCCGCACCGTCGACTCCGTCGTGAAAGACGATGAATTCACGTTCCTGACTTTCCTTCGCCGCGCCGTCGATGGTCAGAACTTCCGCATCTGGAGAACGAAGTGAAGCAACACCGCGTGCCTTCTCTTCAGTGGATCGGTGCTGTGTTCGGCATCCTGGGAGCGGCGCTGCTGGCAATGCAGATCCCGCCCGCGTTGGGCTTCGGCTGCTTCCTGGTGAGCAACGTCGCCTGGCTGCTGTTCGCAGCTCACAACCTGCTGCGCGGCCTGTTCTGGCAGCAGGTGTTCTTCGCCATCACCAGCCTGGTCGGTTTGTGGAACTGGTGGCTTGGCCCACTTCTTTTGGGAGGAGCCGCGTCATGAAGAAGCCCGCCAAGCTGCAAGTGAACACTGCCGGCGCATGGAAAGACGTGTGCTCGTTTGACGTGGCCGACGCAACGGGCACAGCGATCATCATGAATGCCGCTCACGACATCGGGTACTACGCCAATCCCGCTGTTGGCTTTCGTGTCGTCAGCGTGCGCGACGGCTATGCAACGCCGCTGATGTCTTGGGCCAAGGACAACGGCTGGACTGAGTGGGGAGCCAGCACATGAGTCGCCCGTGTGACGCCGTCGAATGCAAGGCCGTGGTGGACACGGGCCGCTTCATGTGCTCCCGCCACTGGCGACTGGTGCCGCAGGCAACGCAACGCACCATCAACGCCCGCTATCGCGCTTCGCCGACGCGCTTCGCGCTGATGCATGACGTTCGCTATGTCGAGGCGTGCGCCCAGGCCATCGAGGGGATTGCTACGGCTGAAGGCAAGCCGGGTGAGAACAGCTACCGGAACCTGGTGAATGTTCTCCGGGCGAAGCAGGAGGCAGCGTCATGAAGTGGCTTTGGAATGCCCTGTTCAAGTGGGCCAGCAACCGACAACCAGACCTGGTGATCGGCGGCAAAGAGCGACCGTATCTGAAGCGCCACCGGCTGCTGCCCAGCAACCCGCTGCTGAACATCTTTGTTCACGAGTTTCTCCGCTCCGACGACGACCGTGCCTTGCACGACCATCCTTGGCTTTTCAACATCTCGGTGTTGCTGTCGGGTGAGTACCGCGAGCACACGCCGCATGGCGTCTTCGCGCGCTACTGCGGCGACATCGTCTTTCGCTGGTGGAAGTCGCCGCATCGGGTGGAGCTGCTGACCATTGCCGATTTCGTGTCCAGCCAGCCATACAACGACACGCCTATTTCATGCTGGACGCTCTTCATCCGTGGGCCTCGAATTCGGGAGTGGGGCTTCTACTGCCCTCAAGGCTGGGTGCACTGGCGTGATTTCGGTGGCCGTGATGACCGTGGCGCTGTCGGCAAAGGATGCGATCAGTAATGCCGTTCTACCGTCTCAAATTCGGAATCGTGCACATGAGGGGCAGCAAGCTCCCTGAACCGTGCTGCGCTTTCGTAGTGATCAGCGGCGCGGAAGAGCGATGCCTGGCTCCGGGCGGCTACTTGTGCGATGGCGTTGACGGCCGTCGTCCCAGCGGCACCTGCGACACGCCTCTGTGTGCAGCGCACGCTCATCAAACCGGGCCCAACGCGCACCTCTGTCCGAGTTGCTTTCGCAGCGAGGCCGACGCGCAGCGGCAGCGCAGTCTCTTCACTTCGCTGGTGAACTGATGCTCAAAGTCCGCTCGCGTCCTCAAGAGTTCATGGCAGTGCAGTGGCATCAGCCTGGTGACGCATCCGAAGTCGAGGTGCGCGATCCCCTGCGCACGCGCGCGGGCGATGAACGCTGGGGCGTGCACAGCATGGACAGAGGCTTCCAGGCGCTGCTGCCGGGCTCGTGGATCGTTTTTAACGAGGGCAACACCCTGAGCCCTCACGTCTATGCACCGGCGCGCTTTCATGCGCTTTTCGAAGTTGCTGAGGAGGAGCAGCATGGCTGATCACGCACGCGCCGCAGATCTGAAGCGCATCCACGCCATGCAACGCCAGCTGGGCCTGCTGGGCGAAGACGCCGAGACCGTGAAGCACCAGGTCACTGGCGTCTACAGCAGCGGCGACATGAACATGGCACAGCGTGCGAAGTACATCGCTCATCTGCAGGGGCAACTGGCGCGTACGGGCGTCTCCAAGCCAGTGCAGACGACGCGTCGCCCCTCGCGCCCTACGCCGTCACCTGCTGCCGCGCCTATGGTGCGCCGCATCCGGGCCCAGCTCATCAGCCTGGGCAAGCTGCCGGACACGTACGCGGACGGCATTGCGAAGCAGATGCTCGGCGACCAGGCACCGAAGTTCTTCGAATGGTGCACGCCGCGCGACCTCTACAAGATCACCCAGGCGCTCGGCGTCGAGCAGGACAGGAAAGGAGTGCGGAAATGAACCTCACTGACACGCCAGCCGAGGCGCGCCGGCACGAGCTGCTCGCGGATGTCGCGGAGCAGGCCGCCGTCCAGCTGATGAAGAAGCATGGCGTCGCGGAAGAGCAGGCCATCGACGTTGGCAACCACCTCGCCGACTGGCTGGCCGAGCACTGGAAGGGCCAGAACATCTACATCGTGGGCGATCAGTCGTTCCGGCTGTCAAAGCGTGATTGGGAGATCTTCCGCCGCATGGAGCGCGGCAACGCGCACGAGCTGGCCCGCGAGTTCGGCATCAGCTATGTCCGGGTGCACCAGATTTATCGACGCTGCCTGGTGGAATGGCGGAAACGGTCGCAAAATGACCTCTTCGGGGCGGAATCCGGAGCGGCAACTGCGCCGGTTATCCACAGCGGCGAAAAGCCGGCTTGAAGGGGGATTTACGGACATGTTTCAGCAGCCGATCAGTGGGACGGAAGGTGTCCAAAGCGGACATGTTCAGCTCTTCCGGGTGGGCGGCCTGCTGGCATGTCGGTCGGCTGAGGGAGCTGCGGACTTCGCGGCCTTCCAGCGCGCCGTACAGAGGGGGATTGAGCTGCCTCAGTGGCCGCCACGAGTGGAGCCGAACCGCCCTGGACAGGTTCGCTCTGAAACCGCCGCCGCGCTCGGCCAGATCGATGCCGCTAACGTGTCCATCGGAGTGGACCTAGGCAGGGCTTAGAGCCCTGATTTCATTGAGAAAATCCCGCGTTTTCCCTCTTTTTCCCGCCTTATCCCGTTTCCTCTGTGATCATTGCCTTGCACAGCTTGGCTACTGACCGGTCGCCGCTATCTACTGCCGGTGATTGGGAATAGCTCAGCCACTTCAACCTGTAGCGCGTTAGCCAGAACTTCGATGGCATCCAGTGAGGGATTTCCAAGCCCTCGCTCGATGCGACTCATGTAAGACCGTGCATAACCGCAGGCATCAGCAAACGCTTCCTGCGAATAGCCGGCTTCTTCCCGCAGTTGACGGATGCGTACCCCGAATCGTTGCCGAAGTGTCTGTTTGCTCACATCGGCACTTTGACTGTCTGAGCATTAATAGGCCACGCACTGATTGTTGACGCACTAATCGTGACATAAAATTTTCTCGTCTCATCAAGAGGAGAATGGAATGTCGAGGTGTATGTGGTTGGGTGGAGTTAGTGTCCTTGTGGTGCTGGCGGGCTGTGCCGACTCCGCATCGGGCCCTAGCTGTTCTGCTGAGGACGCGCAGAAGGTGTTGAGTCAGCTCATCTGGCAGGACGTGGAGAAGCAGTTCTCCTCGACGGTTGGTGCGGACAACGCCGCGCAGCTAATGGATATCACCCGAAAGAATCTTTCGATTCAGCTATCGGGTATCACGACCACCGAAACCAGCAAGGAAGTGCGGCAAGTCAGTTGCCAAGCGTCGATGACGACGACGGTGCCGGAAACGCTCAAATACGACCTCACCATGTTCCGCACGTTGGTGGCGAAGGAGGGCAGTGGTGTTCAGATGCAAGACAGGACGCTTTCTGGTCATGTGGAATACCGGGTTAGTCAGTCTGATGACCGCAAGACGATCCGGGTTGAGGCGCGTGGCTATTCGACATTTGCCGGCCTCGTCGGTGGGCTGGGCAGCGTCTTCTACACGCAGGCCATGGAGAGCAGGGGGCAGGCGGCCCGGGCTGCGGCTGTCCCAGCCCCTGAGCCAGCGGCAAAGGAGGACATCTCTGACCCCAGGGAAGTCGCCCAGGTCGAGTATCAGATGGCTGACAAGGCGCTCAACGACGCCTATCAAGCCGCTCGGGCGACCATGACTGACGCGCAGAAGGTCGCCCTCCGCGATGAGCAGCGGGCGTGGATCAAACGCCGCGACGAAGAGTGTTCGGAATCCAGGATCGAGCAGGACACGAATGGCGATATTGCTGGCGGGCAGGCAATGCAACTGGAGATTCTGAGTTGCAAGTCCAAACTGACTGCCGAGCGAGCCAAACAGTTGCAGGGCCAGGGTTGATGCGATGTTCGACATCTACCACTCGGACGAGGGCGACACATGGCGCTACACGCTCGGCCAAAGCGGTGAGCGACCGCTTCTCGTCATAGGCCTGAATCCATCGACGGCAACGCAGGAGAGAGCCGATCCGACAGTCGCGCGGGTGCGCAAGGTGGCGGCGCTGCACGGCTACGGCGGCTTTGTGATGCTGAACTTGTACCCGGTGCGCGCGACGGATTACCGGAAACTGCCGGTCACGGTCAGCAAGGTAGCGTTCGAGCGGAACCTCCAGGCCATCGAGGACGTGGTGGCGCAGGTGCCGGAGCCGCACATCTGGGCGACGTGGGGGCAATCGGTTACGTACCACGGCTATTTCTTGAAGGCGCGGGACCAACTGATCGAGCGGCTGGCGAAATACAACCCCAAGTGGTTCCGGCTGGGTGAACTGACCGCTACGGGGCATCCGAGGCATGCGAGCCGGCTGGACTACAACTGGAGGTTGTCGGCGTTCGATCTTGAATAAGGGATGGGGTGAATCCCGGGTCTCGTTCCCGACCAAAGCCATGTATCGATGCAGCGGGAGGGATGGGGTGAGGCAAAATCTAGTCGCTCACCACTAAATATAGGGGGTGAGATGCCGATGAACCACTACCTATAGCGTAGAAGCCGGAATATCTGTATATTTCCTGCCTATGCTCGCCATCACTCCCATAAACGCCAGCGGCATCGAAGATGATGCCCGCCAGCTACAGACTGAGCTGTGGGATCAACAGTGCAAATACTGGCCTGGTCAGAATGTTTTGCATTTGGACGTTTGCGATCCGTGGATTGCGGCAGAGCATTTGGGTTTTACTGTTCAAGAAGGTTATGTGACCAGTCCCGGAACGCGCCCAGGCTTTCAGCTCGGCGGCTTTATCAATCGACCAGCTAGATTCATTGGTGTTTCAGACCAACAAATTCCTAGGACGCAGCGCTTCACACTTGCACACGAGGTCGGACACTTGCGGCTTCATCCGAATCTTCATATGCACCGGGAGTTGCCGCTTAAGGGGTTGAACGAACCAGGCGTTCGTACAGAGCGGGTCGAGATTGAGGCTAATATTTTTGCTGGCTGCTTTCTTGTTCCCCGCAAGCACCTGCGTCGAGCATTTATCGCTGCCTTTGGTGTGGAGCAATTGGCGCTTACTGACAACGTTGCATACGAACTGCTGGGTTCCAATTTCATGTCACTGATGAATTCTTCATACGACTCGCTGGCGTTCGAACGAGTTGTCGCGACAGCATTGCGATTCCGTGGGAGGCAGTTCGATTCATTGAATAACCTGTTCGACGTGTCGCCCACGACTCTTGCAATCCGGCTGCGTGAATGTGGTCTGACTTGCCGATAGCTACAAAAGATTGGGGAGTAGGCGCTCTTTTTATGTATTGATCGCGGGCTTGTTGACCACGACCATGCTAAGTGCGCAAGCCAGAGCATTTCGGTTCGGATTGACTGAGGGCAAAGGAAATGTCCGGATTCCGTTCCCGGCCGGGATCATGTACCGGCGGGCCGGGAGTGAGGGGTGCGTGGGTGCTGGTATAGGAGGGGATACCATGAGGTGGCACCAGTCTTTCTGTCATGCCCGGTTTGGCACTGGCTGAGTCTTCAGGTCAGATTGGGAAGAACGGTATGCGGCGTTGAGTTGTGTTCCCGAATCCCGGTGCACGAAACCCAATATCTGGCGCAAGACGTTCGAAGGCACTCTGACGGGCGTCTTTGCGCTGCAGGTCACGTCACCGGGTAGATCCGTGCCAGCGTCGTCCCGCAGATAATCTCCGGGCGCGCGGGACGCATGAGATATGCCAGCACGCCCCGTAGGCCGCCACATGCAATACGGCGCTCACGCTTCACACGGAGGAATGGTGAATGGAGGCTACTAAGCATACGATGAAGATGCCCGAACTCCTGGTCTTTGCCAAGATGTTCGTTGTTGGCTTGGTTGCCGCAGAGGTCTGCAGGGCAACCTACTACCTGGGAACTGCGCTTGCCCCCACGATAGCCGACTTTCCCCTTTGGGCAAGGGCTGCTCCGGTTCTTGTCGGATTAGCGGTCTGTGTGGCCTACGCCTTCAATCGTGGCGCGCATATTTCTGCCGTACAAATGGGTCGAAGCCTTCGTCTCGACCTACTCATCGCAATATGCTTGGGGGCTTGGTCAAACGAGTTGGCCGCGCCTTGGCTTTCCAAGTTCCACGGAGCATTGAAAGCGTCGAACCCGTATTGGGCGCCAGTTGCTCTTCTGCTGTTCTGCACTGTGCTTCTCTCCCCGCTCGTCCAGCGGCATTGGCCGAGGAGGCGACAGACTCCTTCGCAACTCCGTTTCCTTGGAGACGAAGAGATCGGACGCGAGAACGACGATCTGCTTTCGAATGAGACCCAAGCAAAGTCGTTCGCAGAGACAGTCCTCGCAAGCGGTGCAAACTCTGGATTGGTATTCGGTGTCGATGGCCCTTGGGGTGTGGGTAAGACCAGCTTTATCAATCTTGCCGAGCGCTACTGGGATCGAGCTGCCGACAAGGTGATCGTTTGTCGATTTGAGCCCTTGCGATATGCGTCGGAGCCGGATCTTGCCGATCGCTTGATTCGCGAGCTGTCTGCTGCGATTCAGAACAAGGTGTTTGCACCGGAGTTTCGTCCAGCGGCCTCCCGATACTCTCGACTCATCAAGGGAAGGGCAGACATTTCGTTCCTGGGCTTCAAGCTTTCACTGGAGCCGTCGCAGGAAACCGTCGATGAGCTGCTCGACGACATTGATGAGGTCCTTCGCCGCATTGGTCGACGAGTGATTGTTGTCATCGACGACTTAGATCGTTTGGACGCGAAGACCGTCAACAACGTCCTGTTCGCAACTCGACGCACATTCAAGCTGTCGCAAGCGACCTACGTCCTTTGCTATGACACTGAGGTACTGGCCGGCGGCAAGGAGGAAGGATTCAGAGCGCGTGAGTTCCTTGAGAAGTTTGTAACAGTCAAATTGAGCTTGTTCGTAGACAGCTCCAGCATCCGCAACTTCTTGCGGCGCGATTGGGAGAGCAAGGAGAGTCAGTTCGAGTCCGTGCCATCTGACACGATGGTGAAGCTCGGAGCCGTTCTGAATGAGCTTGCGGAAATTCTGCGCGGCGAGGCTGCTGCTAAGTACCTACCATTGATCGGCGATCTACGAAAGGTTAAGCGTTTCATCAATGCCATCCTTCTGATGCAGATCGAGAAGACCAATATTGGGCGGACTGATTTCAATAAGCGCGACCTCATTCACCTGATGCTTCTGCATCTGCACTATCCCGGGTTGTTCAGGCGCATATACGCCGAGGAGACGGAGGGGCGAACTGGTACTTACTCAGTTCAGCGGAATTACGACGAACCAGAATTCAAGAACACTGAGGGCTTTGCAAAAGTCAAGGAAGAGCACCACGGTTCTGCCAGGTTCTTGCTGGAACAGTTGTTTGATGTTGAAATCTTGGAGCTGGGCGATGGGCGCAACATTGAAGAGTCAATCCTTCGGTCTCGGGCGTGCTTCAACAGTGCCAACACAAGAAACTTGGAAAGCTATCTGAAGCTCATTGTGCGCTTCACGACGCCGGAGCCGCAAGAGACCTATGTTCTCTACCAAACAGCCGTTGATCGAGCGCGCAAGGGGCAATCCATCGCTTCGATACTAGTGGAAGCGGATTTTTTGTTAGAGCGAACAGAGAATGCACACGACCAGTTCTGGCGAGTGCTGGTCAATCAAGCCTACAACTTCACTAGCGCGACGGCCGGAGACGCCATTGAAACGCTCGTTGAGTGCTTGCCATGCTACTCGTCGTTTGACAACGATGATCGGGGTCTGCGGCCGAGGTCAATCTACTCGTTACTTCGGCTGCTGGATCGCGCAGGCTGGGGGCGTACGGCTGGCCGGCGACGGACAAACAGTTCGGAAAACGTCATAGAGATCGCGTGGCGCATCTTTGGCGAGCAGGCTTTCGTTGGTAAAAGCCTGCTGGAGAGGCTTGCCAGCACAGACCGCGGGGTGCTGGGCTGGAATGATCTCATGTTATTCAGGTTGCAGTGCTCGGCGGATCGCGGTGGTCAGTTGTACAACCTGCACACGGCGCTAATCGTTCACCAGGACAGGTCTGCTCAAACGTCCGGGTCGGTCAGTCAGTTGGCACTGATGGGGATGAGGAGGCTGTCGCAGCAAATTTTCGCGCACTTCAAACGCGCCTACATAGACGCTGGACGAAACTTCATCGCTGAAGCGTATGACGTGCCTGTGGATGCGATCCTGGGCCAGGCCTTTGCGCATCTTCATGAACAGGCTTCTCGTGACCCCGAATCTGAGCACGGCGATACAGCGATTGCCCGTCGAATCGCCGCTGCACGCTCTTCCGTCGCATCGTTCGTGATCTATCAGCTCAGCAATGAGCTGCCCCCGAATGGCTTAGGCGTCGGATGTGGTTGTTACGATGAAAGCGGGGCTGAGGATGACGGTGGCATCTCCAGGTCGATGAACGAATACGTCTTTGGCTTCTGCTTTAGTCCTGCGGTCAACGGCGATAACGTGCTGCTGTTCCTCGATCATTGCCTCGCCCACTTGATCAGCCCTTTTCACACGGGTCGAGATGAAGAGGGCTATGTCGCGACCAAGTCGGGGCTAGCAGGTGGGCTGAATCCGAAGTCGATGGGGAGGTATTGGTTGGAGCATCGCGATCACATTAGAGGGCTTGAACTCCACGGCAACGGGCGTTGCGTCTTTATGCCTAGCTACACGGCCTTCTATCGCGACGATCTCGATGGCGTATTTGCCGTTCTCGATGAACTGGCTGAGGAGGTGGCTTCCGGTTTGTAGTTTTTCGTCATCGCGATCTTTGTCCGGGTTTGATTCCCGCCTCCCGCTCCCGGGCTCGCTCATGTAGAAGAGCCCGGGAGGGAGTGCAGGTTAGTCGTCCATTTCTCCACTGTCCGGCAGGCCGAGCTGCCCGTTGACCTCGACGAGGTAGCCACCCTTGACCAGCCCATCGACGGCCTCCTTGGCGCGCAGCTTTCGATGCTTCGGCCCGACCGCGGTGAGGGCCTCCACGGCGGTTTCGATGGCCTGCTCGTGCGAGATCGGCTCAAGCTCGTCGCTTTCCAGCTCACAGAGTTCGGCGAGCCGCTTTTCGAGCATCTCCAGTACCAGAAGCTGGTTCTTGTGTGCCGGCCTGCGCGCGCCGGCCTCCTGCTCCGGTACTTCGGTTTCGACTACGACGATCGAATACCGCGGCCTGCCCTTGGAGTCCGGCTCCAGTTCCACGCGCTCCAGCACGAATGCGCCGGTGGCACCATCCTCCGTGTCTCGGGCCTTGACCAGCGTCCAGGTGCGGTGGTTCTCGTGGCGCTTGACCTCGATGGCCACGTCCAGCGCCGCCAGCAGGGACGAATGCCCGCGCATACCGCGCGAAGCATCCTTGCCGGTGTGATGCACGATGACCACCAGCCCCTTGATGGCCTGCTGGATCGCCTTGGTGCTGGCGATGACCTGCCCCATGTCGCGCGAGGAGTTCTCGTCCCCGCCCGGCATGGAGCAGGCCAGCGTGTCGATCACCACCACGGCGGGCCTGTCCTCGCCCATGCTGATGCGGGCGATGAACTCCTGCACGTCCTCGGGGTTGAGCAGGTTCAACGTGTCGAACACGAACCGTGCCCTCTCGGGCAGGGGCTGGTCGAACTGCTTCTCCAGCGCCTGCACCCGCTGGCGCAGGCCGGCCTGCCCCTCTGCTGCGACGTAGAGCACGCTGCGTGCCGTGACCTCCCGCCCGAACCACGGCGAGCCCGTGACCAGGGAGTGGACCATCGAGAGCGCTGCGGCGCTCTTGCCGGACTGCGGGGCGCCGAAGATCACCGCCTGTCCTTGCGTGGGCAGGAGGTTATCGATGCCGAACTCGACCTCGCCGAATTCCCCGAACTCGTCGGACGTATACGGGTAGTAGCGCGGCTTGTGAGGCGGGCGGACGGGTGCTGCGACACTGGAGTCGGAAGAGCCTTCGATGCAGGGGCTGTCGCTCGCCTTAGGAGTATTGTCGCGGTCCATCACAGGTCCCCCCTTTGCTGGATGGCCAGCAGTTCGTTGTGGATGGTCAGCAGTTCGCAGATCAACACGCCGGTGGGGTCGGCCTGCATGATCGTGCGGCTGACGGCTTTGGCGAGCCTGTGCAGCAACGACTTCTGTGACTCCGGAGGACGCATGAAAGAGACGGCGTAGTCGCCGAACTCGTCTTCCGGGTGGCGGACGAGTTGCTGGTGCACGACCAGCAAGCGGTCGTAGGAGGCTTCGGCGTACGCTGCCAAGGTGGAGCCGGGGTCGGCAAAGTAGCTCGCCGTCACGAACTCGGGCAGGAGGTGATTGAGCAGGCGCAGGGCGCAGCGGTCTTGGAGGACGTTCATTACTTGCCCTCCTTGTCGGCGATCCACTGCTCGATGGCGAGGACGCTCCAGGCGGTGATGCCTTGGCTCAGCTTGACCGGGCGCGGGAACGAGCCGTCCTTGGATTTGCGCCAAATTGTGGCGCGCGACAGCGGCACCATTTGGCGCACTTCTGGCAGGCGGATATAACGGATTGGGGTTGTGGTTGATTTCGTGTCGGATTGGGATGTTGCTTGGTTAAAATTACGCGGCTTCATGTCGTAGGCATTCCTAAGGTTGGGTGAAGGAGTGCAGGGGCGTCCAAGCAATGCGCTTTTTCGCTCCCCACATACAGAACCGCGTGGCCGGGCGTTCACACCCTTCGGATTTCTTCAATTCAAGGGAAAACACCTACAAATTCGCCGTCGTCCGTGACTTAATTCACGGCATTGGGGACGTGCATAGATGTCGAACTGATGTCTCTACCCTGTCTGGAAACTGCGTGAATGAAATAAAGCCGCCATAAGCGTGGCGGACTTCAGTAGGTAGGGGGGTACGCGGCGTCGCGTTGCGGCCGTTTGAGCGGCTCTATTTGCGAATACGATCGCCTTATGGATAGAGGAGAAGGCAGTGAACGACGATCAGGCTGAGCGGTTCCACCATGCAATGCTGGAGATTTATGACGCGGCGGCAAAGCTGAAGCCGCCTTATCGCGCCAGCCGGTTCAAGTTGATGGTGGAGGAGCGGGGAGGGAAAGCCGCTGCCGATGCGCTACTGGCCAACGGGAAGGTTTCCGATGGGTTCACCGAGTTATTCCTGCGCGGCCCGGCTAATCTCAAGCTGAGCGTGGAATATTTGGTGATGAAGCCCGAGTGGCGCGGACTGTTTACCGATGCTCAACTGGAAGTTGCCCGCAAACGGCTGATTGATGTGAGGTGCCCGCTGCCTGAATAGGCGACGGAGGGATTCCCGTTTCCCGGTCCCGGATCGGGGCATATAGTGGCAGGGCGGGAGCGGGAATCGGTGGGCTTGCTTGGGGCTTTTAGCGCGGGGGACTCAGCTAGGATGCCGGCGTCGGCCATGAGCAGCCGTCCGTAACATCTTCTTGGCTGGCCACTTCAGGCTGGATGCAGTCATTCGACTAGGTGGGCCTGAGCTGCAACTTTCGTCCCTGAAGTGACATCCAACTTTAAGCTCTCGCAGTCTCGAAGCGGACCGTCAGGCCGCTGCGCTTCGTGGAGGCTCCGGTTTAGTTGTCGCATCCTCAACGCGTTCATTCACTTCGTCGGCGAGGGGCAACATCAATGCCTGACTGCTGCCTAGCGTGGTCGTACCACCTCCGGCTTGAAGGTCTTCTCCTCGCTCCGCTTTCACGTGCTGGATAGGTGGCTCCACCGGATCCCTCGCCTCCCCATCGAACGTGAGATACGGAGGCTGCATGCACTTCAACGCACGCAGCTTGATTGCTCGTCGACGCGGCGGCGAACTGGCGAGCCGTACGGCGGCCTCAACCGCCTCCTCGAGGACCTTGGCGTAGGCACGCATGCGTGCCTGCCTGTAGCCCTCGGCACGAGAGTACGGCATGAAGGAACCGTTGCTCTTGAGTGCCATGTCGCTCGAAAAATCAAGCGCGACCTTCAAGAATTCCTCCTGATTGCAGTGCGGGTGGCGAAGGCTCGCTTCGACGATGTGACCCATGAGCTCCGCAAACGCCTTGAACTGAGTGGGGTGCCGCGCTTGCAGTTCGAGGAACTCGAACGCAACAGAAACCGCCGACACAAGCTCAGTGGAACTGGAGGCCAGGTAGTCCTTGAAACGCTGAAGCCCCTCGGTTAGCGCGTAGCCTCCTTGCAAGCACATGAACACCAAATCGTACGAGCCTAGCGAGACGAAGCTGCGATTTCGCAGAAACATCCGAACGACAGCGTAGGTGTATTGCTGGTGCGTCAGCTTCCCTCGTTCTCCGGCGTACCGGAGAACCTCCTGCGGCCATACCGACTCGAGCTTCGCCGATGCAAGGCCGAACTGGGCGAGTCGCCCGTCAACGGTGAACAGGGTCGCGTTCTTCTCCGCAGTCAGTAGCAATGCAGCGAGTTCCTCGTCTTCGAGAACGTCCTGCGCTCGCTCCAGGTCTGCTGGAAGCTCTTCCGGGCCATAAGCAGGAGCCACCACACAGTGCTGTCGGACCGCGTCAATCATGCTTTGAATGAACGCGGTCTGCCGCTCCCTGTCCTGGTTCGTGTACTCGACAAACCGCATCGTGCCGTTGTCATCAAACATCTGCCCGCCGGGGCGCTCGAGCTTCGCCTCTTCGAGTCGAGCTTCGAGAGTCTCAACGGCCTTCGTAGAGATGTAGACGCGAGGTAGCGCCGCCATGGCGGCAAGGCAGTCAAGTGACGCCAGCTCGGCAACGGTCGCAGCGTCAACAACATACTCGGCGTCATGCCGCTGGAGCAGTTCGACAGCAGCCTCCCGTTGCTCCTTGGTGCCAGCGCACACGAACAAGGGAGGTGCGTCAGACGGCCACCCAGAGACCATGTCGACCACGCTTCGCCCGAGCAGCTTGCCCAGAATTCCCAGCGTGATGGGGCTGTCCGCGTAGCCTTGAAGCGCTCGCCGTGCGTGCTCGGACTGCCGCTTCAGCATGGCGTGCACGTGGCTGAAGTCGACGCCTTTGTCTGTCTTCGGGACAGGCACGGACATCAGCGGCAGGTCCGAAGCAACCGGCGAATTGACCCGTTCCTGCGCGATACGAAGCAGCCGCCGGAAGGTACTTGTCACCCCTTCGACAACGAAGCGCTGTTCGGTTCCGAAGGGCCCGGGCAGAGAGACTTGCCGGCCCACGGCCAGGCCCAGTAGGCTGCGGGCTACGTCACCGGACGGAGCGATCATGCCTTCGCGGGCTGGGAAGTCCGGCAAACCCTCCGGGTCCAGCGAAAGTGTCACCGTCTCGCCCAATTCGTTTTTGAGCGTCACGGTTGCCCCAGGCTGAACTTCCGTCAGTTCCTCTTCCATGAACGGAAGCTCTTGAGGTCCGGCAACGATGGCGATGAAGTAGGCTGAGGCTGCCTCTCCATCGTCGAGGTTGCGACGAAACATGCCATACAGCCTCAGCATGCCGGTCTCTTTGCGGCCGAAGCGGAGTTCAAGAGACGCAACCTGAGCAAGAAGTCTTGGTGGCCCTGACAAGTCGGCCGGAACCGACTCAAGCGCATGGTGGAATCGGGCCATCTTGCGCATCTTGAGGTCGAGCGCGAGACGTAGCAGCCAGCCGCCGGCCTCCTGCGGCCGCCGCTCGCAATGCAACTCAGCAAGAGGAACCAGAAACTCCCAGTCCGATGCCTGCTGTCCTAGGTCAATCGCGAGACTCAATGCTCGCTCGTCGCTTGTCCAGGCGCCTGGAAACGACAAGACCAGTTCCTTCGCCTTGCGCAGTGCGCCCGTGCGCACATAGCAGCGAAGCAGCCGGTTGTGGAGCTCGGAGTGCTTGCCGCGTGGGGCGAGTAGCTCGTACTGACGGGCGGCAAACTCCAGCTTGTCCGTGGCGAAGAGCAGGTCCGCGAGCAAGAGTCGCTCTGCCGGAGCAGTGTCCTTTGACACCAGGGTGCAGGCCTTCTTAATCGCCGCATCGGCTGCCACTTCGTCTTTACCCGCATGCAGTATCCGGGCGCCGCCACATATGACCGCGAGGCTGTCTGAGTTAGCAACATCCGCTGCCTTGACCTCCGTCAGCGCTTGCTGCTTGCCGGTGCCCGAGCGCCAAAGAGCGACCCACCTCATGGCGCGCAGCAGGTGCGGCACCTCTGCCTGCTGGTAGCCCTTTTTCGTCACCAACGCCTGCACGGCCTCGACCAACTGAACGTCGCCCACATCAGAGGCGTACTCCGCGACCAGAATCAACGCCTCTTCCTCGAGGTCGTCCAGCCACTCCCGACCAAGTTGGACCAACTCGTCTGAGCGGTCCAGTCGACGATAGGCTTCTAGTGCGACGCGTTTCAGCCGAGGGGTCAGCACGCCGGCGTGTCGGGCCTCGTCGACAAGGGCCAGAGTCTCATCAGGCGCACTCAGCACAAGGTAGCTGTAGCCAAGGTGCACCAGCGTGTCTTCGACTGAGCCCGGCGATTGCACCGCCCAAACGCGGTCTTTTCGTGGGGTGAGCGCCTCGACCGCCTGCCTGAGCGCGGCGATTGCTGCTTCGCCCACCAAACCATGTGCGACCTTCACGGGGTCGCAGGCGGCTGCCTCGAGTGCCAGCGCCAGCGCCGTGTTCCTGACAAAGAACGCAGCGTTCGGCTTGGCCAATGCCTTGGCGCTCAGCTCGACGGCGCCAGCTAGGTCTCCGGCCTTCTTCCGCGCCCACGCAAGGAGCTGCAGCACATCGCAGTCGTCGCGCATCGCGGCCGGTGCATCAGCGAGCGCCAGGGTGTGTCCCTTGACCATCCTGGCATTGGCATGGGCAATCCAGACGTGGACTGATGCGGGATACCTTGCGAGTGCCTCATCCCCTGCGGCCAGTGCCTCGTCGACCTTGTCAGTGAAGAGTAGGCCTCTGACCTTCGCCGCTGCGATTTTCTCGTCGTCGGGATACAGCTCGGAGGCGCGAAGGAAGTCAGGAGCGGCAGCAGCGCCACTCTCTAGATGCCACGTGCAGACGCCCCGCTGCACGTACCAGCGTGCCTGCTGGTGAGCATCGAAAAGCGACATGTCGGTGCCGATACGCTGCAAGTTTTCAATGGCATCTTTGAACCTTGCGGCTCGAAGCACGTCGTTGACGGCGTCAAGTTGCGAAGTAAGGAACTTGTTGACCGAGTCGGCGCGGCCGCTGGGCAGGCCCGTCAGAACTTCCAACTTGGAGTTGATGCTGAGCAGGTTCGCCTCAATCCCTGCGTTTTGTTCATCCAAGCGGTGAAAGACGGCGCCAGGTGCGTTTGGAGCGTAGTCGTTCTGGAGCTTCGAGCTCCCGCGAATGTGCCGGCAGAGGTCCTGCCAGAACTCAATCTTGACCGGATACTGCCCCTTAGCCACCCTGGCATCGGACAGGTCCTGCACTTCCCGCAGGAGCACTGCATCACTCGCGGCAGTGGTAGAGACGATGAGGCGGACGATTGGGGTGTTCGCCTTGTCGGCTTCGGAGACCTCATGCTCTACGTGCTTGAGCTTCAGAGCACCGTCTGCGTACCTCTTGCACTGAACGCCAAGCCGGCCTTCTGGCGCGTCGATGAACACATCGATGCCGCCCTGCTTCTGACCCCGACGCCCGTTCGTCTGTGGCAATGGGTCATTGAAGACGGTCCCGTAGATTCGGGCGCACATGTCTTCGAAGGCCCCATCGTCGGTGGGTTTCGAAATCTCGAACTGCACGTTGTGCATCTTCCTCCCAACGGGTGTGAAAACGGATCCATCCAGGCCCGGTCAGCCAACGGCTAGTGGGAATCATACGTACGCAAGTCGCCCGGACCCCTTGAGTTGCTCGAGGCTGCCACCGGGGACATTCCTCGAGTGTGTGACGGTTTGGCAGACTTGCTTGTTGCGGTCTTTCGCCTGCGTCCGCTCTTGGCTGCGACCTCAACTGGTCGCTGCAACACACTGAGTCTGCAAGAGCAGTAGGGAGTGTGTCAATGGCAAGAAGATCGAGGATTCATTACACGGATGAGCAGAAGGCTGTGATGTGGGATTGGGCGACGGGCGTGACGAGAGATCGCGATTGACCGAAAGCGGTCGTCGCATAAGTTTTGCCGATGGGTCCCAGTTCGTAGGCGCTCTCATAATCTGATCCGTAAGCAAACAGAGGACCAGATATGACAACTTCTCTCGACGATCGGAAGACTTTCCTCTTGGAATCATCGCGTCTCTACGACGCCATGATTCGCATGACGACCAGCGAAGTGATCCGCAGGTATCTAGCATTCAGGATCATCGTCAACGCGATGGCCTTCGAGGACGTAGTGGGAAAGCGTTCTCACCCCCGGCTACGCCAGATTAGAAATGTCTTGCTTGCCCACAAGCAAGAAGACGATTTCTTTGAGGGGTACAAAGCTGCCGACGAAATCACCAACGCGACGATGGCCCCGTTGCTCGCCTATATGAGCGCGGAGACCCAAGGGACGGACGCAAACTATCTTGTGCCCGAACTGGCTGATCCAGCTACGCACAAGCGCTTCTCAAATTTGATGCCACGTGTGTTCAATGTGTTCCACGAGGACTTTCTTTCAGGCTTTCGGATGATCAACAATCATCTGTGTTACACCGGGGGCAGCATTCAGGAAGTGAGTGCAGGTGCTCTGCCCGGCGTTTTCTACCGGTACCACAGTTCGATGGCCCTGTTCCAGCTCGGACAGTACGTCTACAACAACACGCACACAGAAGCAGACCTACTTTGGACGGCTCGCCATGCGAAGCTTGACATGCTTCTGCACTCCCAGAATTTGGCTGATAGCGTCTTCAAAGACGGCCACAACCCTCACTCTATCGATGGCCTTCTCGAGGTGATGGCTAGCGAGGGGATCGGAGACCCATCTGCGCTGGTTACTCTGAAGTCGAATCCCAAGTTCACGACCGCGTACGCCCAGATTCGACAGATTCGGAACAAGCTAGTCGGGCATATGGACAAGAATGCGGCCCTGCCAGGGCTGCTGTCGGCCTTGGACGGGATGTCAGTCCAGACAGTACACGACCTCGTGAACTTGGTCGACAAGGCTGTTTGGGGCGCCTCCAATACACACATTGCCCTTCGGATTAGGTACGTGTCTGGAAATCAGCCCGTCACCAACCCGCAAATCGTTGATATTTCCGGCCTGAAGCCTTCCCCGTATTTTTAGCGCCTCGCTATCGAACGGCTGATGTCGCTGCGGACCTTGTCTCAACGGACCGTTTTAAGTTAGGGTTTTAGGACGCCCTCCCGTGTAGGCGCGCCGATGACAGACGCGGACCACCAAGGGTGCGCGATGCACTCACGCCTATGAGCATCGCTGCGCACAGGTCCTCCCAAGCTTTGGCCTTGTTTTGCGGGTTTCGGATCAGATGCTGCGGCGGATACGACGCCACAACAGGTATGCCCTCGAACTCATGCTGCCGCCCGCGCAACACGCCGAGCGGCTCCGCCGTCCCCAGCAACGCCGCCACGGCATGGCGCCCGAGCGCCAGGATAACCTTGGGCCGGGCTTGCCACACTTCCTCCCGCAGACTCTCGCCGCCGTCCCCGCTGACCGCATAGGCAAGCCGCGCGCCCTCGTCACCGGCCCCGGTGCGGCTGCGCCCCACGGCCAGCAGCATGCGATCCAGCAGGACGCCCGCGTCCCCGTCGAACGCCCCCGGCGCATCCCCGACCACCAGCCAGGTTGCAGACCGCTCGTCGATGACCGACACGACAGGTGGCAACTCGGCAGGCACCACCGCCGTCCTCGCCGGTGCCTGCCACACCCGAATCCCCATCTCCTGCAGCATGGCGAGACGGCGCGCATCGAGGTCGAGCGGCATGCCTATTCCTTCGCCTGCGGGCAGACATAGTCGGCCCAGGCCTGCATCAGCTGCCGGCGCCGGTCGAACAGGTCGGTGCGCAGGTACGCCCGCTCCACGGCCGTGCCCACCGTGTGCGCCAGCGCCATCTCGGCGACCTCCCGCGGAAACTCTGTCTGCTCGGCTGCCCAATCCCGGAACGTGCTGCGGAACCCGTGCGGCACCGCGTCCAGCCCCATGCGGCGCAGCGCCGCCGAGATGGTCATGTCGCTGATCATCTCCTTGCGCGAGCCCGGGAAGACGTACGCCGTCATGCGGACTTCTTCCATCCGGCGCAGCAGGGCTACCGCCTGCGCTGACAGTGGCACCCGGTGCTCGCGTTTGGCCTTCATCCGTTCGGCCGGCACGACCCAGACTGCCTGATCCAGGTCGAACTCGTTCCAGGTCGCGCCCCGCACCTCGCCGGAGCGTGCGGCCGTCAGCACCACCAGCTCCAGCGCCCGCGCACCCATGCCTTCCTGAACGCGCAGCCGGTCCATGAAGGCCTGCGCCTCGGCGTAGGGCAGGGAGCGATGGTGATCGACCTTCTTGAGCTTGCCGGGGGCCGGCAGGAGCTTGTCCAGGTGACCTTTCCAGCGCGCCGGGTTTGGCCCCGCCCGGAAGCCCCGCACCGTCGCCCAGTCGAGCACGGACTCGATGCGCCCGCGCAGCCGCGAGGCTGTCTCGGTGCGCACGGCCCAGATCGGCTCAAGCGCCGCCATGACGTGGCCAACCTCGATGTCCCGCACGAGCATGCCGCCGATGTGCGGTCCGGCGTAGGTAGTCAGTGTGTTCGCCCACTGCTGGCGGTGCTTGGGGTTGCGCCAGGTGGCCTCCTGCGCCTCGATGTAGAGGCCCGCGGCCCGGGAGAACGTGACGGCGGTCGCCCGCGCTGCAATCAGCGCGCTGCGTGCGGAGCGTCGCTCCTCGATCGGATCGATGCCGATGCGCAGCTTGGCGCGGGCGTCGCGTGCCATCTCTCGCGCCTGCGCCAGCGTCACGTCGGGAAATCCGCCGAGCCCCATGTCGCGGCGCTTGCCGGCCACGCGTGCCCGGAAAATCCAACTGCGAGAACCGCAGCCACTCACGTACAGGCCCAAGCCCGATACGCCGCCGACGAAATTCATGCCACGGCGCGAGATTCTGGAGACTTCCAGCGCGCCCAACTCCTTTGCCTTACCCATCGAATTACCCATCCATAGTGAAATCAAAATTTGATCCACCCGTGTGCACGAGGTTTCCAGCCCGCAGTTGGCCCTCACTTGAAGAGCAGTCACGCAGGTGACTTGGCAGGGCGGCAGCAGATGCACAGCGCATTGCCGGGATGAGGTCGGCGCTGCAAGAATTGGTGAGTTGATTTCAGCGGGAAATTAAATCAGATTTGGCGGAATTGCAGAAATTGGAAATCCTACGAATTCCGTCTGTAGGCTTGTGGTCGTGCACCCCATCCCTTGCCCCATCGTCTGTGATGTGATCGGGCGAGGCATGGCGAGATTCGATGAATTGGTGACGTGGTGCCAACCATGTCGCCCGCGGCGACAGGTGATGCATGGCGAGATTGCGAGAGTCTCATCCACAGCATCCGTCCACTCCGCCAGATCGCTAAGAACGACAAGGGCCTTCGGGCCCTTGTCCATTTCTCCCCATCCCTTGCCCCATCATCCGGGCGTGCGACTGCGCTTCCCACTCCGGCTTGTAGCTTCCTTACTGAAGGGGCTTTAGCCTTGGGATGGCGCGAGCGAAGACGCTTGCACCGTTTGTTCGCGCTCCCGATGCCGTACTCAACGTGAGCGGCGGGCAGAAAGTGAATTGGATGCAGCGGGCGCCCCTTCTGTCGAAATACCCGGTTGCAGCGCCCGCGCGACGCGTGCACTGACCAACTGGGCGAACTGCAGCGCTGCGGGCGAAGGCTGGCGATCACTGCGGCGGCAGATGCCGATCTGCCGCAGTGCGGTGGGTTGCACGAGCCGGCAACTCGCTAAGCCAGCAAAGTTGGTTTCCAGCACGGCGGTGAGCGGCATTACCGTCAGGCCGAGGCCCGCACGGACCATGCTGAGCGCGGTGAACAGGCTGGCAACTTCATAGGTGGGCTCGTCGTCCATGCCGTTGGCGCGTAGAGCCCTCTCGATCTGTTCACGCGTGCTGGAGTTGTGCGTCATGAGAATAAGCGGCGTTCCGGCCAATGACTTCCACCGCTGCCGGCTCTTGCCGGCAAGCCGGTGGGTGTCGAGTACGACGGCGACCAGTTCTTCGGCAAACACGTTCTCGAAGGTGAGCCCTTGAGGCACGTGTACCCGCGCGCATACAGCGAATTCGACCTGGGACTGCGCCACCATCGCCAGAAGCTCGGGGTTTTGCGCCTCATGCAGGCTCACCGTGACGCCTGGATACAGGCGCCGAAGATCACCCAATGCCTGTGCCACGCAGCCCACTGCGAGCGAAGGCAGCGTCGCCACCGACAGATGGCCGCGCTCAAGGCGGCTGATCGCCTGGGCATCTTCGCAGGCTTCCTCGATCGCACGCAGGCCCTCGCGCATCTTGTGCACGAGCGTAGCGCCCGACTCGGTGAGTGTCACGCGGCGGGTGGTGCGGTCGAACAGCCGCAGATCCAGCGCCTGTTCGACTTCGCGGATCAGTTGCGAGAACGCTGACTGGGTCAGGTGCATGCGCTGTGCGGCACGCGAAAACGACAACGTGTCCGCTGCGGCAAGAAATCCTTCAATTTGTCTCAGGGTGATTTTGATAGCCGGCCTCCGCGCATTTAATTGTGAAGTCCAGTAGCTTAATTCATCTGAAGAATTCAATTGAACCGATAAGTAGATCGGTCAATACTGCGCCTCACAACTATTGGAGACAAGACATGAAACTCACCATCACGCGCGGTGGACTGGCTGCGCTGGCCGCGTTCGCCTTCGTGCTGCCGCTTCACGCGCAACAGGCCTGGAAGCCCGAGCGCCCGATCCGCCTGATCGTGCCTTTCGCACCGGGCGCGGCCACGGACATCAGCGCGCGCGCAATTTCCGACCGCGTGGCGGCCGCGCTGGGCCAGCCGATCGTCATCGAAAACCAAGGGGCGGCCAGCGGGACCGTCGGAACGGAGCAGGGCGCGCGCGCCGCGCCTGACGGTTACACATGGACTCTCGCGCACGACCCACCATTCACGATCCTGCCTCACGTGCGCAAGCTCGGCTACGACCCGCTCAAGGACTTCGAGCCAGTGTCCATCATCGCAACGATTCCGATGGTTCTGGTGGTGCGTCCGGATTTGCCCGTCAATAACATCAAGGAGCTGATCGCGCTGGCACGTGCTCAGCCAGGCAAGCTGACGATCGCTTCCTCAGGCGCGGGCGCCACCTCGCATCTTGCCGCTGAGCTTTTCAAGTACGAGACCAAGACAGACATCCTGCACGTGCCTTATAGAGGCCAGGCGCAAGGCGTAACCGATGTGCTGGGTGGCCAGGTCGACATGATCTTCAGTTCGTTCGGGCCGGTGATGCAGCACATCAAGTCCGGCAGGCTCAAGGCACTTGGCGTTTCGGTGCCACGCCGCTACCCCAGCCTGCCCGAGGTGCCGACCATCGCCGAGTCCGGCGTGCCGGGCTTCGACTTCAGCGTGTGGACAGGCATCGCCGTGCCCGCCCACACGCCCAAGGAGGTGCGCGAACAGATCAATGCCGCGGTGACCAAGGCGCTCGATGCACCCGAGGTCCGAACCCGCTTCGAGACTCTGGGCTTCGTGCCGGGAGACGGTAACCCGGAGACGCTGAGGAAGAAGATCGCCAGCGACTCCACCAAGTGGCGCCAAGTGATAACCGCCGCACGGCTACAACTGGAATGAAATGATCAGCATGAAGCACAGGACATTTGCACAGATTGAACTAGGCGAGAGCTTCGAGAGTTATGGCCGCACAGTAACCGAGTCGGACATCGTCAACTTCACTTGCCTGGCAGGGCTGAAGCTGCCCATCTTCATCGACGCAGAATTCTGCAAGACGCAGACGCCATTCGGCCAGCGCATCGTGCCAGGCCTGTTGATACAAGCCCTGGCTGCCGGCATGATGGAGGAGTTGATCGGGCCCCACACGATAGCCGCGCTGGGCTTCGGGGAGTCGCGCTTCGTGAGGCCGGCCTTCATCGGCGACACGCTGCGCACGCTGTCCAGAGTTTCCTCCAAGCGCTTGACTACCTCGGACCCGAATCGCGGCCTCATTAATATTGACGTGGACGTTGTGAACCAACGCCGGGAGAGCCTGGTGTTGTGCTCCTACCATTTGCTGATGAGGGCCGGCGACGGAGTCGTTGCATGACGGCCTCCACATTGGCGGCTGCTGGGCCGCTGCCTCTGGCGGGTCTTCGGCTGCTGGACTTCAGCCAAGGCGTGGCGGGTCCCTACGCCGCCATGTTGCTGACAGACCTCGGCGCTGATGCAATCAAGGTAGAGCCACCTGAAGGCGACTGGAGCCGTGCCGTGGGTAGCCTGCTGCAGCCACACGAGAGCAGCACCCACATGAGCCTGAACCGTGGCAAGCGCAGCGTCTGTCTGGACCTCAAGCTAGAAGAGGGGCGTCGTATCGCCGTCCAACTGGCGGCGCGCAGTGACATCTTGGTGCAGAACTTCCGCCCTGGTGTCATGCAGCGCTTTGGTCTGGACTATGACACGCTGGCAACGGCCAACCCGCGCATCGTGTATGGATCGATTTCTGGCTTCGGCAAAAAAGGCCCCATGGCCGATGCACCCGCCACCGACTCGGTAATGCAGGCTTTTGGGGGCCTGATGAGCATCAACGGGGAGGACGGGGGTCCGCCGCTGCGGATGGGCAATATGGTGTCGGACATGCTCGCGGGCTCATATCTCAGCCAGGGCATACTGGCCGCACTGCTGGCGCTGAATCGTAATGGCCGCGGTCAGCACGTGAGCGTGAGCTTGCTGGACTCGCTTGTGGCTTTCCAGTCTGCACCGGTGGCCGAATATATGCTGACCGGCCTGATGCCGCGGAGGAGCGGCCGAGACCACCCGTTGATTGCACCTGCCGGGGCCTATGCCGTGAAGGATGGCTTCGTTACGCTGGTCGCAACGCAGCCGCTATGGCCAAAATTCTGCTTCGCCCTTGGAATACCGGAGCTCGCTCGAGACCCGCGTTTTGCAAGCAACGAAGCACGTCTCGCCCACCGTGAAATGCTACAAGCCATCATCGCTCCCATCATTGCGGGCAAGACGCGCGCGGAAATGACCGAGCTCGCAGGTCGGCACGACTTGGCCTGTGCGCCGATCAACGACTACGACATGTTGCTGAAGGACGGGCAGGTCGCGGCCAATGAACTTATACGGCGCTGGACCCACCCGACACTTGGCGAGCAGCGGGCCGTTCGCAATCCGGTTTGCTATTCCTCCATGGAGCCGGCGTGGAACCCGCCACCTACGCGCGGTCAGCACACGCAGGAAGTACTCGCGGAATTGGGGCAAGTGTCTCGCATGGGCAGGCCGTAGAGCCGCCACCGTAAACAAAGGATGCTCGCTATCGAAGGGCGAGCGGTCGAGCGGTGGCTCTGCCTATGAGATCCCTCTCGTAGATTGCACCGGGCGTACCGACGGAGTCCATCTTCGCCACAGCTTCAAGCACGACAAGGGCCTTCGGGCGTTGTCCGCTTCTCCCCGTCCCAGTCCCCATCATCCGGGCGTGCGGCTGGGCGAGCCTGTGAGAGACAGCGTCTTGGCGCTCCGCATTTAGGCGCGCGGCGTCTCTTTCAAGTGGGGCCACTGTACGATCCGCTGATTTTAGGGAGGACGTATGGAGATTTTCCTAGCCCTAGCGGGTCCTGCAGTCGCGGCCGCTGCCGCCTACATCGCCTTCGCCCAATTCGTCACGGCGCGCACCAAGACAAAAGTAGACTTGTTCGACAGGCGTTTCGCACTGTTCAACATGCTTTGGGGCTATCTATCGGCCCAAGTCTTGGACCCGGATCGCCTGCCAGAACTTGAAGCCGAACTTAACCACAACCAGCACAAATTCCTCTTCCTCTTTGATCAGGCGGTTGCCGACTACGTCGAGAAGGTTCGCTCTCGGGGCGTGAAAACCATGATCAACCGACGGATCGCGGCCAACCCGTCGACCCTGCCTGACCGCATGCAAGCGGTTCAACAGGAACTCTCTGTCGATATAGTCTGGTACTCTGACCAGGTTCCGGGCCTTGCGGGCCGCTTTGGCCGCTTCCTGCTGATAGAAGAATGGGACGGCGTGCCAGAGTCGGTGCGACACCGATTGAAGCGCACCGAAGCGCTGTTGCTGCCCAAGCTCAATGGGGATCCCGCACCAGCAACTCTTCCGCAGCCTGCTTCTTCCTCACACTAGTTGAGTACGCATTCTTTGGCTTACACTGCGGCTGCCCGTTTTGACCGGGTGTTTCGGGTTGGCGCCTGCATGAGGAATCGGGTGAGATCCCCGATTAGGTGAGCACCGGAGGAAGCGTGCCAACCCGCTTTTCACACTCAGGATTGCGAAGGTTGCGATTTACTCGCAGTGACTTGCGTGAGCCGAACTTAAAGGCGCGTCGGCTACAGGCTGTCGAGCACTTCGCAAGCCGAGACGCCGAGAGCGCGGCATCGACGCCAGCATGAAAAGACTCGCCGCAACACGGGTGCGCCGGGCGGCGGCGCTTGCCTTTCCCGCACACCGCGCCGTCTCGCCGACGGCTTGCCACGTACCGGACGCGCGGTTGAAGACACCTGTAAATGCGATTCATCACTTCCTCCAGACTGGATGCAGATCCGCCTGCCCAACTTGGGGGAATTCTGTCGGTGAAGACTACGCCTGTCTGTCGCTACAACTAATTACGTCGACACTTTCGCGGCGCACCGTTCACCCGGCGGTATCGACTTACGCAGGTATCGACGGCGGTTCACTCGCCGGTTGCGGCAACCTCGATTCGCGCGGCAGTATCAGCACGAAGTACGTGCCCTTGCCGCCGCCGACGCGATTCGCTTCGCCGGATTGCCAGTGCGCATGCGCGCCCAATGCGTCCGCGCGTCGCGCGATGTTCGCCATGCCGCGCCCGCCGCATGGCGGGCTTGCGGTGTCGAAGCCGATGCCGTCGTCAGCCACGCTCACGCTCACATGGAACGCATCCCAAGCCGTGCGCAGCGTGATGGTGTTCGCGCCACTGTGCTTGGCGATGTTGACGAACACCTCCTGCAGGATGCGGAGGATGTGCAGCGCGCTGCGCGGCTCCAGCCAGTTGAGCGGCGGCACGTCCGCCACTTCCCAGACGAGGTCGACGCCGGCCTGCTGCAGCCGCGCACCCAGCCGGTAGCGCAGCGTCGCGAGCAACAGCAGCAGGTCGGGCTCGACCTGTTCGAGCGAATCGATGGTGAGCTTCAGATCGTCCAGGCACTGGCGCAGTACTTCGGCCATGTCGTGCGGCTGCCCGTTCTCCGCCGCCTTGAGCGCACCCATGAGCGATGCGCCCAGGCCGTCGTGCATGTCCTGCATCAGGCGTTGCCGCTCGGCGTGAAGGATCTCACGGTGCTCCACTTCGCGCAGGCGTTCGTGGCTGCGCATGAGCTCCTCTTCGCGCGCGCGCAACTCCCGCTCCAGTTGCGACTGCGCGACTTCTGCGCGCTTCACGGCATTCACGTAGCGCCGGACGACCACATACACGAGCGAGCCGAGCAGGGTGACTCCCTCCAGCGGCAACAGGTAGATGTGCTCGATGTCCAACTGGTAGTTGAGCAGCAGCAGGTCGTGGATGCTCGCCGGCACGGCCAGCGCATTGAACAGCATGACCAGCAGCGTCTCGGAAGAGCGGGCCCGCCAGGCAGACCAGAGACACAGGACGGTCATCACCGTGAATACGACCAGCAGCACCAGGTAGGCGATCGATGCGATCTGCGGGATGGTCAGCGCCGCCAGCGGCGGCAGGCTGACGAGCATCGACAGGAACACGATGCCAAGGCAAGACCACTCGGCCACGGGATAGCGTTTGTTGTGCAGGCGCAGGCCGAAGATATTGGTCAGCACGGCGATCAGCGAGAGCGAATGCAGGGTCATCCAGCCGAACCATTCCTCGCTGATCGGCAGCGGCTCGATGCCCAGGTGGTAGTGCAGCGTGCGGATGAAGAAGACCAGCGAGATCAGGAAGAACAGGCCGTAAGGCGACTCACGCCGCATGAACCAGACGATCAGCGAGAAGAACCCGAGCATGAGGGCCGTCGCTCCCGAAGTCAGTGGCAGCCCCACCTGCAGTGCCTGCCGCCACCACCGGCTCGCGCCCAGCCCGCCGGAATCACCGACCCATGCCGTGGAGAGCGCGGCACCCACGCTGCGGCTGTGGTCCAGGCGTACGAGCAGCGTTTGCGGATGCGTGCCGTCCTCGGCATCGATGCGCAACCACAGCGGATGGTTGAAGCCGTTCCACACCGGCCCTGCGCCCGAGCGGTACACCAGACGTTCGTCGGCATACACGGCAACCTGGCCGACGGTCTGCCAGCGCGGCACGTACAGGCGCAGGGTGCCGGGCGGTACCTGGGAAATCCCGGCTGGCAGCTCGATCCTGAACCACACGGTGTCGATCGGTTCAGTGGATGTGGGGGGAACGATGGCACGCGGCAGGGCGGCAGGCAGGGCCGTGGGCTGCCATCTGGAGGCATCGAGCCGTGGCAGCGGCGGCGCAGGACCGAAGGTGCCGTCGGGCGTGACCTGGAACTGTGCTGTCGTGATGTGGAGCGCGACTTGCGCCCAAGCCCCCGGGGCCAGCAGCACGAACAGCGACAGGACGACGCTTGCGCGCAGAAGAAGAGAGGGCATACGAGCGCGCAGCCGCCGCAGGACTGTCATGCAGGCGTCATCGCGGAAGCAGGCCCTTGCGACGGGCTGCATTCACCGCCTCCATCTTGGAGTTGACCTCGAGCTTGGCGTAGATGCGGCGCACGAACGTGAGCACGGTGTGGCGCGAGACGCCTATCTGCGAGGCGATCTCGTCGTACGAAAAGCCCTTCGCCACGAGCTCCAGGACTTGCGCCTCGCGCGCCGACAACAGCGTGCTGTCGGCCGCCACGGGCGCCTCGGGTGTCTCCTGTTGCTGCAGCAGCCGCAGCACGCTGCGCGCGATGATCGGGCTGATGGGGCTGCCGCCGCGATGCACGCATCGCAGTTCTTCCACCACGTCTTCCGGTGCCGTGTCTTTCAGCAGATAACCGGCGGCTCCGGCCTGGATGGCCTGCACGACGTGCTGCTCGTCGCCGAACACGCTGGAGACGACGGCGGTGCAGCCCGGCGCTTCGCGGTGCATCGCGCGGATGACGTCGATGCCGGAACCGTCCGGCAGGCCCAGGTCCACCAGCAGCACGTCCGCACGCGTGGCGCGCACCATCGCGATGCCCTCGGAACGTGAACGCGCAATGCCTGCGAGTTCGGCGTCCTCGGCACCTGCCACTGCGGCGGAGAAGGCCGCGCAGAACGCGGGATCGTCCTCGACCAGGAGTACCCGGATCGGCGTGTTGACTGCTGCAGGCATGGCCCTGAGTTTGTCACATGTGGTCACAGCGCGTGTCCCCTGAAATGGGGACATGAGGGCCGGGATGCATGTAGGTCGAAAGGGCCAATCGGGACGGAGGGTAAGTACCGGTTCCACACGGGCAAGCGGTTTCTAGAATGTAGACATGTCCACATTGAAGAAGAATTCCGGCAAGGGCGTGGAAGCTTGCCCATGGCGTGACCTCGGGCCGCAGGGGGGCGGGCTCGAGCTCGAGGATTACCCCACCGCGCTGCTCATGCGCGTGGCCAACCACCTGCAGGCGGAGATCACCGGCGTCAACGCGAAGCTGCACGAGCTCTCCGTGCCGGAGTACCGCATCCTGTCGCGCCTCTACGTCTCCGCGCCGATGCAGCTGTCGGCGCTGTGCCGCACGTCGTTCTTCGACAAGGCGTATGCGGGCCGGATCCTGCGCGCGCTCGAAGCACGCGGGCTTGCGCTCACCTCGGTCGATGAGGCGCACAAGCGCCGGCAGATCGTGGACATCACGCCTGCCGGACGTGAACTGGCCAGGCGTATTGCGCCGCTTGCGCGTCGCAGCCAGGCCCGCCTGCTCGAAGTGCTGTCGACCGACGAGCGCGTCGCGCTCTATGGCGCGCTGAAGAAACTCCTGAATGCCAACACCCCTGCTGCACCTGCCGCGCCTGTTGCAGCCCCCAAGGAAACCCGGAAATGAAGATCACGAAAATCGAGACATTGCAGGCAGATGGCGGCTACCGCGTCTGTTCGTACATCAAGATCAGCACCGACGAAGGCCTCACGGGCTGGGCCGAGTTCTACGACGGTTTCAGCGGTGCGATGCTCGCGCCGTTGATCCACGGCTTCGGCAAGTCGGCCATCGGGATGGATCCGCGACAGTACGCGCGCATCAGCGAATCGCTGCTGGCCACCACACGGGTGGCGGCGGGCGGCATCTCGCACCAGGCCGTGGCTGCTGTCGAGAACGCTTGCCTGGACATCGCTGCCAAGGCGCAGGGCGTGCCTGTCCATCAACTGTTCGGCGGTCCGTTCCGCGAACGTGTGCCGGTGTACTGGACGCATTGCGGCAGCTATCGCGTCCGTCATGCGGCGATGTACGAGAAGCTGGGCTACGAACCCGTGCGCACGCTCGATGACTTCGTGCGCCTGGGCAAGGAGGCCGTGGCGCAAGGCTTCAATGCGGTGAAGACCAACCCGGTGTTCTTCGACAGGGAGGTGCCCTACATGTTCAACGGCGGCTTCCGCATCGCGCCGGGCTTTCTGGATCGCAGCATCGGCGACGCGCAACTGCAGGCCATCGTGGACCAGTTGTCGGCATTGCGGCAGGGCATCGGTCCGCATGCCGGCCTGATGCTCGACGTGAGCTTCAGCCAGCGTCCCGAAGGCTACATGCGCATGGCGCGGCGTCTTGAAGCGCTGAACATGTATTGGCTCGAACTCGACATCCGCGACCCCGAAGCGCTGGCGATGATCCGCAGTTCCAGCCGCACGCCCATTTCATCGCTCGAAGGCATCCACGGGCTGCAGGAGTACCGGCCCTACATCGAGAAGCGCACGGTGGACGTCGCCATCATCGACCCGATGTGGAACGGTGTCTGGCAGTCGGTGCGCATCGCCACGCTCGCCGATGCGTTCGAGACGCATATCGCGCCGCACAACCCCGTCGGTGAACTCGGCAACCTGATGAGCCTGCATTTCTGCGCGGCCGTGCCCAATGTGCGGATCATGGAACTGCGCCCTGACGAAGCGCCGTGGACGCGCGACTTCGTCACGCATCTGCCGGAAATGAAAGACGGCGCGCTGCTCGTGCCGGACCGTCCGGGCTGGGGCGCGGATGTCAACGAAGACGCGCTGCGCGAGCACCCGGTCCGCAGCGCCTGACGCCGCCGCCAGGACCCGACACGAACAGACAACCAGACAAGGAGACAAGGCATGCGAGTGATTTACTGGACCAAGATGCAGCTGGCCAAGGCCCAGCTCATCGAGAAGCTGGGTTCGGTGCCGGGCACCGAACTCGTGGTGGCTGCGACGCTGCCCGAAGCATTGGCGGCCATGCCCGGTGCGGCCGGCATCGTGCTGTACGACGCGCCGCCCGAAGAAGCAAGGCAGATCATCGACGTGCTGAAGTCGCCGGGCAACACCGTGCGATGGATGCACTTCTGTTCGGCGGGCCGGGAGGGTTTCGATGCCGTGGGCATTCCACCCGGTATCGCCGTCACTTATGCGGCAGGAGGTGCGTCGCCGGCCGTGGCCGAGCACGCGATGGCACTGCTGCTGTCGGTCGGACGCCGCATTCCGGAGTCGCTCGTGCAGCAGGCGGAACGCAAATGGGACCGCGCGCCCGCAGCGCGTTCATCCTCGCTCGAAGGCAGGACCATGGCGATCATCGGCTACGGAAACATCGGGCGGGAGATCGCGAAACGCGCGCGCGGCTTCGGCACGAAGCTGATTGCCGTGTCGCGTTCTGCCAGGAAGGATGAGTTGGTCGATGAAGCAGCACCACTGTCGTCGCTGCACGAGGTGCTGGGTCGCGCCGATGTCGTGGTGATCGCCATTGCGCTGACGGACGAAACGCATCACCTGCTCGATGCCGCGGCGCTGGCCGCGTGCAGGAAGGGCGTGCTCATCGTCAACATCGCGCGCGGCGGCGTGATCGATCAGGCGGCCTTGTGCGAAGCGCTGAAGAGCGGGCAGGTCGGCGGTGCCGGCCTGGACGTGACCGATCCCGAGCCGCTGCCGGCCGACGATCCGCTTTGGGCATGCCCCAACCTGCTCATCACGTCGCATTACGCCGGCGCGGGCAGCCCGGCCACGCTGCGGCGGCTGGCCGAAGGCGCAGCCGACAACCTGTTGCGTTTCAGCAAGGGCGAGCCGTTGCTCAACCAGGTGAGCGGCTGAACGGCAAGGAAGGACGCCGGCCGACGATTTGACGACGCGGGCGGCGCCCGCGTCGATGTGCGAAGTAACTACAAGGAGACAGACATGCAATCCATTCCCGGGACATTCAATCGAGGACGGCGTCGCGCCGTCGTGACACTGCTCTCAACGGCAGCAATGACCGCGGCAGCGGTGCTTGCGCCCGCCGCTGCATGGGCGCAGGCGCCACTGCTCAAGCAGGTCACCATCGTCGTGCCGTTCCCGGCAGGCGGTGCGACGGATGCCGTCGCGCGGCTGGTGGGCGAGAGCCTGCGCGGCACCTATGCAGAGACCGTGGTCGTGGAAAACCGTGCCGGCGCCGCCGGCCGTGTGGGCGTGGAGTACGTGAAGAACCGTCCGGCCGATGGCAGCTTCCTGCTCTACACGCCGACCTTCCCGATGTCGATCTTTCCGCACATCTACAAGAAGATGCCCTACGACACGCTGACCGACTTCGTGCCGGTCGCGTCCACGTCCAAGGGCAGCCTGGGTCTGGCCATCGGTCCGGCGGTGCCGGCATCGGTGAAGACCGTGCAGGAATTCGTGACCTGGGCCAAGGCGAACCCGGACAAGGCCAACTTCGGCACGGCCAGCGGTTCGAGCCAGCACTTCGCAGGTGTGATGTTCGGCCGCAATGCCGGCGTGGACCTGCGCCTCGTGCCCTACAAGGGCGGTGCACCCGCCGTGGTCGACCTGCTGGGTGGCCATGTGTCGTCCACGGTGAGCCCGCTGCCGGAGATCATTCCGCATGCGGCGGACGGAAAAATCCGCATCCTCGCCGTCACCGGTGCACAGCGTTCGCGCTTCCTGCCGCAGGTGCCGACGATGCTGGAATCCGGCTACCGCGATGTGGTGTTCGGCGACTGGTCCGGCTTCCTCGCACCTGCAAAGACGCCGCCTGAACTGGTGGCCAAGGCCAACGCGCTCATTTCTGCGTACGTGCGCTCGGAGAAGGGCATCGACGCACTGGGCAAGCTCGGCACCGAAGCCGATGCGCAAGGCGTGGCCGAATTCAATGCCACCGTGAAGGCAAGCTGGGAGCGCTACCGCACCGTGGTGCAGTCCACCGGCTTCACCGCCGAAGACTGAGCAGGCCTGTCGACAAGGCCGTGCCCGCCACGATGACCAGCCCGCAAAGCACCATCCACGCGGTCACGGCTTCCTGCAGGAAGAGCGCGCCGTAGGCGATCGCGAACACCGGCACCACGAAGGTGACTGCGAGCGCGCGCGCCGGCCCCGCACGCGCGAGCAGCCGGAAATAGAGGATGTAGGCAACACCCGTGCACAGCACACCCATGGCCACGGCGGCGGCCCAGGCCCGCAGGCCCGGCGTGTGGGCCGGCCAGAGCCAGATGGCAGCAGGCGCGAGCAGCACCGTTGCGCCCACCTGGCTGCCTGTGGCGATGGCCAGCGAGGGCGTCGAGCCCAGGTGGCGTTTGGTGAAGCTGGCCCCGATGCCGTAGCAGATCGACGCGAGCAGGCAGGCGGCGATGGCGAAGCCCGGCGCGATGCCGGATGCACCGGCCTTCAGGCTTGCCTTGTCCCACGCGAGCATGGTGACACCCACGAAGCCCACCGCGAGGCCGGCGATGCGCGTGGCGTTCAGGCGGTCGCCCAGCCACATCCACGCGATGATCGCGCCGAACAGCGGCACGGTGGCGTTGAGGATGGAGGACAGGCCGGTCGAGATGGCCAGCAGTGCGAAGCAGAAGCAGGCGAACGGAATTCCGGAGTTCAGCGCGCCGACGATGAACAGCGGCTTCCAGTCCTGCGCCATGGCGGGTGCGAGGCCGCGCCAGAACGCAAGCGGCAGCAGGAAGAGCGCGGCAATGCCCACGCGCAATGTGGCCGCGGGCAGCGCACCGAACTCGGTGGCGGTGATGCGCATGAAGAGGAACGACGCGCCCCAGATCGCGGAGAGCAGCAGGAAGTCGATGGCCCATTCCTTGGGGCCTGTTGTCGTGACATTCGATGGCGATGCGCTCAAAGAAGAACCCCTTCGAGCTGCAGCAGTGCGATCTTTCGATCGAGCCCGCCGGCATAACCGGTGAGCGATCCGTCGGAGCCGAGCACGCGATGGCAGGGCACGATGACCGAGACCGGATTGCGCCCGACGGCCGCGCCGACCGCGCGCACCGCCGCCGGGTTGCCGATGTTCGCGCTGATGGCCCCGTAACTTGTCGTCGCGCCGCGCGGAATGGCCAGCAGCGCCTGCCAGACGGCCTGCTGGAAGCCGGTGCCGCCGCTCAGGTCCAGTGGCATGTCGAACGTGGCGGCCTCGCCATTGAAGTAGCGCGTGAGCTGCTGGCCCGCGCGCACGATCATCGGGTGCGCATCGTCCACCGCCCAGTCCGTCATGTCGGGCAGGTGCTTCTGCCCGTCGAACCAGACACCGGCGAGGCCCTGGTCCGTGACAGCGATGACGACGGGGCCGAGCGGGCTGTCGACGCGCCCGCTGACAAGGGAAGGGTGGAATTTCATGTCTTCTTCTCCTGAGGGCGTGCCCAGGCACGCAACACGGCATAGCTGCGCCACGGCCGCCAGGCGGCCGAGGCTTCTTCGGCGGCGCGCGCGGTCGCCACGCCCAACGCTTTCTGCAGGGCGATGTCGCCTGCAGGAAACGCATCGGGCCAGCGCAACGCACGCATCGCGATGTAGTGCGCGGTCCAATCGCCGATACCGGGCAGCGTCTTGAGCAAATCGATGGTGTCCGGCACGTTCGCGCCGGGATGCAGTTGCAGGCGCCCTTGCGCCACGGCACGGGCGATTCCCGCGATGGCGGCCTGCCGCTGCCGCACGATGCCCAGCGAGCCGAGGGCATCGCCCTCGGCGACAGCCAGCACCTCGGGCGTGGGAAACAGCTTCGTCAACGAGGCGATGGGCGCGTCCGCCAGCGGCGATCCGAACCGGTCCACCACGCGCTGCGCCAGCGTGCGTGCAGCCGCGACGGTGATCTGCTGTCCGAGCACGGCCCGGATTGCCAGTTCGTAGCCATCGAGTGAACCCGGCACGCGCAGTCCGATGCTCCCGGGGAAATCGCCCTGCAGCACGGCATGGATCGCTTGCGGGTCGGCGTCGAGGTCAAGTGCCGCGCGCACGCGGCGGATGACCAGCGGCAACACATCGCGCAGGCCGTCGGACACCCGCAGCACCACCTGTGAGCGGTCCTCGTCGAAGCGCATGGAAATCCATCCGGCGTGATCGCGACCATCGGCGCGGACGCGCAGCGTCCGTGCGAACTGTGCGGTCCCGATGTCCACATGCTCGATGCCGGTGATGAACCGTCGCGAGAAGAAGCCGAGCATCGCGGCCACGTCGTAGGGCGGCCGGTAACCCAGGCGCACCCGCGTGCCTTCGCCGTCACGTTCCTCGCCCTGGCGGCGCAACTGCGCGGGACTCAGGCCGTAGTGCCCGACGAAGGCCGCGTTGAAACGACGCAGGCTCGAGAAACCGCTGCACAGCGCGACCTGCGAAACGGGCAGGCTGGTGTCGGCCAGCAATTGCTTGGCGGTGAGCAGGCGGCGTGTCTGCAGATACTGCAGGGGCGACACGCCGAATTGCGCCTCGAAGATGCGACGCAGGTGCCGGTCGCTCACACCCAGACGCCGGGCCAGCGCAGCAACGGACGCGGGCGCTTCGCTCCATGCGTCGGGTTCGTCCAGCAGGCGTGCTGCCTGGTTGGCAAGGATGCCCGATGCATCCTGGATGGACCAGGCGTGTGATTGCGGCGCGAGTTCGGGCCGGCAACGCAGGCAGGGCCTGAAGCCCGCCGCTTCGGCTTGCGCCGCCAGCTCGAAAAACCGGCAGTTCTCACGACGCGGCGTGCGCACGCTGCACACGGGGCGGCAGTAGATGCCGGTGGAGGTGACGCCTGTGAAGAAACGGCCGTCGAAGCGCGCGTCGCGTGCCTTGAGGGCGTTGTAGCAGGCGTTGTCGGTGGCGGCATCCATGGGGAAATCATACGCGCCGGCCTGCGCGGGACTCGCCATTTCCGGACATCATCCTGCGCGTCAGGATGCGCCTTTTTCCGACACGGCATCGTGGGGTGCGCGCCTACAATGGCCTGCCCTTCCAGCATCAGGTCATGACATGCAGCTTGCCCCGTCGATCTTCAAAGCCTATGACATCCGCGGTGTCGTTCCGACCACACTGACGCCCGACGTGGCGCGCGCCCTGGGCCGTGCCTTCGGCACGGTGGCCCGCCAGAACGGCGAGAAGAGCGTGGCCGTCGGTCGCGACGGCCGCCTCTCCGGCCCGGTCCTGAGCGAGGCGCTGGTGGCCGGTCTGGTGGACGCTGGCATCGAAGTCATCGACATCGGCCTTGCGACCACGCCGATGCTCTACTTCGCTGCGAGCACGCTGGCGACGTCGGGCATCCAGGTCACGGGCAGCCACAACCCCAGGGATTACAACGGCTTCAAGATGGTGATGGCCGGCCGTGCCATCTACGGCGACGACATCCAGAGCCTGCGCCACATCATGGAAGCGGAGAGCTGGACGCTGACCGCAGGTGGCAGCGTGCGCAACATCAATGTCTTTGCGCCGTACCGCGACCGCATCGTGCGCGACATCCGGCTCGCCCGCCCGATGAAGATCGTCGTGGACTGCGGCAATGGCATCGCGGGCGCATCGGCGCCGGCGATCTTCCGCGCCATCGGCTGCGAAGTCATCGAACTCTTCAGCGAAGTCGATGGCAACTTCCCCAACCACCACCCGGACCCGAGCAAGCCGGAGAACCTGAAGGACCTGATCGCCGCGTTGCAGACCTCCGGCGCGGAACTGGGCCTGGCGTTCGACGGTGACGGCGACCGCTTGGGCATCGTCACGCGCGACGGTCAGAACATCTTCCCGGACCGGCAGATGATGCTGTTCGCGCAGGACGTGCTGAGCCGCGTGCCCGGCGGCAGCATCGTCTACGACGTGAAGTGTTCGCAACGCCTCGCGCCCGCCATCGAGGCGGCAGGCGGCAAGGCGCTGATGTTCAAGACGGGCCATTCGCTCATCAAGGCCAAGATGCGTGAGATCGACGCGCCGCTGGGCGGCGAGATGAGCGGGCACATCTTCTTCAAGGAGCGCTGGTTCGGCTTCGACGACGGCACCTATGCCGGCTGCCGGCTGCTCGAGATCGTGAGCCGCAGCCCCGATGCGAACGTGGTGCTGAACGCGCTGCCCACCAGCCACTCGACACCGGAGCTCAACGTGCAATGCGCTGAAGGCGAGCCGCATGCGCTCGTGGCAAAGCTTGTGGAAGGCGCGGAAGGCCGGGACTTCGGCGGCGCGAAGGTGTCGACCATCGATGGTCTGCGACTGGACTGGGAGGATGGCTTCGGCCTGATCCGCGCGTCCAACACCACGCCGGTGCTGGTGCTGCGCTTCGAGGGGCACGACGACGCGGCGCTCAAGCGCATCGAGGCAGACATGCTGGCCTTGCTGCGCAGCGTGAAGCCCGACGCGTCGCTGGCGCAGGCCGCGCACTGACCTGCCCCCCGATCCGAACGACGCATGCGCGCCCTGTACTCGCTGCTCATGACATTGGGCCAGCCGTTCCTGCGGCGAAAACTGCGACGGCGAGGGCAGAAGGAGCCCGGTTATCTGGAGGCTGTGGAAGAGCGCTTCGGCCGTTACGGCGTTCCGCCATCGCGGGGCAGCCTGTGGGTGCACGCCGTCTCGCTCGGCGAAACGCGCGCTGCGGCCATCCTGCTGGAGCGGCTGCGCAAGGAGCGGCCCGAGTTGCGCCTGCTGCTCACGCACGGGACGGCGACGGGTCGGGCAGAAGGCGCACGCCTGCTCCAGCCCGGCGACGTGCAGGTCTGGCAGCCGTGGGACACGCCGCGGGCGGTGCAGCGCTTCATTGCTCACTTCAGGCCATGTCTTGGCATCCTGATGGAGACCGAAATCTGGCCCAACCTCGTCGCGCACTGCAAGGCCGAAGGCGTGCCGCTGGTCCTGGCGAATGCGCGGCTCAATGAAAAGTCGTTCGCGCAGTCGCAGCGCCTGTCGGTGCTGTCGGAGCCGGCTTTCGAGTCGCTGACGGCCGTGTGGGCCCAGACAGGCGCCGATGCCGAGCGGCTGCGGGCGCTCGGCGCGCCGGTGCGCGGTGTCTTCGGCAATCTGAAGTTCGATGCGTCGCCTGATTCGGCCCAGCTTTTGCGGGGTCGCCAGTGGGCTGGGCAGAACGCGCGTCCCGTCGTCATGCTCGCGAGCTCGCGTGAAGGTGAAGAAGCGCTGTTGCGCGATGCCGTCGCTGCTTGGCGTCAGCGCGATCCGGCGATGGCGGCCGGCGTGCAATGGCTGATCGTGCCGCGCCATCCGCAGCGCTTCGACGACGTGGCGGCGCTGGTCCGCCAGCGCGGGCTCACGCTGTCGCGGCGAAGTGAATGGAAAGACGCACCGGAGGCCGCCGATGTATGGCTCGGCGATTCGCTGGGGGAGATGGCGCTTTACTACGGCCTGTCGACGATGGCGCTGCTCGGTGGAAGTTTCGAACCGCTGGGGGGGCAGAACCTGATCGAGGCGGCGGCTTGCGGCTGCCCGGTGATCATGGGGCCGTCGACATTCAATTTTGCCGAAGCTGCTGGCCTGGCAGAGGAAGCAGGCGCTGCCTTGCGCGTGGACGACATGCCCGAAGCCGTGGACGAAGTGGCGCGGCTGCTGGCTGACAGGCCCGCCTTGTTCGGCCACGCGCAGTACGCCATGGCCTTTGCGACAGCACACCGGGGCGCTGCGTCCAGGACCGTCGAAGCGGTGCTGGCGCTGCTGGATGCGCCAGCCAGTGCCGGAAAATCAGCGGGCGGCTAGCCAGCCGTGGGATCGGCTCAGCGCGCCAGCAGCGCGTTGACGATCTGCAGGTCTTCGGGCTTGAGCGTACCGGCGGCCTGACGCAGCCGCAGGTTGCCCAGCAGCACGTTGTAGCGGGCCTGCGCCAGATCGCGCTTGGTCTGGAACAACTGGCTTTGCGAATTCAGCACGTCGATGTTGATGCGCACGCCCACTTGATAACCCAGCTTGTTGGCATCCAGCGCGCTCTGGCTCGATGCCTCGGCGGCTTCGAGCGCCTTCACCTGTCCCAGGCCCGAGATCACGCCGAAGTACGCCGTGCGCGTGCCCTGCGCCACACTGCGGCGCGTTGCTTCCAGGTCGGACTGCGCCTTGTCTTCCAGCGACAGTGTTTCGCGGATGCGGTTCTGCGTGGCGAAGCCGGCGAAGAGCGGCAGGTTGAACTGCACACCGATGGTGCCGACATTGGACCGTGTGTTGAGCGCCGACGTGGCCGAGCCTTCGGGGCTGCGCGTGACGGAATAGCTCGCCACGGCGTCGAGCGTGGGTTTGTGGCCGGCCTTGGCCTTCTCGGTTTCGAGCCGCGCGATGTCGACCGCCACCAGGTTCTGGCGCACGCCCGGGTGGTTGTCCTGCGACTGCTGCACCCAGCTGTTGACGTCATTCGGCGCGGGCGAGGGCAGTGTGGAGGGCGTGACCAGCGGTGTCGGGTCGGTGTTGGCCTTGCCCACGAGCTGGTCGAGCGCGAGCTTCTTCACGCGCAGGTCGTTCTCGGCGGCGATCTCCTGCGCGATCACGAGGTCGTAGCGGGCCTGCGCTTCACGCGAATCGGTGACGGTGGAGGTGCCCACTTCGAAGTTGCGCTTGGCGGCGGCGAGTTGCTCGGCGACGGCGGTCTTCTGCGCGCGCACGAAGGCCAGGCTGTCCTGCGAGGCCAGCACGTCGAAGTAGGCTTGGCTCACGCGCACGATCAGGTCCTGCTCGGCCGCGTCGAGTTGGGCCTGCGCCAGATCGACCTGCCGCTTGCCCTGTTCGTAGGTCGCCCAGTTGGCAGGGCGGTAGATGGGCTGAGATGCGCTCACGGTCCCCGTGGTGGTCGGGTAGTTGCGGTTGACGACCGGATTGGTGTTCTCGAAGTCGGACCGCGAATAGCCGGCCGACAGCCCTGCCGTGGGCAGGATGCCCGCGCGTGCCTGCTCGGCGCGCGCGAGGTTGGCGTCATATTGCGAACGGGCCGACTGGTAGGTGGCGTCGTAGGCGCGTGCAGCGTCGTACAGCGCGGTCAGGCTCTGCGCCTGCGCGGACGGCATCGCCACGGTGCCCAGTCCGAGACCCAGCACCGCGCATACGGCCGCGTGAAGTTTTTCGCGATGGGGGGATTGCCGGAACAGGTTCATGGTCATCCTTGGAAAGAAATCAGTACCGCGCCACCGATGGGTCGCGTTCGAGCGACCACGCGTCAATGCCGCCGGCCACGTTGGCCACGTGGCTGAAGCCGTTGTGTGCGAGGAAGGCCGCAACGCGCTGGCTGCGTGCGCCGTGATGGCACAGGCAGGCGACGGGGCGTTGCGGGTCGAGCTGCTCCAGTCGCGCGGGCACTTCGCCCATGGGAATGGTGACCAGCTCGAAGCCTTCGGGCTTGACGCTTGCGGTCTGCAGCTCCCAGGGTTCACGCACGTCCAGCACCTGGGGCGACGCGGTGCCCGTGGACTGGAACCATTCGGCGAGGGCGAGGGGGCTGACTTGCGCAATCATGGATTCGGATGACCTGTGATGTTCAGAAGCTGAAGCGCGACGGTTCTGGGAAGTGCTGCAGGCGCGGGGCCACGGTGTCCCAGGGCTGCACGGTCTGGTGGCTGGCCTCACCGGTGCGGGTGATGAAGTGGGCGCGCATCATGGGTTCCTCGCCCACGATGGCCGCCAGCCGGCCGCCGACCTTGAGTTGCGCCAGCAGCGATTGCGGCACTTCGGCCACCGAGCCGCTGAGCACGATCACGTCGTACGGGCCGTCCACGGCAACGTCCTTCGAGCCATCGGCCTGGCGGACTTCCACGTTCAGGATGCCGGCTTTCTGCAGGTTGCCGCGCGCCATGGCGACCAGCCCTGCGTCGATTTCCAGCGAGATGACGCGTTGCGCGCGGTGCGCCAGAAGTGCGGCCATGTAACCGGAGCCCGCGCCGATCTCGAGCACCTTCTCGTGCTTCTGCACCTTCAGATCGTGCAGCATCCGGGCTTCCACGCGGGGGGCGAGCATGACTTCGCCCTTGCCCTGTGCTTCTTCGGAACTGCCTTGCAGCGGCAGCTCCATGTCGGTGAAGGCCAGGGCCTTGTGCGCCAGCGGCACGAAGTCCTCGCGGCGCACGACGGACAGCAGTTCCAGGATTTCCGGGTCCAGGACGTTCCAGGGCCGGATCTGCTGCTCGATCATGTTGAAGCGGGCGTGGTCGGTGCTCATGTTCATGGGGCGTCTCGCTTGAGAAAAGTGGGGGGTGATCAGGACAAACCCTCGATTTTAGGCGCCGCGTCCGGTTTCCTCCGCAACCACCGTGCCAGATCGTCCATGTAGCAATAGACCACGGGAACGACCACCAGCGTGAGCAGGGACGACGTGATCACGCCGCCGATGACCGCCTGGCCCATCGGCGCGCGCTGCTCGGAGCCTTCCGACAGGGCAAAAGCCAGCGGCACCATGCCGAAGACCATGGCCAGCGTGGTCATCAGGATGGGGCGCAGCCGCACGCGCGCCGCCATCAGCAGCGCCTGGCTGCGCTCCATGCCCTCTTCGCGCGCACGGATGGCGAAGTCCACCAGCAGGATGGCGTTCTTGGTCACCAGGCCCATCAGCATCACCACGCCGATGATCGAGAACATCGAGAGCGTGGAGCCGAAGAACATCAGCGCCAGAACGACGCCGATGAGCGTAAGCGGCAGCGAAGTCATGAGGGCCAGCGGTTGCAGGAAGCTCTTGAACTGGCTGGCCAGGATCATGTAGATGAAGATGATCGCCATGACCAGCGCCGAGATGGCGTAGCCGAACGATTCCTGCATGTTCTTGGTGGAGCCGCTGAAGCTGTAGCGGTAGCCTGGAGGCAAGCCCATGGCGTCGAGCGCGGCGCGGATATCGGCCGACACTTCGCCGGTGCCGCGGCCACTGGTGTTCGCGTTGAGCGAGACCTCGCGCGTCAGCGCGCGGCGGTTGATCTGGTTGGGGCCGGTGGATTCTTCGACGCTGGCCACCTGCGACAGGCGCACGATGCGCGACGTGCCGTCGGTGGCGTTGAGCGCGAAGGGCAGGCGCTCGAGGTCCTGCGGTGCGGTGCGCGCGCCGGGCGCGAGGCGCACGTTCACGTCGTAGGTCTGGTCGTCGCTGGCGCGCCAGTTGCCCACCGTGGTGCCAGCCACCAGCGTGCGCAGCTGGCCGCCGATGGGGGCGACGCCCAGGCCGAGGTCCGATGCCGCCTCACGTCGCACGTTGACGCGGATGGTCGGCTTGTCGGGCTTCATGCTCGAATCCAGGTCGACGAGGCCCGGGATGGTACGCAGCTTGGCGGCAGCCAGCACCGACAGTCGCTCCAGTTCCTTGAGGTCCGGGCCCTGGATGGAAAACTCGATCTGCTTGTTGCCACCCACCGCGTCCAGCAGGCCGACGTGCGTGACGGTGATGCCGGGCACCTGCGCGAGGCGCTCGCGCAGGAGGCTCGACATCTGGACCACATTGCGCGTTCGCTGCTTGCGGTCGGTCAGGCGCACGTAGATGCTCGCGTAGTTCTTGCCCGATGCCATGCCGGTGTTCAGCGTCGAGAGCGTGTAGCGCACTTCGGGGAACTCGCGGATGATCGACTCGACCTGCTTTGCCTTGGCTTCCGTCGCTTCGAGCGAAGAGCCGACCGGCGTGTAGAAATTGACTGTGGTTTCGGAGAAGTCCGCCTGCGGCACGAACTCCGTGCCCAGCAGCGGCACCATGACGATGCTGACGACGAAGATGGCGAACGCGATCAGCAGCGTCTTGATCTTGTGCACCAGCGACCAGCGCAGGATCGACTGGTAACCCTCGGCGAGGCTTTCGGTAGCCCGGTCGAACCAGCCGGTCACGCGGCCGATGGTCCGGTCGTAGAAGGTCTTCGGCGCGGCAGCATCGCCGCCGCCATGCGCATGGATGCTCGGGTCGTGCCAGACGGACGAGAGCATCGGGTCGAGCGTGAAGCTCACGAACATCGAGATCAGCACCGCCGCGACGATGGTGATGCCGAACTCGTGGAAGAACTTGCCGATGATGCCTTCCATGAAGCCGATCGGCAGGAACACGGCGACGATGGACAGCGTGGTCGCGAGCACCGCGAGACCGATTTCCTGCGTGCCGTCCATGGCGGCGGTGAAGGAGTCCTTGCCCATCTGCACGTGCCGCACGATGTTCTCGCGCACGACGATGGCATCGTCGATCAGCAGGCCCACGCACAGGGACAGCGCCATCAACGTGATCATGTTGATGGTGAAACCGAACATGTCCATGAACCAGAACGTGCCGATCAGCGCGATGGGCAGCGTGAGGCCCGTGATCACCGTGGAGCGCCACGAGTTGAGGAACAGGAACACGATGAGCACGGTGAGCAACGCGCCTTCGATCAGCGTCTGCCGCACGTTGTCCACGGCCACGCGGATGGGCCGCGCTGCGTCGGCAATCGGCTCGAGGCGCACGCCCGGCGGAAGCTCGGCCTTCATCTCGTCCAGCGCCTTGCGCAGGCCGTCGACCACGCCGATGGTGTTTTCGTCCTGCGACTTCTGTACCGACAGCAGCAGCGTGCGCGAGCCGTTGTAGAGCGCGACGCTTTCCAGTTCCTGCGCGCCGTCATTCACCGTCGCAACCTGCTTGAGCTTCACGGCCACGCCATTGCGGCGCGCGACGATGATTTCGCCGAAGTCTTCCGGCCGCTGCATGCGCGCGTCGATCTGCACCACGCGCTCCTGCGACAGCGAGCGGATCGCACCGACCGGCAGTTCCTGGTTTTCGTTGCGCACGGCGGCCACCACCTGGTCGGCGGTGATCGACAGCGCTTCCATCGCCTGCGGATTCAGGTAGAGGTTGATCTCGCGCTTGGTGCCGCCCACGAGGTTGACCGCGCCGACGCCGCGGACGTTCTCCAGCCGCTTCTTGAGCACCTGATCGGCCCAGTTCGTCAGCTCGACCGGGCTGAGCTGCGCCCGACCGCTCGTGGCTTCGGGCAGCACGGCCACCGACCAGATCGCACGGCTTGCAGGGTCGAAGCGCAGCACGCGTGGTTCGTCCACCTCGTCCCGGAAATTGGGGCGGATCTGAGCGACCTTCTCGCGCACGTCTTCCGCCGCCTTGCGGCCGTCGATGTGCAGCTGGAATTCGATGATGACGACGGAGGTGCCTTCGTAGCTGCGCGAGGTGAGGGCATTGATGCCGGCGATGGAGTTGACGCCTTCCTCCACCTTCTTCGTGACCTCGCTTTCCACGATCTCGGGGGAGGCGCCGGGGTAGGTGGTGGTGACCACCACCACGGGGAAGTCGATGTTGGGGAACTGGTCGACCTGCAGCCGTTTGTAAGAGAAGAGCCCCAGCACCACGAAGGCGAGCATCACCATCGTGGCGAACACGGGGTTGCGCAGGCTGACCTTGGTGAACCACATGGTGCGGAGCGGCCTGTGTCAGGGTCTGGCGGCGACGGCCGGTGCCGCCGGGGCTGCACCCGGTGCGGTGAACTTCACCGCCGTGCCTTCACGCAGCGTACCCACGCCGCCGGCCAGCACTTCGGTGTTTTCCTGCAGGCCGGTCACCGCGACCATGGCCTCACCGCCCGCTGCGCCGCGCGCGCCCAGCGCCACGGGCTTGTGCACCACGCGACCGTTCTCGACGACCTGGACGTAGGGTTGCGGCTTGTCGTTGCGCACCGACGCGACGGGCACCGCCAGCACGGCCTGCTTGCCCGTGTCGAGCGCACCCTGCGCGAAAAGTCCCTGGCGCAGGCCCGCAGTGCTGTCCAGCCCCAGGTACACCAGCACGCTGCGGCTGCCCGCCTGCGCCACCGGGTTGATGCGCACCACGCGCGCCGTCACCGGGTCGGCCAGGCCTTCGATGCGCAGCGTCGCTGTCTGACCCGGGCGCACGCTCACCGAGTCGGCGCTGGGCAGGGCGGCTTCGAGTTCCAGGCGTGAGAGGTCGACGACCTCCAGGACGCGCACGTCGACGCCCACGCGCTCGCCGGGCTGCGCCAGCCGTTGCGATACCTGACCGGCGATGGGGCTGCGCAGCACCGTGTCGTCCATGGACTTGCGAGCCACGTCCGCAGCGGCCAGTGCCGCCTTGTGGCTGGAGAGCGCGGCATTCAGGTTGGCCTGCGAGGTGTCGAGCGCCGTGCGCGAGATGAAGCCCTGGTCGACCAGGGCCTTGTTGTTGTCGAGCTGGCGCTGGGCGATGTCCACTTGTGCCTTGGCGGCATCGGCCTGCTCCTGCGCCTGGCGCACGCGCGACCGGTATTCGGTGACGTCGATGCGCGCCACGATCTGGCCGGCCTTGACGAAGTCGCCTTCGCGCACCGTCAGGCCCTGGAGTTCACCCGGCACGCGGGCCTTGATGACCGCGCTGTTCACTGCCTTGAGCGCGCCCGAGACGGGCAGGGCATTGGCAAGTTCGCGCGTCTGCGCACGAACCACGTCGGTGGCGGCCAGCTCGACCACGGCTTCCGCCTTCGGCACGGCTGCGGCCTGCTGCGCTGCCTTGCGCGCCGAGATGGCCCGCATGCCCGCGAGCACGAGCGCAACCAGCACCAGCAGCGCAATGCCCCAGACGATGCCACGCTTCAGCGATGACTTCATGTCTTCTCCTCCCGCACGCAGATGCCGCCCAGCAGGTTCTCCACCTGCACGTTCAGGTAGGTTTCGGGGTCGAGCTCGAAGTCGGCCGAGACGCATGCCCCCAGCGAGTGTTTCGTCATCACCAGGAACATGAGCGGCGCCAGCACGCTGTACACGGCGTAGTTCACATTCATCGGCCTGAACTCGCCGCTGTCGATGCCGCGCTGCAGGATGCGCCGGATCAGTTCATGCCCGGGGTTGATGACCTCGCTGCGGTAGAACTCCGCGATCTCCGGAAAATTGCGCGCCTCGCTGATCATCAGCTTGGTGATGCCCGACGCCTTGGTGTTGCCTACGCGCTCCCACCAGATGCGAAAGCAATAGCGGATCATGTCCGCCGTGCTGCCCTGGAAGTTCTCGAACTCCGAGTTCCATTCGGTGAAGCGACCCGAGATGTTCTCGCGCACCACGGCCTTGAACAGTTCTTCCTTGCTCGGAAAATAGAGGAACAACGTGCCCTTGGACACGCCGGCACGTACCGCCACTTCTTCCGAGCGGGTGGCCGCAAAGCCCTTCTCGACGAACAGGTCGAGCGCGGCATCCAGCAGTTCGCCGGGCCGGGCGTCCTTGCGCCGCTCGTTGCGCGTGCGGACGCCGGACACCTTGGTTTCGATGAATCGTGAGATGGACATGAGTTAATGACTGACTGGTTAGTAATGTATCAGTCAGGGCTCATGACCGTCAAGACGGTCGTCCGGCAGGCCGGGTCAGCGCATCAACTGCATTGCGAGCCATTCCCGCAGCACGGTGCGGCTGTCATGCAGGCCACCGATGCCGGGCAGCCATGACAGCAGGTCGCCCTTCTCGGCGAGGATGTAGTCGGTCGAGGCTGGCACCACCGTGAAGCCGGCATGCTCGAAATGGGCCAGGCTGCGCGGCATGTGCCAGGCCTGCGTGACCAGCACGATGCGGGTGACGCCCTCTTTCTGCAGATGCGCACGCATCTGCTGTGCGTTCTCTGCCGTGTCGCGCGAACTGCCGTCGAGCCATCGCGCGGCGACGCCCCATTCGCGCAGCGTGGCCTGCGCCACTTCGGCTTCGCTCACGGTCTGCGCGCTCGACGCGCCCCAGCCGAAGCCGCCGGCGAACGCAACCGGCAGGCCGGTCGCACGCGCGAGGCGGGCGCCGTAGCGCAGGCGGATCAAGGTGGGAGCACTGGGTTGCGCCGTGCCGTACTCGGGGGCGCGAGGCTCCACGCCCCCACCAAGAATGACGATGGCCTGCGCCTTCGACTGCTGGATCTGCTGCACCGTTGCCGGTGGCACGGTCGGCAGCAACGTGCGCGCCATCAGCGCCGCAAAGCCCTGGCAACTCAGCAGCCACAGGCTCGCGGTCGCGATGATGGCTGCAGACCAGGCCAGCGAACGCCAGCGGAGCATGGCCATCAGAGCGCCGAATGCCAGCAGGAGGATGGGTCCGGCCGGTGGCAGCACCAGAGTGGTCAGGATGGGTTTGAGTTCGCCGGGGAGCATGGACGCGTCGTCGCAGATACAGTCAGTGTATCCAGCACAAGGAGACGCATTCATGACCAACACCCCCGACCGCGCGCAGCTTGAGACCATCACGCTGGGCGGCGGCTGCTTCTGGTGCACCGAAGCCGTATTCGACCGCGTGCGTGGCGTGGTGGACGTGGAGTCCGGCTACAGCAACGGCGACGGCCCGCAACCGACCTACGAACAGGTCTGCACCGGCCGCACCGGCCACAACGAAGTGGTCAAGCTGCAGTTCGACCCCAAGCAGATCAGCCTGCGCGAGATCCTCGAGATCTTTTTCGTCGTGCATGACCCGACCTCGCTCAACAGGCAGGGCAATGATGTGGGCACGCAATACCGCAGCGGCATCTACTTCAGCACGCCGGCGCAGAAGCAGGTGGCCGACGACATCATCCGCGAGATGAGCCAGGACAAGACCTTCGGCGCACCCATCGTCACCGAGGTGCTGCCCGTGTCCAACTACTGGCCGGCCGAGGACTACCACCAGGACTATTTCGTCAACCACCCCAACCAGGGTTACTGCGCGTTCGTCGTCGGGCCGAAGGTGGACAAGTTCCGCAAGACCTTCTCTTCGCGCGTGAAGGACTGAAGCCCGCAGATGCGCCATCTGCGATACTTGCGTCCCTCCCTCATGCAAGTTGCAGCGCAAGTGCACGTCCCCGCACGTTCCCCGATCCGCCAGGTCGCCCGTCTCACGGGTGTCTGGTGGCTGGCGCTCGCCCTTGTGGTGGCGCCCTGGCTCGGGCAGGTACACGGCGCGTTGCACGCAAAACATGCCCCCCGGGCCGTCCAGGCCGTAGCCGGCCAGCACAGCCATCCGGCACACGGCCTCGAGGCACTTTTCGGCGACCACGGCCAGACCAGCGAATGCCGCCTCTATGACCAGCTGGGGCATGGCGATCTGCTGCCCTGTGTTCCTGCCGTTGCGTTGCCGGTCGTGCCGCCAGCGTTCGTTCTCGCATTCCTCCAGGGCGAAGCCGTCGCCCGGTTCGCCGCGCTGTTCGAGGCGCGCGGACCCCCCGTCCTCCGCTGAATCCTCCTTTCGTGACGGACTGCGCGCGCGTGAGCCTGCGCGGCCCGTCGTGCTTTCCCGATTCAACGGATACCGTCAATGAACATCGTCTTTCGTCGTCGCGCTGCGAGCGCGGCTGTCCTTTCCCTGCTCGGCTCGCTGGCCTGGGCGCAAACCACCACGCCGGCAGTGCCTTCCGCTGCCGCGACCGCCACGCTCAAGGAAGTGACGGTCACCGGCAATCCATTGGGTTCCGACGAACTCATTTCGCCAGCTTCCACCCTGTCGGGCGACGCGTTGTTGCTGCGCTCCGGCACCACGCTCGGTGAAACGCTCAGCGGTATGCCCGGCGTCGCCAGCACCTACTTCGGGCCGAACGCCAGCCGCCCGATCATCCGGGGCCAGGATGGCGACCGCATCCGCGTGCTGAACAACAGCGGCGCGTCGGTCGATGCATCGTCGCTCAGCTTCGACCATGCCGTGCCCCTCGATCCACTCGCCATCGAGCGCATCGAAGTGCTTCGCGGTCCGGGTGCGTTGCTGTACGGTGGCAGCGCCGTCGGTGGCGTGGTCAACGTGATCGACAACCGCATTCCGCGCGAGCCCATCGAGGGCGTACACGGCCGCGCCGACCTGGGCTTCGCCACGGGCAACCGCGAGCGCGGCGGTGCCGCACTGGTGGAGGGCGGCTTCGGCCGCATGGCCTGGCACGTGGACGTGATGGACCGCCGAACATCCGACGTTTCGGTGCCCGTGCTGCTGCCGTGCACCAAGCCCGGCTCGCCAGCCGAAGACAAGCGCATCTGCAATTCCGCGAGCGACATGCAGGGCGGCGCCGTGGGCAGCACGCTTTTCTTCGACCGCGGCTACCTTGGCGCATCGCTCGGCACCTACCGCAGCAACTACGGTACCGTGGCCGAGGACGAGGTCACCATCGGCATGCGCCAGGACCGCTTTGCGCTGGAAGGCGAGTGGCGCGGCTTCGGCGGCTGGCTGCAGAGCATCAAGGGCCAGTTCAGCCATACCGACTACACGCACACCGAATTCGAAGGCGCGGTAACCGGTACCGTGTTCGACAACCGCGGCAATGACCTGCGCATCGAGGCCCGGCACGCGCGCTGGGGAAGCCTGGATGGCGTGATCGGCCTGCAGATCGAGGCGTCGCGTTTCTCTGCCGACGGCGAAGAAGCGTTCGCGCCCTTCAGCAGCACGAAGACGCGTGCGTTGTTCCTGCACGAGGAACTCGGCATGCCCTGGGGCAAGTTCAGCTTCGGCGCGCGCACCGAGCGCGTGCAGGTGGAATCCTTCGGCAACCCGGATCCGGCGGTCACGCGCTTCACGCCGGGCAGCCGCAGCTTCAACCCGTTCAGCTACGCGGGTGGCGTGCTGTTCAATGTCGCGCCGCAATGGCAACTGACGGCGAACGTCGCGCATACCGAGCGCGCACCGAAGGACTACGAGCTGTATGCGAATGGCCCGCACATCGCCACTGCCGCGTGGGAGACCGGCGACGCCACGCTCGGCAAGGAGAAGTCCAACAGCCTCGACTTCGGTGCAAGCTGGAAGAACGGCGCGAACCGCTTCGCCGTGAACGCTTACGCAAGCCGCTTCGCCAACTACATCGGCCTCGGCAATTCCGGCAATGCCTATGGTGCGGACGGCGAGTTCAACCCGGTGGACGCCGACGGCGACGGCATCGCCGACGGCAGCGGTGAGGAAATCTTCGCGGAGCAGGCTTACCGCGGCGTGCGTGCGCGCTTCACGGGGCTGGAGGCCAGCGGAAACATCCGCCTGCTCGACGCGGGGTCCAAGGTCGATCTGGAACTGCGCGGCGATATCGTGCGTGCAGTGAACAGCGACACCGGCGCGCCGTTGCCGCGCATCGCCCCCGTGCGGGTGGGTGCCACCGTGGCGTGGAGCGAAGGTCCGTGGACGGCTCGTCTCGGTTTCGACCGGTCTGCTGCGCAGAACCGCGTCGCGCCGGGCGACCAGCCGACCGAAGCGTTCACGCTCTGGAATGCAGCCGCCTCCTACCGCCAGAAAGCGGGGGCGTCCAGCATCCTCTGGTACGCGCGGCTGGACAACATCACCAATCAGCTGGCCTACAGCGCGACCTCCATCCTGACCACGACCGCGTTCCCCAAGGCACCACTGCCGGGCCGCACGTTGAAGGTAGGCATGCGCGTGGACTTCTGACGCCGGGCGAGACAGCCAGCGATCTGCAAGGCGCTGCCTTGTAAACTGGGGCCCCTGCCTGCACACGGCAGGGGCCTCTTTTTCTTTCCCCACTCCTCGTGAACCATCCCGTCTTCCAGGCGCTTGTCCCTGTCATCCTGCTCATCGCCGTGGGATATCTCTCTGGAAAGCGCGGCTGGATCGGCGGCGCTGCCGTCCGTGACCTCTCCAACCTCGTGTTCCTCGTGCTCGCGCCGGCGCTGCTGTTCCGCGCGATGAGTTCGGTCGATCTGGAGCATCTGGAATTCAAGCCCATCGCCATCTATTTCGCGGCGGCGATCCTGCTGTTCTTCGGCGTGCTGGCCACGCAGGGCTGGAACCGCAAGGGCACCGTGCTCGCGCTCGCTGCCATCTTCAGCAACACCATCATGATGGGCATCCCGCTCATCACGCTGGCCTACGGCGAAGCAGGTGGCGTGCTGCTGCTCACGCTCATTTCGCTGCATGCGGTGGTGCTGCTCACGCTGGCCACCGTGGTGCTGGAGCTGCTTGTGCTGCGCGAAAAGGTCGAGGGTGCACCGACGCGTCATCCGGTTCACACCGTGCTGCTGGCCTTGCGCAACGCGGTGATCCACCCTGTGCCGCTGCCCATCATCGTGGGCTTGCTCTATGCGCAGACGGGCATCGGCATCGCGCCCATCGTGGACAAGCCGCTGCAACTGCTGGGTGCCGCATTCGGCCCGATGGCGCTGCTGCTCGTCGGCGTGACGCTCTCGCACAACCCGGTGGGGCCGCACCTCAAGCCGGCGCTGGCACTGTCGTTCGCCAAGAATTTCATCCTGCCGGTGTTGATGGGCGGCCTCGGTTGGCTGCTGGGGTTGCGCGGCATGCAGCTGGCCGTGATGACGGTCACCGCAGCCCTGCCCATGGGCGCCAACGTGTTCCTGTTCTCGCAGCGCTACAAGGTGGCGGAAGAGCAGGTGACGGCGGCGGTGGCCGTGTCATCGGTGGTGGGCATTGTCTCGCTCACGCTGACGATGGCCGTGGTGTCCTGGATCGGCTGAGCGCCAACGGACGCATCCAGCGCATTCACGGTGCGAGCCGCTCGCGGATCCAACCACCCGAACCGTTTTCGCGGTAGCGCAGGCGATCGTGCAGGCGGCTCTTGCGGCCCTGCCAGAACTGCCATTCATCGGCCTTGAGGCGGTAGCCGCCCCAGTGCGGCGGACGCGGCGGGTTCAGCATGAACTGCGCGCCGTACTTCGCGGCGTTGGCCACCAGCACACTGCGTCCGCTGATCACCTCGCTCTGCGGGCTGGCCCAGGCGCCGATGCGCGAGTCCAGCGGACGGCTGTGGAAATATGCATCGCTTTCTTCCGCGCTGACCTTCTCGACCGTGCCTTCGATGCGGACCGTGCGCTCGAGCTCGACCCAGTGGAACTGCAGCGCGGCGAAGGGGTTGCCCGCGAGTTCGCGGCCCTTGCGGCTGTCATAGTTCGTGAACCACACGATGCCGCGTTCGTCGAAGCCCTTGATCAGCACGATGCGCGTGCTGGGGCGCAGGTTGCTGCCCACCGTGGCCAGCGTCATGGCGTTCGGCTCGGGCACCTGCGCAGCGATGGCCTCGTCCAGCCACTGGCCGAACTGGCGAAGCGGGTCGGCCAGCGAGGCCTCTTCGCTGAGTTCGGCGCGCTCGTAGCTTTTGCGCAGGCTGGCGATTTCTTCGGACGTCTTTGACATACTGCCAGTATATGAATAGCCCCGAATCCGATCTTGCGCCGGGACAAGCATCAACCGCCCCTCATGACCTGCCTGTCGTGATCGTGCTGGCTTCTGGCCGGGGCGAGCGCTTCATGGCATCCGGCGCGAAAGTGCACAAGTTGCAGGCCTTGCTGGCCGGCACGCCTGTGCTGCAACTCACGCTGGAGGCCGTGCGTTCCAGCGGCCTGCCATGGCATCTGGAAGACGCAGGGCATCCGGGCATGGGCGAGAGCATTGCTGCGGCCGTCCGGGCGACTCGCGATGCACCCGGCTGGCTGGTGCTGCCCGCCGACTTGCCGCTGGTGAATGCAGAATCGTTGCGGCGCGTGGCGGATGCGCTGGCCGGAAGCGGCGGCGTGGTCGTGCCGTTCTTCGAGGGAACCCGCGGGCATCCTGTCGGCTTCGCGGCGTCCTGCGGCGACGCACTGGCTGCGTTGACCGGCGACCGAGGTGCTCAGCAGATTCTCCGTGCTCATGAAGCAGCAGGACTGGTGACACGCATGGACCTCACCGACGAAGGCATCGTCACCGACATCGACACCCTGGAAGACCTGGCGCGCGCAGAGGCGCTGCTGGTGCGCAGGCGTCGCTGATTGCCGCCACGGGACTTTCAGGGCTGGCCGGGGCCTGGGTCTGGCGCGTCCGACAGCTGCAGCAGCCGCTCCAGCGCGCGGTCGCGGATGTTGTGGCGGTGCAGTTCATCCAGCGTGAGCTTCGCGTATTCCAGCGTGGTGCCGTAGCGGCCGGTGGCCTGCGAAAAGATCTGCCGGTAGTGGGTGTCCTCGAGTACACCGGTGTAGTTGGGGCTGCTGCGCGAAAGCGTGAAGGTCAGCGCGCGCACATCGCCTTGCGGCGTGATGCAGCGCAGCCAGCGCGGGTCGTACACGCCGGTGGGCATCTCGCGATCCCACAGGCGGTGCAACACGGCTTCGCCTTCCTGGCGCGGGATGCGGAACACGACGCCCTGACAGCTGCCGCCCTGAATGAGCCCGAAGACGAGGCCCGGACATTCGGGCGTGCCCCGGTTCACACGGCTCCACATCTTGAGCGCCCGGTGCCAGCCATGCACGCGGCCACTGCGACGCTCTGCATAGTCGAAGTCAGGCCGCCAGATCAGTGATGCGTAACCGAAGACCCACAGGTCCTCGGCGCGACCCCACGCATGCAGCGTCTGCTCCAGCAGCGGAGCCGGGTCGCGCACGGGCTTGAGGGGCAAGGTCATGGAAGAAGGATGTGGATACGGGATGTTAACGCCGCAGGCCCCGGGATGCGCGCTGTAACCCGCCCGTAACCGCGACGCCGTCCACGGGATATCTTCGGGGAGTAGCATGCATGCAACCCACCTACCCACGATGCACTCACGATGCCGATGAAACTCCACCCCACCATCGCGGCCGTCACCTCCCGCATCCAGCAGAAAAGCGGGCCCACGCGAAGTGCGTACCTGCAGCAGATCGTGCGCATGTCCGATCGCGCTCCCGGTGCCGAGCGCCTGGGTTGTGCCAATGTCGCGCACGCTTTCGCGGGCATGCCGGTGACTGACAAATCCCATGCGATGCGCATCCCGCTGGTGCCGCAGCGCTCGCCCAACATCGGCATCGTCAACGCCTACAACGACATGCTGTCGGCCCACACGCCGCTGGGCAGCTACCCCGAACTCATCAAGGCCGAGGCCCGGTTGCACGGCGCGACGGCGCAGGTGGCCGGAGGCGTGCCGGCCATGTGCGACGGCGTGACACAGGGCACGCCCGGCATGGAGCTCAGCCTGTTCTCGCGCGACGTGATCGCCATGGCGACGGCGGTCTCGCTCTCGCACGACGTGTTCGACGCGGCGCTGATGCTCGGCGTGTGCGACAAGATCGTGCCCGGCCTGCTGATCGGCGCACTGCATTTCGGCCATCTGCCCACCGTGTTCGTACCCGCCGGGCCCATGCCCAGCGGCCTGTCCAACAGCGAGAAGGCCAAGGTGCGTGAACAGGCTGCACAAGGGCTCGTCGGGCGCGAAGCGCTGCTCGATGCGGAGTCGAAGGCCTACCACGCGCCGGGCACCTGCACCTTCTACGGCACGGCCAACAGCAACCAGATGCTGCTGGAAGCGATGGGCCTGCATGTCCCCGGCACGGCCTTCGTGCAGCCGGGAAGTGGCTTGCGCGATGCGCTCACGCGCGAGGCGGCGCGCACTGTGCTGGGTGTCGGCAATCCGCAAGGCTGCCCGCCCATCGGCAAGGTGGTGGACGAACGCGCCATCGTCAACGCGATGGTGGCGCTGCTGGCCACGGGCGGTTCGACCAACCACCTGATCCACTGGATCGCCGTCGCGCGCTCGGCAGGCATCGTGATCGACTGGGACGACTTCGCGCAACTCTCCGACGCCGTGCCGCTGCTGTCGCACGTGTATCCCAATGGCAAGGCCGACGTGAACCAGTTCCAGGCGGCCGGCGGTACCGGGTTCATCATCCGGGAGCTGCTGGACGCCGGCTTCATGCATGAGGACGTGCTGGCGGTGCGCGCGGGAGGCATCCGCGAATTCACGCGCGAACCGGCCATGGACGGCGACAGGCTCGTGTGGCACGACAGCGGCGCGTCGAAGGACGACACCATCGTGCGCCCCGCGTCGGCGCCGTTCACTGCGACGGGCGGCCTCAAGCTGCTGGCCGGCAATCTCGGGCGCAGCGTGATCAAGGTGTCGTCGATCCCGGATGATCGTCACATCGTCGAAGCACCTGCCCGCGTGTTCGACTCGCAGGAGGCCTTGCAGAAAGCTTTCCACGCGGGCGAGCTGGACCGCGACGTGATCTGCGTCGTGCGCTGGCAGGGTCCTCAGGCCAACGGCATGCCCGAGCTGCATAAGCTCACGCCGCCGCTCGCCGTGTTGCAGAACAAGGGCTACAAGGTGGCCCTCGTGACCGATGGCCGCATGAGCGGCGCGTCGGGCAAGGTGCCGGCCGCCATCCACGTGTCGCCCGAGGCACTGGCGGGCGGGCCGCTCGCACGGGTGCAGGACGGTGACGTGATCCGCCTCGATGCCGACGCCGGTTTGCTTGAAGTCGCGGTGGACGCGGCAGAATGGCAGGCGCGGCCCGTCGCGCAGATGCCCGACTCGCTCAGGATCTCCGGTGGCATGGGACTGGGCCGCGAACTGTTTGCCGGCATGCGACGCAATGCCATCACCGCCGAAGAAGGAGCCTGCACATGGCTGTGAGCCCACTCACCGCAATCGAAGTGATGCGCGACGCGCCGGTCATCCCGGTCATCGTGCTGTCCGACCCGGCGCACGCCGTGCCCCTGGCGCGTGCGCTGGTGGCAGGTGGCATCCGCATGCTGGAGGTGACGCTGCGCACACCGGTGGCGCTGGCATGCATTGAAGCGATCGCGAAGGAAGTGCCTGAAGCCGTGGTCGGCGCAGGCACGGTGCGCAGCGCGTCGGATGCGCAGGCATCCGCGCTCGCCGGAGCGCGGTTCGCCGTCAGCCCTGGTTACACGCACAACGTCGGCAAGGCCTGTCGCGACCTCGGCCTGCCACTGCTGCCCGGCGTGGCCACCGGCAGCGAGATCATGGCCGCGCAGGAAGACGGCTACACCGAACTCAAGTTCTTCCCGGCCATGCAGGCCGGCGGCATTCCCATGCTGACAGCCTGGCAGGGGCCGTTCGGTGACGTGAAGTTCTGCCCCACCGGCGGCGTGAGCGCGGCCAATGCGCAGGAATTCCTGTCGCTGTCCAACGTCGCCTGCGTCGGCGGATCGTGGATCACGCCCGCCAGCGCAATTGCCCAAGGCGACTGGGCCCGCATCACGGGGCTGGCGAAGGAAGCCGCCGCGCTCAGGCGCGGCTGAAGCGCCCTTTCAGCGAAGGCCCTTGCCGCTTTCGCCTTCGGCGCGCTGGATCAGTTCGATCTTGTAGCCGTCCGGGTCGGTCACGAAGGCGATGACCGTCGTGCCGCCCTTGACCGGGCCCGCTTCGCGCGTCACGTTGCCGCCGGCCGCCTTGATCTTCTCGCAGGCCGCGTACGCATCAGGCACGCCCAGTGCGATGTGGCCGTAGGCCGTGCCGAGTTCGTAGCTGTCGGTCCCCCAGTTGTAGGTGAGCTCGATCTCGGCGTGATCCGGATTGCTCCCGTAGCCCAGGAACGCGAGCGAGTACTTGTACTCGGTGTTCTCGGACGTGCGTAGCACCTTCATGCCGAGCACCTGGGTGTAGAAATCGATGGAGCGCTGCAGGTTGCCGACGCGCAGCATGGTGTGGAGGATTCGCATGCGGCCGATTATCCGGACGCGCGGTGCCGCATGCTGGCGCTCGGTTATTGGCCTGGCTGCTTCGCGCCGGGAATCTCGAAAACCAGACAGGTCGTCGTGGCGTGCGCGTACAGCGTGCCGTCCGGGCCGTAGAGCTTGGCCTCTGCGGTAGCGAGCTGGCGTCCGGCATGGAGCACGCGGCCCTCTGCGCGCACGCGCTGCACTTTCAGCGGGATGGCCTTGACCAGATTCACGCCGAGTTCGGCCGTGGTGTAGCCGCGGCCGACCGGCATCTTCGTGTGCACCGCACAGCCGAGGGCCGAGTCGAGCAGCGTGGCGTACCAGCCGCCGTGCACCGTGCCCATGGGGTTGAGGTGCGCCGGTCCGGGCGTGCCCTGGAAGATCGCGTGTCCGTCGCCCGCTTCGACGAGTGTGAAATCGAGCGTCTGGGCGATGGGCGGGTAGGGCAGTTCGCCGCGCAGCATGGCGTGCATCAGTTCCAGCCCGGTCTTGCCCGCGACCTGGTCTGGGCGGGACACGCCGGCTCCGGCACCGCCGTTCATCTGCTCGAGCACTTGTTTCTCCTGCGCGAGCCACTCTTCCAGCCTGCTTTCCTGTGCCACTGCATTCTTTCCTGGTTGTAGATACAATGATTGTAGATGCAATTATCAAGACGGATGTCATGAACGCGACTGTTCCCGTGAAGCCGCAGGGCTGCACCAATCTCAAGCTGCGCCAGCTCATGCGGCAGGTCACGCGCCATTTCGACGCGGAACTCGGAAAGTCGGGATTGCGCACGACGCAATATTCGCTGCTGTCGTGCGTGTTCAAGCGCGGGCCGATGCGGCCGGTGGATATCTCGCGGCTGCTGCGCATCGAGCCCTCCACCATGACGCGCAATCTCAAGGTCCTGGTCGAACGCGGCTGGCTCACCGTCGAGGCGGGGTCGGATGCGCGCAGCCGCCTTGTCAGTCTGACGGAAGAAGGGCGTGCCACGCGCATGGACGCCCAGCGACGCTGGCACGACGCCCAGATGGCCATCAACGACATCCTGGGCGCGGAGCGCGTGATCGCGCTGCATGCCCTGCTGGACGAGGCAAGCGAACTGCTTGCTGCCGAAGAAGACAACACCGGGGATTCCGATGACTGAAACCATTCGCCGTCACGCCGTGTGGCTCGTGCTGCTGGCGGCTGCAGGCACTTTCGCCCTGACCATGGGCACGCGACAGACGATGGGGTTGTTCCTCTCGCCGCTCAATACATCGACCGGACTCGGGCTCGGCAGCATCAGCCTGGCCTTTGCATTCGGCCAGCTGTGGTGGGGGCTGACACAACCGTTCGCCGGTGCCGTGGCCGACAAGATCGGCACGGGGCGGGTGATCTTCATCGGTGCGCTGCTGGTGGCACTGGGCACATTCATCACGCCTTACATGACGAGCACCGCCGGTCTCATCTTTGCGATCGGTGTGCTGTCGGCGGGTGGCGCAGGCATGGCGGGACCGTCGGTCCTGATGGCCGCGACGACGCGGCTCGTGCCGCCCGAAAAACGCGGCCTTGCCACCGGCATCGTGAATGCAGGGGGCTCGTTCGGACAATTCCTGATGGCACCGATTGCAGGCGCTCTCACCGTGGCCATGGGCTGGGCGAATTCCATGCAGGTGCTTGGACTGCTGGTGTTGCTCGTGCTGCCAGCGGTGTTCGTGCTCAAGGGCAATTCGCTGCAGACGGCACCCGCAGGCGCCAGGCCCGTGGGCACCCGCGAGGCGATCCGCACGGCGCTGCGCACGCCGAGCTACCTGTACCTGTCCGTGGGCTTCTTAGTCTGCGGGTTCCACGTCGCGTTTCTTGCCACGCACTTGCCGGGCGTCATCGCCTCGTGCGGGCTGCCGGTGCAGGTGGCGGGCTGGGCGCTGGCGCTCATCGGCCTGTTCAACATCGTCGGCAGCTTCGCCATGGGCTGGGCGGTGGGCCGCTGGCGCATGAAATCGCTGCTGTCGCTGGTGTATGCGGCGCGTGGCGTCGCTGTGCTGGTGTTCCTGTTCGCGCCGAAGACGGAAGCCGTCGTGCTGATCTTCGCCGCCGTGATGGGCGTCACTTTCCTGTCGACCGTGCCGCCGACCGCGGGGCTGGTCGCGAAGTTCTTCGGCCCGGCCAACATGGCGACGCTGTTCGGCATCGTGATGCTGGCGCACCAGATCGGCGGCTTCCTGGGCGCATGGATGGGCGGCAAGGTATTCGAAGCCACGGGCTCGTACGACTGGGTCTGGTACATCGACATCGTGCTGGCCGTGGGTGCGGCGCTGGTGCATCTGCCGATCAGGGAGCAGCTTCCTCGCCCCGCGCAGGCAGGTATCGCCTGAGGCTCGCGCGCCGTGTGTGCAGGTGACTCAGGTCGCCTGCATGCCGACGTAGGCCGATGCGAACACACGCGCATCGCGTGCCACTTCGGCGGCCGACTTGCCTGGCTTGTAGAGTGCCGAGCCGATGCCGAAGCCGCTTGCGCCCTGCGCAAGGTATTCAGCCATGTTCTTGGTGTTGATGCCGCCGACGGGCAGCAAGGGCACATCGACGGGAATGACGGCGCGTAAGGCTTTCACCACCCGCGGGGGCACCACTTCTGCCGGAAAGAGCTTGAGACCGTGCGCGCCGGCCCGCATGGCGGCGAAGGCCTCCGTGGGCGTCAGCACACCCGGCAGGCTGATCAACCCGAGCGCCCGCGCCTCGCGTACGACATCGACGTCGAAGTTCGGTGACACGACCAGTCGTCCGCCGGCGTCGCGCGTCTGCCGTACTTCTTCCACCGTGAGCACCGTGCCTGCGCCCACCAGCGAATTCGGGAAACGCCGGGCCAGCCGCTCGATGCTGGCCAGCGGCCGGGGCGAATTGAAGGGGACCTCGATCAGGTTGAAGCCCTGGCCGACGAGCGCGTCGCCGACGGCATCGGCTTCATCGGGCTCGATGCCGCGCAGGATCGCCACGAGCGGCAGATGCTGCATGAGTTTGCGGAAGGTCTGTTCGTTCGCGGGCATGTTGCTCATGGTCGGGTCTCCGTCTGCGCCTCGACCTGCATGCGCAGTGCATGCAGGCCGGCCCATGTGGCGTTCGATTCTGGCGCAACCACATGACACCCCAGTCGCGTCATGGCCATGGCATAGCGGGCAGTGAGCTGGGCCGACCCGATGAGTACGACAGGGATTCCGGACAGCAGCGGCTGCGAGCGCAGTTCCTCTCCGATGACCAGGCCCGAGAGATAGCTCGTGAGCGCGTCGGACTCCATGCGGCCGAAGAGCGCAAGCGTGCGCGCGCTGAACGCGTTGTGCAACAGGCCCGCGCTGTTCTGCGAATGCATCACGCCGTCCAGGAAGGCCGTTTCATCGAATGGGGCATTGGCGTGCAGCGTGCGCGCGAGGATGGAGTGCGTGCTCAGCAGGGCGAAGAACTCGCCGGTCATGAACGTCCGGAAGGAAAGGATGCGGCCGTCCTCGACGATGGCCCACTTGCTGTGGGTGCCGGGCAGCACGAAGACCCCGCCCGTGCGGCCCAGCAGGTGGATGGCGCCGAATATCTGGGTTTCCTCCCCCCGCATCACGTCCGGCGTGCCGTCGCGCGGGCTCATGTGGCTGATGCCCGGGACAAGGCCGATGCGCCCGGGTTCGATCCAGTGCATCCGCGCCGACGCCTCGGCGAACCCGGCCGGACTGGCGCAGTACGGCGCCTCGGCCCAGCCCTGCCGGCTGCCCGCCATCCCGCTGATGAGGCAGAGCGTGTCCGGGGCTGCGGACATCCAGTCGCCGAAGCATTCGTCGAATGCGGTCCGGAATCCACCCTGCGGTACGGTCAGGATGCCGCGCGGGAAGGACCGCTCCTCGACGACCCGGGCGTGGTCATCGAGGCGGGCTCCGCGCAGCGAAGAGGTGCCCCAGTCGAGGGCGATGAAGGGTCGCAGCCGGGTCATCGTGCGCTGCCGCTGCCGCTGCCGCTGCCGCTGCCGCTGCGGGCGAGGAATTGCGTGACGTCTGCTGATCCGGGCAGGGGAGCCACCGCGCCGTAACCCTGGACGGCGAGAGCGGCCGCCGCATTGGCCCGCTGCGCCGCATCGATCAGACTGCGGCCCTGCGCAATGCCTGCAAGGAGGGTGCCGCAGAAGCAGTCGCCTGCGCCGGTGGCATCGACCAGCTGCACCGGATGCGCGGCCATCTTTTCGCGGACCGTGCCGTCACTCACGAGGGCGCCTTGCGCGCCGAGCTTGAGCGCCACAATGCGCGCGCCATGCGCGTGGCCCCAGTCGACGATGGCGTCCGCGTCCGACAGGCCGGTCAGCACGGTCATGTCCTCCAGGCTCGGAAGGAAGATGTCGCAGAGCGCCACGGCCTGTGCGATGCAGGCACGTGCACGGTCGAGCGGCCAGAGCTTGAGCCGCAGGTTGGAGTCGAAGGACACGAGCGTGGCGGCATCGCGCGCCATCTTCATCGCGGCGAACACGGTGTCGCAGGCGTCGGGCGAGATCGCGAGCGAGATGCCCGATGCATGCAGCACGCGCGATTGCCGGATCACTTCCTGTGGCGTCGTGACTTCGCCGGTTCCGAGCCACGCGGGCGTCATGCGACTCGCCGCCGAGCCGGCGCGCAGGTAGCTGAATTCGTGCCCCCGCGTGCCGTGTGTGACGAAGTAGATGCCTGTCGGCGCTTCGCCTGCAGATTCGACGGCTTGCGTATCGACGCCTTCCGCTGCCCACAGTTTCAGCAATGCCCGGCCGAAGGTGTCGCTGCCGACCCGCGTGAGGTAAGCCGTTCTCGCACCGGCGCGTGCGGCAGCGATCACCGCGTTGCTCGTGTCGCCCCCGAAGCCCTGCAGGTACTGCGGTTCTCCTGGAGTCGTCTGGTTGAATTCGAGCATGCCCTCGCCGAGGGCGGTCACGTCGAAGGTCTTGTCCATGCGATCGGAATGAAAGGGGCGGTCAGTGATTGTCGCGCGGCACGAAGGCGCCGCGTTTGCCGCGCAGGAAGTCGAGGTCCGCGCCTTCGTCGGCCTGAAGCACATGGTCGACGTAAAGCTTCCAGTAGCCGGAGTCGAGCGGGGGTTTCGGGGCTTTCCATGCGGCACGGCGCTTTTCGAGTTCCTCGTCGCTCACGTGCAGGTGGATCCTGCGGTTGGGCACATCGAGCTCGACGATGTCGCCGTTCTGCACGAGCGCGAGCGGCCCGCCTGCCGCCGCTTCCGGCGTCGTGTGCAGCACCACCGTGCCGTAGGCCGTGCCGCTCATGCGGGCATCGCTGATGCGCACCATGTCGGTGATGCCCTTGCGCAGCACCTTCGGCGGCAGCGGCATGTTGCCGGACTCGGCCATGCCCGGGTACCCCTTGGGCCCGCAGTTCTTGAGCACCATCACGCAGTGCTCGTCGATGTCCAGGTTCTCGTCGTCGATGCGCTTGTGCAGGTCGTCCGCATTCTCGAACACCACTGCGCGGCCCTTGTGCGTCAGCAGCGCGGGTGTGGCTGCGCTCGGCTTGATGATCGCACCACGCGGTGCGAGGTTGCCGCGCAGCACGCAGATGCCGGCCTTGTCCTTGAACGGATCGGCCAGCGGCTGGATCACCTGCGGGTTGTAGTTCTCCGCATCCTTCACGTTCTCCCACAGCGTCTGGCCGGTGGAGGTGATCACGTCCTTGTGCAGGTGCTCCGCGATCTCTTTCATCACCACCGGCAGGCCGCCCGCGTAGCAGAAGTCTTCCATCAGGAACTTGCCCGAGGGTTGCAGGTTCAGCAGGCAGGGCAGTTCTGAAGCGAGGCGGTCGAAGTCTTCGAGTTCGAGCGGAATGCCCAGGCGTCCCGCAATCGCCAGCAGGTGGATCACGAAGTTGGTGGAGCCGCCGATGGCCGCGTTCACCTTGATCGCGTTCTCGATGGCACGGCGTGTGACGATCTTCGACAGCGTCAGGTCTTCATGCACCATGTCCACGATGCGGCGGCCGGCCATGCGTGCGAGTACGTTGCGCCGTCCATCCACCGCAGGGTAGGCCGCATTGCCGGGCAGGCCGACGCCGAGCGATTCGACCATGCTTGCCATGGTGGACGCGGTGCCCATCGTCATGCAGTGGCCGTGGCTGCGGTGCATGCAGCTCTCGGCCTCGTTGAACTCCTTCATGGTGAGCGTGCCTGCGCGCACCATCTCGCTCATCTGCCACACGCCCGTGCCCGAGCCGAGTTCCTGCCCGCGCCACTTGCCGCTGAGCATGGGCCCACCGGACACGCCGATGGTCGGCAGGTCCACGCTGGAGGCGCCCATCATCAGCGCCGGCGTGGTCTTGTCGCAGCCCATCAGCAGCACCACGCCGTCGAGCGGATTGCCACGGATGCTTTCTTCCACATCCATGCTCGCGAGGTTGCGGTAGAGCATGGCCGTGGGGCGCAGCAGCGTCTCGCCCAGCGACATGACAGGGAACTCCAGCGGGAAGCCGCCGGCTTCATAGACACCGATCTTCACCTGCTCGGCCAGCGTGCGGAAGTGGCTGTTGCAGGGCGTGAGTTCGCTGAAGGTGTTGCAGATGCCGATGACCGGGCGGCCGTCGAACTGGTCGTGCGGCACGCCCTTGCCTTTCACCCAGCTGCGGTAGATGAAGCCGTCCCGGTCCTGCCGCCCCCACCACTGCTGGCTGCGCAGTTCTTCGGGTTTCTTGCGGGCTTTCGGCGGCGTGCTCATGGTCTGTCTCTTCCTCGTGGTGTCGTGGGTTCGGGTAAGTCCTGAATCTCCAAACATATTATGGTCATACCATTGCCGCCGGTTCTCAGTGCAAACCATGATCAAGAACGTCCACGGCAACACGGTCGATCACCTTGGCGAAGCCATCGTCAACGGGCGTTATCCCGTGGGCGGCGCCATCCCGCCCGAGCCCGTGCTCTGCGAGTCACTCGGTGTGAGCCGCACGGTGGTGCGCGAAGCGGTGAAGTCGCTCGTGGCCAAGGGCCTGCTGACCACCGGCCCCAAGGTCGGCACGCGCGTGCAGCCCGAAGACCAGTGGAACTGGTTCGACGCCGACGTGATCGTCTGGCAGACCAAGGCAGGCCTCTCCGTCGAGTTCCTGCGCGACCTGCAGGACCTGCGCCGTGTGGTGGAGCCTGCAGCCGTTCGACTGTCGGCCTTGCGCGCCACGGCGGCCGACATCCGCAACATGGAAGAAGCCTTTGCCGGCATGAAGCAGGCCATCGAGCAGGGCGGCGACTACATCACGCACGACCTGCGCTTCCATCAGGGGCTCATCAGTTCCAGTCACAACCGCATGCTGGTACAGATGAGCCGCGCGCTCGGCGCGCTGCTGCGCACCAGCTTCGAGATTTCGACCAGCCGCAAGGGCGGTCCTGCGAGTTCGCTGCCGCTGCACCGCGCCGTGCTGGATGCGGTCATCGCGCGCAACCCGCAACGCGCGGAGAAGGCGATCCTCGTGCTGATCGACGGCGCGCGCGACGACATCGAGCTGGTGCTCGCATCGCGCAAGCGCATTCCGAAGATCAGCAATCCCGCCACGCGCCTGAAGGCGATGGCCGCCTGAGTGACGGACAACGACAACGACAACATGAAAAACCGGACAGGAGACAAACTTGCCAAAGCCCATCAAGGCGTTCTTCAGCCTTCTTGAACTGCTCGTCGTGGTCTGCATGGTCGCCATGGTCATCATGGTGTTCGGCAACGTCGTGCTGCGCTACGTGTTCAATTCCGGCATCACCGTGTCGGAGGAGATGTCGCGCTACTGCTTCATCTGGCTCACCTACATCGGCGCGATGGTCGCCATGCGGGACGGCGCCCACCTGGGCGTGGATACGCTCATCCGCCGCCTGCCGCTGGGTGGCAAGAAGGCCTGCCGCTTCCTGGGTGAAGTGCTCATGCTTTTCTGCAACGTGCTCTTCTTCATGGGCACCTGGAAGATGCACGAACTGCAGGCCACATCGATCTCGCCCGTCGTCGGCATCTCGATGATCTGGATCTACGGCATCGGCTACATCGTGTCCGTGGTCATGGGTATCTTCAACCTGCGCGCGCTTTTCCGGCTCCTGACCGGGCGCATGACCGAGGCCGAGATGGTCCAGGTCATGGAATCGGAAGACACGCTCCAGGAAGTGAAGGTGTGATGCGATGACGGTCGGCATCTTCATCTTCTCCCTGCTCGGCGCCATGGCGCTCGGCATGCCGATTGCGTATGCGCTGCTCGTCTGCGGCGTTTCGCTCATGGGCTACATGACCTACACCGGCGGCCTGCCTGCGTTCGACAGCCAGATCATCGCGCAGCGTTTCGTCGACGGCGCGGACAACTTCCCCTTGCTCGCCGTGCCGTTCTTCCTGCTGGCCGGTGAGTTCATGAACGCGGGTGGCCTGTCGCGGCGCATCGTCAACATGGCGATGGCATGGGTCGGCCACTTCCGTGGCGGACTCGGCTATGTGGCGGTGATGGCCGCGGTGATCATGGCTTCGCTGTCGGGGTCTGCCGTGGCCGACACGGCAGCGCTCGCCGCGCTGCTCATCCCGATGATGAAACGTGCGGGCTACGACGTGAACCGTTCTGCGGGCCTCATCGCAGCGGGCGGCATCATCGCGCCGGTGATCCCGCCATCCATCGGTTTCATCATCTTCGGCGTGGCGGGCAACGTGTCCATCACCAAGCTGTTCCTTGCCGGGATCGTGCCGGGCATCCTCATGGGCCTGGCCATCGGCATCACCTGGTGGGTCGTCGCGCGCCGCGACGGGGTGAGGGCGTCCGAGCGCATGCCCATGGTGCAGCGTCTCAAGGTCACGGCCGAAGGGGGCTTTGCACTCGCGTTGCCCGTGGTCATCATCGGCGGCATGAAGTTCGGCGCGTTCACGCCGACCGAGGCTGCCGTGGTTGCCGCGGTCTACTCCTTCGTCGTGGGCATGTTCATCTACCGTGAACTCAGGTTCTCGCAGCTCTATCGGCTCATCCTGGCCGCCGGCAAGACGACGGCGGTCGTGATGTTCCTCGTCGCTGCGGCCATGGTGAGCGCATGGCTCATCACCGTGGCGAACATCCCCACCGAAGTGGCGAAGATGCTGGAGCCCTTCATGGGCAACAAGACCCTTCTCATGCTGATGATCATGGTGCTGATCGTGATCGTCGGCACGGCGCTCGACTTCACACCCACCGTGCTCATCCTCACACCGGTGCTGATGCCGGTGGTGATCAAGGCCGGCATCGACCCCGTGTACTTCGGCGTGCTGTTCATCATGAACAACGCCATCGGCCTCATCACGCCGCCGGTGGGCACCGTGCTCAACGTGGTGTGCGGCGTGGCCCGCATCACCATGGACGATGCGTTCAAGGGCGTCATGCCCTTCTTCATTGCCCAGCTCATCGTGCTGTTCGCACTCGTGTTCGTGCCGGAACTCGTGACAACGCCACTCAAGTGGTGGATGCGCTAGTTCCTTTTTTCATGTTCGATAGCCAACCGTAGACCCAGAGGAGACAAACCATGTTGAAACGCAGGACCCTGGTGGCCGTGGCCGCCGCAACCTTGCTGGCCGCCGCGCCGGCCTTCGCGCAGTTCGCAGAGCGCACCATCAAGTTCACCAACGGTGTGAACGAGGACCACCCCGTGGGCCTGGGTGTGAAGAAGATGCAGGAAGTGCTTGCCGCCAGGACAGGCGGCAAGATGAAGATCGCCGCCTTCTGGGGCGGTTCGGCCGGCAACGACCTGCAGGCCTCGCAGGCACTGCGTGCGGGCACGCAGGAGATGGTGTGCACGTCGTCGTCGCCGCTCGTGGGCATCGTGAAGGAACTGGGTGTGTTCGACCTGCCTTTCCTTTTTGCCAACGAGAAGGAAGCCGACACCGTGCTCGACGGCCCCGCCGGTGCCTACTTCAACAAGAAACTCGAGGAAGCCGGCCTGGTGAATCTCGCGTACTGGGAGAACGGCTTCCGCAACCTCACGAACAGCAAGCGCCCCGTAGGCAAGGTGGAGGACTTCGACGGCGTGAAGCTGCGCGTGATGCAGAACAACATCTTCCTTGACACCTTCAAGACCTTGGGCACCAACGCCGTGCCCATGCCGTTCCCCGAAGTGTTCACGGCACTGGAGACCAAGACCATCGACGGTCAGGAAAATCCTTTCGTGACGATCGAGACCTCGAAGTTCAACGAAGTGCAGAAGTACCTGTCGATCACGCGCCATGCGTACACGCCGTTCCTGGTGCTCTACAGCAAGAAGCTGTGGGACCAATTGAACCCGCAGGAACAGGCCGTCTTGCGTGAAGCCGCGATGGAAGGACAGAAGGTGCAACGTGCAGCCAACCGCTCGCTCAACGAGAAGTCGCTCGCCTCGCTCAAGACCAAGGGCATGACGGTGAACGAGGTGTCTGCGGCCGAGCAGAAGCGCATGTTCGAGAAGGTGAAGCCGGTGTACGACAAGAACATCCCGACGATCGGGCCGGAGGCCGTGAACATCGTGCTCGATTCGCTGAAGAAGGCAAGGAGCTGACCCCACCCCCGAAGCGCCTTTGGCGCTTCCCCCTCAAAGGGGCACCGCTGGCGGCCCGGCAAAGCCGGTTCCGCGGCGGTCTGGATTTCAATTCATGAAGATCACCAAAGTCGAGACGGTCCGGCTCGGGGAGTTTCCGAACATCATCTGGTTGCGCCTGCACACGGATGAGGGTCTCGTGGGTCTCGGCGAGACCTTCATGGGCGCTGCAGCGGTCGAGGCCTATGTCCATGAGTGGGTCGGACCGAAGCTGCTCGGCAAGAACCCGCTGGACATCGAGGCGCGCAACAAGGACATCACGGGCTACCTGGGCTGGCGCGGGTCCGGTGTCGAGACGCGCGGCAATTCGGCAACTGACATCGCGCTGTGGGACATCTTCGGCAAGGCCGCCGGCATGCCGGTGCACACGGCGCTGGGCGGCAAGAGCCGCGACAGCATCCGCATCTACAACACCTGCGCGGGCTACCAGTACATCCGCAGTGCGACGAACCAGACGAGTTCCAACTGGGGCCTGGGCAACAACGCGGGGCCGTACGAAGACCTGCAGGGCTTCCTGCACCATGCGGACGAACTGGCCGAGTCGCTGCTGTCCGAAGGCATCACCGCGATGAAGATCTGGCCGTTCGATCCGGCGGCCGAGCGCAGCGACGGGCAATACATCAGCCCGGAAGACCTCGACGCGGCGCTGGAACCGTTCCGCAAGATACGCAAAGCCGTGGGCGACCGCATGGACATCATGGTGGAGTTCCACAGCCTCTGGCGGTTGCCGATGGCACGCCGCATCGCGCGGGCGCTCCAGGAGTTCGACACCTTCTGGCACGAAGATGCGATCCGCATGGACAGCCTCGAACTGCTGGAGTCTTACGCCGAAGACTGCAAGGCGCTCGTCTGCGCGAGCGAGACGCTGTCGTACAAGTGGGGCTTCAAGGACTACCTGCAGACCGGCGTCGCGGGCGTCGCCATGCTCGACCTGAGCTGGTGCGGTGGCCTGACCGAAGCGCGCAAGATTGCCGCGATGGCCGATGCCTGGCAGTTGCCCGTGGCACCGCACGACTGCACCGGACCGGTGGTGTGGGCCGCTTCGACCCACCTGTCGCTGCACGCGCCGAATGCGCTCATCCAGGAGAGCGTGCGCGCCTTCTTCACCGGCTGGTACAAGGAACTCGTGACCGAGTTGCCGCGTGTGGACGAGGGAATGATTTCGCTGAACGACAAGCCGGGGCTGGGCATCGAACTGCTGCCCGACCTGCACAAGCGCAAGGATGCGATCGTGCGCATCTCGCAGGGGTAAGCCGGTCGAAGCGCGCGCCCTCAGTGGCGAACTGCTGCAACTCGCTCGCCAGCATCACCCGTGTGCCGGGCGGCGACCCACGCAATGGACCGCCGCGCAGGACTCATCGGTTAAAAGAGCGAGAAGGATTTCCCGGCCCACGAGACCCGAAGCCCCCGCCACCAGAACGGTTCTGCCCGCCGCGCGGTCCGCCGTTGCGGCGGCCGCGTTCGGCCATGCTGTCGACGCTGGTGCGGAGCGGGTCGGGTTGTCGTTCGGTTGCGCCATGGGATGCCTTCTGCGGACGGGGTTGTCCTGCATTGTGGCGCGGCGGGCCGCCAGCGTTGCCGTTCGCGCCCCCACCCTGGCCGCGACGGCCTTGCGGAGCGCTTTGGCCCTGGCCGGCCTTGTTGTCGCGGATGCGTTGCATCATCTCGCCACGTGCGGCCTTGGCTGCGGCGGCCATGACTTCGCGGCTGGGCGGCTTGCCCGCGCCACCCCAGATGGTCTGGCGGCCCATGGCGATCGGCTCGGCCTTCTCACCCGGTTCGGGTTCGAAGCCGGGGATGACCTTCACGTCGATGTTCTGGCGCGTGAAGCGCTCGATGGCCTGCATGAAGCCTTCTTCGTCCATGCACACCAGGCTCACGGCTTCGCCGCTCGCACCCGCGCGGCCGGTGCGGCCGATGCGGTGGACGTAGTCTTCCGACACGTTGGGAATTTCATAGTTGACGACGTGCGGCAGCTCGTCGATGTCGATGCCGCGCGCTGCGATGTCGGTGGCCACCAGCGCGCGGATGTCGCCGCTCTTGAAGCCGGCCAGCGCCTGCGTGCGTGCGCTCTGGCTCTTGTTGCCGTGCAGCGCCATCGCGGTGATGCCGTTCTTGGTCAGGAATTCGGCCACGTTGTTCGCGCCGAACTTGGTGCGCGTGAACACCAGCACCTGGCTCCAGTCGTGCTGCTGGATGATGTGCGCCAGCAGCGCCTTCTTCTTGCCGCGGCCCACCGGATGGATGGTCTGCGTGATGCGCTGCACCGTGGTGTTGCGCGGCGTGACCTGGATGCTCTGCGGGTTGCGCAGCAGGTTGCCGGCGAGTTCGCGGATCTCGTCGCTGAACGTCGCGGAGAACAGCAGGCTCTGCTTGTCCTTGGGCACCAGCGCCAGCACCTTCTTCACGTCGTGGATGAAGCCCATGTCCAGCATGCGGTCGGCTTCGTCGAGCACCAGCACCTGCACGGTGGACAGGTCCAGGAAACCCTGCTGCTGCAGGTCCAGCAGGCGGCCGGGCGTTGCAACCAGCACGTCGACACCGCGCTTGATGCGGTCGATCTGCGGGTTCATGCCCACGCCGCCGAAGATCACGGTGGAGGAGATGTCCAGGTACTTGCCGTACTCGCGCACGGATTCCTCGACCTGCGCCGCGAGTTCGCGCGTGGGCGTGAGCACGAGGGCGCGAACGCCCTTGCCGCCGAACTTGTTGCGGGCGGGTTTGCCTTCGGCCAGCTTGTTCAGCAGCGGCAGCGTGAACGCGGCCGTCTTGCCGGTGCCCGTCTGCGCGCCGGCCAGCAGGTCATGGCCCTCGAGCACGGCCGGGATGGCCTGTGCCTGGATGGGCGTGGGGGTTTCGTAGCCTTGCTCACGCACGGCCTTCAGGATGGCCGGAGCCAGCTTCAGTTCATCAAAAGTCATTTGGAGAGCGCCCAAACCGGGGCGCTGGGGTATCGGCCTGAACCGGCTGTTTCCGGGAGGAAACGGCAGGGCCAATCAGAGGCAGATGGGATCGGGAAAGACGGAGTGGCGCGATGGCCTGAGACTCCCCGGCAGTGTGCCGGTGCACGCATGATTGAAGCGCGTGCAGCCCGCATTGTCGCACGTTTCGGGTGCGGAGATTGCCAGGCCCCTGCCCCGATCGTGCATAACTTGGCATTCCGTCAAGATTCGGGTCGCCAAGCCGCGATAATGGCGGGTTCCCAAATACAACACGGTCGCCCGGTCAGGGCGGTTCGACTTTTGCTTTGCCCGACGGGCAACGGATTTCACACACATGGCTCAATACGTTTTCACCATGAACCGCGTCGGCAAGATCGTGCCGCCGAAGCGGCAGATCCTCAAGGACATCTCGCTGTCCTTCTTCCCCGGCGCCAAGATCGGCGTGCTGGGGGTCAACGGCTCGGGCAAATCGACACTGCTCAAGATCATGGCCGGTGTGGACACCGAGATCGAAGGCGAAGCCACGCCGATGCCGGGCATCAAGATCGGCTATCTGGAGCAGGAGCCCAAGCTGGACCCTGAAGAAACCGTCCGCCAGTCCGTCGAAGGCGCCATGGGCGAGTCCAAGGCAGCTCAGGCACGCCTTGAAGAGGTGTACGCCGCCTATGCGGAGCCGGACGCCGATTTCGATGCGCTGGCTGCCGAGCAGGCGCAACTCGAGGCCATCATTGCAACGGCTGGCGACGGTGGCGAGCACCAGCTCGAGATTGCAGCCGACGCGCTGCGCCTGCCGCCTTGGGACGCGATCATCAAGAACCTGTCCGGTGGCGAAAAGCGCCGCGTGGCCCTGTGCCGCATGCTGCTGTCCAAGCCCGACATGCTGCTGCTCGACGAGCCCACCAACCACCTGGACGCCGAATCGGTGGACTGGCTGGAGCAGTTCCTCAGCCGCTTCTCGGGCACCGTGGTGGCCATCACCCACGATCGGTACTTCCTGGACAACGCGGCCGAGTGGATCCTCGAACTCGACCGCGGTCACGGCATTCCGTGGAAAGGCAACTACAGCACCTGGCTGGAGCAGAAGGGAGCCCGCCTGGTGCAGGAACAAAAGGGCGAGGAAGCCCGTGCCAAGGCGCTGAAGAAGGAACTCGAATGGGCACGCCAGAACCCCAAGGGCCGCCAGGCCAAGAGCAAGGCCCGCCTGGCCCGCTTCGAGGAACTGTCCGACTACGAATACCAGAAGCGCAACGAGACGCAGGAAATCTTCATCCCCGTGGCGGACCGCCTGGGCAATGAAGTGATCGAGTTCAAGAACGTCTCCAAGTCCTTCGGCGACCGCGTCCTGATCGACGACCTGTCGTTCAAGGTGCCGGCTGGCGCCATCGTCGGCATCATCGGCCCCAATGGCGCCGGCAAGTCGACGCTGTTCAAGATGATCGCCGGCCGGGAGCAGCCGGACTCCGGCGAAGTGAAGATCGGCTCCACCGTGAAGATGGCCTTCGTCGACCAGACGCGTGACGACCTGGCCAACGACAAGACCGTGTGGGAAGACATCTCGGGCGGCCTGGACATCCTCACCGTCGGCAAGTTCCAGATGGCCAGCCGCGCCTACGCCGGCCGCTTCAACTTCAACGGTGGCGACCAGCAGAAGAAGGTCGGCATGCTGTCCGGCGGTGAGCGCGGCCGCCTGCACCTGGCCAAGACGCTCATTGCCGGTGGCAATGTGCTGCTGCTGGACGAGCCGTCGAACGACCTGGACGTCGAAACCCTGCGTGCGCTCGAAGACGCGCTGCTCGAATTCGCCGGCTCGGTCATGGTCATCAGTCACGACCGCTGGTTCCTGGATCGCATCGCCACGCACATCCTCGCCTGCGAGGGCGAATCGCAATGGGTGTTCTTCGACGGCAACTACCAGGAGTACGAAGCCGACAAGAAGAAGCGCCTGGGTGAAGAAGGTGCCAAACCCAAGCGCGTGCGCTATAAAGCGCTGAAGTAATCAACCGTGGGTCGTTCGTCGGGGTCAACTGGTCATGCCTGAAATGCTGCAGTCAGCACAAGCCGCGCTCTACCAGCAGTGCGTGACGAAGGCTGCCAACGAAGGCAAGCAACTGATGGAGCATCTGGTCGACAAGGGCCGGGGCGCCATCCAGCAGCGCGCCAGCATCGAGCTCGACCCGCAGGAGCGCCAGGTTCTCGTCGAGTCGGGCCGCCAGTTGAGCGCCCATGAAGGCCTGCTGCGCGACCGCTTCCCGATGACGCTCATGGCCGCCTTCTCGGAGGCCATTTCCACCGACGCGCGGCAGCAGCGCAACAAGCCTTCGTCGCCGACCCCGGGCGCGTCGATCCGCTTCGATGAACTCGAGCTCATGGACGAGTCGCAGGTGCAGGAAAGCATCGAGCTGGCCCGTGCGCAGCAGACTGCCATGGCCGTGGCCGAGCTGCAGTTGGCCGAACTCAACGCGCTCATCTGTTCGGTACTCGGCCTCAAGACCGTCCAGCCGGATCGCAACCCTTTCCGGCCCGAGATCTACGTCAAGGCGCTGCGCACGGTGCTCAAGCTCACCAATGCCGACAACGCCGTGCGTGTGCGCTGGATGCAGTTCATGGGTGTGGCGCTGGGCGATCGCCTGCGTGAAACCTATGCGGACCTCAGCACGATGCTGCAGTCCAACGGTGTGCGTCCTGTGGGTTATGTGGTGACACAGACCGCGCATGCGGGCAATCCGGCGACTGCAAAAGGCAAGACGCGCGGCGGCGCAGGCGCGCCCGGCGGTGTCATCCGCGGCTTCGATGCCCCGAGGACGGGGGGAACGGGCGGGATGGGGGGTAGCGGGGGCGGCACGGGTGCTGGTTCACCCGCTGGCGGTGGCACCGGCGGTCGCCAGTACGGCGAGCAGGCGCTCCTCACGGTGGACCAGCTTCGCAGGCTGCTGGCTGGCGAGCTCGATTCCGCGCGACAAGGGCTCGTTGCCGCTTCGAACAATGTAATGGGCCAGACCGGCGGTTCCAGAGGTGGCGCAGGCGGTACCGGCTATGGGTACGGTTACGGCGGGATGGGTGGCGGCGGCACGGGTGGTGCTGGCGGCTCGGGCGCCACTGATTACGGCGACGAAGCCCCCCCCGATTTCGGCCACACGGTGCCGGCTGCATTTGACGCGCTGGAGGAAATGCGCCAGGTCGATCACGTGCTCAAGCGCCTGGCCGACCGCAAGCCTACTGGCGCCGGTGGCCTGACAACAGGCTCCCCCGGCCTCGACACCACGCTCGAAAACCTGCGGCGCGACGCCAAGGGCATGGGCCAGGCGCTCGGCCTCGAAGTCGTGAACCTGATGTTCGAGAACATCGCCCAGGACCAGAACCTGTTGCCGCCGGTGCAGGCCGTGCTGCGCCGCGTCGAACCCGCCTATCTGCGCCTGGCGCTGATCGATCCGCGCTTCTTCAGCGACAAACAGCACGTCGCGCGCCGCCTGCTCGAGCGCATGACCGAGCGCAGCCTGGCTTACGCGACCATCGTCACGCCGGGTTTCGACCAGTTCGTGAAATCCATGCGCGATGCAGCCGAGGTGCTGGCCATCTCGCAGATCAAGAGCACCGACCCCTTCGAGTACGCGCTCAAGACGCTCGAAGCCGACTGGCAGCAGCAGGAGCAGCGCGAGAACAAGCAGCGCGACAAGGCGGTGCATGCACTGTTGCACGCGGAGCAGCGCAATCTGCTGGCCGAGCGCCTGGCCGGCGAGATGCGTGGCAAACCCGGCGCCAGCATGGCCCCTGCGGAAGTGCTGGCGTTCCTGTGCGGTCCGTGGGCGCAGGTGCTGGCCGAAGCGCGCCTGGCCGACCGCAAGGGCGCCACCGATCCGGGCGGCTACATGGGTGTTGCCAACGACCTGATCTGGACCACGCAGCCCGAACAGAAGCAAGCGGACATCACGCGCATCCAGAACCTGATTCCCGCGATGCTCGAGCGACTGGCGCAGGGCCTGCGGCTGATCGACTTCCCGCAACCGCAGGTGGATGCCTTCGGCATGGTGCTCATGGGCATCTACGACAACGTGCTCAAGCCGCCGAAGCCGGGCGAGCGCAGGAAAGGCGTGACGCGAGGCACCGACCATGCCGCGACGCGTCTCGACGGCTCTGACACCAACGACCCGTGGCTCGGCCCGACGGAGATGCAGGACACCGGCTTCCTGGATGTGGGCGAGGCGCAGGCCACGCATGGCAGCCAGTTCAAGGACACCGAGTCGTCATTCGAATCGACCACGCCGCAAGCGCCCGATGGCGAGGAAGATGCGAAAGCATCCGAGCGCAGCAAGCCGCCCATCCCCGCCGGCGCATGGGTGGAACTCAGCCTGCACGACCAGACGCTGCGCGCGCAGCTCACGTGGTCCAGCCCTTACGGCACGCTGTTCATGTTCACCGATGCAGCAGGTACCACGCACTCGCTCACGCGCCGTGCGCTGGACAAGCTGCTCGCACGCGGCTCGGTCACGGTGATTTCGCAGGGCGTGGTGGAAGAAGCGCTGGATGCGGTTGCCCAGAAGGCGTTGCGCAACAGCCTCGATCTCGATCTGAACCTCTAGGCCCGACGGCCCGATCAGCCCGTGGAGTCCAGCGGGTTCGCCATGCGTGTCCGTACGAGGCTGATGTGGTGGCGCAGCGCATACAACTCGTCCGCGTACGACAGCGGCACATTGATTTTCTCCACGCGCAATTCCAGTTCGTCCAGCGCCTTCACCAACCCGGCGGCCTGATCGGGCTTCTCTTCGAATTGCTCTTCGAGGTCGCGCAGCTGCGCATACCAGCGGAACACGCGTGAGCGGATGCGGAACGCATAGAGCGGCGGCACGATGCGGCTGGCTGGCAGCAGCACGGCGACGATGATGCCCAGCACCAGCCACATGCGCTCGACCAGGTTGGCAAACCAGAACGGCAGGTAGCGCTGCAGCAGCGGCGGGCCGTCGCGCATCGCGCGTTCGGCTTCGGCCGACAGCGGGAAGGAGGTGTGCGTGCCGTTGGGAAATTCACGTGCGCGGTTGAACCAGCCCGCGCCGCCGTGCAGCGTCATCGAAGCCTGCGAGAAAAGCTGCAGCAGTGCCGGGTGCGTTTCGTCGCGCGCGAGCAGTTCGGTGGTGGATGCGACAAGCCGCACGTCGCGCGGCGGCACGTCGCCCGCGAGATCCACCACGCCGCGCGGCAGCACGACAGGTGTGAGGAAGGGCAGGCGGCGTGAATAGGCTTCACTCTGCGCGAAGTCCATCAGCTTCACGCCGGGCGTGCGCAGGAGCATCTGCACCATCAGCGACTCGGGGGCAGAGGCGAAGACCAGCACGTCGAGTTCGTTGCCCAGGAAGGCCACGGTTGCCGGTGTCTGCGCCAGGTGCGAAAGTTTCACGCTCGCGCGATCGACGCCGTTGGCTTCGAGCAGCTTGTCCATCAGGCTCGGCACGCCGCTGCCTTCGGTGCCGACGTTCACGCGCAGGCCCTTGAGTTGCGCGAGGCCGTCGAGCGTCGCGGTGCTGCGGTTCACGCCGCGCGCTGCGGCCTCGCGGTAGAACAGCCACACCGGCTCGACGAACAGGCTGCCCAGCGATTCGATGCCGCTTTCGGGCGGCGGGGCATCCGCACCCGTCGCCGCTGCCGCATCGACAGTGCCGCTGCTGCCGCCCTGCACGAACGCGAGGTCCGCCTTGCCTTCGCGCAGCATGCGCAGGTTGTCTGAAGATCCCTCGCTCGGAACCAACTGCACCTGGATCCCGTTGACCGAGAGCGCCTTCGCATAACGCTTGCCGAATTCCTCGTACGCGCTTTGCGCGGGCCCGGTGGCCAGCGTGACGCGGCGCGGCGGGGTCGGGTCCAGCCAGAGGTAGGCCAGCGTCAGCAGCAGCACGGCCAGCAGGATGAACGGGCCGCCGGAGACCAGCATCTCGCGGATCGACAGCAGGGTGTAGCGGATGGCGCGGGGCATGTTCGTCGGTTCGGTGTCAGGCCAGATCGGCCGCGCTGGGCAGGTGCAGCGTGCCGGCACGCATGCCCCTTGCCGCACGGATGGCACGCACGATCGCGATGGCGGTCACCTCGGCGGCCATCGTACTCAACACGAACATGCCGGGTGACTTCTTCACACGGCCTGTTGCGAGCGCGAACATCGTGTCACCGTCCGACGGTGTGTGCACAGGGTTGATCGCACGCGCGAGGCCATCGTGGCTGACCTGTGCGAGGCGATGCGCCTGCACCTTGGTCAGCAACGCATCCGTGGCGACGACGCCGATGGTCGTGTTGGTGCCACGAAGGATCGGTTGCGGCGGCACGCCGCGCAGCAGCGCGCGACGCGTATCCATCAGCTTGCGGCCGTTGGCAGTGCGCGCACCGGCGATCACCGCGCCGGTTTCGGGGTCGACCACGTCACCGAGCGCATTGCACGCGACGATGGCGCCAACCGTCACGCCGTCCACCGTGACCGACGCACTCCCGATGCCGCCCTTCATGGCGCGCGCGATGCCGAAGATCTTGCCGACGGCGGCACCCGTGCCTGCGCCGACGTTGCCTTCGGCCGGCCGCTTCGTGGATGCTGCCGCGCACGCGGCGTAGCCGGCCGCTGCGTCGGGCCGGATGGACGCATCGCCCACCAGCACGTCGAACAGCACGGCAGAGGGCACGAGCGGAATGCGCGCCACGCCGATGTCCAGGCCGACGCCTTGCTCCTCCAGCCAGCGCACGGCGCCGGTGGCGGCCTCGAGCCCCCATGCACTGCCACCCGCGAGCATGATGGCATGGACCTTGTCAACGGAATTGCCGGGCGCGAGCAGGTCGGTCTCGCGCGTACCGGGTGCGGCACCCCGCACGTCCACACCGCCCACTGCGCCTTCGCGCGCCATGATGACGGTGCAGCCCGTGGGGCGGCGTGTGTCGGTGAAATGGCCGACCTCGATGCCTGCCACGTCGGTGATGGCGTTATGCCGGCGGGGCGGGCGGCTTCTGTTCACAGTCATGCGGGGCATTATCCATGTGGCCCGCGTCACGGGGTCGCGGCTACTTCACGGCAGGCTCCATGCTCTGCACCACGAACGCGCCGTTTACCTTGTCCACCGTAAAGCGTACCTTGTCACCGGACCTGATGTTGGCGAGCAGGGAAGGTTCTTTCACCTGGAAGACCATGGTCATGCCATGCATGTCGAGATTGGGAATGTCTTCGTGCCGCAAGGTTATCTTCGACGCGGCCGGGTCGACCTTGCGCACTTCTGCGTTGACCCAGGGCAGTGCACCCTGCGCGGATGAAATGGCGGCGAAGCCCAGCGCGGCGATGGCGACAGCAATGGGAAGTCGTTGGGTGTTCTTCATGTCGATGTCCTGTCTGATGGATCGATTCAATGATGTCTGTGAGCGTCGGGCGCGCCCGAGGTACCGGGCTTGCGGACCGTTCCTGCCGGCTCGCCGGTTGTCGCAGGGGCTCGCGTCGCGCGCTTCGGTTCGGGCAATGGGCCTGTCCATTCGCGGGCCTGCGTTCCCGCGGGCTGCGTGAACCAGCCCGGGTCGCTGTAGTCGCCGGCCTTCTGGTCGGCGCGCACCTTGAGCACCGAGAACATCCCGCCCATTTCCAGCGGACCGAAGGGGCCGGTGCCGGTCATCATGGGGAAGGTGTTGTCGGGCAGCGGCATCTCCATCGCGCCCATGTCCGCCATGCCCTTGTCGCCCATCACCATGTAGTCCGGCACGATCTTGCGGATCTTTTCCGCCACGCCGCTGTGGTCCACGCCGATCATGGTGGGCACGTCGTGGCCCATCGCGCCCATGACGTGGTGGCTCTTGTGGCAGTGGATCGCCCAGTCGCCTTCCTCGTCGGCGATGAAGTCGAGCTGCCGCATCTGGCCGACCGCCACATCCGTGGTGACCTCGGGCCAGCGCGCCGTTTTCGGCACGGGTCCACCGTCGGTGCCGGTGACGGTGAACTCGTGGCCGTGCAGATGGATGGGGTGGTTCGTCATCGTCAGATTGCCTACGCGGATGCGCACGCGGTCGCCCAGTCGCACGTTGAGCGAATCGATGCCCGGGAACACGCGAGAGTTCCATGACCAGATGTTGTGGTCCAGCATGGTGTTGACCTTCGGTGTTCGGCTACCCGGTTCGACGTCGTAGGCCGCCAGCAGGAAGCAGAAGTCGCGCTGCACCGGGTCGATGAGCGGATGCCGCCTGCGGGGATGCGTGATCCACATGCCCATCATGCCCATGGCCATCTGCACCATCTCGTCGGCGTGCGGGTGGTACATGAAGGTGCCGGGCCGGCGCGCGGTGAACTCGTAGACGAAGGTCTTGCCCGCCGGAATCTGCGGCTGCGTGAGCCCGCCGACCCCGTCCATGCCGTTGGGCAGGCGTTGACCGTGCCAGTGCACCGTGGTGTGCTCGGGCAGCCGGTTGGTGACGAAGAGGCGCACGCGGTCGCCCTCGACGACTTCGATGGTCGGGCCGGGGCTCTGTCCGTTGTAGCCCCACATGTTGACCTTGAAGCCGGGTGCCATTTCGCGCACGACGGGTTCGGCGACGAGGTGGAATTCCTTGACGCCGTTGTTCATGCGCCAGGGAAGCGTCCAGCCGTTGAGCGTGACAACGGGGTTGTAGCTGCCATCTTCTGGAGCAAGGGGCGCGGAAGTCGTGGCACTGGTGTGCTGCGCATGGTCGGGCAGCGCGGCGAAGGCCGGACGACTGACCGTGGCTGCTGCGACGGCGGTGGCCGCACCTGTCAGGGCGGCGTTCAACAGGTTTCTTCTTTGCATGTCTCAGTGCCCTCCCGATGCCGTGGTCGCTGCGCTGCCGGACGTTGCGCCCAGCCCCGAGAGCGATGCGGGCGAAGTGCCGTTCATCACTTGACGCAGGTCGGTGTCTGCCAGCCAGAAATCGCGTCTTGCCTCGATGGCACGGCTGACGGCCAGCGACGTGGCCCTCGCCTCGGCCAGCAGCTGCCAGACGCTGGACAGCATGCCGTTGTAGCGCAGCAGCGTCTCTTCCTGGATGACTTGCTGCACAGCCACGCCTTCTTCCTGCGAGCGGCGCGCCAGCTCGTGCGCGGTGCGCCAGATGAGCACGGACTCACGCGCCTCGCTGCGCGCGCGCAGCGCCACGTCGCGCACTTTGGCGACGCTCTGCATGTAGATCGCCTGCGCCCGTGCACTGCGTGCCGTGCCCCAGTCGAAGATGGGCAGCGGCACGCCGATTTCCCAGCCGCGCTTGGTTTCCTTCGCGCCCGTGGCGCTGTCCCAGGTCGTGTTGCGACCGTAGCCAAGTTCAAGCGCGTCGATGAAGCCGGTGGCGCGCGTGTAGCCCAGCGAATCGGCGACATAGCGGCTTTCTTCCCGTGCTGCGCGCACATCGAGCCGCTCGCGCAGTGCCCGCGCTTCTGCATCCTGCGGTTCCTGCAGCGGCGGCAAGGCCGGCAGATTGGCGGGCAGCGTGTAGCCGGTCTGCGAAGCTTCCAGGCCCATCAGGCGCGACAGCTGCTCCCGCGCCCTGGCTGCGGCGAGGCGGGACTTCGACATCTGCGCGCTGGCGTCGGCCAACAAGGCTTCTTCGCGCGCGAGCTGCAGGCGACTGAAGTTGCCGGCGCCTTGCATGCGGCGTGCGAGCAGGGTGCCCGCCTCCGCGGCTTCGAAGGCAAGCCGCATCTGCGCGGCCGATTCCTGCGCGGCAACGGCGCGCACCCAGGCGCGCCGCGTGTCGGCAGCCAGGCGGACCACGTCCTGCGCGGCCGAAAGCTTCGCCAGCTCTGTCTGCTGGCCCTGCCATTGCGCACGCCAGGGCAGGGTGACGAGGCCCAGCACGTCGAACGAAATCATGCGTTCGATCTCGCGCGTGCTGCCTTCGGTGAAGCGACCCAGCGACAGGTGCGGGTTGGGCAGACGACCCGCCTGCACGCGGTCGGCATCGCTCACCCCCAGCGCGGCGAGCGACGACTCGAGCGAAGGGTTGCGGAGCAACGCGATGCGCACGGCAGCGTCGGACGTCAGCGGTTGTGCAAGCAGGGTGTCGATCGTGGCGCTGACCGGGGATGCGCCGGCGTCGACCACCGGCAACACGGGCGCTGCGGCCGGGGCATCGCCACCGAGTCGCCCTGCGGCCAGTTGCGCGACATCACCGCGCAGTCCGTCGGGCGAGACGGAGGCGCAGCCTGCGAGCAGGCTGAAGCTCGCAGCAAGAAGCCATCGCGGGATGGCCGTGAAAGAGTGGAACATGAAGATCTCCAGACGGTGAAACCGCGTCCGCAGCGGATGGCGGACGCACCACGGGCAGGAAGATCAGGAAATGGGCGGTTTGAAGCCCTGTTGGGGTTCGGCGCTGGCGAAATGCGCCGTCATGCGCTGGGCAAGCGCCTGCGGCATGGTTGCTGCAGGCGGTGTGCCGGACAACAGGGCCACCGCAGATGAGTGGCAGACCTGGCAACTGGTGCAGGTACCGCAGTCGTCGCCGGAGCCGTGCTGCGGCATGTCGTGATTCATGGCTGCATCCGTGGCAACCATGGCGTGCATGTCATGCGCGGAGGCGGGGGCTGGTGCGTCGTGGCAGGGCATCGGCGCGTCGGCTGCGAGCGCTATGGCTGGCGTCGCGCCGTGCACGGCCGGTACCTTGCCGATCGCCATCGCATCGCCCACCCAGCCGCGCACGAGCAGCAGGCTCATGAGCACCAGCACGAAGGCGATGCGAAGGGCAAAAGGAAAGGGGCGTGCCGGGCGGCGCATGGGGGCAATGATATCCGTGGGATGCGGCGTGCGCTCAGGTACCCATGTAGCGACCGGGTTTGTGGTTGACCGCAAGCACGAGGTTCACCGCGACAGCCGCCACCACCGACCACGCCACGCGCGACGGTTCGACCAGAGTCAACGCCAGCAGCACGATGCAGCAGTCCATCGCCATCTGCACCTTGCCGAAGCCGAAGCCGAAGCCGAAGCCGAAGCCGGTGCCGTAGTGCGCGAGGAACGCGAGACCCGCGGTGCCACCGGTGAGCAGCCCCGCACCCCGGAAGAACGGCGTGGTGTCGGGCATCCTCAATCCTGCCTTGCAGACCGCAGGAGCCGCAGCCCGTTGCCGACCACCAGCAGGCTCGCGCCCATGTCTGCGAACACGGCCATCCACATGCTGGCACTGCCGGATACCGCGAGCACGAAGAACACCGCCTTGATGCCCAGCGCGAGCGAGATGTTCTGCCACAGCACGGCGTGCGTGCTGCGCGACAGGCGCACCGTCTCGCCGATGCGGCGCAGGTCGTCGTTCATGATCACCACGTCGGCAGCTTCCATCGCGATGTCGGTGCCCGCACCGCCCATGGCGAAGCCGATGTCGGCCTGCGCGAGCGCCGGCGCATCGTTGATCCCGTCGCCCGTCATGCCCGTCGCGCCGTAGCGCTGGCGCAGTTCACCGATGGCGCCGAGCTTGTCTTCGGGCAGCAGGTTGCCGCGCGCATCGTCGATGCCGGCTTGCGCGGCCACGGCTTTCGCGGTGGCACTGTTGTCGCCGGACAGCATGACCGGCGTAACGCCCAGCGCCTTCAGTTGCGCCACGGCTTCACGCGAATGGGCACGGATGGTGTCCGACACCGCAAAGATGGCCTGCACGCCGTTCGCGTCTGCCAGCAGCGTGACCGTGCGCCCCTGCTGCTCGTGTGCGGCGAGCGCAGCTTCGAGTTCCGCGTTGCACAGACCGCGCTCCTCGACCAGCCGGTGGTTGCCGAGCAGCCAGACCTCGCCGTCGACCGCGCCTTCACTGCCACGCCCTGCGAGTGCCTTGAAGCCGGTGGCTTCGGCAGGTGTGCCCGTCATTTCTTTTGCAAGACCGTGCGCAATCGCAAGCGAGACGGGGTGATCCGAATGGCTCGCGAGACTGGCCGCAGCGGTGCGTGCGCGCGCCTTGTCCGCGCCTTGCCAGACCTGCCACTGCACGAGTGCCGGCTTGCCTTCGGTGATCGTTCCGGTCTTGTCGAGTGCCACGGCCTTCAGGCTGCGCGCGCTTTCGAGGAAAGTGCCGCCCTTGATCAGGATGCCCCGCCGCGCGGCGGCAGTGAGTCCGCTGACGACGGTGACAGGCGTCGAGATGACGAGTGCGCACGGGCATGCAATCACCAGCAGCACGAGTGCCTTGTAGATCGCGTCCAGCCATGTCCAGCCAAGCAGGAAAGGCGTGAGCACGGCCACCGCAACCGCGAGCGCGAAAACGGTCGGTGTGTAGATGCGCGCGAAGCGGTCGACAAAACGTTGCGTCGGCGCGCGCGTGGCCTGCGCGTTCTCGACGGCCTCGATGATGCGCGCGAGCGTGCTCTGGCTGGCCGCAGCCGTCACTCGGACCTGCAGCTCGCCGGTTTCATTGATCGTGGCGGCGAACACCGCATCGCCTTCGGCCTTGTCCACCGGAATGCTTTCGCCGGTGACGGGTGCCTGGTTTACTGCGCTCGTGCCGCGCGTCACCACACCGTCGAGCGGAATGCGGCCGCCGGGCATGATGCGCACGATGGAGTCGGGTTGCACATCCTTCGCGGCGACGGGCGTCCAGCGCCCGTCCTCGCCGCGCACGTCTGCCGTGTCGGGCGCGAGCGCCATCAGGCCGGCAATCGCGCCCCGAGCGCGGTCGGCGGCCTTGTCTTCGATGAGTTCGGCAATCGCGTAGAGCGCCATCACCATGGCCGCCTCGGGCCACTGCCCAATCAGGAAGGCCCCGGTCACCGCGACGGTCATCAACGCATTGATGTCCAGCCGCCCCCTGAAAAGCGACTTCAGTCCGCTGCGGTAGATGCCCAAGCCCGCCAGCACGATGGCGACCGCCGCGAGCGCCATGCCTGCGGCTTCCCACACGCGGCCTTCGGGCGTGACGAGGTGCCAGACCTCGGCCGCTGTCGCCACCGCCAGCGCCGTGATCAGGCGTGGCCAGCCGGGCAGGTTGCTGTGGTCGTGCAGGTGGCCACCGCCGACCTCTGTGTGCGCGTTCGAGTCCGCATGGTCATGTGAATGATCAGGACTGCAACAATGATGAGACATCCGCTTTCCTTTCGATGGCATCATTGGAAACCTTGCAGTCACTTCAAGGTCAAGCCATGCCCGCACAAAATCCACACTACCGGATCGGGGAAGCGGCCGCACTGAGCGGTGTCAGCGCCGCCAACATCCGTTACTACGAGAAAGAAGGACTGTTGTCCGCGCCCGTGCGCTCGGACAACAGCTACCGCACCTACAGCGACCCGGACCTGCACCAGCTGCGCTTCATCCGCATGTGCCGGGCCATGGACATGTCGCTCGACGAGGTGCGCGCACTGCTCAACCTCGACCTGCGCAGCAAGGCCGACTGCGCGGCCGCCTGCGAAACGCTGGATGGACACCTGAGCCATGTGCGAGAGCGGCTGGCCGAGCTGCGCAAGCTGGAGAAGGACCTGATCGCCATCCGCGACTGTTGCGACGGGCAGGATGCGACCTGCCACCTGATCGAGATGTTGCACCAGCGCGCAGACGCGCAGGCCCTGCCGCGCGCCGGGAAGGCTGCAGGCAAACGGCACGTGTGACCTGCTGCGGCGTGCATCGCAGGGCGGGCTTCAGCCGCGAGCCAGCGTCACCGCCAGCCCGGCCAGCGCGCACGCGCCGATGACCAGCATCACGTTCGCCTTGAATCGCAGCAGGGCGACTGCGGCCAACGCTGCAATGACCGCCGCCACCGCATCGAGTCCGCCGTCCCGGCCCTGCGGCCAGAACACGTGCCAGCCGAAGAACAGCGCGAGGTTGACGATCACGCCGACCACGGCTGCCGTGATGGCGGTGAGCGGCGCGGTGAACTTCAGGTCGTCATGCGTGGCCTCGACCAGCGGCCCGCCCGCAAGGATGAACAGGAACGACGGCAGGAAGGTGAACCACGTCACCAGCGTCGCCGCCACCGCGCCCGCCAGGAACAGGTTGCCACCTGACAGTGCCGTGACATCCGCGCTCTGCCATCCGCCCATGAAGGCGACGAACGCCACCACCATGATCAGCGGCCCCGGGGTCGATTCGCCCAAGGCCAGCCCGTCGATCATCTGCGTGCCGCTCAGCCAGCCGTAGTGCACCACCGCGCCCTGGTAGACATAAGGCAGCACCGCATAGGCACCACCGAACGTCAGCAGCGCGGCCTTGGTGAAGAACCAGCCCATCTGCGTGAGCGTGCCGTTCCAGCCTTGCACGGCCAGCAGCAACGCCATCGGCGCTGTCCAGAGCAACGCGCCCACGGCGATGATGTACGCAAGCCGCGTCGCGCTGAATCGTGCGTGCGCGGGCGTCGGCGTGTCGTCGTCGATGAGTGCGGGCAGGTGGTCGGCCCGGTCCGCAGCGCTGCGGTTGCCGCCATGCCTACCCGGATGAAACCGCTCCGGCATGAAGCGCCCGCCGATCCACCCCAGCGTGGCCGCACCGAGCACGATCAGCGGAAACGGCAGATGCAGCGCAAAGATCGCCACGAACGACGCAGCCGCAATCGCCCAGAGCACGCCATTCTTCAGCGTGCGTGAACCGATGCGCCACGCTGCCTGCAGCACGACAGCCGTCACTGCAGGCTTGATGCCGTAGAACAAGCCTGCGACCACCGGCACCTGCCCGAAGGCCGCATAGACCCACGACAACACGATGAGGATCAACAGCGAAGGCAGCACGAACAGCGCGCCTGCGATCACGCCGCCCCAGGTGCGATGCAGCAGCCAGCCGAGGTAGGTGGCAAGCTGTTGCGCCTCGGGGCCGGGCAGCAGCATGCAGTAGTTGAGCGCGTGAAGAAAGCGCTTCTCGCTGATCCAGCGCCGCCGCTCGACCAGTTCTTCGTGCATCAGCGCGATCTGACCCGCGGGGCCGCCGAAGCTGATGAAACCGAGCTTGAGCCAGAAGCGCAGCGCTTCGCCGGGTGGAACGACGGGCGGCGTGCTCACAGTCAGGGGATGGTGCGCGGAAGCGGCAGGTTTTTCTGCTGCATCACCTCGCGCAGGCGGTCCGGGTAGTCGGTGATGATGCCGTCCACACCCCAGTCGATGAAGCGCGCCATGTCTTCCTTGCTGTTGATCGTCCACGGGATGACCTTGAGGCCCAGTCCCTGCGCCTGCTTCACGAGTTCGGCGGTGAGCGCGGGGCCGTTGGGCGACCAGTACGTGCCACCGGCTGCCTTCACCATGTGCGGCACGCTCGCGTAGTTGCGGCGCAGCATGCCGGCCATCCAGGCCGGGTCGCTCGGCGAATCGTTGCGCGCGTTCTGGAACGTGAGGTACGCCGTTGCGATCGCCGGGTCGGCTTTCTGGATCGCCTGCTGGCCGCGCCAGTCGAAGCTCTGGATGGCGGCGCGCGGCCCGACGCCGGCTTCGCGGATCACGCGCAGGATCGCATCGGCGAATTCCTGCGGCGTCGCCGTGTCGGCTGGCAACGTGGGGTTGGTCTTGATCTCGATGTTGTAGCGGATGTCGTTCGCGCCCAGCTTCTTCGCCAGCTCGAACAGCGCGGCCAGCGTGGGGATGCGCTCGCCATCACGCGGCATCTGCGTGGGGAACTGGCCCGCGTACGACGACGACGGGTCGATGCGGCCCACGTCATAAGCCTGCAATTGCGCGAGTGTCAGCGAGCGGATCAGCGGCCCCTTGCCGGACAGCCACTTGCCCGATGCGTCGCGCGTGAAGGACGGGTTGAGGTGCGGATCGTGCGCGATCACCGGCACGCCATCCGACGTGAGCGCGATGTCCAGCTCCAGCGTTGTCACACCGGTCTTCAGCGCCTGCTCGAACGCCGCGAGCGTGTTCTCCGGCGCGAGCCCGCGCGCGCCGCGATGGCCTTGCAGGTCGAAGGCGCTGGCCGTGAACGGCAACGCGATTGCAACTGCCGCCAGCAAGGCAGCGGCAGCGATGCATCGGAAGGAGCGGAAGGATTGGGTCGGGGTCGGCATGCCCGCATTCTGCGGCATGCCGACCGGCCCGGTGTGACAGCTTTGTGTCCGGCCTCAGTCGTGCAGCGACGACAGGAACTGCTTCAACTCCGGCGTCTGCGGGTTGCCGAACACTTCGGTGGGCGGGCCCATCTCGTGCACGCGGCCCTGGTGCATGAAGATCACGCGGTCGCTCACTTTGCGGGCGAAGCTCATCTCGTGCGTGACCATCAGCAGCGTCATGCCTTCGTCGGCCAGGCTTTCCACCACGCGCAGCACTTCACCCACGAGTTCGGGGTCGAGCGCCGAGGTGATTTCGTCGCACAGCAGGACGGCGGGTTCCATGGCGAGCGCGCGAGCGATGGCCACGCGTTGCTGCTGGCCACCGGAGAGCTGGTCGGGCATGGCGTCGAACTTCTCGGCCAGGCCCACGCGCAGCAGCAGCTTGCGGGCGTGCTCGGCGGCGTCGACCTTGTCCTTCTTTTTCACCAGCGTGGGGGCCAGCATGATGTTGCGGCCCACGCTCAGGTGCGGGAAAAGGTTGAAGCCCTGGAAGATCATGCCCACGCGCTGGCGCAGCTCACGCATGGCCATGGGGCTTTCGTGCAGCAGCGGCTTGCTGTCTACGGTGAGCGCGCCGTCCTGGAACACTTCCAGCCCGTTGATGCAGCGCAGCAGCGTGCTCTTGCCCGAACCGCTCTTGCCGATGATGGCGATGACTTCGCCGCGCTTGACGTTCAGGTCGATGCCCTTGAGCACCTCGTTCGTGCCGTAGGACTTGCGCAGCGCGGTGATCTGGACGATGGGTGCACCGGACGTGGCAGCGGTTGCCGTGGAAACTTCAGCGGCCTGCATTGACTTTCCTTTCGAGGGTTTTGGCGTAGTAGCTGATCGGGAAGCACAGCACGAAGTACATGAGTGCGACGCAGCTGAAGACCATGAACGGGCGGAACGTGGCGTTGGAGATCATGCTGCCGGCCTTGGTGAGTTCGATGAAGCCGATCACCGAAGCCAGCGCCGTGCCCTTGACCACCTGAACGAGAAAGCCCACCGTGGGCGGAATGGCAATGCGCACGGCCTGCGGCAGCACCACGTAGCGCAGTTGCTCGTAGAAGCCCAGCGCCAGGCTTTGAGACGCTTCCCACTGGCCCTTGGGAATGGCGGCAACGCAGCCGCGCCAGATCTCGGTGAGGAAGGCACTCGTGTACAGCGTGAGCGCGAGCACCGCCGCCACCCACGCCGATGTCTTGATGCCGAACAGCGCGATGCCGAAGTAAGCCAGGAACAGCTGCATCAGCAGCGGCGTGCCCTGGAAAAGCTGCACGTACAGGCCGACCAGCCTGTCGGCCCAGCGTGATTTGCCCAGGCGCAGCACGAGCAGGATCATGGCCACCAGCCCGCCGCCGATGAAGGCGATGAGCGACAGCACGATGGTCCAGCGCGCGGCCAGCCCGAGGTTGCGGAGAACGTCCCAGAGGGTGAACTCGACCATGGAGGCTCCTTGTCTAGCGGCCGAAGAAGAACTTCGGACCGGCCCAGTTCAGCAGGCGGCGCAGCGCCACGGCCATCGTGAGATACAACGCCGTGGCGATGATGAACGCCTCGAACGCCCGGAAGTTGCGGCTCTGGATCAGGTTGGCCGCATAGCTCAGTTCCGGCGTGGAGATCTGCCCGCACACGGCCGAGCCGAGCATCACGATGATGATCTGGCTCGTCATCGCCGGCCACACCTTGCGCAATGCGGGGGGCAGCACCACGTGCATGAAGGTCTGCATGCGGCCCAGCGCCAGACTCTGCGCTGCCTCGATCTGCCCGCGTGGCGTGGCCTCGATGCCCGCGCGGATGATCTCGGTGGAGTAGGCGCCCAGGTTGATCACCATGGTGAGCACCGACGCCGCCTCCGGCGTGAGCTTGATGCCCAGCGCCGGCAGCCCGAAGAAGATGAAGAACAGCTGCACGATGAAGGGCGTGTTGCGGATCAGTTCCACATACGTGCCCACCACCCACTCGAGCCAGGCGGGTCCGCCGGAGCGGGCCCAGGCACATGCGGTGCCGACGACCATGCCGATCACCGTGGCAATGGCCGTGAGCGCCAGCGTCCAGAGGACGCCTCGCAGCAGCAGCGGCCACTGCGAGAGCACGGCGCCGAAGTTCAGTTCGATCAGCATGGGGTTCCCTCCCTCGTTTGCTGTTGGCTGTTATGCGGCTTCAGGCCGGTGCTTATTCGGGCAGGTTGCCGGCCGGGCGGCCCAGCCACTTCTGCGACATCTTGTCGATGTCGCCGTTCTTCTTGGCTTCGGCAATGATCTCGTTGACCTTCAGACGCAGCTTGTCTTCACCCTTGTTCACGCCGATGAAGTTGGGGCTGTCCTTGAGCAGCAGCTTGTACTCGGTGTTGAGCTGCGGGTTCTTGTACATGATGGTGCCGGCAGCCGATGCGCTGGTGGCAATCACCTGCGTCTGGCCCGCAACGAACGCGGCGATGGTCGCTGCGTTGTCCTCGAAGCGCTTCACGTCCATGTTGGCCGGACCGACTTTGGCGAGTTCCTCGTCTTCCATCGCGCCGCGCGTCACGGCGATGGTCTTGCCCGACAGGTCGGCGAAGCTCTTCACCGGCAGGCTCTTGGCGGCGAACACGGCCTGGAAGAAGGGCGAGTAGGCATAGGTGAAGTCGATCACCTTCATGCGGTCCGGGTTCTTGCCCAGCGTGGATATGACCAGGTCAGCCTTCTTGGTCTGCAGGTAGGGAATGCGGTTCGCGCTGGTCACCGTGACCATCTCGAGCTTCACGCCAAGTTTGCCTGCGATGTAGTTGGCCATCTCGACGTCGAGGCCCTGGGGCTTGAGGTCGGTGCCGACGAAGCCGTAGGGCGGGTAGTCCGTGGGCACGGCGATCTTGATTTCCTTGGCCTTCATGATGTCGTCCAGCGCGGTCTGCGCCTGGGCAACGCCCACGAGCAACAGGCTGGCGGCCATCGCGGTGGCCAGGCGGGTGAATTGGCGTTTGGTCGGGGTCATAGCAAGGCTCCTAGGTAAGTCGACGATTCGTCGGGATGGGATGGGGAAGGGGAACGTGAGGAAGGGGCTGCGGCTGCCACCGGTGCGAGCGCATCGCGCAGTTGCGCCAGCGGGTCGGCGGTGGTGGGCAGGCGCAGGTGCGTCTGCACCGCACCGATGTGTTCGGCCATCAGAGCCTCGGCTTTCGCGAGGTCGCCTTTCTCAAGTGCGGCGACGATCTTCACGTGGTCGCTGCACGAGCGGGCCGCGTCTTCGCTGGCCTGATAGAGCATCGCGATGAGCGTGGTGCGCGCAGTGAAGTCACGCAGCGTGTCGGCCAGCAGGCTGTTGCCCAGGCATTCGGCCAGGCACACATGGAAGTCACCCAGCAGGAAGCTGCGCGCGCCGACGTCGGTGCCCTGCACGGCTTCCTTCTCGCGGGCGAGGTGGGCCTTGAGTTTCTTCAGCGCTGCCTTGTCCAGCGCTTTCGGGGTGCCGCGTATCAGCCCGGTCTCGATGACGCGGCGCGCCTCGAAGGCTTCGCGTGCTTCGGCTTCGGACGGCTCGATCACATACCAGCCGCGCCGCGCGCTCACCGTCACGATGCCGCGCGCCGCCAGCCGCGTCAGCGCCTCGCGCACGATGGTGCGGCTGCAATCGAACAGCATGGCGAGTTGCTGCTCGCCGAGCCGTGTGCCGGGGGCGAGCTTGCGCGCCATCACGGCTTCGATGATGCGGTTGCTGAGATCGGTGGAAGAAATCGCCATGGCGATCCACCTCAGCATGAACCATGCCTGACTTGTCTGGCTGGTATACAAGCGATGTGCGCCGGCTTTGGTGCGCAAGAGGGTCGCTGCGGGCGACCGTGGTGCGGCGCGACGAGCGGCCGCGCCAAGGCGGTGCACCGGTCAGATGAACCGGTTCACCGCCTCATGAAACGGACCGGATGGTCAGTTTTTCAGCGTCGCCGAGAGCGTGATCTCGGGTACGGAAGCCAGCGCCTTGGACAACGGGCAATTGGCCTTGGCACCTTCGGCCAGTTCCTTGAACTTCGCTTCGTCCAGGTTCGGCACCACGGCTTCCATCGTCAGGGCGATGCGGTCGATCTTGAAGCCGTCGCCGTCCTTGGCCAGTCGCACGGAAGCGGTGGTGTCCACCGTCTTCGTGGCAAAGCCCGCCTTCTCGCAGGCGAACGCGAACGCCATGGTGAAGCAGGACGCATGCGCCGCGCCCACGATCTCTTCCGGGTTGGTGCCGCGACGGTCGTCACCGAAGCGGCTGGCGAAGCCGTACGGGTATTTGTCGAGCGCACCGGTTTCGGTACTGATGTTGCCCTGGCCGGTCTTGCCCGGGCCGCTCCAGTGTGCGCTGGCTTTCTTCTCGCTCATGTGTGCTCCTTGAATGAAGTGAGGTGGATGAATCGGATCAACTTGGGATCATTTGGGACGGGGCGGCTTCACCGCTTCGTCCGGGGTGGACAGCTTGCCCTCCCTCAGGAGAGTGACCGCACGCACGACGGCGAGTGCCACGTTGCGCGTTTCCTGCTGCAGGTCTTCGTCCTTGTCGAGTGCGTCGTGGCTGTTCCAGTAAGGCTCGTAGTAGCCGAGGTAGCGGTCCAGACGCGACAGCGCGCCGGCGTCGATCAGGCCCATCCAGTCGAGCCAGTCGGTGAGATTGCGGCGATGAACCTCGACGCCCGCCACATCGCCATGCACCACCACACCATAGGCGCGACCGGCGATGTGCTTGGGGAAGTCCCAGCCTTTCTGCTCGATCTCCTTGGCGAGCTTTGCCTTCTTGCCCTGCGTGGTCGTCGGGTCGGGGTTGCCGCCGTCCGCGCACACCAGCCGGTCGATCATCTGCTTGAGCACACTGGGCGACTGGTACCAGTGCGTCGGCGCCAGGATGATGACGCCATGCGCCGACACCCAGCGCTCGTAGATTTCGAACATCCAGTCGTTGACCTGCCCGTCCGCATGGTTCGGGTAGCAGCTGCAGGGCCAGTGGCACAGCGGCATGGCGGTCGACACGCAACCCTTGCAGGGATGGATGTGCCGGTCGTAGTCCGACGTGACGAGACTCAGGTCGAGCAGATCCGCCTGCATGCCGGCCTTCTCCACCTCTTCACGGACCATGTTCGACATGCGCCACGTCTTGGAAATCTCACCAGGACAGGTGCCGTCGTTGCGCGGGCTGCCGTTGACGATCAACACGCGGGAAGGCGACGCACTGGACTCCCATCGCTCCTGCGCGAGGCGCAATGCCTCGTGCGCGTCGTACCACTCCTGCGACAGGTCGTAGTCCGGATCCGCAAAGCCCGGCCCCGCTTTGCGCGTGACCGGCGCCTTGCGGCCTTCCGTGTAGGCTTCGAAGGCAATCGCCGCGAGCCGGTCGATCGCATCGCGCTCGCTGTCGAAAGCGGGGTCCATGAAGCGCGCGTGGTAGCGCTCGAAGAACACCTCGCGCGTGGCCGGCTCGGGTGCCTGGCCTTTTCGGATGGATGTGGGCATGGGGGGACTATCCGCATGGGCAAAGACATGCGGCGTCAGACCGGGCCCCGTTGTCGGGGTCGATATGTCCTACAAGATACGTTGGGGCACGCACGTCGCGCAGGTGACCGCCCTTGGGGCCTTCCCTGATGTGATGCGGGCGCGCGGCGGCTAGTCTCCCTGCGCAGGAGACAACACAAACATGCGCCCGCATCATCCGTTCTGGCCACGGCGGCTTCCGTACGACATTACCGCGCCGTCCACGTCGCTGTGCGACAACCTGGAGATCAGTGCGCGCCGTTATCCGCACAAGGCGGCACTGGTGTTCATGGGGCGCGAAACGACGTATTCGCAACTCGTCGCGATGGTCGAGCGACTAGCGGGGCGTCTGACCTCGCTGGGCGTGAAGAAGGGTGACCGCGTCATCCTGGACATGCAGAACTGCACGCAGCTCGTCGTGTCGCACTTCGCCATCCTGCGGGCCAATGCGGTGGTGGTGCCGGTAAACCCGATGAACAAGGCGGAAGAGCTCAAGCACTACATCACCGATTCGGACGCGCGTGTGGCCATTACCACGGGCGATCTTGCGGGTGAACTGACGCAGGCGAGCAATGCGCTGGCTGAAAGCGAACGCCTCGCGCATCTCGTCGTCACCGATTTCACGGATGCATTCGACGCGGCGGCGTTGCAGGGCGATGCCGCGCCGGAGGCGTGGCGCACATGGATGCTCACGCCACATGCGCGGCCCGCATTGCAGGGCGGCGCGGTGCACGCGTGGCGCGACCTGCTGGGCCAGGAAGGCCCGCCGGTGCCTGCACCGGACGTCGGCCCTGCCGACCTAGCCGTGCTGCCCTACACCAGCGGCACCACCGGCCTGCCCAAGGGCTGCATGCACACGCACGCGAGCATCATGCACAACGCGATCAGCAGCATCCTGTGGGGCAACGGCTCGGCGGAAAACGTGACGCTGTGCGTGGTGCCGATGTTCCACATCACCGGCATGGTGAGCCTGATGCACGCCAACATCCACGCGGGCGCGACCATGGTCGTCATGCCGCGCTGGGACCGCGACGTGGCCGGGCGGCTCATCTCGCAGAACAAGGTCACGCACTGGACGAACATCCCGACGATGGTCATCGACCTTCTGGCGAGCCCGCATTTCGAGAAGTACGACCTGTCGAGCCTCGTGTACATCGGCGGCGGCGGCGCGGCCATGCCGCAGGCTGTGGCGCAGCGCTTGCTGGAGCAGTTCGACCTGCGCTATGCCGAAGGTTACGGCCTGACAGAGACCGCCGCGCCGTCGCACACCAACCCGCCCGACCGGCCGAAGCAGCAATGCCTGGGCGTGCCCTTCATCGGCACCGACGCGCGCGTGGTCGACCCGGACACGCTGAAGGAAATGCCGCCGGGCGAGCAGGGCGAGATCATCATCCGCGGCCCGCAGGTGTTCAGCGGTTACTGGAAGCGGCCCGACGCGACGAAGGCGGCGTTCATCGACTTCGAGGGCAAGAGTTTCTTCCGCTCAGGCGACCTGGGCCGCATGGACGAAGAGGGCTACTTCTTCATCACCGACCGGCTGAAGCGCATGATCAATGCGAGCGGCTTCAAGGTCTGGCCGGCCGAGGTGGAGCTTCTGATGTTCCGGCACCCCGCCATCCAGGAAGCCTGCATCATCTCCACACGCGACGACTACCGGGGCGAGACGGTGAAGGCCGTCGTCGTGCTGCGTGCGACGCACAAGGGCACGACTGCCGAAGACATCATCGCCTGGTGCCGCGAGAACATGGCGGTCTACAAGGTGCCGCGCATCGTGCAGTTCGTCGATGCATTGCCCAAGAGCGGCAGTGGCAAGGTGATGTGGCGGCTGCTGCAGGAAGCGGAGGTCACTCCTGCGTCTTGACGTATTGCGCCGTGGTCAGGCCCATCGACACGTAGATGCTGGTGAGGCCTTCCATGCCGACATCGGCAGGCACCACCCAGTCGGCGGGCACATAGAGCAGGCCGCCGCCGACGGGCACGGGTGCGGAGGGAATCAGCACGCCGTGGTACGGGTGGCCTTCCAGCATCACCGGCACGGCGGTGCACAGCAGGGCGAGCACGGCCGCCTTCGGCGTGGGCTTCTCACCCTCCGTCGTCGCGGGCGTGAGGATGGACGCCGGCGTTGCGCTGGCGTCGGCCTCACCCGCAGGCGCTGCCGGTTTGCCGCCGAAGTACAGCCACACCGGCTGCATCGACTTCATGCCGTCCGGGCTGCGCTTGGACATCAGCTCGACCATGCGCGTGGCCAGGTCGTACACCGTGCGCACGAGGGGGATACGCCGCACCAGCGCGTCGACGATGCGGCGCACGCCGCGCTGCAGCTCGGCTTCCACCACCACGCCGATGACGTAGATCGCGGCCAGCAGTACCAGAAGTCCGAGCAGGTAGCCCACGGTGCGTGACGTGGTGACCGACAGGCCGATGGCCACCAGCAGCGAGCCGAACAGGCTTTCAGGGCCCAGCCATGCCGCGAGGATCTGGATGAGCCATCCGAAGAGCGCCAGCGTGGCCGCCAGGGGCAGGACGGTCAGGGCACCCGTGAGGAAGGTTCTCAGGATCTGTTTGAGTGGTTGTTTCATGGCCGGGAGCTTCATGGTTGGACCTCAGGGTCGTCAGGGGTGACGGCGCATCATGCCTCAATGAATAATGGCTGCCACATAAGCACTACAAGGAGACACACTTGAAAATCAAAGCAGTCAAACCGTTCGTCCTGCACGTGCCGGTGACGGGCTCGCAGATCGCCGACAGCACCCACACCATCACGCACTGGGGCGTCGTCGGCGCGCGCATCGACACGGAAGACGGCCTGTCGGGCTACGGGTTTACCGGCACGCACTCGCACCTGCCCAGCGACCAGCTCATCACCCGCTGCATCGAAACCTGCCACGCGCCGCTGCTGGTGGGCGAGGATGCGAGCGACGTCCAGCGCCTGTGGCTCAAGCTCGCGCGCAACCCGGCGCTGCAGTGGATCGGCCGCGCCGGCATCACCACGCTGTCGCAGGCCGCCATCGACATCGCGTTGTGGGACCTGAAGGCCAAGGCCGAAGGCGTGCCGTTGTGGAAGCTGCTGGGCGGGCAGGTGCGCGACAAGGTCCGTGCCTACAACACCGACATCGGCTGGCTCAGCATTGCGGACGACCTGCTGGTGCAGGGCGCGCGCCGCGCGGTGGACCAGGGCTTCACCGGCATCAAGATCAAGGTCGGCTCCACGGTGGAGCGCGACCTGCGCCGCCTGGAGGCCGTGCGCCGCGCCATCGGGCCGGACGTGACGCTGGCCATCGACGGCAACGGCAAATGGGACCTGGCGACCTGCCTGCGCTTTTGCCGCGGCGCGGAGCCGTTCGACGTGTACTGGTTCGAGGAGCCGCTCTGGTACGACGACGTGAAGGGTCATGCCGAGTTGGCGCGCGCCACGCGCATTCCCACGGCGCTGGGCGAGCAGCTCTACACGCAGGACGCGTTCTCGGAATTCTTCTCACAGAAGGCCATCCACTGGGTGCAGCCGGACGTGACGCGCATGGGCGGCCTGACCGAGGTGTGGCGCGTGTGCGAGACGGCGCATTCGTTCCGCCTGCCCGTCGCGCCGCATGCCGGCGACATGAGCCAGGTGCATGTGCACCTGAGCTATGCACACCCGGCCTGCCAGGTGCTGGAATACATCCCGTGGATCAAGGACTGCTTCACCGACCCGGCCGACGTGGTGGATGGCTACTTCAGTCTGCCGCAACTGCCCGGCGCCGGCACCACGCCGACCGAGGCGGCGTGGAAGCAGTTCCAGAAGCCGGTGGGGTGAGCGTCGCAACCGCGTTGTTCGACGCTCTTCTTGATTGGCTGACCGTGGTTCCCTAGTGGGCGAGTATTTGCCCTAGGAACTGTTGCGCGCGAGGACTCCGCGGGCTGTCGAAGAATGCTTGAGGCGTTGCAGACTCTTCGATGCGTCCATCTGTCATGAACACAACGCGGTCCGCCACGGCACGCGCGAATCCCATTTCGTGCGTCACGCACACCATCGTCATCCCGCTCCTGGCTAGCTCGACCATCACATCCAGCACCTCCGCTACCATCTCCGGATCGAGCGCTGATGTTGGCTCATCGAACAGCATGATCTTCGGCTTCATGCACAGCGCGCGTGCAATGGCAACCCGCTGCTGCTGCCCACCCGACAACTGCCCCGGGTACTTGTGCGCATGATGGGCGACCTGCACCCGGTCCAGCAGTTCCATGGCCTCCTGCCTGGCTTCGGCGACGGGACGCTTTTGCGACCACACTGGTGCAAGCGTGCAGTTCTCAAGCACAGTGAGGTGCGGAAACAGATTGAACTGCTGGAACACCATGCCCACTTCCTGCCGTACCTCATCCACTTCACGGGGAATACGGAGGTCATGTCCACGCACAGTCAGGCTCCCTGACTGGAAGGGCTCCAGTCCATTGAAGCATCGCACCAGCGTCGACTTGCCGGAGCCTGATGGCCCGCAAACGACGACACGTTCGCCGGCACGAATGTCGAGAGACACGTCGTGCAGCACCTGCGTGGCGCCATACCACTTGTCCAGCTTTCGTGCGCTGATGCTTGTTTCGGAAACGGCTTGCATGGAACTCACTTTTCTTCTTTCGATTTTGTCTGGGATTTCAGGGCATCACGATCGGAGCAGACCCAGACGATCCGGGCGTCCTCGGCACTGGTCGACACGAGTGCATGACCTGCGCGACTGTCGAAGTAAACGCTGTCACCGGGCTGCAGGGTCAGCGGCTCGTAGTGATCACTGTGCAACTGCACCGTGCCGGAAATCACGAAGACAAACTCCTCGCCTTCATGCGAGGGCAGCGCTGAAAACTCATGAGGCTCACGTGCCTTGACGGTCGCCAGAAGCGGAAGAAACTGCTTCTTCGACAGGTCTGCTGCGAGCGCTTCATATTCATAGCGCTCGGACTGGTACACCTGCCCCTCACCGCGCCGAGTTACGCCTCGCCGGCCCGTCGTTACTGAGTCGAGCCGCGGGCCGAACAACTCTGCCACTTCCACGCCGAGCCCGATGGCCAGGCGCTGGATGGTTTCATAGCCAGGCGACAGTTGGCCCGCCTCAATTTTGGATATGGTGGATGGCGCGAGTTCAGCGCGCTCCGCGAGTTCAGCCGATGTCATGCCCGCGCGGGTACGCAATGCTTTGACGATCACGTCCAGGCTGGAGGCAGGCGCGCGTTTCGCAGTTGCCTTGAGCGATTTGGGCTCGACCATTTGTTGAATCCTTTTAGAAATTTATTTCCAATTGGAAATTATGTGTCGTATCATACACTCGTTTTCCTGCATGGAAGCCCGCGCAAAGTGTGCTGGCGGCGGAAACGGAGAGCTTCATGTCACACATTTCCATCCTCGCGCGCCGCACCCTTCGCAATGTGGCGTTTGTAGCTGGCGCATTGGCCGTTGTATCAGGCGCTCAGGCGCAAGGCAAAAGTGCCTTGGACATCATCAAGGACCGGGGCACGCTACGCTGCAGCGCTCACAACGGAAGTTTTCCCGGCTTTTTCGAAGTGGACGACAAGGGGCAATGGAAGGGCTTCGATATCCAGTTCTGCAAGGCTGTGGCAGCGGCGGTGCTCGGCTCTGCTGACAAGGTCACCTACGTTCCCCTTAGCTGGGCCCAGCGCTTTCCGTCGCTGATCTCAGGTGATGTGGACATCGTCTTCAAGGCCACCGGCTGGACGCTTTCACGCGACACCAAGCAAAAGATCGACTTCAGCATTCCGTACTTCGTAGGCGGCTTCCAGTTCATGGTGCCGACGGTGTCGAAAATCCGTTCCGGCAAGGAACTCGGCGGCGCGACAGTGTGTACCGCATCGGGCACCAGCATCGAGCCCGTGCTCGCGGACTATATGGCCTCCGAGAAAGTAAAGTTCCAGGTCGTCACATACGAGAAGTCGGAGGAGTTGCAGGCCGCCTATTTCGCGGGTCGCTGCGACGCGCTGGCCGGCTGGGGTCCGAGTCTGGCTGTGACCCGCACCCAGAAGGTCAAGGACCCTGCCACGCAGACAATCCTTCCCATCACGCTCACGATGGAGCCGATCGCCGCAGCGTTGCGGGAGGACGACAAAAAATTCCGCACCGTGGTGAATTGGGTGATCGCCGCGATGATCCGCGCCGAGGAACTCGGCATCACCAGCGCGAACGTCGACTCGATCCGTGCGCAGGCGGCAGCGAACCCATCGACCAATCCGGCGGTTGCAAAACTTCTTGGCATCCACAAGGGCATCGGCGCCGAGCTGGGCCTGCCGGACACCTGGGCTTATGACGTGATCAAGAAGGTCGGCAGCTACGGCCAGATCTATGAGCAGGAACTGGGCGTCGGTTCCCCCTATAAGATCGAGCGTGGCGCCAACCGGCTCTGGAAAAGCGGCGGTCTGATCTACGGTCCGGTTTTCGACTGATTCATTCCGACGCTGGATATCCCGTATGCGCTTGTGGAAGCCGCGCCTCACAACAGGCAGCGCCCTCGTCCTTCTCGTCATTGCTGCCGTTGTGGCTGCCTGGTGGAGTGGGCTCCTCGGATTTCTCGGGAGCCCGACCTCCTGGCAGTTGGGCTTCTCGGTCCTGCCGCAGGAACCCAGTGACAGCTATGGCTGGACGCTCTGGGTCGCCTTGCTGAACACGTTGGTACTCGGTCTTGTTTCGATTGCCACAGCGACGATTCTCGGCGCGGCCATGGCCTTGCTGGTCATCTCGGGTTCGCCGGTCTGGGCCGGGTTTGCGCGTGCATATATCCAGTTGTTCCGGAACATGCCGCTGATCCTGCAGGCCATGTTCTGGTTCTCGGTTGTCACGCATCTTCCGGGCCCGCGCCAGGCGCTGTCTTTCGCGGGCATCGTCGCCAGCAACCGTGGCGTCAGCGTCCCATTCCTCACGCCTGCCGGCATCATTTTCACGGTCTGCCTGATGGGGCTCACGCTGGTAATCGGACGCGCCGGCAAGCGACTTTCCCTGAAGACTCCGCAGCGATGGCGCCTGTCGTTGGCCGCGGCTTCACTCCTGTGCTCGACAGGCGCGTATCTGTGGATGGACGGTCGTGACTTCTTCACAGTCCCTGAGCTCGCGGGCTTCAACTTCAAAGGAGGCATTCACATGCCGACTGAACTCATCGCCGTGCTGATCGCGCTCACGATGTTCGGGTCTGCCTACATCGGTGAAATCATTCGCGGCGGGTTCGCCACAGTACCCAAGGGTGTCATCGAAGCTGCAAGGTCGCTGTCGCTGCCGGGTTGGGTCGTCGAGCTCAAGGTGCGGGCACCACTCGCGATGCGCGCCATCATCCTTCCGCTGGGCAGTCAGTACACCGTGTTGCTGAAGGCGACATCGATCGGGCTGGCCGTCGGCTTTACAGACATCTTTGCCGTGACGCTGATGTCGATCAACCAGTCAGGCTACACGGTCAGCCTGCTTTGCTTCATGACTGCATGTTTCGTGCTCCTGAACCAGGCATTGGTTTCTGCGGCCAACACGCTGAACAAACTTGTCGAGATTCCCGGTCATGGCACCCATTGAATCGCGCGCAATGACTGCGCTCGGAAAACACTTGCGGATTGGCACCGTTGCTGCGGTGATGCTGCTGGCGTGGGTGGCGTGGAATCTCATCCAGTGGGGTGTCGTGAACGCATCGTGGTCCGTCACTTCGGCTTCCCAATGCAATCCGGACGGCGCATGCTGGGCTGTGATCCGCGCCAGATATCACCTGCTGTTCTTCGGGCTCTATCCGATCGAAGAGCAATGGCGAGCTGCGCTGGCATGCGTTGCAGCGCTGGGGGCCATCGGCCTCACTGCATGGCCGCGTCTGTGGCACATGCGAACCGTCGGCTTGTTGTTCCTGTGTACCGCTGGCCTGATCTACGCTCTGCTGCGAGGCGGCGTACCGAGTGTCATGCCCTACGTGCCCACCGACAAATGGGGTGGGTTCGCCTTGACGATCTTCCTCTATGTGTTTGGTGTCGTGCTGGGCTTTCCGATCGGCGTCGCTCTCGCGCTGCTGCGCCGACATCGCAGCCGGGCGGTGTCCGGTGTCACTGCTTTCGTCGTCGATACGATGAGGACCTTGCCCATGGTGATGGTGCTCTTCACCGTCGGCGTGCTGGTCCCGATGGTGGCGCCCGAGTGGCTCACCGGTGACAAGCTCTGGCGGGTCACGCTGGCCTTCGCGTTTGTCTATGGCTGCTATCAGTCTGAAATCGTCAGGGCTGGGCTGCAGTCCATACCGAGAACGCAGGAAGATGCCGCAAAAGCTCTGGCCCTTTCCCCTTACCTTCGCCTGAGGCTCGTCCTGTTGCCACAGGGGTTGACGAACGGATTGCCCGCCACGGTGAACCTGCTGGTCGCGACGTTCAAGGAAACTTCCATCGTCGCCATCATCGGGTTCTTCGATTTCACGGCAGCGTCACAGGCCGCCTACGGCAATGCCGACTGGACCAATGCCTATCTCGAGGTCTACCTAGTCGTTGCGATGTGCTATTTCACGTGCGCCAGCGCGGTTGGCTGGCTCGGCCATCGGGTCGAGAAGAACCTACGTCAATCCCGGGGATGAAGAAAATGAAACTCGACTATCTGCACGTCTCCGCTTTCACCGGCATTCCTGGGCAGGGCAACCCGGCTGGTGTCGTCTGGCTCGACGAGTGGCCTTCCGACGAGACGCTCTCGACAATCGCGAAAACCATCGCCTTGCCTATCACAGCGTGCATTGTCCAGGTACAAGACCGCCTCGAACTCCGCTGGCTCTCGCGGACGGGCCTTTTCGTGCAGTCCATGTGCGGTCATGGAACGCTCGCTGCATCTTTCGCGGTGTCCGAGCGCAATTCGCAGTTGCCGGAGTTCACCTTTGACACGCCGGGTGGTGCGGTACGCGTGGAGAAGCGCGGAGACATGTTCTATCTCGCTTTGCCGCGGTGGGATTCGCACATCGTCGCTTCCCAGCCCTTGCTGAATGAAGCGCTTCGCGCAGTACCTGCGGAGTTGCGTGATGCCGGACGCGATCTACTCGCCGTTTTCGACGACGAACAGCAAGTGCGGCAACTCGAACCCGATATGGCCAAGCTCCTCAAGCTGGGCCGTCGCGGCTTCATCGCAACGTCCCCGGGTGAAAGTTTCGACTGCGTCTCACGATTCTTCTGTCCTTCGTTCGGACTGGGTGTCGATGAAGATCCGGTGACCGGGTCTGCGCATTGCGCCATCGCTCCGTACTGGTCACAGCGCCTGAACAAAACGACCTTGACTGCACATCAGGCATCTCCCGCGGGCGGTGATCTGACGTGCGAAGTGACTGACACGTCGGTGATCATTGGTTCGCAAGCCAGTCTTTTGCGTGTATCGGTCGTCACCTTCTAACTTGAGTATCCGGATGCTTGTAATCGACAAAACTGCAACGCAAGAAGCCTTGGAATTCCCGATCCTGATCGAGTCCCTCAAGACCATGTTCATCCGTGGCTGCGTGGTACCACCACGTCATGTCCATGAAATTCAAGCGGAGCCCAAAGGCACGGCCCTAATTATGCCTGCCTGGACGGAGGACTACTTCGGCATCAAGACCGTCAACATATTTCCACAGAACAGTTCACGCGGTTTGCCGGGTTTGTTTTCTGCCTACACATTGTTCAGTGCGCGTACGGGAGAGTTGCTGGCGCAAATGGATGGAAACGTGGTGACATCGCGGCGAACCGCCGCGGCGTCAGCGCTTGCAGCGTCCTATGTCGCTCTCAGGCAGTCGAAGAAGCTGTTGGTTGTAGGAGCGGGTCGTGTCGGAACTCTGCTCCCTTCTGCATATCGCGCTGTGCTGGATATACAAGAGGTGCTTGTGTGGGATCGCAACCAGGCGGCTGCGAAGAATCTGGTTGAGGAATTGAACGATGGCGGGCTTCGCGCGCACTCGTCCCCGGACCTCGAATCGCTGGTGGGAATGGCCGATGTCGTCAGCTGCGCGACCCTTGCCACACGACCTGTGGTTAAAGGAAAGTGGCTGGCCCTCGATGCTCATCTGGATCTGATCGGTAGTTTCACTCCCGAGATGAGAGAAGCGGACGACGACGCTTTCGTCGGAGCGGAGATTTTTGTTGACACCGCTGAGGCACTTGAAAAAAGTGGAGAGCTTCTGCGACCGATTGCCAACGGTGTCTTTTCACCCAAAGATGTCGCGGGAACCCTGGCTGAACTCTGCCGCGGATCTGTCCTCGCGCGCCAGGGCGTGAACAGAAGAACGGTCTTCAAATCGGTCGGCACTGCCCTGGAGGATCTGGCGGCCGCCATCCAGGTTTACGAGTACTGGAAGTCCAAGAGTGAGCATTGTGATGCCCGGTGCGCCACCGTTGCTGCTGCATGAAAGACTTTTGATCGATTTGTAGTGACGAGACTTACAGGGCCCCGCCGCCGAGCGCCTTGTACAGCGTCGCCAGCGCGTTGTACTGGCTCAGCCGGTTCTCACTGAGCGCGAGTTCGGCGGCGCGACGGCTTTCCTGTGCATCGAGCCAGGTGCGCAGCGGAGCGGCACCGGCGCGGTAGCGCACTTCATACAGGCGTTCCACCTCGCGCGCGGCTTCGAGCCGCTGCGTGAGCAGTGCGCCCTGTTCGGCGAGTTGCTTGCGTGAGGACAGCGCGTTCTCCACGTCTGCAAACGCCTGGTAGAGCGTCTGGCGGAACGTGACGACGGCTTCCTCGTACTGCGCCTGCGACAACTGGTTCGACAGCTTCATCTCGGTCTGCCGCAGGAAGGGCAGGGCCAGGCCCGCGCCGAGCGTGGCCACAGGGTTGCTCAACAGATTCAGCAGCGAAGAACTCGATGTGCCCAGGCTGCCGGTGAGCGTGAGGCTGGGGTAGTAACTCGCGCGCGTGGCGTCGCCACTCGCGAGGGTGGTGCGCAGGCGCAGTTCGGCGGCGCGCAGGTCGGGGCGGCGGCCGAGCAGGTCGGCGGGCAGACCGGCGGCGACTTCGGGCAAGGGTTGCGTGTCCAACTGCTGCGGCTCGGCCTTCAGCGTGCCTTGCAATGTGAGCTGGATGGGCGGCGCGTCGAGCAGGATGGCGAGCGCGTTGCGCGTTTCCACGCGCTGCTGCTGCAACTGGCTCAGCGTGGACTGCTGCGTGGTCACGGTCTGCTGAGCTTCGCGCACTTCGAGCGAAGAGACGGCACCCGCGCGGTACTGGGCCTGCACGAGTTCGAGCGTCTGTCGTGCGTAAGCCAGGCTTTGCTCGCCACCCGCGTAGCGTTCGTTCAGGTAGGCCAGTTGCCAGTAGAGGCCGGCCGTGCTGGCCACCAGCGCTTGCGCGGTGCTCTCTCGGTCCTGCGCGCTGGCGCGGGCTTCCCATTCGGCAGCGTTGCGCGAACTGGCGAGCTTGCCCCACAGGTCGACCTCGTAACTGACAGATGCGCTCAGGCCGCTGCCGCGTGAACTGGGCGCATTGCTGCTGTCCAGGCTGCGCGACGCGCTGCTGCTCGCGCTGGCCGACACGGTGGGGCTGAGCGCCGTGCCTGTCAGTCCCGCCTGCAGTTGTGCCTGGCGCACGCGCGATGTGGCGGCGGCAAGGTCGTTGTTGCGGGCGAGCGCAGTGTCGACCAGCAGTGTGAGCGCCGGGTCGTTGAACTGCTGCCACCAGCGGTCGATGCTGGCAGCGTCGCCGTTGGCCGTGCGGGCTTGTTCCCATTGGGCGGGCGTCTGCACGGCGGGTTGGGTGTAAGGCGTTTGCAGCGTGGTGCAGCCGGCCATCACCAGCGCCATGGCAAGCGCGCCCAGGCGCAGGCCGATGGCAGATCGCGGGGAAGACGAAGGCGTCTGGCGTGTCATGTCGTGGTTCTCCTTGGCATCAGTCGCGGGCCAGTGCATCGACCGGGTTGAGCTGCGCAGCACTGCGCGCCGGCAGGAAGCCGAACACCACGCCGATCAGCGTCGAGCAGGCGAAGGCCGCGACCATGGACGTGGTCGAGAAGGAAAGCGGGAAGTCGCTGGAGAGATGCGAGAACACCGCGCCGAAGGCGAGCGCGATGGCAATCCCCAGCGCGCCGCCGATCAGGCAGACCAGCACGGCCTCGATGAGGAACTGTTGCTGGATGTCGCCCTGCCGCGCACCCACGGCCATGCGCACGCCGATCTCGCGGGTTCGCTCGGTCACGCTGACCAGCATGATGTTCATCACGCCGATGCCGCCGACCACGAGCGAGATCACGGCGATGGACGCGATCAGCAGCGTCATCGTCTGCGTGGTGCTTTCGATGGTCTGGCGGATGCTGTCGGTGTTGAGCACGTAGAAGTCCTCGCGGCCGTGGCGCATCTTCAGCAACTGGTTGATGCCCTGTTCGGCGGCGGCCATCGGCGCGTCGTCGGCCACGCGCACGGTGATGCTGCGCAGGTAGTTCTGGCCGATGATGCGGCCCATGGCCGTGGTGTAGGGCACCCACACGTTGAGCGCTTCCGTGTTGCCGAAGCCGCCCTCGGATTTCGCGGCCACGCCGACGATGCGCACCGGAACGCTGCCCAGCAGGATCACCTCGCCCACCGGGTTCGGTGTGTTGGGGAACAGTTTGGTGAGCGTGTTGTTGTCGATCACCGCGACCTGCATGCGCTCCTGCACGGCGTTCCTGCCGAATGCGACGCCCTGCGCGAGCTTCACGCCCTTCACGCGGAAGTACTGCTCGCCCACGCCGTTCACCGTGCCCGTGAGTTCGACATTGCGGTAGCGCAGGCGTGCCGAGGTGTTGAGGTTGGGCGTCACGCTGTCCACGTAACTCTGCGCGGCCAGCGCGTCCGCGTCGCCGGGGAGCAGCGTGCGCACGGCGGACGAACGCACGTCGCCGAAGCCCGAGCCCGAGAACACTTCGATGGTGTTGGTGCCGATGGCACTGATGTTCTGCAGCACCTTCTGCTGCGAGCCGGCACCCAGCGCGACCACCGACACCACTGACGCGATGCCGATGATGATGCCCAGCATGGTGAGGAAGGTGCGCAGGCGATGCGCATTCATCGCGAGCAGGGCCATGCGGAACGCTTCGCGGAAGCGGTCGGCAAAGGCGGAGACGCGGCCTGCGCGGGCGGACCGGTGGGCGTGGGCGGAAGAGGGCGTTGCAACGCGGGTCTGAAGCGCGTCGACAGCTGTATCCGGTGCTGCATCAGGTGCTGGCGTTTCGCGCCGTGGTTCGCGCCGCGTGTCGCCCACGATCTCGCCGTCGCGGATCTCGATCACGCGCTCGGCGTGCTCGGCCACGCCCATGTCGTGCGTGACGATGATGATGGTGTGGCCTTCGGCGTGAAGCTCCTTGAGGATCTTCATCACCTCCGCGCCGGAATGCGTGTCCAGTGCGCCGGTCGGCTCGTCGGCCAGGATGACTTCGCCGCCGTTCATCAGCGCGCGGGCAATCGACACACGCTGCTGCTGGCCGCCCGACAGCTTGCCTGGTGTGTGCCCGGTGCGATCGTGCAGGCCCAGCCTTTGCAACAGTTCGAGCGAACGCGCCGAGCGCGCGTCGCGCGACGTGCCTGCGTACACGGCTGGCACTTCCACATTGCCCTGCGCGGTCAGGTCCGACAGCAGGTGGTAGCGCTGGAAGATGAAGCCGAAGTGCTCGCGGCGCAGTTCCGCCAGTTCGTCGGGCTGCAACTGGCCTGTCTCGCGGCCCGCGACGCGGTAGCTGCCGCGCGTAGGTTTGTCCAGGCAGCCGAGGATGTTCATCAGCGTGGACTTGCCGGAGCCCGACTGGCCCACGATGGCAACCATCTCGCCCGCGTCGATGCGGAGGTCGATGTCCTTGAGGACCGCGAGCACCTGATCGCCCGCCGGGAATTCACGGGTGAGGTTGCGCAGTTCCAGCAGTGCCGGGCTGCCGTCGTTCGGGGTGCGGTTCATGACGCGCCCCTCACAGCCGCATCGGCGGGCGGCGCATCTGCTGGCCGCTGGCCGACGGTGCCGCGCTGCCGTCACCCAGCACGACCTTGTCGCCTTCGGCCAGGCCTTTGGTGATCTGCGCGTTGACGTTGTTGTTGATACCCACCTTCACCTTGCGGGGCGTGGCATTGCCCTCGGCATCCACCACGCGCACGGTGTAGCTGCCGTCGTTGCTGCGCGCACCCAGCGCCGCAGCGGGGATGGTGATGGCGTCGCGTGCTTCGGCACGCACGATGTACACCTGCGCCGTCATCGAGATGCGCAGTTTGCCGTCCGGATTCGGCGCATCGAACAGGCCGTTGTAGTAGATGGCCGTCGCACTGGACGAACTGCTGCTCGACGAACTGGAAGACGAAGAAGAAGTTTCGGTCGCGATCGAATCCGGCGCAGGCTCCACCGAGCGCAGCGTCGCGCTCTGGCGCTGGTCGGGCTCGCCGAGGATGGTGAAGTACACCCGCTGGCCCGGCTTCACGCGCGTCACGTCGGCTTCGGAAATCTGCGCCTTGATGGTCATCGTGTCCACCTTGGCAAGCTTGAGGATGGTCGGCGTGGACTGGTTGGCGTTCACCGTCTGGCCTTCCTGCACGATGAGCGCGACCACCTGGCCGTCCATGGGCGCGACGATGCGCGTGTAGCCCAGGTTCACCTTCGCGGTTTCCGCAGAAATGGATGACTGCTGCACCTGCGCCTTGAGTGCTTCCACATCGGCGAGTGCCGTGCGCCAGGTGGACTCGGCGGCCTCCAGGTCGGCCTGCGAGCCTGCATCGGCCTTGCGCAATTCCTGCTGGCGCTTGTAGGCGAGTTCCAGCTGCGCGAGCGATGCCTGCTTGGCCCGCAGGTTGGCCTGCGAGGTGGCTAGCGCCGCTTCGGAGGTGCGCACATTGTTCTGCTGCGTGACCGAATCGATCTCGGCCAGCAACTGCCCCTGCTTCACGTTGTCGCCGAGCGCGACCTTCAGCGACTTGATCTGTCCCGACACCTGCGCGCCCACGCTGACCTGCTTGAAGGCCTGCAGCGTGCCGCTGGCCAGCACCGTGTCCTCTATGTTGCCGCGCGCGGCGGTCGCGGTGATGAAGTTGCGAGGCGGCGTGGACGGGAAGAACTGCCACTTGATGAAGGCAACGGCAGCCAGGAGAAGCACCACGCCGGCGGCGGACCGGATGAGCAGGGTTTTGTTTTTCATCATGAAACCAGTCTGCCCGAGGGCATCGCCATGGCGATGACGGGCTCGCAAGGAACGGTAAAGAGACGGTAAAAGTAGGCTGCTTTTCGCAACCGGTCTGCGCAGCCGCGTGAATCAGGACGCGTCGGACCGCGCCACGACGCGCGCCTGCCGGTGAAAGGTCCAGTAGGCCCAGGCCCAGTCGATCAGCACCACCAGCCGGTTGCGGAACCCGATCAGGAAGTACACGTGCGCGAACAGCCAGAACAGCCACGCGAAGTAGCCCGAGAATCGCACGGGGCCAGCGGGCGTGGTCAGGTCCACCACGGCAGAGTTGCGGCCGATGGTCGCGAGGTTGCCGTAGTCCTGGTAGACAAAGGCGCGGGTCGGCTGGCCGGCCAGCCGGCGCAGGATGTTCGCCGCCGCCGTGCGGCCCATCTGCTTGGCACCGGGCGACACACCGGGCACCGGCGTCGGCTCCTTGCCGGGCGCATGGCTCTTCGCGGCGGCCAGGTCACCGATCACGCTGATGTCCGGATGGCCCGCAAGGCTGAGGTCCGGCTCGACGGGCACGCGGCCCGCGCGGTCGGTCTGCAGGCCCACCGCGCCTGCGAGCTGGCGGCCCAGCGGCGATGCCGCCACGCCGGCCGCCCACACCACGCAGCCGCTGTCGATGCGATAGGGCTCGATGCCTTCGCCGCCGACTTCGAGGCCGCGCGCGTCGATGCGGGTCACGCGAGCGCCGGTGCGCACGTCGACACCCAGGCGTGTGAGCTGCTCTTGCGCGCGCGTGCTCAGTTCGGGTGGCATGGCCTGCAGCACGCGCGTCCCGCCTTCCACCAGCAGCACGCGGGCGCTGGCCGGGTCGATGCGCCGGAACTCGCCGGGCAAGGTGTGGCGCGCGATCTCTGCCATGGTGCCTGCCATTTCCACACCGGTCGGCCCGCCACCGATGACGACGAAGGTCAGCAGCGCCTCGCGCTTGGCGGGGTCGGTCTCGCGCTCGGCGGCTTCAAAAGCCATGAGCACGCGCCGGCGGATCTCGAATGCATCGTCCAGCGTCTTGAGGCCCGGGGCATGCCGTGCCCAGTCGTCGTTGCCGAAGTAGCTGTGCGTGGCACCCGCCGCCACGATGAGGTGGTCCCACGCGATGGCGTGTCCGCTGGCCATGGTGAGCGTGCGGCTCGCCGGGTCGATGTGCTTCACCTCGTCGAGCAGGGTGGTCACGTTGCGTTGCTCACGGAACAGGTTGCGGATCGGTGCGGCAATCGACGGCGCAGACAGTCCGGCGGTTGCCACCTGGTAGAGCAGCGGCTGGAAGAGGTGGTGGTTGGTGCGGTCGACGAGGGTGATGTCCACGTCGGCGCGGCGTAGCGCGCGGGCCGCTTCGAGGCCGCCGAAGCCGCAGCCGATGATGACGATACGGGGACGGGATGAAGCGCGCAGGGCGCCGGGGGCGGGGCCGTTGGTCATGTGGGGATTATGCGCACACGGCCAGCGCGCCCGCTGCGCTTGTGCCAAGCTCCCGGCCATGACGACAACAACACGCAAGCTGAGGCTGTCGGTCCTCGACCAGTCCGTCTCGGGGGTGGGACGCGCGCAGGACGAAGCCATCCGCAACACGGTGAGCATGGCCGAACATTGCGAGGCGCTGGGCTATCACCGCTTCTGGGTCAGCGAGCATCACGCGCTGTCCACCATCGTCGGCACGGCGCCGGAAATCCTCATGGCGGCGATCGCCGCGCGCACGAAGCGCATCCGCATCGGCAGTGCAGGCGTCATGCTGCCGCACTACGCGCCGTTCAAGGTGGCCGAGCAGTTCCGCGTGCTGGATGCACTGGCGCCGGGCCGAATCGACATGGGCGTGGGCCGCGCACCGGGCAGCGACGGGCGCACCGCCATGCTGCTCAACCGGGACCGCAACGCCTCCGACGCTTTCCCCCAGCAGGTGCTGGAGCTGCAGGCCTGGGCCTGCGGCGAGGGCGTGCCGCAGGGACATCCGGGATACGGAATTGCCGCGCTGCCGCAGAGCGCGACCGCGCCGACCTTGTGGATGCTGGGCAGCTCGGCCTACGGCGCGCAACTGGCGGCGCACTACGGGCTGCCGTATGCGTTCGCCTACTTCATCACGGACGGGCAGGGCGCGCAGCAATCCCTGGAGCTGTACCGCCAGAACTTCCGTCCGAATGCCGCAGGCAGCTCGAAGCCGGAAGCGACCGTCTGCGTCTGGGCGCTGGCGGCGGACACGGAAGAGGAGGCCTGGCACCTGTTCCGCAGCCGCGAGCGCACGCGTGTGGACCGGTTGACAGGTCGCTTCGGTCCCTTGCTGCCGCCCGAAGAGGCGACGCGCGAATGGAACTCCGCCGAGCAGCCGCACGTGGATGCGCTGCGACGCGATGCCATGGTGGGCACGGCGGCGCAGGTGGGCGCGAAGCTGCGGGCGCTGGCCGAAGAGCTGGAAGTGGACGAAATCGTCGTCATCACCTGGACCTGGGACCCTGCAGCGCAGCGGCGGTCGTTCGAGTTGCTGGCGGAAGAATTCGCGCTAGGCTGAGTTCCCGATACACCACGGTCGGACGGCTCCTACAACCAGTTCGAGCGCCGTCCTGCATCTGCTTCCGAAGCGTGGCGTTACAAATGTCCCATCCCGTTTTCAGACGGCAAGGACGACGACATGCAGACTACCGAACACGATTTCGAGCGGCTGTACCAGCAGGCCTACTATCGCCACTCGGGCTTTGGACCGCAGCGTGCTGACAAGTCCCCGGACCCGAGCGACGAAGCCGTCGAGCGCGGTCGTGCCGTCTGGTTGCAGCACGCGCAGCAACTGGCGTTCGCAGGCGTCGCGGTCGTGATGTTCGTGGTGCCGGCTGTGGCCGCTGCTCTCGTGGTCTGACAACGAAGGATCCTCCTCATGAATACGACGAACCAGCCCCATCATCTTTCTCCCGGCGAGCAGGCGATCATGCCGCTGTCCGATCGCCTCCGTCACAGCAAGGCACTGATTCCCGTGCTGGCAGTGCTCGCCCTGACGGTGCTGGCGCTCGCAGCCACGCTCGTGGTCAACAGGACGGAAGCGCGTTCCGGCACACCGGCTGAAATGGCTGCAGCGCAGGGCACCGCCCCGGTGATGTCGCCCGCCGCGCAGGCCACTTCGCAGCAACCCGCCGTGGCCCAGGCGAGCCAGCCTGCGCCCGTGCGCCCGTCATCTTCCAGGCCTGTTGCTTCCACACAGGCGCCTGCGCCGGCCGCCGTGTGTGCTTCGTGCGGCGTCGTCGAATCTGTCGCTGCCGTGAAGCGCGCGCAGCAGCCCAGCGGCGTCGGCGCCGTGGGTGGTGCAGTGGTCGGCGGCCTGCTCGGCAACCAGGTCGGCGGCGGCAATGGCCGCGCAGCGATGACGGTGCTGGGCGCGGTCGGCGGCGGCTATGCCGGCAACGCCATCGAGAAGAACATGAAGACGGTGACGGTCTACCAGGTTCGCGTGCGCATGGACGACGGCAGCACCCGCACGGTGGAGCGCAGCAACCCGGTGAGCACGGGCGCGCGCGTCGTGTTCGATGGCGAAACGATGCGGCTGGCCTGAGGCCGGTCGCCCCGTGAACTCAGTCCGCGACCTTCAGCACCAGCTTGCCGAAGTTCGCGCCACTGAACAGGCGAAGCAAGGCATCGGGAAACGATTGCAGCCCCTCCACCACGTCTTCCCGGCTCTTCATGCGGCCGTCCCTCAGGTAGCCGGCCAGTTCGGCGATCGCTTGCGGGTAGCGGTCGGCATAGTCGAACACCACCATGCCCTCCATGCGCGCGCGGTTCACCAGCAGGCTCATGTAGTTCCTGGGGCCCTGCACGGCCGTCGTGTTGTTGTACTGGCTGATCGCACCGCAGATGACGATGCGCGCCTTCCGGTTGATGCGTGCGAGCACGGCGTCGAGGATGTCGCCGCCCACGTTGTCGAAGTAGATGTCCACGCCCGAGGGGCAGTACTCCTTCAGGCCGGCCCTCACGTCGCCGGCCTTGTAGTCGATGCAGGCGTCGAAGCCGAGCTCCTTCACCACCCAGTCGCACTTGGCCTGGCCGCCGGCGATGCCGACGACGCGCAGGCCCTTGATCTTCGCGAGTTGACCGACGGTCTGGCCGACCGCGCCGGCCGCGCCGGAAACCACCAGCGTTTCTCCGGCCTTGGGCACGCCCACGTCCATCAGGCCGAAGTAACCCGTCATGCCCGGCATGCCGAGCACATTGAGCCACTGCGTGAGCGACCCCGCGCGCAGGTCGATTTTCGCGAGGCCGCTGCGACGCACCTCGGCTGCGGGGATGAGCGCGTATTCCTGCACGCCGAGCGAGGCATACACCGCGTCGCCCACGGCAAACGCCGGATTGCGCGACGCCACCACGCGGCCGACGCCACCCGCACGCATGACTTCGCCGATGCCCACCGGCGGGATGTAGCTCTTGCCTTCGTTCATCCAGCCGCGCATGGCCGGGTCGAGCGAGAGGGCGAGGGTTTGCACCAGCACGCCGCCTTCGTCAGGTTGCGCCACCGGCTCCTGCGAACGCTGCCAGTTCGCCTCCACGGGCAAACCCTGCGGGCGCGAAGCGAGGCGGATCTGGTGATTGGTGAGCGTTGTCATGAAAGTGTCTCCACTGGTTTTGTCAGTTGTGTCAGGCAGGGGCGCATGGTAGCGTGGCAATCCACACCTGCACGTTGCCAACGCGACAGTGGCGCAAGGAGGCGTCGACCATGACCGCATCGCTGCTCGAATCCGATCTGCTGCCACACGGCAGCGCTGCCGCGAGGGCTCCTGCCATCGGCTCGCTGGCTGCCGATCTCGCCGCGCGCCACGTGCGCGTGCGCAGCCACACGCTGGCGCTCGCCGCGCCGCTGTCGGCTGAAGACCAGAACGTGCAGTCCATGCCCGATGCGAGCCCGGTGAAATGGCATCTGGCCCACACCACCTGGTTCTTCGAGGCGGTGGTGCTGCGCCCGCACATGCCGGACTATCGTCCGTACGACACGCGCTTCTTCTACCTTTTCAACTCGTATTACGAATCGCTCGGCCCGCGTCACACCCGCGCGCAACGTGGCCTGCTCACACGGCCTTCGCTGGATGAAGTGCTGGCCTATCGCGCGCATGTCGACGCCGCCGTGCAGAAGCTGCTGCAGGAATGCGAGGCCGATGTGTGGAAGCGTGTGGCGCCGCTCATCACGCTGGGCCTGCATCACGAACAGCAGCACCAGGAACTCATCCTGACCGACCTGCTGCATGCGTTCTCGTGCAACCCGCTGCTGCCCGCTTATGAGCCGATGGAGTCGCCTTCGTTGCGCCTGGCGCAGGCGTGCGAGCCGATCGGATGGCTGCATCACCCCGGCGGCGTGCAGCGCGTGGGCCACGAAGGCGAGGAGTTTGCGTTCGACAACGAGACACCCCGCCATCCGGTATTGCTCCAGCCCTTCCGCATGGCGGACCGGCTGGTCACGTGCGGCGAATACGCGCAGTTCGTCGCCGATGGCGGCTACCGGCGTCCTTCGCTCTGGCTGTCCGACGGCTGGGCGATGGTGCAAGCCCAGAACTGGCAGGCGCCGCTGTACTGGGTGCCTGCGGGAGACCCACGTCTTTCCGGCGTGCCCGCTTCGACGCAATGGCATGTGTTTGGCCTGAACGGTGTCCGTCCGATGGATCCCCTCACGCCGGTGATGCACCTGAGTTTCTACGAGGCCGCCGCCTATGCCGAATGGGCCGGTGCGCGCCTGCCCACCGAGTTCGAGTGGGAAACCGCAAGCCGCATGGAGGGCATGCGCCAGCTCACCGGCCATGCCTGGCAATGGACGCGTTCGTCGTACGACCCGTATCCCGGCTTCAAGCCGCTGGCCGGCGCGGTGGCCGAATACAACGGCAAGTTCATGGTGGGGCAGATGATCTTGCGCGGCGGCAGCCTTGCCACGCCCGAAGGCCATACCCGCACGACGTACCGCAACTTCTTCCCGCCTTCGGCGCGCTGGCAGTTCAGCGGCATCCGGCTCGCGAAAGACGACTAGGCGACATCCTTTTCGACAACACACACCAGCGGCGCTTCCCCGGCGCTTTCACAAAAAAGGACGAAACATGCTCACCAGAACCTTGCTGGAGCCCGACTACACGGCTGCATCCGCCGACGGCGCGCCCAACGACGACGAAAGCCTTGCCCGGGCCGCCTTCATGCACGACATGCGGCAGGCCCTGCGCGCGCGGCAGCGCAGCATCTCGCCCAAGTATTTCTATGACGCGCAGGGCTCGGCACTGTTCGACCGCATCTGCGAATTGCCCGAGTACTACCCCACGCGCACCGAAGTCGCGTTGCTGAAGCAGCACGCCCACGAGATGGCGGCGCGCATGGGTCCGGGTGCCGAGCTCGTGGAGTTCGGCGCAGGCTCGCTGCACAAGGTGCGGCTGCTGCTGGACGCGATGGACGCGCCCGCGCGCTATGTGCCCATCGACATTTCGGGTGAACACCTGCAGGCGTCGGCCGACGTGCTGCGCCACGACTATCCCGGCCTGGATGTCGTGCCCGTGGTGGCGGACTACACGCGTGGCCTGTCGCTGCCGGTTGCAGCACCGTCGAAGCCGGCCGGCCGACGCGTCGGCTTCTTCCCCGGTTCCACCATCGGCAACTTCACACCCGACGAAGCGAGAGCCTTCCTGCGCATGGCGGCCTGCGTGCTGAAGGGGGGTGCACTGTTGCTCGGGGCCGACCTGGTGAAGGACCCGGCCACGCTGCACGCAGCCTACAACGACGCACAGGGCGTCACGGCCGCGTTCAACCTGAACCTGCTGGCACGTGCCAATCGCGAACTCGGTGCCGACTTCGACCTCGCGCAATTCGACCACGGGGCCTTCTACAATTCGCCGCTGCAGCGCATCGAGATGCACCTGGTCAGCCGCCGCCGGCAGCAGGTGCAGCTGGCGGGCGAACGCTTCAGCTTCGAGCAGGGCGAGACGATCCACACCGAAAACTCGCACAAGTTCACCGTGAGCGGCCTGCAGGCCATCGCGCGTGAAGCGGGCTTCACGCCGGGCCCCGTCTGGACCGACCGGGACGAGCGCTTCAGCGTGCACTGGCTCGATGCGCCCGTGTGAACCCAAGGACCTGAACCGGACGATTCCGAAAGAAACATCATGAAAGCAACCTGGAACGGCGCCGTCATCGCCGAGAGCGACGACACGGTGCTGGTGGAAGGCAACCACTACTTCCCCGAGAGCGCGCTCAACCGCGACTACGTGACCTTCAGCAACCACAGCACCACCTGCGCGTGGAAGGGCAAGGCGAGCTACTACTCGCTGCTCGTCAACGGTGAACTCAACACCGACGCCGCCTGGTATTACGCCGACCCCAAACCCGAGGCTGACATGGTGCGTGGCCGTGTGGCCTTCTGGAAGGGCGTGAAAGTCGAGTAACAATCGGGGGCATGCCCGACCTGTTCCCGCCGCCCGTCGTCGCGGCCGCTTCCACTGACGACGAATTGCGCTCGCGCGGCTACGCCGTGCTCGATGCCGCAGGCGTGCGCGCCTGGTCCGGCTGCACAGCCGGGGGCCTGCAGGCGCTGCTGCCGGGCTGGGAAGACCTGCCGCCCGACAACTACCTGAAGGACGGCGGGCGCTATCGCCGCCGCCGCCACTCTTGCTTCGTCGTGGATGGCGACACCGTCACGCGGTCACCGCATCGCGCGCACTGGCAGCCGGTGGAATACAACGCACTGCACGGCGGCATGCAGCGCTGGTTCGAACCGATGAAGGACGCCGACGCGGCCGCGCCCGACTGGCTGCAACTGCTTCGTGCACTCGGCCGCAGCGCATCGGCATTGCGCGGCACGCAGCCGTGGTACGTGGAGGCGCACCAGTTCCGCATCGACACGACGGACGGCATCGGCCGGCCCACGCCCGAAGGCGCGCATCGCGACGGCGTCGACCTGGTGGCCGTGTTCCTGCTGGCGCGGCATCACATCAAGGGCGGCGAGACGCGTGTGTTCGAAGCGGCGGGCCCGAACGGCCAGCGCTTCACGCTCGCCGAGCCATGGTCGCTGCTGTTGCTGGACGACGAACGGGTGATCCACGAATCCACGCCGATCCAGCCGACCGGCGACGACGCGCATCGCGACACGCTGGTGCTGACCTGCCGCGCGGGCGGCTTCCAGGGTTGGACTGAAAAGGATCGCGTCCTACAGCGCCCGGACGCGGCACGCCCGTAAAGTGGCGCTGCAGCGCACACGCTGCGACAAGGAGACCGCCATGTTCAAGCACATCCTCGTTCCGGTCGACGGCTCTTCCACCGCATTGCTCGCCATGGACAAGGCCATCGAACTTGCCAAGGTGTTCGATGGCAAGGTCACCGCGGTTCATGTGATCGACCAATATCCTTTTGCCGGCATCGGCGCGGACTACGCCTACGGCCAGACTGAATACCAGGCGGCGGCCACGGCGAGTGCGAAACAGTCGCTTGCGCAGGCCAGCGGTGTGGCCGAAGCAGCAGGCGTGCCCTGTGCGCAGCGCGTCGTCGAAGGCCATGCGGTGCACGAAGGCGTGCTCGAGGCCGCGGCGGCCGACGACGTGGACCTCATCATCATGGGGTCGCACGGCCGCCACGGCATCGAGAAGTTGCTGCTGGGCAGCGTGACACAGCGCGTGCTCTCGCACACCACCTTGCCCGTGCTCGTGGTACGCGGCTGAAGGCCGCAGCGCGGTCTACGCGTCCCGCACGTCGGCAACCGGGTTCTGGCCGAAATCGGGCCGGGCCAGGAACTTCAGGATGCGCGCGGCCGCATCTTCCGCCGACGTCAGCGAGCCCTGCGTCTTGAGGTTCACGAAATTTGCGCGATCCGGGAACGCATCCGCGTCGGCGCCACGCAGTTGCTCCTGCATATCGGTGTCGATGACGCCGGGCGCGAGCGAGCACACTTTCGCGCCGTTGGGCGTCGCTGCTTCGTCCAGCGCAAGGCATCGCGTGAAGTGGTCCATGCCCGCCTTGGCTGCGCAGTAGGCGGATTGCGACGCCATCGCGCGACGGCCGAGGCCCGAGGAAATGTTGAGCACCCGGCGCGCGGCGGGCCAGTCCTTCGTCGCGTGCAGGAATGCCGCGCTCATGAGCATCGGCGCTTCCAGCCCCACGCGCAGCGCGTTGGCGAGGTCTGCCGCGTCGCTGTCGGCCAGCGGCGCGATCCGCGGAATGACGCCGGCGTTGTTGATGAGCGTGGCGGAGGTGAAGGCCTTCGCGTCCTGCGTGCTCAGCCAGGCCGACAGGCGCGCGGAGGCGGCTTCGCCGAGCGCGAGATCCTGCTCCCACTGCTCGAGCTTCACGTTGGCGGAAGCCGCTTGCGATGCGAGCGTGTTGTTGCTGCGACGCGAAATGCCCAGGATCACATGGCCCGGCTGGACGAGTTGCTGCGCGATGGCCAGGCCCATGCCCCGCGACGCGCCGGTGAGGATGTAGAGGTGTTGGTTGTGCATCGGCGCATGTTAGCGCGGCGATCGGCCGATCACGTGATCACGTGATCACGCGTTCACGACGATGGGCGCGTGTGCGGCGAGGCCGTCCTTGCCCGGTGCGAACGGTACCGTCACCGCCGAACGGCCGGCTTCGCCGAGGTTGCGCCAGACGAAGTCGCGCTCGTTGCCCGGATGCCCGGCGATGTAGATCTGCGTGGTCAGCAGTTCGCGCGTGCCGAGCTTCACTTTCATGTGGATGTGCGGCGTGCGGCCGGAATACGGCACCGGCTGGATGGTCCGGAAGCGGTAACTGCCGTCGGCGGCCACCTGCATCCTGCCGAAGCCCTGGAACGAGGGGCTTGCGCGGTTGCCGTCGCCGGGGTGATGGTAGTGACCGTCCTCGTCGCACTGCCAGATCTCGACCACCGCGCCGCGCACGGGGCGGCCGTCAGTGTCGACCACTTCGCCGCCCAGCCATGCAGGCTTGCCGCCGGTGTAGCGCAGCCTGCCATTGGCCAGCAGGTCGTTGTCGGCATCGCGCGGGAGCTCGACCGGGTAGAACGGGCCTTCGGTCTGGGAAGGCGTGAGGACGCGTTTGCCCGTCTGCGCCCGCACACCGAGCAGCAGGGCGGGCGCGGCCACCAGTGCGACCGTCATCGCGCGTCGGCTGGTGAGCGCGGACGCCGGATCCAGCGGGGCGCGAGCGCGAAAAATGGGGAAGGCGGGCATGGCGGCTCCTCGGGGGCGGCGCGCGGACTGCACGCCATTCGCGGTCTGAGGCAGGCGGGGCATGCGAAGTTCCTGCATTGCCTTTCAGCCTTCAGAACGGCACGTCGCTCGTGAACCGCATGGCCTTGCCCGTGGCGGGGTGCGCGATCTCCAGCGCGCACGCATGCAGCAGCAGGCGCGGTGACAGGGCTTGCACATCCGGCGGCGCATACAGCCTGTCCCCGAGGATCGGGTGACCGATGTGCTGCAGGTGCACACGCAACTGGTGCGTGCGTCCGGTGACGGGTTCGAGTTCGACGCGCGTGGCCTTCCCGCCGGGCATGGTTTCGATGACGCGCCAGCGTGTCGTGCTCGGTTTGCCGTGCGCCGCATCGATGATGTGCAACGGCCGGCGCGGCCAGTCGAGCAGGATGGCGGCGTCGATTAGCTGCCAGCCGTCGCCGCTGCCATGCAACATGCCGTGCGCGACGGCCTGGTATTGCTTGCGCACCTCGCGCCCGGCGAATGCGATGGACAGGCGCCGCTGCATCTCCGCGCCCCGTCCCATGACGAGGATGCCGCTGGTCGCCATGTCGAGCCGGTGCACCACGAGTGCGTCGGGGTAGGCGCGTTGCGCGCGGGCGCTCAGGCAGTCCTGCTTGTCTTCGCCACGCCCGGGCACGGAGAGCAGGCCCGCAGGCTTGTCGAACACCAGCAAGGCGTCGTCCGCATGCAGCACGCGCAAGGGTTCCAGGTCGGCGCCGGACATGGGTTCCATCAGCGTGCGTTGCCGCTGCGCACGCGCGTGATGTCGAGCGCCGTCACCGGCGGTGCCTGGTTGCCCCACTGGCTGCGGATGTGCGTGGCCACGGCGGCGATGTCTTCCTCGCTGAGCGCCAGCACGTACGGTGGCATGCCGTAAGGACGCGGGTTGCCCGGCGTGGCGGGACTGAAGCCGCCGTACAGCACCGTCTGGATCACGTTGGCGGCGTTCGCCATGGTGACGGTGCGGTTGCCCTTGAGCGGCGGATACGCGCCGGGCACACCTTCGCCGTCGACGCCATGGCAATTCGCGCAATTGTTCGCGTAGATGCGGGCGCCCCGTGCCTGCTGCGCTGCGGTGGGCGCAGGGCGCGAAGGAGGTGGTGGTGACGCGTGCTGGGGCAGGGCCTGCAGGTAGGCCGCCATTGCAGACAGGTCGGACTCGCTCATGTACTGTGTGCTGTGCTGCACCACTTCGGCCATGGGACCGGTGGCCTGGCCGCGCGGCGACGTACCGGTGCGCAGGAGCGCGACCACGTCTTCCCTGGGCCAGTGCGCCACCCCGGCTTCGTCGCCGGAAGTGAGCGCGGGCGCGTACCAGTTCTGCATGGGGATGATTCCGCCCGCCAGGTCGAGCGCCGCGCCGCGCGTGCCGCCCAGCGTATCGCGCGCGGTGTGGCAGGCCGCGCAATGACCGGGACCTCGCACCAGATACGCACCGCGGTTCCACTCGGCCGATTGCTGCGGCTGCGGCTCGAAGCGACCGGGACGGAAGTAAAGCGCGCGCCACACGGCCAGCGCTGCCTGCGTGTTGTAGGGAAAGCCGATGTCGTGCGCCCGGTTCGCCTGTGCTGCGGGCGGCAGCGTGCGCAAGTACGCATGCATCGCATCCGAGTCTTCCCGGGTGACTTGCGTGAAGCTGGTGTAGGGAAAAGCGGGGTAAAGCAGGCGGCCGTCCTTCGAGCGGCCGTGGTGCATGGCGCGCCAGAACTCGGCGCTGTTCCAGCGTCCCAGGCCGGTGTCGTCGTCGGGCGTGAGGTTGCTCGCGTAGATGACCCCGAACGGCGTCTCGATGCCCTTGCCGCCCGCGCCTTCGATGCCGCCGCGTGCGGTGTGGCAGGCCATGCAGTTGCCCGCGCGCACAAGGTAGGCGCCGCGCGCGACGGTCTCCGCACTGGCTGGCGCGGCGACTGCGCCGGTGGCGGGAATGGCTTCCTCGCCCTTCACGTTCAGGTACCAGACGGCAGCGGGCAACGCGAGGCAGAGCAGGGCCACCGTGCCCAGCACGAACAGCCAGACGCGGCGACGCGCCGGCGCGACGGTCTGCGTCGACATGCTCATCGCCGCGCTCCGCTGGCAGGGGGCCTCGATGCACCCGGCGTGGGCGCCAAGGCGCTGCCGCAGGCCATCGGCAAGGCTGCGGTCATCGCCGGCGCGGGATGCGTGTCGGCAGGCAGCGGCTGCGCGCTGAGCCAGGCCGACACCGCCGAGATGTCGTCGGCATTCATGCGGTCCACGATCTGCGCCATGCAGTCCGGCGCGTGGCCCTTGCGTTCACGTGCCTTCCACGAACCGAGCTGGCTGTTGATGTAGTCACGCGGCACGCCCAGCAGGCCGGGAATGTTGGGCGCCACACCCGTGAGTTTCGTGCCGTGGCAGGCGGTGCAGGCCGGCACGCCGAGCTTCACGTCGCCGCGCTGGGCGAGTTCTGCGCCGCGCCGCAGTTGCGTGGCCGGGGCGGTGGGCGGCAGTGGCGCGGGGTAGGGCAGGTCGAGCGCCGCGAAGTACTGCGCGATCTCCCACAGGTACTCATCCGTCAGGGGGTCGACCAGCCGCGTCATCAGGCCATAGTGACGACGGCCGTCGCGGAAGTTGAGCAACTGGTTGTAGAGATAGCCGGCAGGCTTGCCGGCAATGCGCGGGTAGTAGCCGTCGGCAGCGGCGCGGCCCTGCGCGCCATGGCAGGCCGCGCAGGCGAGCATGCGCTGGGCCATGCTGTCCTCGAACCGCCGGGTTTGCGCCATGGCCAGCGGAGCGCACAGGGTGAGGATGAGGAATGCAGCACCCGGCTTCATGAAGCGGATGCACTGCCACCAGCGCCGGTCGTGGGAAATCATGGTCGTTCGCATGCCATATGCATTGCTGTCTCTGAGCGGATGATGCCTCATGACCCCGGACCTTGACATAGGACATAACGTCCCAGGTCATTGTTTGCCAGCACCGTCGCGCGCACCATGAAACCATGTTCAACGACCTGCAAGGAGAAACATCATGAGTGACATCGCTGCCATCGCGCTGGCCTGCGGACTGATCATCGGTCTGGGCGCCATCGGCTCGTGCCTGGCTATCGGTAACGTCGGAGGCCGCTTTCTCGAGGGCGCGGCGCGCCAGCCCGAGATGATCGAGCCGATGCAGTCGCGCGTATTCCTGCTTGCGGGGCTGATCGACGCGAACTTCCTCATCGGCGTGGCGATCGCGCTGATGCTGATCTTCGCGCGGCCACTGGGCTGAGCGCGCTCCTGTGCAGCCGGCTCAGCCCGGCGCGCAACCGCGCGCGAACAGGCGGCTGATCGCACCGATCTCCGCTTCATCGTCCCAGTCCAGGCCTGTCGCGAGCACGTGGCGACCGACCAGATAACCGACGTTCAGTGACAGGAACATGCGCGCCAGTGCATCGACCGGCATGTCCCGGGCGATGCGCTTGTCGCGCTGCAGCCGTGTGAAGAACGCGAGCAGCGGCTCCCACAGGTTTACCAGCCACTGGCTCGCGAAACGCGCGCGAAGGGCTTCGTCGCGCAGCAGCTCCACCAGCAGCAGGCGCGTGAGTTCGGGCGCTTCGGCCAGGGCCACGCTCCTCGCGCGAAGCAGCGACGCGTGCCATGCCGCCAGATCGCCCTGATGCGCCTGCACGGCCTGTCGCAATCCTTCCAGCGAGGCGGGGACCAGGTGCGGCAGCACGGCTTCATCGATCACCGCGCGTGTCAGGCCGTCCTTGCTGCCGAAATGCTTGAACAGGGTGCGCTCGGTCGTGCCTGCGGCGGCGGCGATCTCGCGCGTGCTGGTCTGCGCGATGCCGCGTTGTGCAAACAACTGCGCGGCAGTCCAGAGGATGTCGATGTGCTTGTGCGCCACGGGGCCGCGGCGCCGGGCATCCCGTGCAGAAGTGTCTTCGCTCATGGATAAAGTGTATAGCAGTTGCTTGACATTTAAAGCATGAAATGTATAGTAAACGCTATACACATTGAAGGAATGCACCATGGACGCCACATTGCCACTCACCCTCGACCCGACCGCGGACATGCCCGCCTACCCTGCCAGCCGGGCCAGACCGGCCGAGCCCGCACTCCTGCCCTGGCCCATGAAGCCCATGTCCACCGCGCGCTGCGGCGCGACCGAACTGCCGGACGGCCGCGCCTGCTACTGGATCCGTCATGAAGTCATCAAGGGCGTGACGCCGCGCATGCTGCACTGGTGGTTCACCCACCTCGAAGGCGACATCGAGATCGATGGCCGCCGGATCAACCGCTACCGCGCATGGCACCCGCACGACCATGTGCACGCCAGCTACGCGCGCCGCCTGCCGGACGGCAGCGTCGGCCCCGGCGCGCAGATCCGCCTGCGCGAGTATCTCGGCGGCAATCGCGCGTATGAAGTAAATGTCGTGTCCGACATCGAGAAGCTCGACGAGCAGGGCTTCATCCACAACCCGCGCGTGCACGGCATCCCCGGCCTGGCGCGCATGGAATACACCTTCAAGCAGGTAAAAGGCGGCACGCAGTACGACAACTGCCTGATCATCGGCGGCAGCAAAGGCGTGCAGCGCCTGGTGACGCCGCTCATGCGCCGCTTCGGCTTCGACCATGCACGCGGCATCGCCTGGCTGCGCCACAACATCGAGGAAGTCGGCCTGTTCGAGCACTTCCTGCCCGGCCTCTACCGCAAGGAGACCGGGCGCGATGAATGAGCCGGCTCAGGCCGCGAAGACGGTGTTGGTGAGTTTGCCGATGCCTTCGACGCGGCATTCGATGACGTCGCCCGCCGCCAGGAAGCGGCGCGGGTTCATCGCGTAGCCGACGCCCGAGGGGGTGCCGGTGGCGATCACGTCGCCCGGCTCCAGCGTGAGACCGGCCGACAGCGATTCGATCGTCTCCGGAATCCGGAAGATCATGTCGCCGGTGGTGGCGTTCTGGCGCTCTTCGCCGTTGATCGACAGAGCGATATTCAACGCGTGCGGGTCGGTGATTTCATCGGCCGTGACGATCCATGGTCCCATGGGGCAACTCGTGTCGAGGCCCTTGCCCTTGAACCACTGGTCGTGGCGGCGCTGCAGGTCGCGCGCGGTCACGTCGTTGACGATGGTGTAGCCGAAGACATGCTTCATTGCGTCGGCCTTCGTGATGTCTCGCCCGCCGGGGCCGATGACCACGGCCAGTTCCACTTCATAGTCCAGCCGTTTCGTCACGCGCTCGTCGTAGCGGATGCCTGCGCCGTCGCCCACGATGGCCGAGGAGGGCTTGGTGAAGAACTGCGGGTACTCGGGCAGCGGCGTGGCCTTGTCGCGGGAGACGTTGTCCTCCTGGATGTGATCCGCGTAGTTGCGGCCCAGGCAGAACACGTTGCGCGGCGTGCGCGGAATGGGAGCGAGCAGCTTCACGTCGGCCTGCGGCACGAGGGCGGCGGCAAGCCCCGCTGCGTTCTGCGACACATACCGGCCCAGTGCGTGCGCACCGTCGCCGGCGGCGATGAGATCGAGCATCGACAACGTCCCGGCCTGTGCCGGCCCGAAGCCGCCAACCGGTGTGGCCAGCGACGCACAGACCGCCCGCAGATCGAAGACGCCAGCCGCGTCGAACAGCACGGGCACGGCGTCATTGCCTTTTGCGCCGCGTGCGATGGTTCCGAACTTCATGGAAACAACTCCTTGGTAAAACTTGGGTGATGTGATGAATTGGTTTGCGCCGGGATTTCACGCATGTGAAAGCGCGACGCCGCACGTAAGCTGCGCGCATGGCAACCCCCGTCAAATCCGCGCAACGCGTCGTCGAGGTCTTCGAGTTCTTCGCGCAGCGCCGCGCGCCGGCCACGCTCACGCAGATCTGCGATGCGCTGGATTACCCGGCCTCCAGCACCTTTGCGCTGCTCGGTACGCTGCGCGATCTCGGCTATCTCGACTACTCGCGCACCGACCGCACCTTCGTGCCCACGGTGCGCGCCGCGCTGCTGGGCATCTGGGTCAACGACGCGCTGCTGTCCGACGGCACCATCGTGCGGCTGATGTATTCGCTGCGTGACGAGACCGGCTGCACCGCCGTGCTCGGCATCCAGAGCGGGTTGCAGATGCAGTACATCCACGTGGTGAAGGGCAACGAGGCCACCGGCCACACCGACGTCGCCACCGGCGCGCTGCGGCCGCTGCTGCGCTCGGCGATGGGGCAGGTCGTGCTCACGCTCAAGTCGAAGACCGAACTGCGGGCGCTGGTGAGCCGCGTCAACGCGCAGGAGCCGGCCTCGCGGCAGATCCGCTTCAATGACCTGGTCGCGAAGCTCGACGTGTGCCGCGAGCGCGGCTACGCGGTGAGCGAGGGCCTGTTCACGCCGGGCTCGGGCATCATCGCCGCGCTGCTGGCGGCGCCTTCGCACCAGCCACCCATGGTCATCGGCCTGGGTGGCCGCATCGCCGCATTGCGCAGCCATCGAGAGCGGTACGTGCAGGCACTGCACCGCCTGGTGGCGTTGCACCGCGAGCACATGGAAGCGCTCCCGCAGAAGTTCGTGGCGGCCGCGCCTCGCTGACTGCATCGTCTTGCCGCGTCACTCGGGCTTCATGCCCGCCGCATCGGCCACGCGCTTGAGGATGGCCATCTGCTCGGTCTGGTACTTGCGCATCTCGCCGGTCTTGCGCGAAAGCAGTTGGGAGCCGACCTTGCGTGCGAAATCGCGGCCATCTGCGGAGGCAAGGATCTTCTCGACTTCGTCCGCCAGCTTTTCGGTGATGTCGTCGGGCACTTCGCTGCGCACCATCAGCGCGGACCAGCCGTAGATCGAGAACTCGGGGAAGGTTTCCTTCACCGTCGGCACATCCGGAAACTCGGTGTGGCGCTGGTCGCCCGTCACCGCCAGCATGCGCAACTGGCCCGACTTGAGCAGCGGCGTGAGCGAGGTCACGCCGTCCATGGCCACGTCGATCTGCCGCCCGGCCAGGTCGGTGTTCATCTGGCTGGTGGTGCGGTAGGGCACGTGCGTGAACTGGATGCCGGCGAGCTGCGAGAACCATTCCGTTGCGAGGCGGTAGCCCGTGCCGAAGTTGCCGAAGTTCAGGCCCTTGGGCTTCTTCTTCGCGGCGTCGATCAGGTCCTTGAGCGATTTGATTTCCGACTGGCCCGAGACACAGATGCCCAGCATGCTGCGGCCGATGCCGGCCACGGGCTTGAATTCCTTCACCGGGTCATAGGGCAGGTCCTTGATGAGGACCGGGTTCACGGCCAGGTTCGTCCAGCTGCCCAGCACGAGCGTGTAGCCGTCCGGCGGTGCGTTCCTGGCGACCATCATGCCCAGGCGGCCGTCGGCGCCCGGCTGGTTGTCCACCGCCACGGCCTGGCCGAGCGCGGTGGTGAGGTGCTGCGCGATGAAGCGCGCCGACGTGTCGCTGGTGCTGCCGGCGGCAAACGGTGCCACCAGGCGGATCGGCCGCGCCGGATAGGCCTGGGCCTGCGCGAGTCGCGCGAAGGGCGCGAGCGAGCCGAGTGCCAGTGCGGCCGGTGCGGCGCCTGCGATGCGCAGGAAATGTCTCTTGTCCATGCTTGTCTCCTTTTATCGGTTTGCGTTGGATGGGTTGTCAATGCTGTTCCGCGGGCTCGGCCAGCAGGCGGTCGATCTCGGTCTGCCGGTAGCCGAGTTCCTGCAGGATCTCGCGCGAGTGCTCGCCCAGGCGCGGAGGCGGTTTGTCCGTGCCGGGGTTGTCATGGCCCAGCACGAAGCCGGCATTCAGCACACGGGCTTCGTTGCCGGCCTGGGCCGCCTCACCGGGGAGCTGGACCGGCAGCGTGAGCTTGCGTGCCTGGAGGTGCGGATGTGCGAAGGCGTCCCACAGGTTGCGCACTGCGCCTGCGGCGACGCCGGCATCGTTGAGCAACTGTTCCCACTCGAGCGCGGTGCGCGATGAGAAAGCGTCGATCACTTCGGCTCGCAGCGCTGCGGCGTTCTTGCGGCGCAAGCCGCGGTCGGCGAAGCGCGCGTCGATGACGAGATCCGGCCGTTCGATGACCTTGCACAGCATCTCGTACTGGTCCTGCCTTATCGCGCCGATGGTGATCTCGCCGTCCGCAGTAGGGAAGGTGTCGGCGGTGGGCGCCTTGCTGTAGCCCAGGTTGCCCTGCTTGACGGGCTTCACGCCGGCGACCAGATACGGCCCGGCGACCGAAACCATCATCACCATCGCGGCGTCCATCATCGCCACGTCGATGAACTGGCCTTCGCCGGTGCGCCCGCGATGCAGCAGCGCCGTGACGATGGCCAGCGACGCGAGCATGCCGGTGAAGGTGTCGACCACCGGAAAGCCGATGCGCATGGCCGGACTGCCAGGCTCGCCCGAGAGGTTCATCAGGCCCGACATGCTCTGGATGATCTGGTCGACCGCCGGGTTCGCCTTCAGCGGGCCCGACTGGCCGAAGCCCGACACCGAACAGAACACGATGTCGGCGCGGATCTTCCGGCAGGCCTCGTAGCCCAGACCCAGCCGCTCCATCACGCCGGGGCGGAAGTTCTCCACCACCACATCGGCCCATGCCACCAGCTTGCGCGCAACCGCCAGGTGCTCCGGCTTCTTGAGGTCGAGCACGATGGAACGCTTGCCCGTGTTGACCGAAACGAACGACGGCCCCAGCCCTTCGGCGTGCGATTCGCCGCCATAGTTGCGCATGGTGTCGCCCTTGCCCGATTCCACCTTCACCACGTCCGCACCCTGCATGCACAGGTAGTTCGTGGCGATGGGCCCCGCCAGCACGTGGCTGAAGTCCAGCACGCGGATGCCGTTCAGTGCCTGTGCCATCGCGTCAGGCCTCGTCCGCCGCGCGCGGATACGCACCGGTGAAGTTGGGTTTGCGCTTTTCCTGGAAAGCGCGCTTGGCTTCGCGCCCGTCCGGGCTCAGGCTCAGGTAGCGCTGCATCGGACCGCTGGCTTCCGAGTGCGTGGAGAAGCCCGCCATGTCGAGCAGAAGGTTGGTGGCGCTCTTGGTGTAGCGGATCGCCAGCGGCGGCAACTCGAGCAGCGCGTTCACGTAGTCGTCCACCGCGGCCTGGAACTCGCTGGCCGGCACGCTGCGGTTGATCAGCCCCCATTCTTCGGCCTGCGGCGCAGCGATGCGGCGGCCCAACAGAGAAAGCTCCAGCGAACGTGCGCGGCCCACGGTGAAAAGGAATGCGCCACCCGCGTGGTTGCCTGCCTGGATCTCGCGCATCTGCAGGAATGCCGTGTCCACCGACACGATCAGGTCGCAGGCCGTCGCCAGATACACGCCCCCACCGATGGCCGGGCCGTTCATGGCTGCCACCACCGGCTTGAAGTTGCGCTGGATGCGCTGGCGTGCGCCCACGTTGGCGCGGCCATACGCGTCGATGGCCAGGGCGTCTGCGCTTCGCGTGAAGCGCAGGTCCTGGCCCGCGCTGAAGAAGTCGCCTTCGCCCGTGAGCACGGCGCAGCGGCATTCGGGGTCGTTTTCGACTTCATCGAATGCATCGATCAGTTCGCGGAACATTTCCAGGTCGTGCGCGTTGCGCACCTCGGGCCGGTTCAGCACCACGCGCCACACCGGGCCGGCCTTGTCGATTCGAATGCTTTTGTACATGTCCTTCACCTTTGGTTGAAAGCGAGTATCGAAAGGACACGGTGTGCATTCAATGCTTCCGGCCCGATCTTTCACATCCGTGAAAGAGGTTTCACGGATGTGAAAGCCACCCCGGGTAAGCCCTGACGAAGCGGGCTTCGTCTGCACGGAACCGCAGGAATTCCAGCCCGCCCCGGCGGCCAATTGAGGCAGCCCGCTGCCTGATGCCGCCAAGCGTGGTAACTTGCGCCCCACACGAGAGTTGCCACACACAATGACAAGCATCACGGAGAAGCTGGGAGCCCTGTCCACCGAAAGGTTGGACGGCATGCGCCGCGGCATCGAAAAGGAGAGCCTGCGCGCCACGCCCGATGGCACGCTCGCGCTCACGCCGCACCCGCTCGCGCTGGGCTCCGCGCTCACGCATCCGTTCATCACCACCGATTACAGTGAGTCGCAGCTCGAGCTGATCACCGGTGCGCACAAGGACGTGCAGGCCTGCCTGGACGAACTCACCCGCATCCACCAGTTCACCTATCGCACGCTGCGTGAGCAAGGCGACGAGATGCTCTGGGTCAGCAGCATGCCCAGCCGCCTGCCGACGGACGAGACGATCCCGCTGGGCCGTTACGGCTCGTCCAATGTGGGGCGCGCCAAGAGCGTGTACCGCATGGGCCTGGGCCATCGGTATGGCCGGCGCATGCAGACGATCTCGGGCATCCACTACAACTGGTCGCTGCCCGGCGTGGGCAATGAGGAATATTTCGGGCTCATCCGCAATTTCAGGCGGAATGCGTTCCTGCTGCTGTACCTCTTTGGCGCATCCCCCGCGTTGTCGTCCGACTTCGTGGGCGGGCGCGACCATGGGCTTCAAAGCCTGGGCGAGGCCACCATGTACATGCCGCATGGCACGTCGCTCCGCATGGGCAGGCTGGGTTATCAGAGCGACGCGCAGGCCTCGCTCGCGGTGAGCTACAACAACCTCGAAGGCTATGCCGCGTCGCTGCACGACGCGCTGACGCGGCCGTACCCGGCGTATGAAGCCGTGGGCATCCGCAACCCCGGCGGCGACTACAACCAGCTGGCCACCTCGCTGCTGCAGATCGAGAACGAGTTCTACGGCACCATCCGTCCCAAGCGCACCATCTTCTCCGGCGAGCGGCCGTTGCATGCGCTGCGCGAGCGGGGCGTCGAATACGTCGAGGTGCGACTGATGGACCTGGACCCGTTCGAGCCTGTCGGCATCAATGCCCGCACCATGCGCTTCCTCGACGTGTTCCTGCTGCATTGCCTGCTGGCCGACAGCCCTGACGATTCGCCGGCGGAAATCGCCGAAATCGGCCGCAACCAGCACCGCACGGCGGCGCGTGGGCGCGAGCCCGGCTTGAAACTGGAGCGCGGCGGTGCCCAGGTGCCGCTGGCCGACTGGGCCGATGAACTCCTGCAAGGGTGTGCCCTGATCGCCGCAAAGCTGGATGCCGGCCAGGGCGGCAGCGCGTATTCGGACGCCGTCGGTGCCGCCCGGCAGGGTCTGGCCGACCCGGACAGCCTGCCTTCTGCCCGCGTGCTGGCCCGCATGGCGCAGGCGCACGGGAACGGCTTCCTGCCCTTCGTGCAGGCGCAGTCCGCCGCCACACAGGCCAGCCTGCTGGCCCTGCCCTGGAGCGGCGCCGACCAGGCGCATTTCGAGGCCCTGGGCGCCCGTTCCGTGCAGGACCAGAAGGCCATCGAGACGGCCGACACCATGCCATTCGAAATCTACCGCCAGGAATACGTTTCTCCGGCGCGGCTGGGGGTGCCCCGGCGTATGGCGCTGGCCGCCTGAGGCGGTCGACAAAAACCGCCTCGCGCCGTACAATACCGGGTTTTCTGAAAGGGCGCGGTTTGCCTTTTCGGGCCCTGCAACCCACTTTTTTGATGGCTCTCACGAAAGGGAGCCCGAGCTGAATGGCAAAAGAAGAGCTGATTGAGATGCGCGGTCGCGTGTCCGAAGTGCTTCCGGATTCACGTTACCGCGTGACGCTGGAAAACGGCCACGAACTCGTGGCGTATTCCGGCGGCAAGATGCGCAAGAACCACATCCGCATCATCGCGGGTGACAACGTGACGCTGGAACTTTCCCCTTACGACCTGACGAAGGGCCGGATCATGTTCCGCCACCTGCCGGGTCGTCCGGCGCCCACGTCTTCGCGCTGAGCGAACCTGCCCGGGCCTTCACGGCCGGCAACAAGAAAGCGGCCTTTCGGGCCGCTTTTTGCTTTTCCGGAGCCCGCCTCAGAGGTCCAGCACCAGCACCGGGCTTCTGGAGCGCGAGCAGCAGGGCAGGAACTGGTCGTTCTTCTCCTGTTCCTCGGGCGTGAGGAACATGTCCCAGTGCTCGGGCTCACCTTCCAGCACGCGGGTGAGGCAGGTGCCGCACACGCCCTGCGCGCACGAGGTCTCCACCATCACGCCGCATGCCGCCAGCGCATCGACCACGCTCTGGTCCTTGAGCACCGGCACCAGCCGGCCGCTCTTTGCCAGCTTCACCTGGAAATCGACGTTGCCCGCCACGTTCTGTCCCGCGACCTGTCCATTCTTGTCCTGAAGCGCTGCGTCCACCGGCTCAATCCTCCAGGAAGTTGCCCGCCGAGAAGCGCACGGGCGGTGCGTCCGGGTCGAAGCTCACGCCGGCCGGGTCACGGCCCTCGGCGACCGCTTCCAGCTGCTTCTGCAGCAGGCGGCGCAACATCACGATGCCGCGGTCGGTGGTGGCCAGATGCTCTTCCGAATGTCTGGCAATGGCGCCCTGGCTGACCATGGCTTCGTAGTCGCCGGGGAACTGGCGATGCTCTTCTTCCGTGAGCTCTTCCCACAGCTTGCCGCCCAAGCGCGAACGCATCTTCGCGAGTTCGCCTGCCTCCGTCACACGGCCCACCACGTAGATGCGGAAGCTGTGATCGTCGATGGGCAACACCCAGCCGAGCGATTCGACGCGACCGTACTTGCCCACGCGCGGGCTCGGGATCACGCGCAGCGTCGGCAGGCCGGCTTCGCTGATGCGGCGGAACGTCTTGCCGTCTGGCAGCTTGCGGGTGGAGAGCGTGCGCACGCTGTGTTCCTGCACGTCCCACTTCACCTCGGGCATCAGCGCCATCTGTTCGACGAACTGCGTGCCGCTGAACGAAGAGTGCAGGATGACCACGTGGAAGGGGTCGACCAGGTTCTCGTAGTGCTGCAGCCAGTTGCAGGGGATGACCGCCGGGCCGCCGCCGCCGATGCTGTTGGCATTGGCTTCGAGGAATTCGCCTTCGTCCAGAACGTCCAGGCATTCGTAGCGCGGCAGCACGGGCTTTTTCTCCGGCGGGCCCATGTAGGCCCAGATGAGGCCGTACAGCTCTTCCACCGGGTACCAGGGCTGGCGCACCTTGTCGCGCGCCTTGCCGCCACCGGGCTCGCACGGCTGCTCCACGCAATGGCCCTGCACGTCGAACAGCCAGCCGTGGTAGCAGCAGCGGATGCCGCGCTCTTCCACTTTGCCGTAGTAGAGCGACGAACCACGGTGCGCGCAGTTCGGATGCACGAGGCCCGGCCGGCCCGTCTTGTCGCGGAACAGGATGAGGTCTTCGCCCAGCACGCGCACCTTGGCGGGCGTGTCCGTCGCGTCCGAGACGAGGCCGATGGGGTGCCAGTAGCGGCGCAGCAGCTCGCCCATGGGCGTGCCCTGGCCGACCTCGGTCAGCTCCTTGCGGTACGTGGGCTTGGGCATGCCGTAGGCGGTGCCCGTGTCCACCGAAATCGGGATGACGCGCCGGGGCGATTCACCCGCAACTTCTGAAACGACGGCGTCCGGGATTCTGTTGTTCATGGTTGTGTTTTTCCTTGGGGTGGCGCGACTCAGTCGGCAGTCACGCCCGCAGCCTTGATGAGTTCGGCCACGCGCGGGTAATCGGCCTTGAAGATCTGCACGAACTCGGGCGGCGTGTTGCCCAGCGGCTCGAAGCCGAAGGCCGACAGACGCGCCGATACGTCAGGCATGCGGGTGGTTTCGCGCAGCGCGGCCGTCCACGCTTCGACGATGGGCTGCGGCGTCTTTGCCGGTGCGAACACACCGATCCAGCTGTCCACGTCGAAGCCCTGGAAGCCCTGCTCGGCGAACGTGGGCACGTTGGGCAGCGCGGACACGCGGCGCGTGCCGGCCACGCCCAGCGCCTTCATCTTGCCGGCCTGGATGTGACCGCGCGCGGTGGAAGGGTTCGCCCACGCGAAGTCGAGCGCTTCGCCGAACAGGTCGTTGTGCACGGCGGCTTCGGCCTTGTAGGCAGCGTGGATCAGTTCCGTGCCGCTCTGGCGCTTGAGCAGTTCACCGAACAGGTGCGCCGACGAACCATTGCCCCAGGTGCCGTAGCTCAGGCTCTTCTGCGTCCTGGCGTAGGCGACGAATTCCTTGAGGTTGTTGTAGGGCGCATTGGCGCGCGCCACCAGCATCGGGCCGCCCGTGGCGAGCATCGACAGCGGCGAGAAATCCTTGAACGGGTCGTAGGGCACCTTGGCTTGCAGGATGGGTACGTTCACATGCGTGAGCGGCAGCGTGAAGAAGACGGTGTGGCCGTCCGGTGCTGCTTTGGCGACGAAGTCTGCCGCGATGATGCCGCTTGCGCCTGGCTTGGCGTCGATGATGACCGGCTGGCCCCAGCGTGCCTGCAGCTTGTCGGCATACACGCGCGCCAGTGTGTCGATGGGGCCGCCTGCGGTGCCGAACGGCACGATGCGGATGACCTTGTTGGGGAAGGGCGCGGCCGCGGTCTGTGCGAACACGGAAGGTGCCGCCAGCGAGGCCAGGCCGGCTGCGGACGTAATGAGGGCTTCTCTGCGATTCATCATGGTTTGTCTCCGGAATTTGTAGTAAGGGCGAACACGCGGATGCTATGGTTACCCACCCGCGAGAACAATTCGAATATTTGGATATGAGATATGAATCAGCGTGATATCCGCAGCCTGGACATCGGCATGCTGCGCACGTTCGACGCGTTGATGCGCGAGCGCAGCGTGTCGCGCGCGGCGGACCGGCTCTTCCTCAGCCAGCCTGCGGTGAGCGCTTCGCTCAACCGGCTGCGCGAGACGTTCGGCGACGCGCTCTTCACGCGCACGTCGCACGGCGTGCTGCCGACGGTGCGCGCGCAGGCGCTCGCGCCGCAGGTGGAGAAGGTGCTGGCGGACATCGCAGCGCTGCTCGACGTGGAGCAGGCGTTCGATCCCGCGACATCGACGCGCGTGTTCCGCATCGCGGGCTCGGACCATGCGAGTGCCCTGTTCCTCGCACCGCTGGGGCAGACACTGGCGGCCTGCGGCTCGGGCATCCGCATCGTGTGGGAGCCCACGGGTTCGTGGTCGTTGCAGGAGCGGTTGGGGCGGGGCGACCTGGACGTGGCGGTGGTCGCGCGCCTTGTCATGCCGCGCGACATGGAAACGCATGTGCTCTACGAAGACAGCTATGTCTACGCACGCCGCAAGGGCCATCCGCTGGCGAAGAAAAAGCTCACCGTGGACATGTTCTGCGAGACGCCGCAGATCTTCCTGGGCTACGGTTCGTCCGTGCTGGACAACACCATCGACGAATTGCTGGCCAGGCAAGGCCGCCAGCGCAACGCGCAGTTCGCGGTGACAAGCTTCGGGCAGATCATCCACCAGCTGGGCCACAGCGATCATGCGGCGGTGCTCGGCCGCCGTGTCGCCATCGCGCATGCGGACCAGCTCGATATCGCGCCGCTGCCCTTCGAGTTGCCCAAGTACCAGTCGATGCTGTGCTGGGACGCGCGTGCGGCCAGCGACCCGGGCATCGTCTGGCTGCGCCAGCAGATCGTGCAGATCGCCAACGCGCCACCCAAGACCCCACGCAGGAAAAGCCCGTCATCCACGCGAAAGCGTTGAGCCGCTATGCTCGGAACTCCTTTTCCCCTGAACGCTTCCGGACGCTCCTGAACAGCCATGCTTGACGCCATCGAGATCGAAACCGCACCCAACCCGGTTGCCACCATTTTTGTCATGCACGGCCTGGGGGCCAACGGCAACGACTTCGTGCCCATCGCGCAGGAGTGGGACCTGTCCGCCGTCGGCCCCGTACGTTTCATCTTCCCGCATGCGCCGCACATCCCGGTCACCATGAACAATGGCTATGTCATGCCTGCGTGGTACGACATCGCGCACGACCGCAGCCAGGAAGACGAAGCCGGGCTGCGCAAGTCGCAGGCCGCCATCGAAGCGCTCATCGCGCGCGAGAAGCAGCGCGGCATGCCGGCCAGCCGCATCGTGATCGCCGGCTTCTCGCAGGGCTGCGCCATGTCGCTCATGGTCGGGCTGCGCCACGCAGAGCCGCTGGCAGGCATCCTCGGCATGTCCGGCTATCTGCCGCTGGCCACGCTCACGGCGGCTGAACGCAGCGAAGCCAACGCCAACACGCGCATCTTCCTCGCGCATGGCCGACAAGACCCGATGATCGTGCTGCCCCGCGCCGTCGCTTCGCGCGACGCACTGCGCGCGCTGGGCTACGGCGTCGAATGGCACGAGTACGACATGCCGCACACCGTGTGCATGGAAGAAGTGGCGGACATGAACAAGTGGCTGCTTGACGTGCTGAAGGCCTGAGGTGACGGATTGCCCCAGCCGCCGCCGGGTTCTCGGCATGGGCCTGGCCGCTTCGTCCGCCGCGCTGCTCGCCGCCTGCGGCCGCAAGGGCCCGAAGATGCAGGCTGTGCCCGCCGGCGCTACAGTGCTCGCGCTGGGCGATTCGCTCACCTTCGGCTACGGCGCGACGCCCGAGACCAGCTACCCCACGGTGCTGGCGCGCCTGACGGGCTGGAATGTCGTCAACGCCGGCGTGACCGGTGAGACGGCCGCGCAGATCCTCGAACGCACCCCCGGTTTGTTGCAGGAGCACAAGCCCGCGCTCGTGCTGGTCTGCGCGGGCGGCAACGACTTCCTGCAGAAAAAGCCCGAGGCCGACACGCGCGCCACCCTCCGCGCCATCTGCCAGCAATGCAAGGACGCGGGCGCCCAGGTGCTGCTGGTGGCGGTGCCCGCACTGAACATCATGTCGGCGGTGACGAGTTCGCTCAGCGACCATGCGCTGTACGAAAGCGTCGCCACCGAGATGCAGGTGCCCCTGCATGCCAAGGGCTGGTCGCGCGTGCTGGGCGACTCGTCGCTGCGGTCCGACCAGGTGCACGCCAACGCGAAAGGCTACGAACGTTTCGCGAACGAACTGCGCGACACGCTGCAAGACGTCGGCCTGCTGAAATAGCCGCATGCCTGCTGGGTAATCCCCCTGTGCGCATGGCTTTGCGTCGGTGCTAAGCTGCGCGGTTCCCCGTTTTCGCTAACAAGGAGGCCCTCATGCCCGGACTGCTGCCCAACGTCGACCCCGACGGCCTGCTCGAGTTCTCGGTGGTCTACACCGACCGCGCGCTCAACCACATGTCACGCAACTTCCAGGGCGTCATGCGCGACATCTCCTCGATCCTCAAGGACGTGTACAAGGCGCATGCTGTCGCGCTCGTGCCCGGCAGCGGCACCTTCGGCATGGAGGCCGTGGCGCGCCAGTTCGCCACCGGCAAGAACGTCATGGTGCTGCGCAATGGCTGGTTCAGCTACCGCTGGACCCAGATCTTCGAGATGGGCAACATCCCCGCGGCGTCCACCGTGCTCAAGGCCCGCAAGGTGGCGCAAGGCGCAACGGCCGCCTGGCAGCCGGCACCCATCGACGAAGTGGTCGCCACGATCGCGCAGCAGAAGCCTGCGGTTGTGTTTGCGCCGCATGTCGAAACCGCCAGCGGCATGATCCTGCCCGACAGCTACCTGCGCGCCGTGGCCGACGCGGTGCATGCGGTGGGCGGCCTGTTCGTGCTGGACTGCATCGCGTCCGGCGCGATGTGGGTGGACATGCAAGCCACGGGCGTGGACCTGCTCGTGTCCGCGCCGCAGAAGGGCTGGAGCAGCTCGCCCTGCTGCGCCATGGTGATGATGAGCGAGCGTGCACGGCAAGCTATCGACGGCACCACGAGCAGCAGCTTCGCCTGCGACCTCAAGAAGTGGCTGCAGATCATGGAAGCGTACGAAGGCGGTGGCCACATGTACCACGCCACCATGCCCACCGACGCGCTCACGCGTCTGGCCGTGGTCATGAAGGAAACGCAGGCCTACGGCTTCGCCAAGGTCCGCACCGAACAGGAAGAACTCGGCCGCAAGGTGCGCCAGTTGTTCGAGAGCCGCGGCTTCGCCAGCGTGGCCGCCGACGGCTTCAAGGCCCCCGGCGTCGTGGTGAGCTACACCAGCGACCCGGACATCCAGTCCGGCAAGAAATTCATCGCCGAAGGCGTGCAGAGCGCCGCTGGTGTGCCCCTGCAATGCGACGAAGGGGCAGACTTCAAGACCTTCCGCATCGGCCTCTTCGGCCTGGAGAAGTGGCACAACGTGGACCGCACCGTGGCCCATCTGGCCGCTGCGCTCGACCGCATGGGCGTCACCGCGCCCGAAGCCGCCGCTGAGAAGACCGCACAACCCGCCTGAACACAGACTGCATGACCGAACCGCAAGACACCGCCGCCGCTTCCCCCGCCACCGAACGCCCACCGCTGCCGGACCACCTGTCGGTGGACCCGCGAAGCCCGCACCACGTGGCCGCCGTCTTCGAACATCCCATCGGCATCCGCTTCAACGACAAGGAGCGCTTCGACGTCGAGGAATATTGTTTGAGCGAAGGCTGGATCAAGGTGCCCTCGGGCAAGACGCTCGACCGCAAGGGCCAGCCGCTGCTGATCAAGCTCAAGGGCAAGGTCGAGGCGTATTACCGCTGAGGGCGAGTTACCCAATTTGGGTACGCGCGTACCCAAATTGGGTATTCAGGGCTGAACCGCAAAGGTCCGCAGATGAGCCCACAAGCCTAGCCACTGCTGCACCGGCTCCAGCTCCGCCACGTCAGGCGAAGCTACCAGCTCACCCGCGCCCGGCGAATCGCCCGACACGCCCGGCACCCAGCGCAGCCCGCTTTCCACCGTCACCGTCTCGCCCGTTTCCGGATGCGGAAACGCCAGGCTCTGCGAATGCAGCCACAGCCGCTGCAGGCCCAGCCGCGCCGCCCACCAGCGGTTCAGCGGCCCCTTGCCATGCGTCGCGTCGCCGATGATCGGATGCGCCATGTGCTTGAGATGCCGCCGTATCTGGTGCCGCCGCCCCGTCAGCGGCTCCGCCGCCGCCAGCGCCACACGCGTCGTCGGAAAGCGGCCGTCTGCCGAATCGGGAATCTCGAAGCACGCCAACCTCGTGAACCGTGTCTGCGCCGACTGCGCGGCCGCGTCGGCCGGCGCGTCGTCAGGCTTCAGCGCATGGTCCACAAACGCCGTCTCCGGCGGCCAGCCGCGCACGAAAGCCAGATAGCGCTTGCGCACCTGCTGCGTGGCGAAAGACTGCGTGAGTGAACGTGCCGCATCCGGATTGAGCGCGAGCAGCAGGACGCCGCAGGTGCCCTTGTCGAGCCGATGGACGGGATAGACGTGTTGGCCGATCTGGTCACGAACAGCCTGGACGACGATACGGGTTTCGTGAGGGTCGAGAGGGGACTTATGCGTCAAGAATCCCGAAGGCTTGTGCGCTGCCAAAAATATTGAGATATCCGTTAAGTGAAACACGTCCGGTATATATCCTCGCCGAGCGATTTCCATGCACTTGATTTATAGCTTTGCATCTGAACCGAGCTCAGCTTAGACAACTTCTTTAGATAGAAATCTTCTGATCCTAATAATTTAGCTTCGATCAAAAGTCTCATACAAACAAAGAACCCGTTTATCGTTGTGGGACTTAGTGCGTGCTTCTGCCTCTTGGAGCTCGGTTGCCAATCATCTGTCGGCAGAGTTCTTTTAATTGATGAAAAAAAGGTAGAAATTTCCAGAACGCAAAAATCAATGTATTCGCTCAGAACACGTTCCCTGTCAGACTTCGCAGCTTTTTTATCTAGCAGCAGCCCCTTCTCCTGATGCTTCCAAATGGAATACAAACAATCGCTCCCCTCTAGTTTAACTAGCGGGCTCAAACCATAACTCACAATGGAACTGGTTTTGATCTTATCTGGGGGATCAAAAAAGTTCGTCTGAAGTAGCTTGGCTAACGGACCTCGGCGCGACAGACGATTGGCAGTTTCTTTTGAGATTGCAATGGTAGAGAACGGATTCAGAAGAACTTCAATGCTTTGCCTGAGCACTGACTTGGCTTTTGCTTGTGTATCGTTGATCTCTAAGAATAGCTTTGCCTCAAACTCGCGTCGCTCCGCGTCCTTCCACGAAGCGGGGAAAATGATGCCAGTTACTAGTAAATTTTGTCGCTGTCTCTGCCGAGAAATTTCTTTCTCGAGAGGGTCCCCTGGTGACTCGTGGTAGCAGAAGACTCGATGCTGACCATCCACTAGGCCGACCATGTTCGCCTTTATTGGGACAGAGAGATTAATTGCCTGAACTCGAGAGACTGAGGAAGGGTCAACTTGAGACTGTGACTTCGGATCTAGAAGCCGCGCTTCGCTCGGAAGTGTCACAATGATGTTATTAACAAAAACGCGTCTTTGTGTTGTCAAATATTGACGCATTCTTGCTATCTTCGACTTGATAAGAATGCGTTGGTAGAGCCCGTCTTGATCTCTCCAACTGTCGCGGCGAAGTACGTATGAAATCTCAAGTAATGTGGCGGGGTCTGCATAGAAAGATGCAACCTTGAAGCCTTTCGGATATCCGCTGTTGCCTTCGGGGAGAAGATGCCCTGAGAACGTTTGTGATTGCCCTGACGACGTTAGAACTCGCTGACCAACTTTCTCAAGATCAACGCCTAGATAGTTGAAAAACTCATGACGTGCAGATTGATGAATGGTTTTGCTCAGGGCGTCAAAGTATCGAGAAATAGTCCCATCAAAGAATCTGTAATGCTGGAAGGCGTTTGATATTTCCTCGCCAACTCCCTGCTGGGAGGCATAGACAATGAATAATTGGTAATCGACTAGTTCGTAGCTTTGTCTTTTAATTATTTCTCCAAAGCTTTCATTCAACGTTTGATACTCAGAAATCCAATCCTCTTTGCTGTTCAAAATTTTCTCGTAAAGAATGGATTTCTTTGTCAGGTGCCCGCTATCGCCTTTTCCGGTCGTGTATTCAGTGATGACGATAATGTTCTCGTAAATAAGAATGTCATCGATTTCACCGGTTCTTTCTTGGAATTTGAAAGTTAATCCATCTGACTTTATCCAAGTGAATCCCAGGCGCTTAAAAATAGCGCGATTCGTCAAGCGATGACGTCGCTGTATTAGCTTTTGAGGATCAATTTTTTTCTTTACTTTCTTAGTTGGCTTCTTAGGCATCAGGCTCCTCCACTTGAACGCCGATAGGGCTACACAATATCCCGTCAATTTTGAAAACTTCGTCTGCTGTCAAAAGCTTTCCAGAGTAGTGATGGGAATTGGTGCTTGTGTAAAGAAAGTATGTGGCTACTCGACGCTTCTCCTCTAGTTCTGAAGAGTCGTGCGCGAAAAGAAGTGTCGGTTGAATTCCAAATTTTGAAAATGGAGGACGCTCAGTGATTTCTTTAACTAAAAGCTGAACTTTAGACAGCACTGATTTTGATTTGGAGTACACAACGTACTCGGCGCAAACGATTTTGTGTGGCTCGCTGGTCTTTCTTGCAGATCTAAATGCAAGGACGGTGATGTGTTTTTCTAGAAACTCTTTCTTGAGAGCGCGAAGCAGTAGGCGACCGTACTTCAGGATTCTCAAGGAAATAATCGTGTTTCGGAAGTCTTCTTCGTGTCTAGGCGACTGGGGAATTAGACTTAATTGTCGTTGTTTCTCCAGCTCACTTTTTAAATGCTTCTCGAAGCGAGTAACGTAGCTTCGATTGAGTTCAAATCCGACAAAATGCCGATCAAGCAACTTGCTTACCGTTGGAACCGTTCCTGAGCCGGAAAATGGATCAAGCACTACATCCCGGACGTCGGTTGTCATTTGGACTATTCTGGAAACCAGATCGCTTGGAAGAGGACAAAAATGCCCGATGTATCGATCTCCCCATGATCCTTGAGTTGGGATGCTGTATGACCATATCTCCTCTGCTGCCTTACCTTTCGGGTTGTATCGTTCGGGATACCTGACCCACCACTTCTTGATATCGACTGTATCTCGAAACTTTTCATGGTCATATCTAAATGAGCCCGCAGAACGAGAGAAGATTAGTATGTACTCGAATATTCTGCGCGTCGCGCCTTGAGCCCTCCAAGGAACTGTTCGATCTTTCTTCCAGATTACGATGTCCCTGAGGATCCAGCCGGCAGCCTTGAGGTGATTGGCCAGATCGAACGGCAAAGGGACAACTTCTTGTCCCTTTCTGAAAGTGTCAATAATTATCCAAAGAGATCCCGTTGCCCTGGTCGCGCGATGCACTTCCGAAAAAACGTTAGTGAGATCTTTTAGATAGTTTGCATAGTCTTGACCATAGCCAATCTGATTGGCTCTCCCATAGTCCTTCATGTCAAAGTAGGGAGGTGACGTGATGGTTACGTCGATGCTTCCAGTAGGAAGCTCTCTTGATAGAAGGCGTGCATCTCCTACCAGAACCTTGTCTAAACTCGGGCCGAGGTCCGCCTTGTGGTCTTTGGAGGGTTTTTTCGCAGACATTTAGGTAGAGGGCGGTTACTTTGTCCAACTATCCTTCAACCCCGTCACCCGATTGAACACCAGCTTCCCCGGCTGATGATCCTTCCGATCCGCCACAAAGTACCCGTGACGTTCGAACTGGAACTTCTCATCCGGCTGGCTCTTCGCCAGTGACGGTTCCACATACCCGTTCGTCACCTTCAGCGAATCCGGGTTGAGCAGGGTCAGGTAGTCCTTGCCACCCGCATCCGGCTGCGCATCGGTGAACAGGCGGTCATACAGCCGCACTTCCGCAGGCACCGCATCGCTCACGCCCACCCAGGTGATGACGCCCTTGACCTTGATGGCGTCTGCACCCGGCGTACCGCTCTTGGTGTCGGGGATGAGGTTGGCGTGCACTTCCGTCACCTTGCCTTCGGCGTCTTTCACCGCACCGGTGCATTCGATGACGTGGCCGTATTTCAGGCGAACCTTGTTGCCGGGGTACAGGCGGTTGTAGCCCTTGGGCGGCACTTCTTCGTAGTCGGTGCGTTCGATCCAGAGTTCCTTGCCGAACTTGAATTCGCGCTTGCCGCGTTCGGCGTGGTGCGGGTGCACGGAGGCGCTGCAGTCGTCGAGCTTGCCGGCGCCCATGACTTCGTCCCAGTTGGTGATGACGAGCTTCACGGGGTCGAGCACGGCCATGGCGCGGGCGGCCTTGGGGTCGAGGTCGTCACGCAGGGCGCCGTCGAGGTTGGCGTAGTCGATCCAGCTGTAGTCCTTGGTGACGCCGATGCGTTCGCAGAAGAGCTGGATGGATTCGGGCGTGTAGCCGCGGCGGCGCAGGCCGACGATGGTGGGCATGCGCGGGTCGTCCCAGCCGGTGACGATGCCGCTGTCCACCAGGTGCTTGAGCTTGCGCTTGCTGGTGATCACATAGGTGAGGTTCAGCCGCGCAAATTCATATTGGCGCGGTTGCGGCGAGCTGATGAGGCCGCCTTCGCGCAGGCGGTCGAGCAGCCAGTCGTAGAACGGGCGCTGGTCTTCGAATTCCAGCGTGCAGATGCTGTGGGTGATGTTCTCCAGCGCGTCCTCGATGGGGTGTGCGAAGGTGTACATCGGGTAGATGCACCAGGTGTTGCCGGTGTTGTGGTGCTCGGCGTGCTTGATGCGGTAGATGGCCGGGTCGCGCAGGTTGATGTTGGGCGAGGCCATGTCGATCTTGGCGCGCAGCACGGCCGCGCCGTCGGGCAGCTTGCCGTCCTTCATCTCGCGGAAGCGGGCGAGGTTCTCTGCGGGCGTGCGGTCGCGGAAGGGGCTGTTCTTGCCGGGCGTGGTGAAGTCGCCGCGGTTGGCGCGCATTTCTTCAGGCGTCTGCTCGTCGACATAGGCGTTGCCGGTCTCGATGAGGTGTTCGGCGGCGCGGTACATGAAGCCGAAGTAGTTGCTCGCGTAGTAGAGATGGTCGGTGCCGTTGGCCTGCCAGTCGAACCCGAGCCAGCGCACGGCATCGAGGATGCCGTCGACGTATTCCTGCTCTTCCTTCTCGGGGTTGGTGTCGTCGAAGCGCATGTGGCAGATGCCACCGAAGTCGCGCGCCAAGCCGAAGTTCAGGCAGATGCTCTTGGCGTGGCCGACGTGCAGGTAGCCGTTGGGCTCGGGCGGAAAGCGCAGGCGCACGGGCGACGGGTCGGCCGGGCCGGCCTGGTGGTGGGCGGCGTCGCCCGGGCTGCCGCCCCAGTGGCGGGCGGCGTAGGTGTGCTTTTCCACATCGTTTTCGACGATCTGGCGCAGGAAATTGGCGGGTTTTGTTGTGTCTTTGTCAGCGGAAGAGCTCATCGGGGCATTTTAGGGGCCGGGCGCCGTTACGTCCGGAGACTACTTTGACGCGGCGTGCTGTATTTGCATCAGGGCTGGCGCGTTAAATACGGGCAAGGCGCATTCCGTCTGCCTGCACCCAAGGAGAGAAACGATGAGAACTTACCGTTATCTGATTGCCGGAGCCGTGGCTGTTGCCGGTCTGGCCGGCGCGGGCGTCGCCGCTGCGTCTGATGTGTACTGGTCGGTGGGCGTGCAAGCCGCCCCCGGCGTGGTGGTGAGCGCCGGCAACGCGCGCCCGGTGTATGTGGCGCCGCGTCCGTACTACCGCCCGGCACCCCCTGTGTACTACTCGGCACCCGCGCCGGTGTATTACGCGCCCCCGCCGCCGGTTTACTACCAGCCGCGCCCGATCTATTACTCGCCGCCGGTGGTGGTGCGTCCGGGGCCGCCGCATTGGCACCATGGCCGTGGGCATGGCCATCATCGCCGCTGAGCGCCAGCGGGACGCCTACATCGCCCTGAACAGGTGCGCGTAAAGGCGGCTGACCGGCAGTTTGTCGACGTGACCGCGCAAGCTCAGGCTGAGCTTGCCGGCCTCGTCGCGGTGCACGGCGTCGATGGCTGATGCGCGCACCACGGTGCCGCGATGGATCTGCCAGAAGACATTGGCGTCCAGCTGGGGCAGCAGGTCTTTGAGCGGCGTGCGGATGAGGTATTCATGCCCGGCGGTGAGCACGCGGACGTACTTGTCGGCCGCCTCGAAGTAGATCACGTCAGTCAGCGGCACCATGCGGATGCTGCTGCCCACGCTGGCCTGGATCACCTGCAGCGGCGCCACAGGTGCAGCAGTCACCTGTAACGCATTCGAGCCGCCCACGTTCATACCACCCAACAAGGCGCGCAGTTGCGCCACGGTGTCGTCCAGCGCCTGGGATGCGGCGGCCGGATTTCGGGTAGCCAGCGTCTGCTGCACTCGGGCCACGGTTTTCTGCAGGCGCTCGGGCTGTACGGGTTTGAGCACGTAATCAGCCGCCTGCGCTTCGAAAGCCTGCACGGCGTACTGGTCGTAAGCGGTCACAAACACCAGCGCGGGGAAGGGCAGGTCGCCCGCATCTTCGGGCGGCCACGAATCCGCGAGTTCAGCAGCGGCTTCGAGCCCGCTCATGCGTGGCATGCGGATGTCGAAGAACAGCACGTCGGGGCGCAGCTCCAGCGCCTTTTTCACGGCGGATGCGCCGTCGCCCACCGTGGCCAGCACTTCGAGTTCAGGCCAGGCCTTGGCGAGTTCCGCCCGCAACGCCTGCGCGAGCAGGGGTTCGTCTTCGGCGATCACGGCTGTCGTCTTCCGGCTCATGCGGCCTCCGTCGTGGCGTCGAGCGTATCCATGCCGATGGGCAGGCGCAGGATGATGTGCGTGCCGCTTTCGAGGCCCGCCACTACTTCGAACAGGGCGTTGCCTTCGTAGGCGGCGGCCAGCCGCTCGCGCACCTGTGACAGGCCGAAGCCCGCGCCGCTGGTGCTGGCCGCGAACGCCGGCATACCCACACCGGTGTCTTCCACGTCCAGCCGCAGGCGCATGCCTTCGCGCGTGGCGCTCACGCGGATCTCGCCGCCTTCCAGGCTCGGCTCCAGACCATGCTTGATGGCGTTTTCCACCAGCGGTTGCAGCAGCAGCGGCGGCACGGTGATGGATTGCAGGTCCTGCGGCAGCGTCAGCGTGTACCTCAGGCGCTCGCCCATGCGCACGGCCATGAGCTGCAGATAGTCGTCGAGCCGGGCGAATTCGCTGGACAGCGGGTGCGCGAGCACGCGCGAGGCGCTGAGCGTGGCGCGCAGGTAAGCAATCAGGCGGTCCAGCATGTCCTGTGCGCGCGGCGCGTCGGTGGCGATGAGCACGCGCAGGTTCGCCAGCGTGTTGAACAGCATGTGCGGTTCGAGCTGTGTTTCGAGCAGTTTGAGCTTGGCCTCGGCGACCGCGCGCTGCGCGAGCTGGATGCGCGCCTGCTGCCGGGCATCACGGCTGCGCGAATAAAAGTAGATGCTGCCCGCCACGCCCGCGAGGATGGTGATGATCCACGACATGCGCAGGTCGGACCGCGGCAGGTCCTTCCACGACGACTGGCCGATGATGCTGTCCCCGATGAAGGTGCCGCCCACGAAGCCGACGGTGATGCCCAGCGCCACGATGAAGATGCCGCCGAAGCCGCGCGGCCAGCCGCTGTCGGGGTCCAGCGGCAGCACGAAGCGGCCGATGTCGATGATGGCCCAGGTGATGATGCCGATCGCCAGCGAATAGACCAGCGGATGCGCGTACGAGGAGGCGTGCGTGCCGGAAGCGAAGAAGAACATCAGCGCCGAGATCGACAGGCAGAACGCCACCGTGTGAACGAAGTGGTTCAGCAGGCTGGCCATGTCGGGGCGGCTGGTTTGCGTGCTTGTCGGCATGGCTGCGTCTGCTTTCCGGTGCCGGTGCCGCTCAGGGACGGCGGTTGCGCTCTTGCTCGAGGCGTTCGCGCTCGCGGCGGATCATGTTCTCGCGCAGGCTGCTGCCCGGGCCGAGCACGAACACGCCGATGCCGTGCATCGCCAGGCCCAGGCCCCAGCCCATGGCGGGGTAGATGTTCCAGCGGCTGGTGCCCTTGGTGGTGGCGATGTAGAACAGGAGGATGTTCACCAGCACGTAGACGGTGGCGTGCGCGAACCAGCCCAGTTTGGCGCCGGCGCGGCGGCGTGCCAGGCGGTCGAGTTCGTCGTCGGGGGTGTAGCGGTCTTGCATGATCGTGGGATTCTGACTGAAAGTGGAGAGGGCGCGGCGAGCATCAGGCCGAGGCCATGTTCGCGCCGCTGCGCTCGGCGCGCAGGGCCAGCTTGCCCAGGCGCATCGACCGGCCGGCGAACATGCCGCTGAACAGGCCGTAGAGCGCGCTGATGACCAGTGCTGCGGTGGTGTCGTGCGTCAGGGTGGGCTGCATGACCATCGCGACGCCGACCACGTACTTGGTGAAGAACACCGCCATGATCAGCGCCAGCGGCACCTTGCTGCCCGGCACGGTGAAGCGTTGCTGCCAGCCGTCGTACTGCGTGCCCGCAGGCAGCGGCATGCGCTGCACGACGAAGAACGTGACGGCGGCGACCGCCAGCCAGACCGGCAGCGTCAGCAACTGGCCGGGAAAGGCCGACAGGGCGCCGTAGAGCGACAGCCCGGCCATGCCCAGGCCCATGATGGCCACGCGCAGGAGCTTGACCTTGCGGGTGAACAGCTGGCTCACGCCCAGCCAGAGCAGGGCGGCGAACAGGACGAAGACGTACGCAGGGGTGTGCGTGAGGATAGCGAGGAGGTTCATGGCGGTGGTTCCGGGCGGTGTTGGAATGGACGGACTGTGCCGGGCCCGGCTGACGGGCGCGACGGGGCTGCGACGGAATGCGGGCCCGGCGGCGCGAAATGCAGGAAACCGGTGCGAAATGCAAGGTGCTTTGTGCCGATCAGTCAGGCAGGGCGCGGGATAATCGCCCGGTTTCAATCGCCCCGTTCAAGGAATACGCGTGGACATCGTTTTGCTGGTCAAGGCCGCCATCATGGGCGTGGTCGAGGGCCTCACTGAATTTCTTCCCATTTCCTCCACCGGGCACCTGATCCTGGCGGGCGCGCTGCTCGGCTTCGACGACGCCAAGGCCAAGGTGTTCGACATCGCCATCCAGACGGGGGCCATCCTGGCGGTGATCATCGTGTACTGGCAGAAGATCCGCGAGACGCTCGTGGCGCTGCCCACGCAGCGGCAGGCGCAACGCTTCTCGCTCAATGTGGCCATCGGCTTCCTGCCGGCGGTGGTGCTGGGCCTGCTGCTGGGCAAGATGATCAAGGCCCACCTGTTCACCCCCACGGTGGTGGCGAGTGCCTTCATCGTCGGCGGCTTCATCATCCTGTGGGCGGAAAAGCGCCAGTCGACGGCCGTGCGCGTGAACAGCGTGGACGACATGACGCCGCTGGACGCGCTGAAGGTCGGCCTGGTGCAATGCCTGGCCATGATCCCCGGCACCAGCCGCAGCGGCGCCACCATCATCGGCGGCATGCTGCTGGGCCTGTCGCGCAAGGCGGCGACTGACTTCTCCTTCTTCCTGGCCATTCCCACGCTGATCGGCGCGGGCGTTTACAGCCTCTACAAGGAGCGCGCGCTGCTCTCCGTGGCCGACCTCCCGATGTTCGGTGTCGGCCTTCTGTTTTCGTTCATCAGCGCCTGGATTTGCGTGCGATGGCTGCTGCGCTACATCGCCTCGCACAGCTTCGTGCCGTTCGCCTGGTACCGCATCGCGTTCGGCTGCGTGGTGCTGCTGACGGCGTGGACGGGCTGGGTGACCTGGTCAGGCTGAACCCATGTTCCGCAGCGCCGCCTCGATGGCGGCGGCGGTGGCAAGCGGCTTTTCCATGGGGAACAGGTGCGAGCCGTCGAGCATCATGATGCGGCCGCCGGTGATCTGCTGCGTCATCGCCATGCCCACCTGCTTCATCTCTTCCGACGCCATGCCGCCGATGAAGGCGGCCGGGCACTTGAGCGGATGGCGTGCGAGCAGGCGGTCCATGTTGTGGGGCAGGGTGTTGTAGATCGCGGTCTCGACGTCGCGGTCGAAGTCGAGCACGCGCTTGCCGTCCTCGTCGTGCGTGCCGTGGTCGATGTAGTCCTGCAGCACCTGCGGGTCCCAGCTGGCGAAGGCCTTCTTGTGGCGGAAGTGTTCCAGCGCGGCCTTGGCGTCGGGCCAGCTGTTCTTGCGCTTGCGGCTGATGGCCCCGGGCGAGATGGAGCCGACGAGCTGGGTGCGCTTGGCCACGCTGAGCGCCTTCGCGCGCCAGCCGCCGAGCAGCGGTGAGTCGATCATCAGCACGCCACGCGCGAGTTTGGGGTGCCGCGCCGCGCACATCACGCTCAGGAAACCGCCGAGCGAGTGGCCGACCAGGAAGGCCTGCTCGCCAGCGCGCTCGGTCTCACGCTCCGTGAATTCAGCGAGCTGCTGAACCAGGTTCGGCCAGTTGCTGGTGACGGGAAATTTCTCGTCATGCCCGAATTTCTCGACGGCCTTCACCGTGAAGCCGCGCTTCTTCAGGCTCTCGAAGAGAATGCGGTAGGTGCCCGCCGGAAAGCTGTTGCCGTGGGAGAAGATGACCAGGGACATGCAGCAGCGCCGGCAGTCAGATCAGCCGCTCGTCGGGGGTGCTGATCTTCCTGAGCGGCTTGGCGCGGATGGACGGCACGAGCAGCGGCACTTCGGTCTGGCCGCCGTTCCATGCCGGATCTTCGATGCTGTCGAACACCTCGCGCAGCTTCTGGCCCCAGGCACCGCGCAGCATGCGGAAGTAGGGGTTCTGGTCGTCGATGCAGATCACGCGGTCGGTGCGGTACTGGTCGGCTTCGTAGACCACCAGGTCCAGCGGCAGGCCGACGGACAGGTTGGACTTGAGCGTCGAATCCATGGAGACCAGCGCGCACTTGGCGGCTTCGTCCAGCGGCGTTTCGGGGGTGACGACACGGTCGAGCACGGGCTTGCCGTACTTGGATTCACCCACCTGGAAATACGGCGTCTCGGGCGTGGCCTCGATGAAGTTGCCGGCGGAATACACCTGGAACAGGCGCATGCCTTCGCCCCTGATCTGGCCGCCGAAGATCAGCGAGACATTGAACTCCACGCCCGCCTGCTTGAGCGACTTCGCATCGCGCTCGTACACGCGGCGCACGGCCGAGCCGAGCACACGTGCGGCGTCGAACATGCTTTTGGCGTTCCAGATGGTGAGCGGTTCGCCGTCCTCTGTTTCCTTGAGCTTTTCCACCTGCAGGATTTCGCGGACAGACTGCGAGATCGACAGGTTGCCGGCCGACAGCAGCACCATGAAGCGGTCGTCCGGCTTCTCGTAGACGATCATCTTGCGGAAGGAGCTGATCTGGTCGAGCCCGGCGTTGGTGCGCGAGTCGGAGAGGAAGACCAGCCCGGCATTGAGTTTGATGGCGACGCAGTAAGTCATGGGTCGAGTTGTTTGAGGATTTTCCTGAGCGAGTACAGGGCGTCGAGCGCCTCGCGGGGGCTCAGTGCGTCGGGATCGATCGCGGACAGGGCCGATTCTACGGGGCTGGGCGGCAAGGCCTCGGCGGCGGGCGGGGGCGCGAACAGGTCCACCTGCGCACGCGTCTGCGAAGCACCGTCTTCCAGCGCCGCCAGCGCATGGCGTGCATGGTTCACCACGGCGGCCGGCATGCCCGCCAGCCGCGCCACCTGGATGCCGTAGCTGCGGCTGGCCGGGCCGCTCTGGATCTCGTGCAGGAACACGATGTCGGTGCCGCCCTTGCCGGGTGTTTCGGTCGCACTCACGTGCACGTTCACGGCGGCGTGGTTACTGGCGGGGAATTCCGTCAGCTCGAAGTAGTGGGTGGCGAAGAGCGTGAACGCGCGCGTCCTGTCGTGCAGATGCGCTGCGATGCCGGACGCGAGCGCGAGCCCGTCGAAGGTGGACGTGCCGCGCCCGATCTCATCCATCAGCACCAGCGACTGCGCGGTGGCGGCGTGCAGGATCTGCGCGCCCTCGGTCATCTCCAGCATGAAAGTCGACTGCGCGTTCGCCAGGTCGTCCGCCGCGCCGATGCGCGTGTGGATGGCATCGATGGGCCCGAGCCTGCACGAGGTGGCCGGCACATACGAGCCGATGGACGCAAGCAGCACGATGAGCGCCACCTGCCGCATGTAGGTCGATTTGCCGCCCATGTTCGGGCCGGTGATGATCTGCATGCGGGCCTTGGGGCCGAGCTGCGTGTCGTTGGGAATGAAGCTGCCGCCGGTCGTTTCGGCGAGCCGCGCTTCCACCACCGGGTGCCGGCCGGCGCGGATCTCGATGCACGGCTCCTTGACGAACTGCGGCCGGCACCACTGCAACGTCAGGGCACGCTCGGTCAGCGTGGCCAGTGCATCCACCGTGGCCAGCGCGCGGGCCAGGCGCGTGAGCGCGGGCACATGCGGCTGCAGTGCATCGAGCAACTGCTCGTACAGCCACTTCTCGCGGGCCAGTGCGCGGTCCTGCGCGGATAGCGCCTTGTCCTCGAACGCCTTGAGCTCGGGTGTGATGAATCGCTCGGCGTTCTTCAGCGTCTGGCGGCGGCGGTAGTCGTCGGGCACGCGGTCCAGCTGGCCCTGCGTCACCTCGATATAGAAACCGTGCACCTTGTTGAACTGCACGCGCAGGTTGGCGATGCCGGTCCGCGCACGTTCGCGCGTTTCGAGCTCCAGCAGGAAGCCGTCGCAGTTGTCCTGGATGGCGCGCAATTCGTCGAGCTCGGCGTCGAAGCCGTTGGCGATGACGCCACCGTCGCGCACGAGCGCCGCTGGTTCTTCCAGCAGCGAGCGCGCGAGAAGTTGCGCGCAGTCCAGCGGCGGCTGCAGGTGCTGCGCGGCGCGCGCGAGGGCGGCGCCGCCCTCAGGCAACAGCGGCGAGAGCTTGCGCGCTTTCTCCAGCGACTGGCAAAGCGCCACGAGTTCGCGCGGCCGTACCTGCCGCAGCGCCACACGCGCGGTGATGCGTTCCACGTCGCTCATGCCCTTGAGCTGCGTGCGCAGCGACGACCACGGCGCAGTGCCATCCGCGGCGGGCACCTGCAGCGCGGCGATGCCGTCCAGCCGCTCGGACGCGATGGCGCGGTCGCGCGGCGGCTCCAGCAGCCAGCGGCGCAGCAGACGGCTGCCCATGCCGGTCATGCAGGTGTCCAGCAGCGAGAACAACGTGGGGGAGTCCTCGCCGCGCAGCGTCTGCACGAGTTCGAGATTGCGCCGCGTGGTGGCCGGCAGGTCGAGCAGTTCGTCGCTGCGCTGCACGCGTAAGGCTTGCAGGTGCGACAGTGCGCGGCCCTGTGTGTGCTCGGCGAAACCCAGCAGTGCCGACGCGGCGGCGTGCGCCTGCGGCAGGGCCTCCGCGCTCCAGGCCGCGAGGCTGGCTGCGCCGAGTTGCTCCAGCAGCTTGCGCTGGCCCAGCGCCGGGTCGAACTGCCATGCAGCGCGCACGGTCAACGTGCCGTTGCAGGCGGCCTTCAGGCGCTGCTCGAGCGCAGCGGTGATCTCGGCGCTGTAGAGCAGTTCGCTCGGCGTGATGCGAGTGATCCACGCCGCAAGGTCGTCACCGTCGCACTCGGCCAGTTGCATCTCGCCCTGCGTCACCGCCATCCACGCGAGGCCGCAGGTGTTGCGAGGGCCCTGATGCACGGCCAGCAGCACGGATTCGGATTTGTCGGTGAGCAGTTCGGAGTCGGTCAGCGTGCCGGGCGTCACCACCCGCACCACCTTGCGCTCCACGGGCCCCTTGGCCGTGGCGACATCGCCTACCTGTTCGCAGATGGCGACCGACTCGCCCAGCTTGATGAGCCGGGCGAGATACGTCTCCACCGAATGGAAAGGCACGCCAGCCATGACGACCGGCTCGCCGCCCGACATGCCGCGCCGCGTGAGCGTGATGTCCAGCAGCCGCGAAGCCTTCTCCGCATCGGCATAGAAGACTTCGTAGAAGTCCCCCATGCGATAGAACAGCAAGGTGTCGGGGAAGTCCGCCTTGAGACCCAGGTACTGGGCCATCATGGGCGTGTGCGATGGCGCGCCGGGCCTGTTGTCTGGAATTTTCACGATTCCACTGGACATCGATGACTCAGCCCACCGCCAGCTTGACTGGTTTACCGACGCGGCTGAGCATTTCGACCAAGGTGTCGATGGTGAACTTCGAGGTCTTCTTGTTGACGACGTCGGACACGCGTGGACGCGAAACCATCAAGATGGCGGCGGCCTCCGCCTGCTTCAGATGATGCTCTTCGATCCATGTCGATAGTTCTTCCATGAGCTGTTGCTTGAGCAAATGCGTGTCATTGATCTGTTTGCGCGCGGCTTGCTGAAGAGTTCTGGCTTCCTGGGGCGAAAAGCCCAACTCAAGAAAAAGGTTGGTGCCCGGTTGGGTGACATGGCGGATTGCGGTGTCGACTTTCATCGGTTTGTCTTCCTTGCATTCAGTACGGCGCGGTAGCGTGCTTCTGCGACGGTCTTGTCCTGCTTGCTGGTTGCCTGGGTCTTTTTCTGGAAGCAATGCAGGACGTAAATTGCTTCGGGAAATTTGGCGACATACATCACCCGATAGATGCCATCCGTGTCCTTGATGCGGATCTCCCGTGTGCCGGCACCCACATCGTCGAACGGCTTCCAGTCCGTCGGATCGAGACCCGCCTGCACCTTGCTCAACTGAAAACCGGCTTCTTTGCGTGGCTCCTGCGGGAAGGCCAGAAGATCGTCGTAGGAGGAGCCAACCCAGCGAATTTCCTTGTCGTCGTTCACAAATTTGTTTGTATAAAATTTTATACGCGACGACCGTCCGAGTCAAACGGTCAATCAATGTATGGGGCTCCAAGCAAAGCGGCCCGAGACCGGGCCGCGATTCGCCGATTATGGACGGCGCTGGGACGGGCTTGTGCCTCAGTCCTCGTGCGTGTCGTGCGTGGCCACAGCGCCGCGCCGCCAGTAGCCCGCCACCTTCACCCAGGCCTTGTTGAGCTGCTTCTCGCCGACGAGGATGGCGCGCAGTTCCTTGGCCACGCCCGATTCGCAGGCGACCCAGGTGTAGATGTCGCCGGCCGGCAGTTGCGCGGCGCGCAAGGCGGCCGGCAGCGGGTTGCCCGTGCCGTTGCGATGCACCCAATGCACGGTGAGGTCGGCATTCGTCTCGAATGTCAGTTCGTCGGCCGCGCTGTCCACTTCGGCCAGCACGGTGACCTTGGCACCCGTTGGCAGTTCGCCCAGGCGGCGCGCGATGGCGGGCAGAGCGGTGTCGTCGCCGATGAGCACGTAGCCGTCGAAATTCATGGGGATGACGAACGAGCCGCGCGGGCCGCCGACGCCGAGCTTGTCGCCGACCTTGGCGCGCACGGCCCAGTCGGTGGCGGGGCCGGCTTCATGCACGGCGAATTCGATGTCCAGCGTGCGCGCTGCGGCGTCGAAGCTGCGCGGTGTGTAGTCGCGCATGGGCGGGCGGCCGCCAGGGAAGTTCAGGCCGTCCGGGCCCATGACGGGGCGCGGCAGCACGCCCGTGGCATCGGGGAAGAAAAGCTTCACATGGTCGTCGAAGCCGAGGCTGGTGAAGCCTTCGAGTTCGTCGCCGCCGAGCGTGACGCGCACCAGATGCGGCGTGACGCGTGTCACGCGCAGCACTTCGAGGATGCGGAAACGCACATCGTGGCGTACGCGTCGTGGCGTGCGGTCAGGGACGGCCGCGGAAGCAGGGGTGGAAATGTTGTCGGTAGTCATTCGGTCAGGTTCTTTCGATGTTGCGTGCCGCCTCGTCGAGGATGGCGGCGATGGCATGGGCCTGGTCGTCGCTCAGCGCATCGCGCGAGAGACGCAGCCGCACAGCCATCTTGAAGTTGTGCAGCGCACGTTCGATCTGTGGCGGCCGCGCGGCAGGGGGCTTGCCGTCCCCTCCCATGCGGGCCAGCAGTTCGTCCACGGCTGCGCGGTTTTCCTGCAGGAGCGCGAGGCCGGCGGGGGTGGCGGTGCAGAGCTTGCGCCCGTCGCCCTGTGCGGCCTGCGAGATGTAGCCCTGTTCTTCCAGCAGGGTCAGCGTGGGATAGACGACGCCCGGACTCGGGCTGTAAAGGCCTTGCAGCCGGTCCTCGATGGTGCGGATGAGCTCGTAGCCGTGGCTGGGCTTGTCGGCGATGAGCTGCAGAAGTACGAAGCGCAGCCCGCCGTGGCTGAAAAAGCGGCCGCGGCGGCCTTCATGGTGTCCGAAATCGGGCGCATGGCGCATGGTTCTATATCGATTCAATTTAGATATATCTGAATCGTATCGATATAGAAAGACCTTTCTGGGTGAACGGGGAATCAGCGTGGGTGCGTCAGGCCCTTGCCCGCAGCGTGCGGTGTTTCTGTCAGGCGGGCAACCAGACCCTTGAACCCGAAAGCGGCGATCGTCAGCAGAAGCCCGATCAACAGCCATGGCCCGAAGCCGAACGCGCCGGGCGGCGCCAGCGCGATGATCGGGATGGCCGTGGCACCGTGCAGCAGCGCCCAGATGCTCCCGATGGGCGCCGGGTTATCGCGGGCATCGAAGAGACGCATGCGGAGCAGGTCGAGGCCCGCGATCATCGCGAAGGTGGAAATGCCGCACGGCATGATGAGGAAGATCGCCATGAACAGCGCCTGTTCCCAGGGCAGGCTGCGCACCAGCACCGCGTAGCCGGGGCGCTCCGGGTCGATCCACGCGACGACGTGGCCGGCCGGCGGATCGCGCAGCGCGGAAATGGCGCGGCGGCGGAAGTCGTCGGAGAAATTGTCCGTGCCGCGCGAGAAACCCACGCGCGTGCTGGCATAGTCCTGGCCTTGCCACGTGTAGCGGTACTGCGCGACGACCTGCGTGTGGGTGCGGATGCCCCGGCTGGTGGTGCTGGTCGTCGACTTGACCTCCCAGTGATCCACCTGCGCGGGCACCGCGACCCAGTCACTTGCCTGCCATGACATCCACACGGCGCGGCCGTAGGTCCATGAGCAGAAGATGGCGACCGCGCCGAACGCCCCGACGACGAGATAAGCCAGCCAGCGGGTGAAGCGGTCACTGGCTTTCACGACATCAGGGGGTTGCCGGCGTTTCGAAGGCATCCGACCCGGCATCGGGACGGATGCGCAGGGTGGGCAGGTGCTGGGGATATTCGCGCTGCATGAAATCGATGATCGCTTCGCGGACCTTGCAGCGCAAGTCGAAAGCGAGGCTGGATGAAGCGGCCGTCACCAGAACGCGCAGCTGGACGGTTTTCTCGGTGGTGTCGGTGACCTGCAGGTTGAAGAAGCGGCCGTCGAACTCCGGCAGCGTCGGCACGAGCCGCTCGACCTCGGCGCGGATGGCGGCCACCGGCATGCCGTAGTCCACGCTGAAGAAGACGGAGCCCATGATCTGCGCACTGTTGCGCGTCCAGTTCTGGAACGGGTTCTCGATGAACCACTGCAGCGGGATGATGAGCCGCCGGTCGTCCCAGATGCGCAGCACGACGTAGGTGCCGGTGATCTCTTCCACGCGGCCCCATTCGCCCTGCACGATGAGCACGTCGTCGATTCGGATGGGTTGCGCGAGTGCGATCTGCAATCCGGCAATGAGGTTGCTGAACACCGGCCGCGCTGCAATACCGGCGACGATGCCGACCACACCCGCGGAGGCCAGCAGGCTCGCGCCGACCTGGCGCGCGCCGGGGAAGGTCATGAGCATCATGGCCGCACCGGCCAGCAGCACGATGAACATCGCGGTGCGCGAGAGCACGCGCGCCTGGGTGAAGATGCGTCGGGCATTCAGGTTGTCCTGCACGTCCGAAGGGTGCTGGGCGATGATGCCGTCGGCGATGCCCCGGATGACGGACATGAGGAGCCACGTGAACGAAGCGATGAGCGCCAGCCCGTTGAAGTGACGGATGCTGCCGATGAACCGCAGGTCATCCGGCGCCGCCTGCCAGACAGCCTGCAGCGCGATGAGCGGCAGCGCAATCTGCGCGGGCTTGCGCGCCGCCTTCACCATGTTGTGCAGGACCGGCGAGAACTGGGTCGTGCGCATCAGCACGAGCCCGCCGATGCGGTGGACGACGAGTGCGGCAATCACCGCGACGAGCGCGGGTCCCAGTGCGGCCAGCCAGGGGGAAGACAAATCGAAAAGCTCAGTCATCGGGTGGGGTACCTCCGCCCGGGATGATGACAGCGCGCAAATTTCTCGGGTCCGCGCCGGGACATTAACGATTCGTGTTGTCGGCCCCAGGCACCGGCCCGGTGGGCGGCCACAGGGTGAAGCTGAAGGTCGCCCCCTGACCGGGTTGCGAATCGGCACGGATGGTGCCGCCGTGCCGCTCGACCAGCCGCTTCACGATGGCCAGGCCCACACCCGTGCCCTTGAAGTCCGACTCCGAATGCAGGCGCTGGAACATGGTGAACAGTTTGTCGGCGTTCTGCGCATCGAAGCCCGCGCCGTTGTCGCGCACGAAAACCTCGCGCGCGTTCTCCGCGCCGCCTTCCACCGCGCGCATGCCCACTTCCACGCGCGGCTTTTCGGCCTTGGAAGAGAACTTGAGCGCATTGCCGATGAGGTTGGCCAAGACCTGCCGCGCCATCGTCGCATCCGCGCTGACGACGGGAAGTTCGCCGATGACCACTTCGGCCTCCGGGTACGCGGGGCCTGCCTCGTGCAGGACATCCCGGGCGAGCGCGGCCAGGTCCACCGGCTTGCGTTTCATCTCGGCGCGGTCCGCCTGGATGCGCGCGAGGATGTCGCGGATGGTGTGGTCCATGCGCTGCGCGCTGTCGATGATGCGACCCAGCCGGCGCACGCCTTCCTCGCTCATGCGTGGCGCTTCGATCCGGCGCAGCAGGTCGGCAAAGCCGCTGATGGTGGACAGCGGCGAGCGCAGGTCGTGGGACAGGCTGTAGCTGAAGGTCTCCATGTCGGCGATGCTGCGTTGCAGGGCTTCGGTGCGTGCCTGCAGGGCCTCGCGTGCGCGTTTGAGCGAGACGTGCGTGTTCACCCGCGCCAGCACCACGGGCGCGGAGAGCGGCTTCACGATGTAGTCCACTGCACCCACGCGCAGGCCGGCGATCTCATCGGCCGTGTCGTCCAGACCGGTGATGAAGATGGCGGGAATCTCGCGCGAGCAGGCGTCTTCCCGCAGGGCCGACAGCACCTGCAGGCCGTCCATCTCCGGCATCATGACGTCCAGCAGGATCAGATCGGGTCGCGGGCTGACGTGCACGAGTTCCAGCGCACGGCGGCCCGAATTCGCCACGCGCACCGTGTAGTGCGGCGACAGCATTTCGCCCAGCACGGTCAGGTACTCGGGGGTGTCGTCCACCACCAGTACCACGGGTTTGTCTGAAGGCTCGGTCATACTTCTCCTCGTTCCTCAGGCTTCGTTGAATCGGGGTTCGTTGAATCCGGGTTTGCCAAGCGCCACGTCCGCAGTGCAGCCAGTGCCTGCACATGGTCGTGGCGTGCGAGTGCGCCGTCCAGCGCCTCGAATTGGTTGCTGTCCTTCCTGCCGTCGGACATCAGCGCACGCACCCGCTCGCGCATGCCGCGAAAGAGCGCGCCCGCGCTGAAGTCCGCCTGCTCGAGCAGGGCCTCCAGTGCGTCGAGCATCTGCTCGTCATTCATGGCTTGCGCGGCGGGATCGCCCGTGGCGTCGCCATTGCCGCTGTCGGCCGCTTCTTCCGGGTCGGCCAGCCGGTCGGCCAGCGACTTGATCAACTGCTCGAGCGAGTGGCGCAACTGGACGCCGAGATCGTTGAAGGTCTGCATGGGCGCGCCTGCCCGCAGCGTGGATTCGAGCTGCTCAGCGTACTTGCGGATGCGCTCCGCGCCGATGCTGCCGGCTGCGCCCTTGAGCGAATGGGCGAGCATGCGGGCGCCGTCGAGGTTGTGGGTCGCCAGCAGTGCGGGCAACTCGGCGAGGTTGTCCTTGTAGTGCGAGATGAATTGCCGCACGAGCCGGATGTAGGCCTTCTCGTTGCCGCCGAGACGCTGGCGGCCGATGTCGGCGTCGAAGCCGGGGATGCCCGACAGCCATGCCATTTGCACGGGAGCGCGGGAGCCGTCCTCAGGCTCGGCACTGCTCTCCACACTGCGCAGCATCTCGCTCTCGCTTTGCGGGGGCAGCCAGCGCAGCAGCGCTTCGTAGAGCTGCTGCGGATCGACCGGCTTGGCCAGATGGTCGTTCATGCCGGCTTCGAGGCAGGCCGCGAGGTCTTCACCGAAGACGTTGGCGGTGAGCGAGAGGATCGGGGTCTTCGCGTGCCGCGGCAATTGGCGGATGGCGCGTGTGGCACGCAGGCCGTCCATCTCGGGCATCTGCATGTCCATGAGGATCAATGCGTAGGGTTGCTGCTGCGCCATCTCGATGGCCTGCCAGCCATTGGCTGCCACGTCGACACGCAGGCTCGCCGCGCGGAGCAGCTCGACCGCGACGTCCTGGTTGACCGGGTTGTCTTCCGCCAGGAGGATGAGCTGGCCGCGATGCCCTGCGCGAAGCAGGGCCGCAGCGTTGCGTCGCGCGGGGGTTTCGGCCGGGCGATCGCCGGCCGGTTCCTGCGCCTGCTGCAGCCAGGCGGTGAACCAGAACCGGCTCCCTTTGCCCGGTTCGCTTTCGACGCCCACCTCGCCACCCATGAGTTCGGCCAGATGGCGTGTGATGGCCAGGCCCAGGCCCGTGCCGCCGTGGCGCCGCGTGATGGAGCTGTCCGCCTGGACGAATGCGTTGAACAGCGCGTCGAGCTTGTCAGGCGCGATGCCGATGCCCGTGTCCTCCACTGAGAAACGCACCAGGAGCCGCTGGCCGTCTTCTTCCAGCAGGTCGCCCCTGAGCGTGATGTGGCCCTGTTGCGTGAATTTCACCGCGTTGCCGAGCAGGTTGATGAGTGCCTGTGACAGGCGCGTCGAGTCGCCGCGCAACAGGCTGGGCAGGTGGTCGGTGTCCACGCGCAGGTCCAGGCCTTTGGCGCGCGCGCGTTCGGCGACCAGTGCGCAGGTGCGCGAAAGAAGCGCGTCGAGCTGGAAGTCGGCCTCTTCCATGACCAGCTTGCCGGACTCGATCTTGCTCAGGTCCAGGATGTCGTTGATCACCTGCAGCAGGTGTTGCGCGGCGTCGGCCACCTGGCCCAGGCGCGCTGCATCGCGTGCGTCGCGGCTGTCGTTGCGCAGCAGCCAGGTGAGGCCGATGATCGCGTTCATCGGCGTGCGGATCTCGTGGCTCATGTTGGCCAGGAACGAGCTCTTCGCGCGGTTCGCCGCGTCCGCCTTGTCGCGCTCGGCGACCAGTGCGGCGTTGAGCTGCTGGAGTTCCCGCTCGGCCTGTTTGAGCGCGGTGACGTTGGAGGCCAGCACGAAGAAGCCCTGCGTTTTGCCCTCCACGACGTCGGGCACGAAATTCACCCAGAACAGCGACTCTCCCGGGGTGCCTGCATCGAGGATGCGTTCGTACTGCTGGAACTCGCCATCCAGCGCCCGGCCGGCCATCTGCCGGACCTCCTCGTAGGCATCGCCCATCAATTCGTGCAGCAGCCGGTTCTCCAGGTGCTGGCCTTCCGGGGCGAAACGTGCCCGGTATTCGCGGTTGGCGAACCGGCAGCGCAGGTCGCGGTCCCAGTAGGCAATGGCGGCGGGGAGGTTGTCGGTCATGGCGCGCACGAAGCGCTCGCTGTCCACCAGTGCGCGGTTGGTTGCCTCGAGCTGAGAGGTGCGCTGCAATACCAGATCTTCCAGCCGGTGCTGGTAACCCTCGAGCTCCGTCTGGATGCGCTTCTGCTCGGTGATGTCGTCCGAGATCGACAGGTAATGCGTCACGCTGCCGTCGGGCTGGTGGATGGGCGCCACCAGCACGCGGTCGGTGTAGAGCGTGCCGTCTTTCCTGCGGTTGATGAATTCGCCGCGCCATGTCTCGCCGCGTGTGAGCGCCTGCCACATCGCGGTGAACGTGGTACCCGGCGTGCGGCCCGATTGCAGCAGCCGCGGGTTCCGGTTGACGACTTCCTCGAGCGCGTAGCCGCTGTTGCGCTCGTAGGCCGCGTTGACGTACTCGATCTTCCCGTTGAGCCCGGTGATCACGATGGCGCTGGGGCTCTGGTCCACTGCCATCGACAGCTTGCGCAATTGCTCTTCGGCCGCATGGCGCTCGGTGATGTCGGTGAACGAGACCACAACGGCGATCATCTGTCGCTGCGCTTCGTCGCGCACCGGCTCAGCGTTGACCAGCAGCCAGGTGACGGCGCCACCACGGCCCACGTGCCCCAACACGACCTGATGGACCGAAAGACCGGTTGCCAGCGCACGCATGTGCGGCAATTCGTCCACGGGGAACAGGGTGCCGTCGCGCCGGATGGGTCGCCAGGTGAGCGCCTTTTCGGACGTGCCCGCGATGTTGGTGATCGATGATCCCAGGATCGAACGTGCCGACGGATTGGTGAGGCGGATGTTGCCATCGGGCGCAAAGATGATCACGCCTTCGCTCAGTGCCGACACCATCGATCGGTAGTTCGCTTCGCTCTCCAGCAGCGCCATCTCGGCATAGCGCCGGTTGGTGATGTCGGCATGCATGACGACTGCGCCGCCCGATGCGATCTGCAGCGGTGCGGCCGTGAGTTCGAACCACTGCGCGTCATGCCCCTCGCCCCAGCCGTAGTCGATGGTGAAGATGTCACGCGCGCCTGAAATCACCTCGCGGATGCCACGCGCGGCCAGCGGGCCTTCGGATGGCGAGGGGTGCCCTGCGGCGCACACCGCCAGATAGTCGGTGCCGACCCCCAGTGGCGGCCGCGGCGGCTCGCCGTATGCAGCGCCAGGCGCTGCCGCGTTCTGTTCGTGCTGCCGCCAGGCCGCATTGGCGGTGATGATGCGTCCGTTGGCGTCGAGTACGGCCATCAGGTCCACCATTGAATCGCCGACGGCCTGCAGCAGTTCGGCCGATTCACGCAACGCCACCTCGGCGCGCTTGCGCTCGGTCAGCATTTCGCTGAACAGCATCACGCCACCAATGGCGCCACCGGGGTCGCGCCAGGGGTGGATTTCCCACTGCACCCATTCCATCGAGCCGTCGGCGCGCCGGTAGGTGTCCGCTTCGTTCTTGTGGATTTCGCCCTGCAGGGAGCGCCGGTGGATGGCGCGCCAGTGTTCGGGGATGTCCGGGAATATCTCGTAGTGCGACAGGCCGATCACGTCGCGGTCCGGGATGCCGTAGTCGCGCAGCCAGCGGCGGCTGACGGCGACGTAGCGCATTTCGGTGTCGAGCATGGCGATGGCGGCAGGGGCGTACTCGACGAACAGCCGCAGCTTCTGCTCACCGGCTTCGAGCGCAGCCTGCGCGAGCCTGTGGCGCGTGATGTCGTGCGACACGCCGAAGGTGCCGATGGTGCGGCCCTGCGCGTCGCGCAACGGCCCTTTGGTGACCAGCAGCGCTACCGGTCCTTCCGGCGTGTCCATGCTGGTCTCGAAGGTCAGCGGCACGGGGCTCACGCTGGCTTTGCGATCGTTCTCGCGCACGCGCTGCGCCAGCTCGGCGGGAATGAGGGAACTGGCGTCGCGGCCGATGATTTCCTCACGCGGTTTCCCGATCAGCTCGCAGGTGCGCCGGTTGGCGAGCGTGTAGCGCCCCTGCAGATCCTTGGCGTAGATCGCATCGATCGAGTTGTCGACGATGGCGTCGAGCAGGTAGAGCGTGCCCAGTCGTTCGGTTTCGCTGTCGCGTCGCATCAATGCCATGCGCAGGTACTGCCGCTCGCGCAGCAACCAGGCCGTGATGATGGCTGCCATCAGGGCGAGGAAGCCGCCCGAGCCGATCCATAGCGCGTCGCGCTGGGCGGGCGCGTAGACCTCGGCGGCCGTGATCTTGGCGAGCAGGAGCCAGTTGCTGCCCGGTACGAAGCGTGCGGCGCCCAGCACGCGCTGGCCGTGATAGTCGATGCCCTGGACCATGCCGCCTGGCTGCACTTCGCCACGCAGCAGTCGGGCTGCGAGCAGGTCCGGTTCCGACAGGCGCATGCGAAGCGGCTCTGTCGCTGCCTCCTGTGACTCCTGATGCTCCGACAGCAGGATGACTTCGTCGCCCGACGCGGCCCACAGCGCGGTCTCGGCGGTTTCGTTGGGTTGCGGCCAGTTGCCCAGCATCGGGAACACGGTCGTCTGCGGGTCCATGCGCAGCACGATGGCGCCGCCCCGGGTTCCGCTGGGCTTGTCGATGGGAACGACGAAATCCATGCGCAGTGGCAGTTCCGTCCCGGCCCGGTAGTAGATGCTGGTGTTGTGCGCCAGGCCATCGCTCATGGCCTGCAGGGCAGTTTCCTTCAGTTCCGGTGCGATCTTGCGGTTGGTGGGTGTCTCGCGACCCACCGCTTCTCCGTTTTCGTCCAGCAGGATGGCGCTGTGCGCGACGGTGGTACGGCGGAAATCCTTGACCAGGGCCATCAGTTGCTGGCGCGCCGCTTCGTCACCACGCTCCCGCCAGCGGGCATAGAGCTGCACGACCTGCGGGTTCGAGCCGAGATACCGTGCTTGTGCGGTCACCTCGCGCAACCAGCCGGCGATCCGGTCCGCCTGCAATTGGGCAATGGCTTCCAGGCGTGCACTTTCCCGTTCTCGATAGTTGCCGTAGGTGTAGGTGATGGCAGCCCAGGTCAGGGCAACGATGCCGGCAGAAATGACCCCCAGCGTGAGCGCAAGGCTGCGAGCGCGGTGTGCCGGGGCCTCTGCTTCAGCGTCTGCCGGCACAACGGCTGGCGCCAGCGCGCGGCGCAGGCCTAGGTAAAGGAGCAAGGCCGAAACACCGACGTAGAGCCAACCCTTGATCACGCTCAGGCGCGACAACAGTTCGGCGTTGGATACCCACAGGGCGAGCAGCCAGTCAGAGAAAAGGATCCAGAGCCCGGAGAAGACCGCGTACAGCAGTATCACGCGCACGACGGCATGTCGTGACGTTGCGGACGCAATGGCAGGGGCTGGCTCTTGCATTCGGCTCCGGCTGGGGCAAGAGAATCCACCCCGCAAAATGCACAGGATAGTACGATTCTCTTACACGCACTACCGGGCTATTTTTCCCCAATGAAGCCGGCTTGGGAATTGGGGAAACTTCCCCTCAAGCTTTCCGGGGCCTGCTCAGGTGGGCTGGCCGGGCACAGCGTCGCCGGCCGGATCGGCGGACCCGGCCGGGCCATCGATGGCCAGTGTGACGCGGTCCGCCTGGGCTTCCGCACGTACGGCGGCTTTTTCGCCAGCGCTGGCGAACTTGCTGTAACGACCGAGGATGGACACCAGCTGGCCGTAGATGCGCGGGTTGCCCGCCAGGCATTCGCGCTGCTCCAGGAAGTCGGCTTCGCCGGTGAAGTTGCCCACCAGCCCGCCCGCTTCGGTGACCAGCAGCGAACCAGCGGCCACGTCCCAGGGGTTGAGACCGGTTTCGAAGAAGCCGTCGGCAAAGCCGGCCGCCACGTAAGCGAGGTCGAGGGCCGCGGCGCCGGGTCGGCGCAGGCCGGCGGTGCGCTGCATCACATCGCCCATCATGCGCAGGTAGTTGTTGAAGTTGTCGCCCGGGCGGAAAGGGAAGCCGGTGGAAATGAGGCACTGCTTCAGCTCGGTGCGCTTGGACACGCGGATGCGGCGCTCATTGAGGTACGCGCCGCGGCCGCGTGTGGCGGTGAAGAGGTCGTTGCGACTCGGGTCGTAGATGACGGCCTGCTCGATCTTGCCCTTGACGGACAGCGCGATGCTCACGCAATAGACCGGGAAGCCGTGGATGAAGTTGGTGGTGCCGTCCAGCGGATCGATGATCCAGACGTAGTCGGAATCCCTGGCGCCATGCTCGCTGCCGCTTTCCTCCGCGAGGATGCCGTGGCCCGGGTAGGCCGTGAGCAGCGTTTCGATGATGATGGCCTCTGCCGCCTGATCGACCTCGGTGACGAAGTCGTTCACCTGCTTTTGCGAGATGCGCACCGACTCGACGTCGAGCGCGGCGCGGTTGATGATGGCGCCAGCGGCGCGTGCGGCCTTGATGGCCACGTTGAGCATGGGATGCAGGTTGGTCGACATGAGTTGTAGGGAAGAGCGGTGCGCACCGGGCGCGGAACGGGCGACCCGGCGATGCGGGAGGCGACAATGGCGTGATTTTACCGCGCCACCATGAAAACCCGCTTTGTCCTGATCCAGACCAGCCATGCCGGCAATGTGGGCGCCGCGGCGCGTGCCATGAAAGTCATGGGCTTCGACGATCTGGTGCTGGTGGCCCCGCGCTGGCCCAACGTGCTGCGCCGGGAGGAAACCATCCAGCGGGCCAGCGGCGCCCTGGACGTGCTGGAGAACGCCCGCGTCGTGGAAACGCTGGACGAGGCGATCGACGGCGTGACCCACCTGTGCGCCACGGCGATGACGCCGCGCGACTTCGGCCCGCCGACGCGCGCGCCGCGCGAGCACTTCACCGCGTTGGCCAGGCAAGAGCACCACGTCGCCTTCCTGTTCGGCTCCGAGCGTTTCGGCATGGCCAATGAAGATGTGTACCGCTGCCATACCTGCCTGTCGATTCCCACCAATCCGCAGTTCGGTTCGCTCAACCTCGGGGCGGCCATTCAGGTGATCGCCTACGAATGGCGTACGGCGCTCGGTGGCTTCGAGGTTCAGGACGCCGTCACTGCGCCGCAGTGGGCCGGGGCGGAGCAGGTCGCCGGCATGCTCGCGCACTGGGAAACGGCGCTGGCCGACATCGGCTTCCTCGACCCGGCGGTGCCGCGCAAGCTGATGCCGCGCCTGAACCAGCTGTTCAACCGCACACAACTCACGCAGGAGGAAATCCACATCCTGCGCGGAATCGCCAAGGCCATGTCGGAAGCAGGGCAGGGCACAAGACGATAGACTTGCCCGGCATAAGCACATGAACAACATCCATGTTTGACCGCCTGCGTTCCGATATCCAGTGCATCCTCGACCGTGACCCTGCTGCGCGCACGTCGTGGGAGGTGCTGACCTGTTATCCGGGCCTGCACGCGCTGGTGCTGCATCGGGGCGCCCACTGGTGCTGGAACCACGGCTTCAAGTGGCTGGCCCGTTTCATCTCCAACTTCTCGCGCTGGTTCACCGGCATCGAGATCCACCCCGGCGCGAAGATCGGCGAACGCGTCTTCTTCGATCATGCGATGGGCGTGGTGGTCGGCGAGACCGCTGAGATCGGTGACGGATGCACGATCTACCAGGGCGTGACGCTGGGCGGCACCTCGCTCTACAAGGGCCAGAAGCGCCACCCGACACTCGGCAAGGACGTCGTGGTGAGCGCCGGCGCCAAGGTGCTGGGCGGCTTCGTGGTGGGCGACGGCGCCAAGATCGGAAGCAATGCGGTGGTCATCAAGCCCGTGCCCGCGGGCGCGACGGCGGTGGGCATTCCTGCGCGCATCATTCCCTCGAAGACGGACACCAGTGCCGATGTGACCGAGCCCGCCAAGCCGCAGTTCTCGGCCTACGGCGTCACGCAGGAAGACGACCCGCTGAGCCAGGCCATGCGCAAGCTCATCGACAGTGCGGCGGGCCAGGAGCACCAGATCGCGTTGATCTGGCAGGCCATCGAGAAGCTGTCGGCGGCACATGTCACGCCCGATTGCGTGCCGGACGAGGCCGCGCGCAAGGAGTGCTTCGAAGCCGAGAAGCTGAACCAGTTGGTCGGCAAGTAGCCCGGCTTCGGGGCGTTATTTATTTTTCGGCCGGAAGGCCTTGCAGACGTCGTCGTTCGTTTCGAGGTAAGGCCCGCCGATCAGGTCGATGCAGTACGGCACAGCCGCAAAGATGCCGTGCACGATCTGGGTGCCATCTGCGCCCTTGAGGCCTTCCAGCGTTTCCGCGATCGACTTCGGCTGTCCTGGCAGGTTGATGATCAGGCTCTTGCCGCGGATGACTGCGACCTGTCGCGACAGGATCGCCGTCGGCACGAACTTCAGGCTGATCTGGCGCATCTGCTCGCCGAAGCCGGGCATTTCCTTGTCGGCGACGGCCAGTGTCGCCTCTGGCGTCACGTCGCGCGGGGCGGGGCCGGTGCCGCCGGTGGTGAGCACCAGTGAGCAGCCTGCGTCCACGAGTTCGATCAGCGTCGCGCTGATGCGGTCCTTCTCGTCGGGAATCAGGCGCGCTTCGAAGCTGATCGGGTTGCGCAATGCGCGCGTCAGCCAGTCCTGCAGCGCGGGAAGGCCCTTGTCTTCGTAGACGCCGGTCGACGCGCGGTCGCTGATGGACACGATGCCGATGCGGACGGGCCCGGCGCCCGGGTTTTCCAGGATGTCACTCACCGTCTGTTCCTCCGTCGACCTGCGCGGCGTCCCGGGACAGCGCCTCGCGAACGAGCTGGAAGATCTCGCGGTATGCGCGGCCATGACGCGCGGCCTCGCCGGGTTTCGACGGCTTCGCGTCCTTGCGTGCCTGGCGTGCCAGGGCACGCAGTTGCTGCGAGTCGGTGTCCGGATGCAGCGTGAGCCATTCGGCGACGGCATCGTCGCTTTCGATGAGGCGGTCGCGCCATTGCTCGGCCAGGTGCAGCGCGATCGTCTCGCGTGCGGAGCCGCTGTGCTGCTCGACCAGCGCTGCGCGCGCGGCTTCGAGCACCTCGTCGTCCAGCTTTCGCATGAGCTTGCCGATGAACTGCATCTGCCGGCGGCGGCCTTCGAAATTGGTGATGCGGCGCACCTCGGCCAGCGCTTCGAGCAGCTTCTCCGGCAGGTCGAGGCGATCGAGCAGGTCGGGGCGCAGCGTGAGCAGTGCTTCGCCGAGCTGTTGCTGCTCGGCGCTTTCTTTCTTGAGGTCGGTCTTGCTCAGCTCTGTCGTGCCTTTGAGCTCGGCCTTGAGCTCGAGGTCGAGCTCGCTGCCTTCGGCCACGAACTGGCCGCGCACGAAGTAGCCTTTTTTGGGTTTGCGGGACATGGGAGGGGAAATGTTGTCCCAAGTATCATAGCCTTCGATATGACCCTACCTGCACAGCGAAAACAGCAAAAGGCGGCGAAAGCCGACAGCGGCTTCAGCTACAGCCGAGCCCGGTTTGAAGAACTGGTCGACAGCGCACTGGCACATGCGAAGAAGCTCGGCGCGACCAACGCTGGCGCGGAAGCCTCCGAAGGTTGCGGCCTGTCGGTCAGCGTGCGCAAGGGCGAGATCGAGACCGTGGAGCGCAACCGCGACAAATCGCTCGGCGTGACGGTCTACGTCGGCAAGCGCCGCGGCAACGCCAGCACATCGGACTTCTCGCAGAAGGCCATCGAGCAGACGGTGCAGGCGGCCTACGACATCGCCCGCTTCACGGCCGAAGACCCCGTGGCGGGACTTCCCGATGAAGCAGACATCTCGCGCAAACATCCCGAGCTGGACCTGTTCCATCCGTGGAGCATCGACAGCGAAGCCGCCGCAAAACTGGCGCTGGAATGCGAGGCCGCTGCGCTCTCGACCGATCGGCGGATCACCAACAGCGAAGGCGCTGGCGTCTCCGCGCAGCAGAGCCATTTCTTCAGCGCGCATACGCATGGTTTCCGCGGCGGATACGCGAGTTCGCGCCACAGCATCTCGGTGGCGCCGATTGCAGGCAAGGGCGACGACATGCAGCGCGACGCGTGGTACAGCTCCATGCGTTCGCCCGGGGAACTGGCGGGTGCGAAGGCCGTGGGCCGTTACGCTGCCGAGCGCGCCCTCAGCCGCCTGAAGGCACGCAAGATCGCGACGACGCAATGCCCGGTCTTGTTCGAGTCCCCGCTCGCTGCGGGGCTGCTCGGCTCGTTCGTGCAGGCCGTGAGTGGCGGCGCGCTGTATCGCAAGAGCACGTTCCTGCCGGATGCGATGGGCAAGAAGGTGTTTCCCGATCACATCCATGTGGACGAAGACCCGCACGTGCTGCGCGGCAAGGGCAGTGCACCGTTCGACGAAGAAGGCGTGACCACGCGTGCGCGCAAGGTGGTCGACGCCGGTGTGGTGCAGGGCTATTTCCTGAGCACCTATTCCGCACGCAAGCTTGGCATGCGCACCACCGGGAACGCAGGCGGTTCACACAACCTCACGCTCACCTCGCGCCTCACGCGCGCGCAGGACGACCTGGACGAAATGCTGCGCAAGCTCGGCACCGGCCTCTTCGTGACCGAGCTGATGGGGCAGGGCGTGAATTACGTGACCGGTGACTATTCGCGCGGCGCGAGCGGCTTCTGGGTCGAGAAGGGCCGCATCGCGTTTCCGGTGCAGGAGATCACCATTGCGGGCAATCTGAAGGACATGTTCAAGGGCATCCAGGCCATCGGCGCGGATGCCTACAACTACGGCGCGAAGACGGTCGGCTCGGTGCTGATCAACCGGATGAAGGTTGCAGGGTCCTGATCAACCGGCCAGTGCGGCCTTCACCGCGGCGCTGACCTGGCCCATCTCGGCCTTGCCGGCCAGGCGTGATTTCACCGCGCCCATGACCTTGCCCATGTCGCCGGGGCCCTTGGCGCCCAGCTCGGCGACGATCGCCTTCACTTCCGCAGCGATCTCTTCCGCGCCCAGACGCTGGGGCAGGTAGGCCTCCAGCACTTTCATCTCGGACGCTTCCTTGTCGGCCAGGTCCTGGCGATCGGCCTTCTGGAACGCCTCGATGCTGTCCTTGCGCTGCTTGATGAGCTTGTCCACGATGGCGACCACGGCCACGTCGTCGAGTTCGATCCGTTCGTCCACTTCTTTCTGCTTCATCGCCGCAGTCAGCAGGCGGATGGTGCCCAGGCGCTCGGTGTCCTTGGCGCGCATGGCGGACTTCATGTCTTCGGTGATCTTTTCCTTGAGGCTCATGGTGTGTCCCTGGTGAATGGGGTGGACAAAGGGGTGGACAAAAAACAAAGGCTCGCCAGGGCGTCCCCGGGCGAGCCTGTCAGGCTTGCGAGAAGCCCGGCGCTCAGTACAGCTTCTTGGGCAGCTGCATGCTGCGAACGCGCTTGTAGTGACGCTTGACGGCGGCGGCCTTCTTGCGCTTGCGTTCAGCAGTGGGCTTTTCGTAGAACTCGCGCGCGCGCAGGTCGGTCAGAAGGCCCAGCTTTTCAATGGTGCGCTTGAAGCGGCGCAGGGCCACGTCAAACGGTTCGTTTTCTTTTACGCGGATCGTAGTCATTACGTAATGGATTTCCGTCAATGTGCGGGCAGAGGAGGCTGGAGAAGATCGGGCTCCGGCTTCTTGCGTCGCGAAATAGTCCCCAACTAGTGTTGATCAGGCCGTTGGGGTTTGCCAGCAAAGCCTTGAATTATAACGCTTTTGAGGGGCCGGGCAAGCCGGGCCGGGTGTGCCGTCAGGCAGCCAGTGCTGCTCGCCGCGGGAGCGCCTGCGCGCAGGCGTGAGCGCTGCTCCAGGCCCACTGGAAGTTGTAACCGCCGAGCCAGCCGGTCACATCCACCACTTCACCGATGAAAAACAGCCCGGGAACCGTCGATTCCAGTGTTTGGGATGACAGGTCGCGCGTGTCCACACCGCCCGCCGTGACCTCGGCCTTGGCATAACCCTCGGTGCCGGACGGGGTGATCTCCCAGCGCGAAACCTGCCCGGCGAGCTGGGTGAGTGCCTTGTCCGAGGCCTCGTTCACCGGGCGCTGCAGCGCTTCATCGCGCGAAACCCAGGCCTCGGCCAGCCGCGAGGGCAGCAGGTTCGCCAGTTCGTTGGCGATGCGCTTGCGCGAATTCGCCTTGGCATCGCCGAGGCGGGCGGCCACGTCCTGTCCGGGTGCGAGGTCGATGCGCAGCGGCGTGCCGGGGCGCCAATAGCTCGAAATCTGGAGAACCCCCGGACCCGACAGGCCGCGGTGGGTGAACAGCAGGTCCTCATCGAACGCCATGCGTTCCTTCTTCGCCCCTGTTTCGATGCGCACGGGCAGCGCCAGGCCGGCAAGCCCGGCATAAGGTGCCCAGGCGGCACCGTCGAAGGTGAGTGGCACGAGGGCGGGTCGTGTTTCGACCATGCGCAAACCGAATTGCTTCGCCAGACGGTGGCCGAAATCGGTGGCACCGATCTTGGGGATCGACAACCCGCCCGTGGCGACGACGACGCTGTGCGCCTGCACAGTGCCGCGATCGGTGTCGATCTCGTAGCGGGAGCCGCTTCCGGTGCGCACTGCATTCACGGCGCAAGGTTGCCAGTGCTCCACGCCGCCGGCCGCACATTCGGCCAGCAGCAGATCGATCAGGTCGCCGGCCGAGCGGTCGCAGAACATCTGGCCCTTGTGTTTTTCGTGGAAGGGCACGCCATGCCGCTGCATGAGCGACAGGAAATCCTGCGGCGTGTAGCGGCTGAGCGCCGAGCGGCAGAAGTTCGGGTTCGCGCCCAGGAAGTGCTTGTGCGGCGCCCGCACGTCGAGGTCCCGGTTGGTGAAGTTGGCGCGCCCGCCGCCGGAAATGCGGATCTTCTCCGCCACCTTGCCGCTGTGGTCGATGACGAGCACCTTCAGCCCGCGCTGGCCCGCAATGCCTGCGCAGAAGAGACCGGCGGCGCCGGCGCCGATGATGACGGCGTCGAAATTCAAATGCCTTGCCTTTCCAGGACTCAGCCTTTCCAGGTGAATGGGAACTTCAATTGCCTGAAAAAGCCGTTCGGCACATAGTCGCCGAGTACACCGTATTTTTCGGGCCACACCTTGTCGCTCTTCACGGCGGTGCCGAACGCGTAGTCGAGGAAAGCGAAGTGCGCGGCGTAGTTCTTGTCCAGTGCGTCCTGGTCCTGGCTGTGGTGCCAGTGATGGAAGTTGGGCGTGACGATGAGGTAGCGCAGCGGGCCGAGCCGCACGCTCACGTTGGCATGGTTGAACACCGCCTGGAAGCCGACGATGACGATGTATGCGTCGATCACCTCCTTCGTGAAGCCCAGGACGTAGATCGGAGCGAGCACCAGTGTGCGGGTGATGAGCAGCTCCAGGATGTGCTGGCGCGAACCGGCGAGCCAGTCCATGCTCTTCACGCTGTGGTGCACGGCATGCAGGCGCCACAGCACCGGCACCTCGTGATAGGCGCGGTGCGTCCAGTACTGCACCAGATCGGCGACGAGGACGATGAGGAACAGCGCCACCCAGAAGTTCAGGCCCGCCACCCAGCCACGGATGCCGTCGTGTGCGGCCCAGCCGAAGAACTTGTGCACCATCAGGTTGGTGGCCAGCAGCACGAAGCCCACGATCATGTGGTTGACGATGAAGTGGTGCAAGTCGGTCTGCCATTCGGCGCGGAACACCGGCTGGTCCTTGCGCAGGGCGAACAGCTTTTCGATGAAGATGAAGATCAGCGACGAGCCCAGCAGGTCGAGGATGAACCAGTCCAGGCCGATGTAGGGCGTGTTGTCGGGAAAGTTCGGGTCCACGTCGACCTTGTTTCCACCGAGGAATGCGGCCAGTGCCACCAGGACGAATGCAAAGGTGGACAACCAGCGCGACCGGTTGAAGATGATGTTGACCAGCGACAGTCCACCCGCGATCACCATGGCCGCGAACAGCAGCTTGCGCATGACGTTCACGTCGTAGCTTTTGCGCAGTTCCGGCGTGGTGAGGTACTCGGGAAAGATGAAAGCGAGGACGGCAAGGAAGCTCAGGATGGCCAGCGACATCGCGATGACGCCGCTGATGATGCCCTGCCCGGGCTTCATTTCGCCATGGCTTTCGGACAGGTCGTTGAGTTTTTCGAGCACGTTCAGGCCGTGAATCAGGCCAGCCGGCGCTGCGCCGCATCGGCCTGAGCGGCTGCAAGACCGGACAGCACGTCGCCGACGACGATCACGCAGGGGCTCGCCAGTCCATCGCGCGCGATCACGGCGTCGAGTTCGCCGAGCGTGGCGACGGTGTGGCGCTGCTCCGCAAGGCTGGCCTTTTCGATGATCGCGACAGGCGTGGAAGCCGGCAGTCCGTCCAGCAACTGGTCCTGGATGCTCGCTGCCTTGGAAATACCCATGTAGATCACGAGCGTGAGCTTTGCGCTGCGCGCGGTTGCCGCAAGTTGCCGCCAGTCGGTGCCTCGGTCGCCGGGCTTGGCATGTCCGGTGACGAACACGACGCCGTGCGCGTGCTCGCGATGCGTGAGCGGCACGCCCAGCGCTGTGGCCGCCGCCAGCCCGGACGTGATGCCACTGACGACTTCCACTTCGATGCCGGCTTCGCGCAGGTGCTCGATTTCTTCACCGCCGCGTCCGAAGATGAACGGATCGCCGCCCTTGAGTCGCACGACGTTCTCGCCCTCCAGCACGGCGGTGATCATGAGCTTCTCGATGAAGGCCTGTGGCGTGCTCTTGCAGCCGCCGCGCTTGCCCACGTGCACGATGCGCGCGTCGGGGCGGGCGTAGGCTGTCACTGCATCGCTCACGAGGTCGTCCACCAGCAGCACGGTGGCGGCTTGTATGGCCTTCATCGCCTTGATCGTGAGCAGCTCCGGGTCGCCCGGACCGGCGCCAACGAGCGTGCAACGGCCCATGTGCCGCGGATGCGAGAGATCATGTGCGTCCGTCACAGGGCGTGCTCCGCAGTGGCGACGATGGCATTGGTGACCGGGGATTCCATGAGCTTCACCGTATGCACGATATGGGCCACCTGCTGCGCGATGGCATCGGGAACGGGCAGGTCGCCAGCCAGCACGCGCTGCGTCCAGCGGGCGGTGGAATCGACATCGATCCCGGTCACGAGGCCGGGCACTTCCGTCAGCGTGCCTGGCTGTTGCTCGGCCAGCACATGCCGTTGACCGTCGATGAAAGCGTCGTAGCGTGGATGGCGGCGCGGGTCGGCGGCCACTTCGCCTTCCAGCCCACGCGAGATCAGGACGTTCATGCGGCGCGAGGAAAAAGTCTCGTGAAGCATGTCCAGGTATTCGGGGTGCGTGTAACTGGTGACGAGCAGCGACGGACCGGCGCACGGCGCCAGCAGCTTCACGACGCTGTGACCAGGGTTGCGCAGGTTGACGACCTCGCGCACCGCGAGCAGGCGGGCGAGCCCCGCGTGCAGTGATTTCGTCTCGATGTGCGCCACTGTTGCGGCAGGGATGGCCCCCGGCGAATCCAGCGCTGCGATGCCCAGGGCCGACAGGACATCGCTGGCGAGCACACGGCGCGCCTCGGTCCGCATGCCGTGCATCAGCACCGGCAGGCCTTCACGCGCGATCAGCAACGCAAGCAGCGGCGTGAGCACGGGCAGGCGGCGTGCACCGTTGTAGCTGGGCAGCACGATGACGGGCTTTGCCGTGGCAGGAAACGCAGCCACCCGCGCATGGGTGGCGTCGAGGAAACCCATCATCTCGTCGGTCGTCTCGCCCTTGATGCGCATGGCGAGGCAGAACGCGCCGATTTCCAGGTCGGTCACGGTGCCGTCCAGCACCTGGCCGAACAGGTCGCAGGCCTGCTCGCGCGTGATGGCGCGCGCGCCTTCCTTGCCGCGTCCGATTTCCTTGATGTACTGACCGATGCCCATGGCTGCGATTGTCCGCGATCACTGATGACTTTGAGTCATAAGGTGAATGAAGGGGAGGCCGCGGTTCATGCGGCTTCCCGCAGCGCGGGCGTGCTGCGGACCAGGCGCTTGAGTTCGGGCACGCAGGAGCCGCAGTTGGTGCCGCATTTCAGCGCGCCTTGCAGCGAAGAGAGGCGTTCTTCATCGCTTCCTGGGCATTGCGCGAGGTGCCCTGCAATGGCCGTCTCGGCCACGTTGAAGCAGCTGCAGACGGCCTTGCCGCGCGCGGCGACGGCAACCGGCGGCTTCACACCGGGCGCGAGCATCATGCGGCCATAGGTCTGCGCGGGGAGTTCTTCCTGCAATACGGCGCGGATCCAGGCTTCTGCCGATGTATCGCCGGCGAGCATGAATCCTTCGAGCGATACCTTGCCGCCCGTCTGAGCAAGACGCGCGGAGCGGTGTTGTTGCCGACGTGCGTCGACGTAGCGCAGTGTCGCGGTTGTGTCGAGGTCGAGCGCAGCTTCGAGACGTGCAAGCACGGCGGCGGAGGGAGCCTCGAACGCGGCGGCCCGGAACAGCAGGCCATGGCGTTCGTGTGCGGCGTCGCCCAGCGGCGCATGGTTGGAAAACGGCACACAGCTGGCGAAAGGGAACAGCGACATCAGCGTACGCAACTCCTGCCGGCGTGCATGCAGCGCATCTCCCGGCAACCAGGCCATGGCGAACAGGCTCCACGGCAACTCCGCCTTGAGGATTTTCACCGCCGCGTGCTTGAGCTCTGGCTGCTTGGAGTCCGGGCAATATGCCGACGTGGTGATCGCATTCACGCCGGCAAGCCGCGCGCCTGTGGACGATATCCCGGAAAGGAATTCCTCGCCCCAATGCATGGCGATGAACGCCTGCGTCACGTTGATCTCGTTGCTGGCCTGCACCGCAAGCACGATGGAGCCGCGCTTGCTGGTCACGTGCACCAGGTCGCCGTCCTTCAGCAGCCGGCGCGCCATGTCCTGCGGATTCATCTGGACGACGGGTTCGGACACGTGGCCGAACAGGCGGCCGAGCGTGCCGGTGCGCGTCATGCCGTGCCACTGGTCGCGCAACCGGCCGGTGGTCAGTGAGAAGGGATAGCGCGATTCGCGTTGTTCGGCGACGGGGCGATACGCGACAGGCGCGAAGCGCGCGCGGCCGTCGGCGGTCGGGAAGACGCCGTCTTCATACAGTCGCACTTTTCCGGCAGCCTCGCCTTCGCGCAGCGGCCACTGCTGGGGGCCTTGCGCATCGAGCATCGCGTAGCTCAGGCCCGTGATGTCGAGGTCGCGCCCGCGCGTCGATTCGCGATGTTCGGCCCAGATGGACTCGGGCGTGTCGTAGCGCATCAGGTGTTCGCTGCGTCCGAGGCGCTTGGCGAGTCGCTGTCCGAAATCCACGGCGATGCGCCAGTCGTGCCGGGTCTCGCCCGGCGCTGGCACGGCGGCTCGGACGCGGCTGATGCGACGCTCGCTGTTCGTCACGGTGCCTTCCTTTTCGCCCCAGGTGGTGGCAGGCAGCAACAGGTCGGCATAGTCGCAGGTCGCGGCGGTGGCGAAGGCTTCCTGCACCACGACGAATTCCGCGCGTTCGAGCGCACGGCGCACCGTGGCCTGGTCGGGCATGGACTGCGCCGGGTTGGTGCAGGCGATCCACAGCGCACGGATCTCGCCGTCGGCCGCCGCCTGGAACATCTCCACAGCGGTCTTGCCGGGTTTCGACGGGACGGACGGCACGCCCCACAGCGCGGCGACTTCCGCGCGATGCAGCTCGTTGCCCATGTCGCGGTGTGCGGATAGCAGGTTGGCCAAGCCACCCACCTCACGCCCGCCCATCGCATTGGGTTGGCCGGTCAGCGAGAACGGCCCCGCGCCCGGCTTGCCGATCTGCGCTGTGGCCAGGTGCAGGTTGATCAGCGCCGCATTCTTCGCCGTACCGCTGCTCGACTGGTTGAGCCCCTGGCAGTAGAGGCTGAGTGTGGCCTGCGAGGTGGCGAACCATTTCGCGGCGGTGAACAGGTCTTCCTTGCGGATGCCGCAGGTCTGCGCGACGAGGTCGGGCGTGCAGTCGCGCACCACGCTGCGCAGTTCGTCGAAGCCGCTGGTGTGCGCCGCGATATAGGCCGCATCGGTCCAGCCTTCCCACAGCATGAGGTGCAGCATGCCGTGGAACAGCATCACGTCGGTGCCGGGCTGGAGCGGCAGGTACAGGTCGGCGATTTCGGCGGTGTCGGTGCGACGCGGGTCGCAGAAGACGATCTTCATCTGCGGGTTGCGCGCCTTCGCGTCCTCGATGCGGCGGAACAGGATGGGGTGCGCGTATGCCGTGTTGCTGCCGACGATGAAGATGCAGTCCGCATGGTTCACGTCGTCGTAGCAGGTGGGCGGCGCATCGGCACCCAGCGTCTTCCTGTAGCCGGCGACCGCGCTGCTCATGCACAGGCGCGAGTTGGTGTCGATGTTGTTGGTGCCGATGAGGCCCTTGGCCAGCTTGTTGAAGACGTAGTAGTCCTCGGTGAGCAACTGGCCCGAGATGTAGAAGCCGACGGCATCGGTCCCGTGATCCTGGATGATGCGCGCGAATGCTTCTGCGGCTGTGTCCAGCGCGCTGTCCCACGACACGGGCTGCGCCGGGGCGCCGCGTGTCATCCGCTGCATCGGTTGCAGCAGACGTGTCTGCCACGTCACGTTGTGCTGCGCGGTGAGATGCAGGGTCGAGCCCTTGGTGCACAGCCGGCCGAAGTTGGCCGGGTGATCCGGGTCGCCGCGCACGCCGGTGATCTGGTCACCGCGCGATTCGATCAGCACACCGCAACCCACGCCGCAATACGGGCAGGTGGAGCGCGTCTCCTGGATGGCGGCGCTTGGCATGGCTGCGTGGTGGTGCGTGACGTGCGGTGCGGCAGTTCAGACTGCGGTCAGCATCACCGTGCGGCGGGCCGGTCCGGCCATGGGTGCAGCGAGGTCTGCGCCCAGCGTCTTCAGTTCATTCGCGTCCAGGTACACCGTGCCCGCATCCACCTTCAGCGAGAAGCGCGGCGTACAGCCGACGTCCGGCTCCCTGGCGCACCCGTCGTCCAGGCCGATCGTCCAGTTGTGCAGCGGGCAGGCCACGCTGGTGCCGAACACGATGCCCTGCGACAGCGGACCGCCCTTGTGAGGGCAGCGGTCGAGCAGGGCGAACACCTGGTCTTCGGAATTGCGGAACACCGCCACATCGATCAGCCCGGGGCGGGCGACGCGGCGCGAGCCGAGCACGGGAATTTCCTCCACGCTGCACACCGCGAACCAGTCAGGCTGCACGACGGCGTCGTGCGCCACCGGTGTTTGCAGGACGGCGCTCATGCAGCACCCCCGCTCATCGCCACCGGTGCGAACTGCCGCGTGTCCACCGACGCCTTGTCGAACTCGAACCACGGGTCGGGCTCGCCATCCAGCGCGAACTGCAGGCGTTCCCACAGCGCCTTGCGGCCTTCGTGGTCGTCGAGGATGCGCTTCTTCACATAGTCCAGGCCGACGCGGTTGACGTAGTGCACCGTACGCTCGAGGTACCAGCCTTCCTGGCGGTACAGCTCGCAGAACGCGCCGGTGTATTCCAGCACCTCGGCGGCCGTCTTGAGCTTCACGAAGAAATGCGCCACCTCGGTCTTGATGCCACCGTTGCCGGCGATGTACATCTCCCAGCCACTGTCCACGCCGATGATGCCGACGTCCTTGATGCCGGCCTCCGCGCAGTTGCGCGGGCAGCCGCTCACGGCGAACTTCACCTTGTGCGGCGCGTACATGCGCCACATCGCGCGCTCCAGGTCCTTGCCCATCTGCGTGCTGTCCTGCGTGCCCATGCGGCACCATTCGCTGCCGACGCAGGTCTTCACCGTGCGCAGTGCCTTGGCATACGCATGACCCGACGGCATGCCGATGTCCTTCCAGACGTTCTGCAGGTCTTCCTTCTTCACGCCCAGCAGGTCGATGCGCTGGCCGCCCGTCACCTTCACCGTCGGGATCTTGTATTTGTCCACCGCGTCCGCGATGCGGCGCAACTCGTCGGCCGTGGTCTCGCCGCCCCACATGCGCGGGATGACGGAATACGTGCCGTCCTTCTGGATGTTGGCGTGCGAGCGCTCGTTGATGAAGCGGCTCTGCGGATCGTCTTTCGCTTCCTTGGGCCAGGTGCTGGTGACGTAGTAGTTCACCGCCGGACGGCAGGTCGCGCAACCGTTCGGCGTGCGCCACGAGAGTGCGCGGTACACGCCGTCGATGGTCAGCAGCTTGCTGCCATCGGGCAAAGGCGTGCGGATGGCCTGCCGGACGTCCTCGTGGCTGTGGTCGGTACAGGCGCAGATGGCCTTCTTCTTCGGCGTGGCCGAGTAGTCGCCACCGGCGGTGAACATGATGATCTGCTCGACGAGGCCCGTGCACGAACCGCAGCTCGCGCTGGCCTTGGTGTGCTTGCGCACTTCATCCAGCGTGAACAGGCCCTTGTCCTTGATGGCCTTGCAGATGGTGCCCTTGTTCACGCCGTTGCAGCCGCAGACTTCGGCCTCGTCGGGCATGCTCGCGGCCTTGCTGTGCCCTTCGTGGCCCACGTCACCGATGTTCGACTCGCCGAACATCAGCTTGTCCCGGATGTCGCCGATGCTGCGGCCTTCGCGCAGCAGCTTGAAGTACCAGCTGCCGTCCACCGTGTCGCCATAGAGGCACGCGCCGACCAGCTTGTCGTCCTTGATGACGAGCTTCTTGTACACGCCGCCGAACGGATCGCTCATCACGATCTCTTCGGTCCCTTCGCCGCCCATGAATGCACCGGCGGAGAACAGGTCGATGCCCGTGACCTTGAGCTTGGTCGAGGTGAGCGAGCCCTGGTAACGCCCGATGCCGTGTTGCGCCAGATGGTTGGCCACGACCTTGCCTTGCTCGAACAGCGGCGCGACAAGACCGTAGGCGATGCCGCGATGGCTCGCGCATTCGCCCACGGCGTAGATGCGCGCGTCGGTGACGGTCTGCATGGTGTCGGTGACGACAATGCCGCGGTCGCAATGGATGCGCATGGCCTCGGCCAGCGCCGTGTTGGGGCGGATGCCCACGGCCATGACGACGAGGTCGGCGTCCACTTCCGTGCCGTCCTTGAACTTCACGGCTTTCACGCGACCCCCGGAGCCAGCCACGAGCTCCTGCGTCTGCGCGCCGATCAGGAACGTCATGCCGCGCTCTTCCAGCGATTTCTGCAGCAGCCCGCCCGCGACCTTGTCGAGCTGGCGCTCCATCAGCCAGGGCGAGACATGCACCACGGCCACTTCCATGCCGCGCTTCATCAGTCCGTTGGCGGCTTCGAGGCCGAGCAGGCCGCCACCGATCACCACTGCTTTCCTGTACTTCGCCGCGGCGTCGATCATGGCCTGCGTGTCGGCAATGTCGCGGTAGGCCAGAACGCCCGGCAGGTCCTTGCCCGGCACGGGCAGGATGAACGGGTTGGAGCCGGTGGCGAGCAGCAGCCGGTCGTAGGGGGCTTCGACAGTGTTGCCATCGGCGTCTTTCGCGCGCACGATGCGGTGCACGCGATCGACCTCGGTCACCTTCTTGCCGGCATGCAGCGTGATGCCGTTCTCGTCGTACCAGGCCCAGCTGTTGAGCACGATCTCGTCCAGCGTCTGCTCACCGGCAAGCACCGGCGACAGCAGGATGCGGTTGTAGTTGGGATGCGGTTCGGCACCGAAGACGGTGATGTCGTAGAGGTCGGGCGCGACCTTCAGCAACTCTTCGAGCGCGCGCACGCCGGCCATGCCGTTGCCGACCATCACCAGCTTCTGGCGGCCGGTGCCGGACTTTTCGCCGGCGGCGGATGTGTTCTGGACGGGGGAGAGCATCACGCGACCTCGGGCGCCTTTTCGGCTGCTGCCTTCTGCGCGTCGACCATCACACCGGCCAGCGTGCCGTAGGCCTCGGTCCACGCATCACGGACTTCGGGTGTGAAGTCGTCGCCCAGGCCCTTGGCCAGCGTGTCGAGCAATGCAGCACCGACGACGGCGTAGTGCTCCGGCTTCGCGCCATACGCGTTGTGCCGTTCGCCGAGTTTCTGCGCGGCGGGCACGATGGTTTCCAGCCGCGTGAGGCCGTTCACCACCATGCCGAGCATGGCCATGAGCTTGCGGCCCTGTTCTGCCATGTCGCCCTTGAAGAGCGGGCGCACTTCGGGTGCGAGCTCGAAGAGGCGCGCATAGAACAGCGCTGCCGCCTGTTCGGCGATGGGCACCACTTTGGCGAAGCTGGACTGCACGAGCGAGATCTGTTGGGGTGTCATCGTGGTTCTCCGGTGAGTGGACTCGTCTTCGAAACGTCGTTCAGGCGCGCATGGCCACCGGATCTGCGGAGGCGTTGCGCAAAGAGATGGGCTCCACCTTGCGCTGCTTCTCGTAGAGGAAGGTGAGGATTTCCTGGCGGCAATGGTTGTAGACAGGGTTTTCGACCAGGGCGAGGCGATTGCGCGGACGCGGCAGCGGCACGTCCATGATCTGGCCGATGGTTGCGGCTGGTCCGTTGGTCATCATCACGACGCGATCGGACAGAAGCACGGCTTCGTCGACATCGTGGGTGATCATGAGCACCGTGTTGCCGAGCTCGCCCTGGATGCGGATCACTTCGTCCTGCAGGTGGGCGCGCGTCAGGGCATCGAGAGCCCCGAACGGTTCGTCCAGAAGAAGAACCTTCGGCTCCATGGCCAGCGCCCTGGCGATGCCCACGCGCTGCTTCATGCCGCCGGAAATTTCGGAGGGAAGCCGGTGCAAGGCGTGCGCCATGCTGACCATCTCGAGGTTGTGTTCGATCCATGCCTTGCGTTCGGCAGCGGTCTTGCTGTCGCGGAAAATCTTGTTGACCGCGATCTCCACGTTCTGCCAGACGGTGAGCCAGGGCAGCAGCGAGTGGTTCTGGAAAACCACCGCGCGATCGGGGCCCGGGGCGTTGACTTCCTTGCCGTCGACGATGACACCGCCGCCCGTGCACTTGAGCAGGCCGGCGACGATGTTGAGCACCGTCGACTTGCCGCAGCCCGAGTGCCCGATCAGGGAAATGAACTCCCCGCGCTTCACATCGAGATTGATATTGCGCAGCACCGGATTGGTTGTGCCGCCCTTGCTGGCGAATGTCATGTCCACGCGGGACAGGCTGAGGTATGCGTCGCTCATGATCCGTTTCCTTCCTGCAATCAACTGGCCGAGGTGCCGCGGGTGACCAGGCGGCCGATCCAGGCCACGATGCGATCGAGGAGGAACCCGATCAATCCCACATAAACGAGCGCCAGGATGATGTCGCTGATGCGCGAGGAGTTCCACGCGTCCCAGATGAAGAAGCCGATGCCCACGCCGCCGATGAGCATCTCCGCCGCCACGATGGCAAGCCACGACAGGCCGACGCCGATACGCAGTCCCGAGAAGATGAAGGGCGCGGCGGCTGGCAGCATGATCTTGGAGAAGTATTCGATGCCATTGAGCCGGATCACCTTCGCCACGTTCCGGTAGTCGTCGGGAATGTTGCGCACACCAATGGACGTGTTGATGATGATCGGCCAGACCGAAGTGATGAAGATCACGAAGATCGCGGAAGGATGGCCGTCGCGGAAGCCCGCCAGCGAGATCGGAAGCCAGGCCAGCGGAGGAACCGTGCGCAGAACCTGGAAGATGGGATCGAGGCCGCGCAATGCCCAGGTCGACTGCCCCACGAGCACACCGAGGCTCACACCGGCCACCACTGCCAGCGCGTAGCCATAGGCGACCCGCTTGAGGCTGGCAAGCAGTTGCCATGCAATGCCGACATCGTTGCCGCCGTTGTCGTAGAACGGGTGGACGATCAGCTCCCAGGTGTCCTGCACGACCTTGCTGGGCGGGGGAAGCGCCGCGCCGGGGCGCGTGCCCCACGCCTCCCAGACGAGCAGCAGGATCGCGAGAATCACGAGGGGCGGGACGATATGGGCCGCGAGCGTGCGCGCCTTCCCCGTCAGCCAGACAGCGGCTTTCGAAGGCTCGTCTGGTGCCGCGAGCCGGATCGGTTCGATGGTTTCTGTGCTGCTCATGGGTGCTCCGTGGATTTGTGGTGCGCGAGCTGTCAGGCGCTCTTGAGGTACTTGATCGACAGGCTGTCGAGGTATTTCTTCGGATTGGCCGGATCGAAGACCTTGCCGTCGAAGAACTTCTCGACACCGCGCGAAGTCGATGCGGGAATGTCCTTGGCCGCGACTCCGAGTTCCTTTGCCGCTTGGCGCCAGATGTCCTCGCGATTGACCTTGGCGATCAGCGCCTTGGTGTCCAGGTTGGGCGGCAGGTAGCCCCAGCGGATGTTTTCCGTGAGGAACCACAGGTCGTGGCTCTGGTACGGATAGCTGGCGTTGTCTTTCCAGAAGCGCATCTGGAACTTGCTGTTGGCCTCGATGCGGCCGGTTCCGTAGTCGAAGTCACCCTTGACGCGGTCGATCACGTCTTCGACGGGAGCGTTGATCCAGCGGCGGCGCGAACAGATCTCCGCAACTTCGGCGCGATTCGCGGGGTCTTCGCACCACATCTGCGCTTCCATGACGGCCTTGAGCAGCGCCTTGGTTGCGTTCGGATTGGCCTGCACGTAGTCGGCCCGCATCGCAAACGCTTTCTCGGGATGGTTCATCCACAGCTCGCTGGTCGTGAGGGCCGTGTAGCCGATTTTCTGGTTGATGAGCTGGCGGTTCCAGGGCTCGCAGACGCAGAACGTGTCCATGCTGCCGACTTTCATGTTGGCCACCATCTGCGCGGGCGGCACCACGATGGTGGTGATGTCCTTGTTCGGGTCGACACCGCCGGCCGCCATCCAGTAGCGGATCCACATGTCGTGGGTGCCGCCGGGGAAAGTCATCGCCGCATTCACGGACTTGCCGGTCTTCACGCGCTTGGCGAGCAGCGCCTTGCCGAAATCTTTGGTATCCAGTCCGACCTTCATGTCCTTGTACTCGTTGCCCACCGAGATGCATTGGCCACCCAGGTTGAGACGGGCCAGGATGTTCATCGGCACCTGGACGTTGTTGGCCGTTGTCGCGCCGGTGCTGATGAGGTAGGGCATCGGTGTGAGGATGTGGGCGCCATCGATGCCCCCGGACTTCGAGCCCAGGACGAGGTTGTCGCGGGTCGTGCCCCATGAAGATTGCTTGAGCACCTCCACCTCGGTCATGCCATGCTTCTTGAAGAAGCCCTTTTCGTCTGCAACGAACAGTGGCGCGGCGTCGGTCAGCGCGATGAAGCCGAGTTTGGCGGCTTTGGTTTCCAGGGACGTGCCTTGCGCTGAAACGATCCCGGGCCACAAGCCGCCGGAGGCGGCTGCACCGGCAGCGGCTTTCAGGACGGAGCGGCGTGTCACGCCGGAGGCGTTGGCGGAAGCGTGGTCTTGCATGTGAACTCCTGATGCGTCGGGTTTTCGAAGTTGAAATAAAAAACGGCGTCCATCTCGCATCTGCTTTCGCAGATGGGAAATGGACGCCGTTGTCCAAACGTAAGCCTTGGAGGGCTTGCGGGCAGACCGCCGTTGGCCTGACCTTGCTGCACTTCAAGCAGAAAATGTGCCAGCAGTTGCCGAGCCTGGCCGCGCCATCGGGATCGTGCGCGCCCGCTGGCCTGTTTCCCCTCTGGAGCACGCGGTTCCGGCGACGTCGAATGGCGGGTCCATCGATTTCCGACCATCCGGTCGGACGGAGCCAAGCTGGTGCGAGCTTGCCGCGCCAGGCACAGCTTTTGTGCGGTGCAGCTAAAGGTATTCCGCCATCGCCAGCACCGATTCGGCCACTTCCACGAGCTTTCGGTTCTGGTTCATGGCGGTCTGGCGCAGCATCTTGAACGCTTCTTCCTCGCTGAGCTTGCGGGTCGCCATCAGCAGGCCCTTGGCGCGCTCGACCACCTTGCGTTCATTGAGCGCGGCGCGCACGGTCTCGAGCTCGTCGCTCATCGATTGCAGGCGGCGCGACTGTTCCTGCACCATGCCCAGTACCGAGCGCTCGAGGTGGCGGCCGTACTGCGCCGGATCGCCCGGACTCGCCGCGCCGGCTTCGCGCGACAACGCGTCGAGGATGGCCTGCTGGTCGCGCAACTCGGCGCGGGCCTGCGCGATCTTGCGTTCGCTCAGCATGCGCAGGTGGGCGGCGAGCAGGTCTTCCACCATCTTCATCGCATCGATGCGGCGGGTGCAGCAGTCATACCATTTCTGGCTCAGGTCGGTGTCGAATGCGCCGCGCGCATTGAGCGTGGTGCCGATGCGGCGCATGCGCTCGAGCTCGGCCATGGTCTCGCCGCTCTCGCTGGCGCGCCAGGAGGCCAGCACTTCTGCATCGGAGAAGTCGGTGAAGACATCGAAGCAGCCCTCCTGCGACGCGATGAGGTGCAGCCATTGCTGCTGCTGTGCGGCATCCGCATGGCCAGAAGCGAAGACGAAGGCACCGAAGGCGCGTTCCTGCCCGGCGAATTCCTTGCCCTGCATGAAGTTGAACAGCGCCACCAGCGCGCGCGAGATTTCCGGGTCGGTCGCGCTGTCGGCCGCTTCGAACACCACGGCCAGCAAACCGGCGATGAGGCGCACGAAGGCGGCGGTGGATTCTTCGGGCGGCAACGCCATGGTGCTGATGCGCTGTCGCAGGCCGGGCAGGGCGTCGAGCCCGTGCAGCACGAAGGCAATGCGGCTGAACAGGCGTGAGCCGTTGTAGGCGCGATAGGCGTCGGTGTCCAGCGCGTCGAAGTGTTCGCGCACCCGTTGTTCGACCTCGTCGCACTCGGCGATCTGCTGGCGGCGCTGGTCCCCGAAGCGGCTGCCGTGTGTGCCCAGGAAGATGTTGGAGATGCCGCGCTCGCGCTGCAACGCATGGATGAGGCGGCCGATCACGTTGACCAGCTCGCTGGTCTTGGCGAGCTGTTCGAGTTCGCCGATCTCGCTCTGGCGGGCGGCGACAAGGAAGCTGAGTCCGGATTTCATCGTGGGCGCTTGTGGTGCACCCGCAGCAGCAACAACCATGCCGCCAGCGTGGCGCGTGGGCACTTTACACTCGGACGCATGCTTGTCCTGGGAATCGAATCGTCGTGTGACGAAACCGGCGTGGCGCTGGTGGAGTCCGGCGGCACCGGGTTGCCGCGCCTGCTGGCGCACGGGCTGCACAGCCAGATCCGGATGCATCAGGCTTACGGCGGCGTGGTGCCGGAGCTGGCCAGCCGCGACCACATCCGCCGCGTACTGCCACTGGCATCGCAGGTACTGCGCGATGCGGATCGGCCGTTGAGTGATGTCGATGTCGTCGCGTACACGCGAGGCCCCGGTCTCGCGGGCGCATTGCTCGTGGGTGCGGGCGTTGCGTGTGCCCTGGGCGCGGCGATCGACAAACCCGTGCTTGGCGTGCATCACCTCGAGGGCCATCTGCTTTCGCCGTTCCTGAGCGCGGACGCGCCCGGGTTCCCGTTCGTCGCGCTGCTGGTGTCCGGCGGGCACACGCAGCTCATGCGTGTGGACGGTGTGGGTCGCTACGAATTGCTGGGCGAAACCATCGACGACGCTGCGGGCGAAGCCTTCGACAAGTCGGCCAAGCTCATGGGGCTGGGCTATCCGGGCGGGCCTGCGCTTTCGCGCCTGGCGCAGCAGGGCGATGCGACGGCATTCAAACTGCCGCGCCCGTTGCTGCACAGCGGCGATCTCGATTTCTCGTTCGCGGGCTTGAAGACTGCCGTGCTCACGCAGGCGAAGAAACTGGGCGAAGAACTCGAGCTGCGCAAGGCGGATCTGGCTGCATCCACCGAAGCTGCGATCGTCGAGGTGTTGCTGAAGAAATCCGTCGCCGCACTGCACGAAACCGGGCTCAAGCGTCTGGTGGTTGCCGGTGGTGTCGGCGCCAACCGCCTGTTGCGCGAACAGCTGAATGCCGAATGCCGCAAGCGCGGCGTACGCGTGCACTACCCGGAACTCGACCTGTGTACCGACAACGGCGCGATGATCGCCATGGCTGCGGCCATGCGCCTGGACGCGCAAAAAGAATCGGCCAGCCGCCTGTACGCCTTCGACGTCAGGCCGCGCTGGCCGCTGGCGGAACTGTCGTCCGCCTGAGTTGCCGGACCCGCTGCGCTGGATGGGCGGCGGGCCGGCGTCTTCCTCGTTGCAGTGATTGCAGTGTTATTGCACGGTCAGTTGGGTGACGTTGCTCACCGGCGCCTTCTTGCCGAGCTTGAGCGTCAGCACGCCGTTTTCCAGCTTTGCTTCGCTGGCGGCCACGTCGATTTCCTGTGCGAATTCGTAGGCGGCCTTGTATTGGCGGGTGGCTTCGGCCTTGGTGGCGACGCGCACGACATTGCCTTCAATGCCGATGTCCAGCTGTTCGCGGCTCACGCCGGGCACGTCCAGGGTGATCGACCACGATGCGTCGTCCTGTTCGACGTTGGCGGCATGCTGGCTGCCTTGCAGGGCGTCGTTGAAGAAACGCTCGAAGCTGCGGTCGAACGAGCGCAGGGCGGGAGCGTAAGCACGGGTGCGGAGAACGGGAGCGAAAAACATGATGTTTCCTTGTCAGTCATTGAGGGTCGGCTGACGCGAAATGCGCTGGCGTCGTCCCTTACACTGCGCGGCTCTCACCTCGATTGCCGCATGGAGGGAATCTGTGTGTGCATCCTGCTTTTTCAAGGGAAAGTCATTGATGAAAAATCTGCGCCGCCGGGTCTTGAAATCCCTCGCCGCAGCGCTATCTGCTCCGCTTTTCGCCTGGGCCCAGGGCCCCGCAGCAGCGCCTTCTTCCACTCCCGTTCCTCCTGGCGGCGCACCCATCCGCGTCGCACTCATCGAAAGCCTGAGCGGCCCGTTTGCCAACACGGGCGAGGCCGTCTTCCGCAATCTGCACTGGGCCATGGAGCGCGTGAATGCGCGTGGCGGCGTGAAACTGCCCGCATCACAGGGCGGCGCGCGGCCGCTGGCGCTCGAGCGCTTCGACAGCAAGGGGCAGAACGAGGAGGCGCTTTCCGTGCTGCGTTCGGCGATCGACAGCGGCGTGCAGTACGTCGCGCAGGGCAACAGTTCATCCACCGCTTCGGTGCTGATCGACGCCATCAACAAGCACAACGAGCGCGAGCCTGCGCGTCGCGTCGTGTTCCTCAATTATTCGGCCGTGGAGCCCACGCTCACCAACGAGCGCTGCAGCTTCTGGCACTTCCGTTTCGATGCGCATGCCGACATGCGCATGACCGCACTGATGAGCGTGCTCAAGGACGACCGCGATGTCGGTAGCGTCTATCTGATCGCGCAGGACTACAGTTTCGGCCAGGCCGTGCTGCGCGAGGCGCGCAGGCAGCTCGGCACGCAGCGGCCGGATGTGAGGATCGCCGGTGAAGAGCTGCACCCCATCGGCCGCGTGAAGGACTTTGCACCATATGCGTCGAAAATTGTCGCCAGCGGTGCGCAGGCCGTGCTCACCCCCAACTGGGGCAACGATCTCACGCTGCTCGTGAAAGCCGCGCGTGAAGCCGGCTTCGAGGGCAAGTTCTACACCTTCTATGGCAACGCGCTGGGCGCACCTGCCGCGCTGGGCGATGCCGGCGTCGGCCGCGTGATTGCCGTGGCGGACTGGCTGCCGAACTGGCCCACGCCCCAAAGCGAGGCGTTCTACCAGTCGTTCCGCGCGCGCTTTCCCAAACCGTCGGAAGACTACGTGCACATGCGCATGCAACTGCTGGTGGAGACGCTGGCGCAGTCCATCGAGAAGGCGGGCACGACCGATCCGGTACGCGTGGCGCTGCAGATGGAGAACGCATCCGTCACGCTCGCAGGACAGACGGGTACGATGCGCGCAGCAGACCACCAGTTCCAGCAGTCGCTGGCGGTGGGCCTGATGGAGCGGCAGGGTGCACCGGGCGTGAAGTTCGACGTCGAGGGCTCGGGTTACGGCTTCCGCGTCATCCGCACCATCCCCGCCGCGCAGGCCGAGTTGCCGCACGCCTGCAAGATGAACCGTCCTTCCTGAATCGAACAAGTCCCGTCATCCATGCGCAACGCCATCCTGAATCTCGAAGCATCCCGCATCCGCGAAGTCGCCAACGCCGGTCTCGGCCGCAAGGACGTGCTCGCATTCTGGTTCGGTGAGAGTGATGAAGTCACGCCGGATTTCATCCGCCAGGCCGCCATCGATTCGCTGAGCAGCGGCGAAACCTTCTACGCCCACAACCTGGGCCTGCCGGAGCTTCGGGAAGCCATTGCGGCGTACGCCAGCGGGTTGCACGGGCAGGTGACTGCGGACCGCATCGCCGTGACTTCCGGCGGCGTGAGCGCGCTGATGCTTGCTGTGCAGGCGTTGGTCGATGCGGGCGATGACGTGGTCGCTGTCACGCCGGTCTGGCCGAACCTGACTGCGCAGCCCGCCATCATGGGAGCAAAGCTGCGTTGCGTGCCGCTCAAGCCGGTGGATGGCGCGTGGACGCTGGACCTGGATGCGCTGCTGGCTGCCATCACCCCCTCGACGAAGCTGCTGATCGTCAATGCGCCGAACAATCCGACCGGCTGGACGCTCAGTCGCGAAGAACAGCAGTCGATCCTGGAGCATTGCCGCAAGACGGGCACGTGGATCCTGGCGGACGAGGTGTACGAGCGGCTGTACTACGAGCCGACGCCGAACCGCTGCGCGCCGAGTTTCCTGGACGTCGCCGCGACGGAAGACCGGCTCGTCGTCGCCCACAGTTTCTCCAAGAGCTTCCTCATGACCGGCTGGCGTCTGGGCTGGCTGGTGATGCCATCCGCGATGACCGAACACATGGGCAAGCTGGTGGAGTTCAACACCTCCTGTGCCAGTGTCTTCACCCAGCGCGCTGCCCTGGCCGCCCTGGCCCGGCAGGACGAGGTGACGCCGCGCGTGGTCGCCCACCTCAAGACTTGCCGTGACACGCTGGTGCCCCTGCTGCAGGCGGTGCCGCAGGTGCGTGTTTCGCCCGCCAGGGGCGGCATGTACGCGTTTTTCCAGCTGGAAGGTCACCCGGACTCGCTGGTGACGGCCAAAAGGCTGGTCGCCGAAGCCGGTCTGGGCCTGGCCCCGGGGGAGGCATTCGCACCCGAGGCGCAGGGCTGGCTGCGCTGGTGTTTTGCCTCCAAGGACCTGTCCCGACTGGCCGAAGGGGTCAGGCGGCTGGAAAACTGGCTATAATTCCAAGGCTTTGCTTTCGCAGGGCACACGTGGGCAGCATTTCCAGCCGCCCTCGCAAGTCAAACATTCACAGGAAACCCAAATGACCGCTTTGAACAAGGCCGAGGTCGTCCAGGCCAATGCGCGCAGCGCAAACGACACGGGCAGCCCGGAAGTGCAAGTCGCACTGCTGACCGCCCGCATCAACGAACTCACCCCCCACTTCAAGACGCACGCCAAGGACCACCACGGCCGTCGCGGCCTGCTGCGCATGGTGAGCCGTCGCCGCAAGCTGCTGGACTATCTCAAGTCCAAGGACGCTGACCGTTACACCGCGCTGATCGCCAAGCTTGGCCTGCGCAAGTAAGCTGTATTGAACGAAAAACGCCTGAGTTTGCCAGTCAAGCTCAGGCGTTTGCACTTCGGAGAAGCCAAACAGAGCGAAGCTGTGTCATTCCAAAGCGTTTCCCGGCCGTGTCGGCGCGGAAACCCTCTGGAATGGCATCGTGTTCTGTGACGCGTCCTCCGGGCTTGGGGAATGGCCTTCATTCCCCGTCATAACCCAGGAGCCAACATGAGTCTCTTCAACAAAGTCACCAAGACCTTCCAGTGGGGCCAGCACACGGTCACCATGGAAACCGGCGAAATCGCCCGCCAGTCCACCGGCGCCGTGCTGGTCAACATGGACGACACCGTGGTGCTCGCCACCGTGGTGGCTTCCAAGTCCGCCAAGCCCGGCCAGGACTTCTTCCCGCTGACCGTCGACTACATCGAGAAGACCTACGCCGCCGGCAAGATCCCCGGCAGCTTCTTCAAGCGTGAAGCCAAGCCCAGCGAACTCGAAACCCTGACCAGCCGCCTGATCGACCGTCCGATCCGCCCGCTGTTCCCCGAAGGCTTCTTCAACGAAGTGCACGTGGTCATCCACACGCTGTCACTGAACCCGGAAGTCGATGCCGACATCGCTGCCCTGATCGCCTCCAGCGCCGCACTGGCCGTCTCCGGCATTCCGTTCGCGGGCCCGATCGGCGCTGCGCGCGTGGGCTACATCAACGGTGAATACGTCCTGAACCCGGGCCAGACCCAGCGCAAGGACAGCCAGATGGACCTCGTGGTCGCCGGTACCGAAGCTGCCGTGCTGATGGTCGAATCCGAAGCGCTGCAACTGTCCGAAGAAATCATGCTGGGTGGCGTGGTGTTCGGCCATGAACAGGGCAAGATTGCCATCAACGCGATTCATGACCTCGTGCGCGACGCTGGCAAGCCGGCCTGGGACTGGCAGCCGCCGGCCAAGGACGAGCCGTTCATCGCCAAGGTCACTGCGCTGGCCGAAGAAAAGCTGCGCGCCGCCTACCAGATCCGCAGCAAGCAGTCGCGCACGCAAGCCCTGCGCGAAGCTTCTTCTTCGGTGCTGGCCGCGCTGAAGGAAGAAGGCGCCGACTTCGACGCCGTGAAGGTCGGCGACCTGATGTTCGCCATCGAATCGTCCATCGTCCGCAGCCAGATCCTGGCTGGCGAGCCGCGCATCGACGGCCGCGACACGCGTACCGTGCGCCCCATCGAGATCCGCAATTCCGTGCTGCCGCGCACGCACGGCTCTGCGCTGTTCACCCGTGGTGAAACGCAGGCGCTGGTCGTATCCACGCTGGGCACCGAACGCGACGCGCAGCGCATCGACGCGCTGGCCGGCGAGTTCGAAGACCGCTTCATGTTCCACTACAACATGCCTCCCTTCGCCACTGGTGAAGTGGGCCGCATGGGCTCCACCAAGCGCCGCGAAATCGGCCACGGCCGCCTGGCCAAGCGCGCGCTCGTCGCCTGCCTGCCGAGCAAGGAAGAATTCCCCTACACGATCCGTGTGGTGTCCGAGATCACCGAGTCGAACGGGTCGTCGTCCATGGCTTCGGTCTGCGGCGGCTGCCTGGCGATGATGGACGCCGGCGTGCCGATGAAAGCCCACGTGGCTGGTATTGCCATGGGCCTGATCAAGGAAGGCAACCGCTTCGCCGTGCTGACCGACATCCTGGGTGACGAAGATCACCTGGGCGACATGGACTTCAAGGTGGCCGGCACGACCAACGGCATCACCGCGCTGCAGATGGACATCAAGATCCAGGGCATCACCAAGGAAATCATGCAGGTCGCCCTGGCCCAGGCCAAGGAAGCGCGCATGCACATCCTGGGCAAGATGCAGGACGCCATGGGCGAAGCGAAGACCGAAGTCTCCAACTTCGCGCCCAAGCTCTACACGATGAAGATCAACCCCGAGAAGATCCGTGACGTGATCGGCAAGGGCGGCGCCGTCATCCGTGCGCTGACCGAAGAAACCGGCACGCAGATCAACATCGAGGAAGACGGCACCATCACCATCGCTTCCACAGACGGGGCCAAGGCCGACGAGGCCAAGCGCCGCATCGAGCAGATCACCGCCGAAGTGGAAGTGGGCAAGGTCTACGAAGGCCCGGTCACCAAGATCCTGGACTTCGGCGCCCTGATCAACCTGCTGCCCGGCAAGGACGGCCTGCTGCACATCAGCCAGATCGCCCACGAGCGCGTCGAGAAGGTCACGGACTACCTCAAGGAGGGCCAGGTCGTGAAGGTCAAGGTGCTCGAGACCGACGAAAAGGGCCGCGTGAAGCTGTCCATGAAGGCGCTGCTCGACCGCGCTGCGCAACAGCAGCAACCTGCCGACGCTGTACCGCCTGCGAGCAATGAAGGCCATTGAGATCACGTCGTTCGGTGCGCCGGACGTTTTGAAGGTGGGCGAGCGCCCTGCACCGGTTGCCGGTGCAGGGGAGTTGCTCATCCGCGTCGCGGCCAGTGGCGTCAACCGTCCCGATGTGCTCCAGCGCACCGGCAACTATCCGGTGCCGCCGGGGGCCTCCGACATTCCCGGCCTCGAGGTCGCGGGCGTCATCGAATCCGGTGACCGCGATGCCATGACCGAAGCCGGCCTGAAGGTCGGCGACCGCGTCTGTGCACTGGTCGCCGGTGGCGGCTATGCCGAACTGTGCGTTGCGCCGGTCGGCCAGACGCTCCCGGTGCCGGAAGGCCTGTCGGACGTCGAGGCGGCTTCGCTGCCCGAAACCTTCTTCACGGTCTGGAGCAATGTTTTCGACCGTGCCGGGTTGCAGAAGGGCGAGACGCTCCTCGTGCAGGGCGGCAGCAGCGGCATCGGCGTCACGGCCATCCAGATGGCCAAGGCGCTGGGCGCGACCGTGATCGTCACGGCCGGCAGCGACAGCAAATGCGCGGCCTGCGTCGGACTCGGTGCCGACCATGCCATCAACTACCGCACGCACGACTTCGTCGCCGAGGTCAAGAACCTCACGAGCGGCAAGGGCGTGAATGTGGTGCTCGACATGGTGGCCGGTTCGTACGTGTCGCGCGAGATCGAATGCATGGCCGAAGACGGCCGTTTGGTCATCATCGCGGTGCAGGGTGGTGCCAAGGCCGATTTCAACGCGGGGCTGGTCCTGCGCCGCCGCCTGACGGTGACCGGCTCGACCCTGCGTCCGCGCCCCGTCGCTTTCAAGGTCGCGATCGCGCAGGCACTGCGACACAACGTGTGGCCGCTGATCGCCAGCGGCAGCATCCGCCCCGTGATCCACAGCACCTTTGCGGCGGCCGACGCTGCGAAGGCGCATGTGCTCATGGAGTCGAATCAGCACGTCGGCAAGATCGTCCTGACCTGGTGAAGCTGAAATGACGAAGAAGCTGATCGCTGGCAACTGGAAGATGAACGGCAACCTGGGCGCCAATGCCCAGTTGCTGGACGCGGTTCTGGAAGGGCTCGGCGGCCGCGCGCTCGCGTGCGACGTGGCCGTCTGCGTGCCGGCGCCGTATCTCTTGCAGGTGCAGGGCTATCAGGATCGCAGCCGTGATTCCTCTGGCGCGCCGCGCCTGTGGCTGGGCGCGCAGGACATTTCCCGTCACGAATCCGGTGCGTACACCGGTGAGGTGTCCGGCCGCATGCTGCGTGAGTTCGGCGTGCGCTTCGCACTCGTCGGCCATTCCGAGCGTCGCCAGTACCACGGTGAGACCGATGAGACTGTTGCGCTCAAGGCCAAGGCGGCGCTGTCCGCCGGCATCACCCCCATCGTTTGCGTTGGCGAGACACTCGCCGAGCGCGAGGCCGGCCAGACGGATGACGTGGTGCGCCGCCAGCTGGCCGCCGTCATCCACGAGAACGGTCATTGCATCACCGAGATCGTCGTTGCCTACGAGCCTGTGTGGGCCATCGGCACCGGCAAGACGGCGAGCCCCGAACAGGCGCAGCAGGTGCATGCCGTGCTGCGGGCCCAGCTCGGTGTTGCCAGCCCTGCGGCAGGCGGCATCCGCATCCTCTACGGCGGCAGCATGAACGCGGGCAACGCGGCCGAACTGCTGGCCCAACCCGACATCGACGGCGGCCTCATCGGCGGCGCGTCCCTCAAGGCATCTGATTTCCTCGCCATCGTCGGCGCGGCGCAGGTCCTGTAGTCCATTCCGGAGAAAACTGATGAACTTCGTCCTCAACATCATCCTGGCGATCCAGCTGCTCACCGCGGTGGCCATGATCGGCCTCATCCTCATCCAGCACGGCAAGGGTGCCGACATGGGCGCGGCGTTCGGCGGCGGCAGCTCGGGCAGCCTGTTCGGTGCCAGCGGGAGTGCGAACTTCCTGTCGCGCACGACGGCGGTGCTGGCCTCGGTGTTCTTCGCCTGCACGCTGTTGCTGGCTTATTTCGGCACGCCCCGTCCCTCCGGCATGGGCAGCGTGCTCGACGGTCCGGCAGTGACTGCACCGGCGGCACCGTCAGCGCCCGTGGCACCGCCTACCGGCGCAGCGCAGATCCCCGGCAACTCCACGCCGCCCGCCGCAACGCCGGGTGCTGCATCGACGCCTGCACCCGCAGCGTCCACCGTGCCTGGGCCGTCCACGGCACCTGCCACTGGCGCAGGGCAGATTCCGACCAAGTAATCCACTCTGAAAAACACGCGTGTCCGGGGAGAGCGCGTGTGTTTTCAGGGTAAACTCCTAGGGTTTTCGGAAAGCCAAAAGCCGCAAGGTTCCTCATGCCATCCGAACACGCTAGAAACCGCCGTCGTGGTGAAATTGGTAGACACGCTATCTTGAGGGGGTAGTGGCGAAAGCTGTGCGAGTTCGAGTCTCGCCGACGGCACCATAAACAGGCAGGCTGGTTCACCGGCAGCCTGCGGTGAACAGAGCCCAAGATGAACCTCGACCAGTACCTGCCCGTCCTCTTGTTCATCCTGGTCGGCATCGGCGTCGGAGTGGCGCCCCAGGTGCTCGGCTACATCCTTGGTCCCAACCGGCCGGACCCGGCCAAGAATTCCCCCTACGAATGCGGCTTCGAGGCCTTTGAAGACGCGCGCATGAAGTTCGATGTGCGCTACTACCTCGTTGCCATCCTGTTCATCCTGTTCGACCTGGAAATCGCGTTCCTCTTCCCCTGGGCCGTCGCGCTCAAGGATGTCGGTGTCGTGGGTTTCTGGTCGGTGATCGTTTTCCTCGGCATCCTCGTGGTGGGCTTCATCTACGAATGGAAGAAGGGCGCGCTCGACTGGGAGTGATTCCCTTGTCGGTTCCGCCCTTCACTTGCCAGGAAAAAACACAACAGAAAGCTGCACGATGATTGAAGGCGTAATGAAAGAAGGCTTCGTCACCACGAGCTATGACGCCGTGGTGAACTGGGCCAAGACCGGCTCCCTGTGGCCGATGACGTTCGGCCTGGCCTGCTGCGCGGTCGAGATGATGCACGCCGCCGCCGCGCGTTACGACATCGGCCGCTTCGGCGCCGAAGTGTTCCGCGCCAGCCCCCGGCAATCCGACCTGATGATCGTGGCCGGCACGCTGTGCAACAAGATGGCCCCCGCGCTGCGCAAGGTGTATGACCAGATGTCCGAGCCGCGCTGGGTCCTGTCGATGGGCTCTTGCGCCAATGGCGGCGGCTACTACCACTACAGCTATTCCGTGGTGCGCGGCTGCGACCGCATCGTGCCGGTGGACGTGTATGTGCCTGGCTGCCCGCCGACGGCAGAGGCACTGCTGTACGGCATCATCCAGCTGCAGCAGAAGATCCGCCGCACCAACACCATCGCGCGCGCCTGAAGGAAAGCCCGATGAGTGATACCGCCCTCCATCCCGAAACCCTCAAGGAAGTCGTCGCTGCCGCTCTGGGCGACCTGGCGCGCAGCGTGACGCTGGCGCTCGGTGAGGTGACCGTCGTGGTCAAGCCTGCGAACTACCTCAAGGCCATGCAGACACTGCGCGACGCGCCGGACTGCCGTTTCAACCTGTTGTCCGATCTGTGCGGCGTCGACTATTCCACCTATGGCGATGGCCAGTGGGAAGGCGAACGCTTCGCCGTCGTCTCGCACCTGCTGTCGCTCGAACTCAACCAGCGCGTGCGCGTCAAGGTGTTCTGTGAAGACGACGGCCTGCCGATGGTGGCGTCGGTCAACGACCTCTGGGCCTCGGCCAACTGGTTCGAGCGCGAGGCGTTCGACCTGTACGGCATCGTGTTCGAAGGCCATGAAGACCTGCGCCGCATCCTGACCGACTACGGCTTCATCGGCCATCCGTTCCGCAAGGACTTTCCGATCACAGGCCACGTCGAGATGCGTTACGACGAAGAGCAGCGCCGCGTGGTCTACCAGCCGGTGACCATCGAGCCGCGCGAAATCATTCCCCGCGTGATCCGTGAGGACAATTACGGCGGCGGGCTGCACTGACATGGCAGAAATCAAGAACTACACCCTGAACTTCGGCCCGCAGCACCCGGCCGCGCACGGCGTGCTGCGCCTCGTGCTCGAGCTGGATGGCGAAGTCGTCCAGCGCGCCGACCCCCACATCGGCCTGCTCCATCGTGCCACCGAGAAGTTGGCCGAAACGCGCACCTACATCCAGTCGCTGCCTTACATGGACCGCCTGGACTATGTGTCGATGATGAGCAACGAGCACGCGTATTGCCTCGCCATCGAGAAGCTCATGGGCATCGAGGTGCCGATCCGCGCGCAGTACATCCGCGTCATGTTCGCCGAGATCACGCGCCTGCTGAACCACCTGATGTGGCTCGGTTCGCACGGCAACGACTGCGGCAGTTCCACCATCCTCATCTACAGCTTCCGCGAGCGCGAAGACCTGTTCGACATGTACGAGGCCGTTTCCGGCGCGCGCATGCATGCGGCGTACTTCCGTCCGGGTGGTGTGTACCGCGACCTTCCGGACACCATGCCGCAGTACACGGTCAACAAGATCCGCAACGCCAGGGCGATCGCGAAGATGAACGAGAACCGCCAGGGTTCGCTGCTCGACTTCATCGACGACTTCACGCAGCGCTTCCCCGGGCTGATGGCCGAGTACCACACGTTGTTCACCGAGAACCGCATCTGGAAGCAGCGCACCGTTGGCATCGGCGTGCTCTCGCCCGAGCGGGCCATCAACCTCGGCATGACGGGTCCCATGCTGCGCGGCTCCGGCATCGCGTGGGACCTGCGCAAGAAGCAGCCCTACGAGGTGTACGACCGCATGGATTTCGATATCCCGGTCGGCAAGACGGGTGACAGCTACGACCGTTACCTCGTGCGCATGGAGGAAATGGCGCAGTCCAACCGCATCATCAAGCAGTGCGTGGACTGGCTGCGCGTGAACCCCGGTCCTGTCATCACCGACAACCACAAGGTGGCGCCGCCGTCGCGTGAGTCGATGAAGGCCAACATGGAAGAGCTGATCCACCACTTCAAGCTCTTCACCGAAGGCTTCCACGTTCCGCCGGGCGAAGCGTATGCCGCCGTCGAGCACCCGAAGGGCGAGTTCGGCATCTACCTCGTGAGCGACGGTGCCAACAAACCCTATCGCCTGAAGATCCGCCCGCCGGGTTTCGTGCATCTGGCTGCGCTCAACGAACTGGCCCGTGGCCACATGCTGGCCGATGCGGTGGCCATCATCGGCACGCTGGACATTGTTTTTGGGGAAATCGACCGATGATTTCTGACACCACCAAGGCCCGCTTCGCGCGCGAAGTGGCCAAATACCCGAAAGAACAGGCGCAATCGGCCGTGATGGCCTGCCTCGCGATCGTCCAGCAGGAGCAGGGCCATGTGAGCCCCGAGAGCGAGCGCGAGATTGCCGATTACCTGGGCATGCCCCCGATCGCGGTGCACGAAGTCACCTCGTTCTACAACATGTACAACCAGCGTCCGGTGGGCAAGTTCAAGCTGAACGTTTGCACCAACCTGCCGTGCCAGCTGCGCGACGGTGCGAAGGCGCTGCACCATCTGGAGCAGAAGCTGGGCATCGCCATGGGCGAGACCACAGCCGACGGCCTGTTCACGCTGCAACAGAGCGAATGCCTTGGCGCATGCGCTGACTCACCGGTGATGCTGGTGAACGACCGCACCATGTGCAGTTTCATGAGCAACGAGAAGCTCGACCAGCTGATCGATGCACTCAAGTCCGCGGAGGGCCAGTGATGTCCGTCGACAAGATCCTCGCGCAATTCCAGGCCACGGGCGTACAGACCTGCTTCCACGGCCGTCACATCAATCCCCAGATCTACGCCGACCTCGACGGCAGCAACTGGCACCTCGCCGATTACGAGGCGCGTGGCGGCTATCAGGCGCTGCGCAAGATCCTCGGCAAGGACGGTTCGGGTGCCGAGCCGCTCACGCAGGACCAGGTGATCGCCACCGTCAAGGAATCCGCATTGCGCGGTCGCGGCGGCGCGGGATTCCCCTCGGGCCTGAAGTGGAGCTTCATGCCCCGCCAGTTCCCGGGCCAGAAGTACCTTGTCTGCAATTCCGACGAGGGCGAGCCTGGCACGTGCAAGGACCGCGACATCCTCATGTACAACCCGCACATCGTCATCGAAGGCATGGCGATCGCGGCGTATGCCATGGGCATCAACGTGGGCTACAACTACATCCACGGCGAAATCTTCCAGGTCTACGAACGCTTCGAAGCTGCGCTCGAAGAAGCGCGTGCCGCGGGCCTGCTCGGCAACAACATCCTGGGCAGCAACTTCACGTTCCAGCTTCACGGTCACCACGGCTTCGGCGCCTACATCTGTGGCGAGGAAACCGCGCTGCTCGAATCGCTCGAAGGCAAGAAGGGGCAGCCGCGCTTCAAGCCGCCGTTCCCGGCGAGCTTCGGCCTCTACGGCAAGCCGACCACCATCAACAACACCGAAACGTTCGCGGCGGTGCCGTGGATCATCCGCAACGGTGGTCAGGCCTACCTCGAATGCGGCAAGCCGAACAATGGCGGCACCAAGATCTTCTCGATCAGCGGTGACGTCGAACTGCCCGGCAACTACGAGATTCCGCTCGGCACGCCGTTCTCCAAGCTGCTCGAGCTGGCTGGCGGCGTTCGCAAGGGCCGCACGCTCAAGGCCGTGATCCCCGGCGGATCGTCGGCACCCGTGCTGCCGGCCGACGTCATGATGCAGTGCACGATGGACTACGACTCCATCGCCAAGGCGGGCTCGATGCTCGGCTCGGGCGCCGTGATCGTCATGGACGATTCGCGCTGCATGGTCGAGTCGCTCAAGCGCCTGTCTTACTTCTACATGCACGAGTCGTGCGGCCAGTGCACGCCATGCCGCGAAGGCACGGGCTGGCTGTGGCGCGTGGTCGACCGCATCCACACCGGGAAAGGTCGCCAGGCCGATCTCGACCTGCTCGACTCCGTGGCCGGCAACATCATGGGCCGCACGATCTGCGCGCTGGGTGATGCGGCTGCGATGCCCGTGCGGGCCATGATCAAGCACTTCCGTCACGAATTCGCGGCCATGATCAAGGACGAAAAGTCCGGCGCCACTCAGGCCTGACGCGGGAACAGCACTATGGTTGAAATCGAACTCGACGGTCAGAAGGTGGAAGTTGTCGAAGGCAGCATGGTGATGCATGCCGCCGAAAAAGCCGGCACCTACATCCCGCATTTCTGCTATCACAAGAAACTTTCCATCGCCGCCAACTGCCGCATGTGCCTGGTGGACGTGGAGAAGGCCCCCAAGGCCATGCCGGCCTGCGCCACGCCGGTCACGCAGGGCATGATTGTCCGGACCAAGAGCGAGAAGGCCATCAAGGCCCAGCAGTCGGTGATGGAGTTCCTCCTCATCAACCACCCGCTCGATTGCCCCATCTGCGACCAGGGTGGCGAATGCCAGCTGCAGGATCTGGCCGTCGGCTACGGAGGTTCTTCCTCGCGCTACGAGGAAGAGAAGCGTGTCGTGTTCCACAAGGACGTCGGCCCGCTGATCTCGATGGAAGAGATGAGCCGCTGCATCCACTGCACGCGCTGCGTGCGCTTCGGCCAGGAAGTGGCCGGCGTGATGGAGCTCGGCATGAGCCATCGCGGCGAGCATTCCGAGATCGAAACTTTTGTGGGCGACTCGGTGGATTCCGAACTCTCCGGCAACATGATCGACATCTGCCCGGTGGGCGCGCTCACGAGCAAGCCGTTCCGCTACAGCGCCCGCACATGGGAGTTGTCGCGCCGCAAGTCGGTGAGCCCGCACGACGGCACGGGCGCCAACCTGATCGTCCAGGTGAAGAACAGCAAGGTGATGCGCGTCGTGCCGCTCGAGAATGAAGACGTCAACGAATGCTGGATCGCCGACCGCGACCGCTTCTCGTACGAGGCGCTCAACTGCGACGAACGCCTGACGCAGCCCATGCTCAAGCAGGGTGGTGAATGGAAGGCGGTCGACTGGCAAACCGCACTCGAATACGTGGCCAACGGCCTGCGCCAGATCAAGGCGGACCATGGCGCGTCGTCCATCGGCACGCTGGCCAGCCCGCACAGCACGGTGGAAGAGCTCTACCTGGCCGGCGCACTGATGCGTGGCCTGGGCAGCGAGAACATCGACACCCGCCTGCGCAACGCCGAATTCACGAACACGCTGGGCAATGCCCACTGGCTGGGCACGAGCATCGCTTCGCTGTCGCAGCTGCAACGCGTGCTGGTGATCGGTTCCAACCTCCGCAAGGACCATCCGCTGTTCGCGCAGCGCATCCGCCAGGCCGTGCGCCGTGGCGGCAAGCTCAACGTCATCCAGGCTGCGGCGCAGGACTGGGCGATGAATGTGGCCAATGCGGCCTATGTTCCGTCCGCGCAATGGGCGCAGGCCCTGGCCGATGTGGCCGCAGCCGTGGCCGCCGAGAAGGGCGTCACTGCACCCGCCGCCGGTAATGTGACCGACGCTGCCAAAGCCATCGCGCAATCACTGCTGGGCGGCGAACGCAAGGCCATCCTGCTGGGCAACGCGGCCGCGCACCATGCAAAGGCATCGAGCCTGCTGGCGCTGGCGCAGTGGCTCGGCGAGCAGACCGGCGCGAGCGTCGGCTATCTCACCGAAGCCGCCAACACGGTGGGTGCACCCATCGCCGGTGCGCAACCGGGCACGAGCGGCCTGAATGCGGGCCAGATGCTCGGCGGTGCGCTCAAGGCCGTGCTGTTGCTCAACACCGAACCCGATTTCGACTCCGCTGCCGGCAAGGCGCACCAGATCGACAAGGCCCAGATGGTCGTGACGCTCAGCCCCTTCAAGGCCAACATGGCGTTCAGCGACGTGCTGCTGCCGATCGCGCCGTTCTCGGAAACTGCGGGCACCTTCATCAATGCCGAAGGCCGTATCCAGGGCTTCCATGCTGTCGTGCGTCCCTTGGGCGAAACGCGTCCGGGCTGGAAGGTGCTGCGCGTGCTGGCCAACCTGATGGGCCTGCAAGGCTTCGATTTCGAAGCCGCCCCCGAAGTGCTGGCCCGTGTCGCGGGCGGCGCGCTGGCCGGCGCGGGCGTCGTGCCTGCCGCCATGCTGTCGAACGCCACGTCCGGCACGATCGACCTGTCTGCTGCGCAAGGCGAACCCGCCAGCGCCTCGATCTACCAGCTCGACAGCATCGTGCGTCGCGCTGAATCACTGCAACTCACGTCCGATGCGCGTGTGGCGCGAGGCGAGGAGGTGGTCGCATGATCGACGCGTTCTACAACGGGGGACTGAACCTCATTGCCGCTTCGTGGTGGTCCGGTATCGTCTGGCCCGTCGTCTGGAGCATGATCAAGATCATCGCGGTGCTTGCGCCGCTGATGGGCGCGATCGCCTACCTCACGCTGTGGGAGCGCAAGCTGCTCGGCTGGATCCAGGTCCGTCACGGGCCGAATCGCGTCGGCCCTTTCGGCCTGTTCCAGCCGATCGCCGACGGCCTGAAGCTGCTGACGAAGGAAATCATCTCGCCGACGGCGTCCAGCACGGGCCTGTTCCGCCTCGGTCCGGTCATGGCCATCATGCCGGCGCTGGCCGCGTGGGTTGCCATTCCGTTCGGCCCCGAGTCCGCCATCGCCAACGTCAACGCCGCGCTGCTGCTGATCATGGCGATCACCTCCATCGAGGTGTATGGCGTGATCATCGCGGGCTGGGCCTCCAACTCCAAGTACGCGTTCCTGGGCGCCTTGCGCGCATCCGCGCAGATGGTGAGCTACGAAATCGCCATGGGCTTCTGTCTCGTGGTGGTGATCATGGTCTCCGGCAGCCTGAGCCTTGGTGAAATCGTCGCCGCACAGGGCAAGGGCATGCTGGCCGACAAGGGCCTGACGTTCCTGTCGTGGAACTGGCTGCCGCTGCTGCCGATCTTCATGGTCTATCTGATCTCCGGCGTGGCCGAAACCAACCGCCACCCGTTCGACGTGGTGGAAGGCGAAGCGGAAATCGTGGCTGGCCACATGGTCGAATATTCGGGCATGGGTTTCGCGATCTTCTTCCTGGCCGAGTACGCCAGCATGTGGCTCGTGTCCATTCTTGCGGCGCTGATGTTCCTGGGCGGCTGGCTGTCCCCGATCGACAGTGTGCTGTTCAACTGGATTCCGGGCTGGATCTGGCTGGGTCTGAAGACCTGCTTCGTCGTGTCGCTGTTCATCTGGATCCGCGCCACCTTCCCGCGCTTCCGCTACGACCAGATCATGCGTCTGGGCTGGAAGATCTTCATTCCCGTCACCCTGGTGTGGCTCGTCGTCGTAGGCGCCTGGATGCAGACGCCGTTCAACATCTGGAAGTGAGCCGCTGATGAGCACCGCCGCATCCATCAAGGACTTCATGTCCAGCTTCATGCTGGCAGAACTTTTCAAGGGCATGGCCCTGACCGGCCGCTACATGTTCCGTCGCAAGGTGACGGTGCAGTTCCCGGAAGAAAAGACACCGCTGTCGCCGCGCTTCCGTGGCCTGCACGCGCTGCGTCGCTATGAAAATGGCGAAGAGCGCTGCATCGCCTGCAAGCTCTGCGAAGCCGTCTGCCCGGCGATGGCCATCACCATCGAATCGGACGTGCGCACCGACGGTTCGCGCCGCACGACGCGCTACGACATCGACCTGACCAAGTGCATCTTCTGCGGCTTCTGCGAGGAAAGCTGCCCGGTGGACTCGATCGTCGAGACGCACATCTTCGAGTACCACGGTGAAAAGCGCGGAGACCTGTACTTCACCAAGGACATGCTCCTGGCCGTGGGCGACCGCTACGAACCCGAGATCGCCGCAGCCAAGGCCGCCGACGCGAAGTACCGCTGAACGCCATAAAAAGACAACGATCCATGGACGTCAAAACCGGATTCTTCTACCTGTTCTCGCTGGTGCTGCTGTTTGCCGCATTCCGCGTGATCACGTCGCGCAACGCGGTCCACGCGGTGCTCTATCTCATGCTTGCGTTCTCGCAGGCTGCTGCCGTCTGGCTGCTGCTCAAGGCCGAGTTCCTGGCCATCACGCTGGTGCTGGTCTACCTCGGCGCTGTGATGGTGCTGTTCCTCTTCGTGGTGATGATGCTCGATCTCAACATGGAGGAGTTGCGCCAGGGGTTCTGGAAGCACTTCCCGCTGGCCGCGACCGTCGGGGCGATCATTGCGCTCGAAATGGCGGCCGTGCTGCTGGGAGGCTTCCGCGAGCCCGCGCGCCTGCCGGCCGTGGCCGCGCAAGCCGGTGTGCAGGTTTCGAACACGAAGGAGCTGGGCGTCCTGCTCTACACGGAGTACCTGTTCCCGCTCGAGATCGCGGCGGTCATCCTGCTGGTGGCCATCGTCGCGGCCATCGCGCTCACGCTGCGTGAACGCAAGGACAGCAAGTTCGTCGACCCGGCCGACCAGATCAAGGTGCGTGCCCGCGACCGCCTGACGGTGCTGAAGGTCGATGCCTCGCGTGTGGGCGCACCACCCGCGCCGCCGGCCCCCCCCGAACCGCAGGCTCCGCCCACCGCGCCTGCCGTGGAGAAGAAGCCATGACGCTCACACTCGGACATTACCTCTCGCTCGGCGCGCTGCTTTTCGCGCTGTCGATCATCGGCATCTTCCTGAACCGGAAGAACCTGATCGTGCTGCTCATGGCCATCGAGCTGATGCTGCTGGCCGTCAACATGAACTTCGTGGCGTTCTCTCATTACCTGAACGACATGCACGGCCAGATCTTCGTGTTCTTCATCCTGACGGTGGCGGCCGCCGAATCGGCGATCGGCCTGGCCATCCTGGTGCTGCTGTTCCGCAACCGGTCCAGCATCAATGTGGACGAAATGAATACGCTCAAAGGCTGATCAGAATATGAGCGCAACACTTTCCGCATCGACCCTGCTGGCCGTTCCGCTGGCCCCGCTCGCGGGTTCGGCGATCGCCGGCATCCTGGGCACCAAGTTCGGCGGCAACTGGATCGGCCGACGGCTCTCGCACACCTTCACGATCCTGGGCGTGCTGGTCGCGTTCATCATCTCTGCGATGACGCTCAAGAGCGTGGCGCTGGACGGCGCGCGCTTCAACGCGACCATCTACGAATGGATGGTCATCGGCGGCCTGAAGATGGAAATCGGCTTCCTGGTCGACGGCCTCACCGCGATGATGATGTGCGTGGTGACCTTCGTCTCGTTGATGGTGCACATCTACACCATCGGCTACATGGAGGAAGACGAGGGCTACAACCGCTTCTTCGCCTACATCTCGCTCTTCACCTTCTCCATGCTGATGCTGGTGATGAGCAACAACCTGCTGCAGCTGTTCTTCGGCTGGGAAGCCGTGGGCCTGGTGTCCTACCTGCTGATCGGCTTCTGGTTCAACAAGCCGACGGCCATCTTCGCCAACATGAAGGCTTTCCTGGTCAACCGCGTGGGTGACTTCGGCTTCATCCTGGGCATCGGCCTCATCGCCGCCTACACCGGCACGATGAACTACACCGAGATCTTCGGCAAGACCGGCGAGCTCGCCAAGCTCGGTTTCCCCGGCACCGACTGGATGCTGGTCACCGTGATCTGCATCTGCCTGTTCATCGGCGCGATGGGCAAGAGCGCGCAGTTCCCGTTGCATGTGTGGCTGCCCGACTCGATGGAAGGCCCGACGCCGATCTCTGCGCTGATCCACGCCGCCACCATGGTGACGGCCGGCATCTTCATGGTCGCGCGCATGTCACCTGTGTTCGAACTGTCGGACACCGCGCTCAACTTCATCCTGGTGATCGGCTCCATCACGGCGCTGTTCATGGGCTTCCTGGGCATCATCCAGAACGACATCAAGCGCGTGGTGGCGTATTCCACGCTCTCGCAGTTGGGCTACATGACGGTGGCGCTCGGCGCCTCGGCATACTCGGTCGCCGTGTTCCACCTCATGACGCACGCGTTCTTCAAGGCGCTGCTGTTCCTCGGTGCGGGCTCGGTCATCATGGGTGTGCACCACAACCAGGACATCCGCTGGATGGGTGGCCTGCGCAAGTACATGCCCATCACCTGGATCACGTCGCTGCTGGGCTCGCTCGCGCTGATCGGCACGCCGTTGTTCTCGGGCTTCTATTCGAAGGACAGCATCATCATCGCCACGCATGCCAGCCACTTGCCAGGGGCGGGCTTCGCGCAGTTCGCGGTGATGGCCGGCGTGTTCGTCACGGCGTTCTATTCGTTCCGCATGTACTTCCTGGTCTTCCACGGCAAGGAACGTTTCGACCAGAACCCCGACGCACACCATGACGATCATCACGATGACCACCACGGTCACGACGATCACCATGACCACAAGCCGCACGAGTCGCCCTGGGTCGTGACGGTGCCGCTGATCCTGCTGGCCATCCCTTCCGTGGTGATCGGCTTCATGACCATCGGACCGATGCTGTTCGGCGAATTCTTCAAGGACGCGATCTTCGTCAATGGCGAGTTGCATCACGCCATGAGGGAACTGGCCGAAGAGTTCCACGGCCCCGTCGCCATGGCGCTGCATGGCCTGCAGACGGCGCCATTCTGGCTGGCTGCTGCCGGGGTCGCACTGTCCTACTACATGTACATGGTCAACCCGGCCTTGCCGGCGGCGATCAAGAAGCGCGTGATGCCGATCTACACGCTGCTGGAGAACAAGTACTACCTGGACTGGATCAACGAGAACATCCTGGCGCGCGGCGCCCGCGCGCTCGGCACCGGCCTGTGGAAGGGCGGCGACCGCGCGCTGATCGACGGCGCGGTCGTCAATGGTTCGTGGAAAGTGGTGGGCTGGATTTCCGGTCTGGTGCGCTGGTTCCAGACCGGCTACCTGTACCACTACGCGCTGGTGATGGCCGGTGGCGCGCTCGCGCTGCTGACGTACTTCGTCACCTGGCCCATGATCTCGAACTGGCTCGGCAAATAAGGAGAAGAACAAGATGGGTTTGTTGAGCCTCGCAATCTGGACGCCGATCGCATTCGGCGCCGTGCTGCTGGCACTGGGCCGTGACGAGCACGCCAAGGCCGTCCGCTGGATCGCGCTGATCGGCGCGCTGGTTGGCTTCCTGGTGACGCTGCCGCTGTACGCACGCTTCGACCTCGCCACCTCGGCGATGCAATTCGTCGAGAAAGCCGAATGGATCGACCGCTTCAAGATCCAGTACCACCTGGGCGTGGATGGCATCTCGGTGTGGTTCGTGCTGCTGACGGCGTTCATCAACGTCATCGTGGTCATCGCCGGCTGGGAAGTGATCACCGAACGCGTCAACCAGTACATGGGCGCATTCCTCATCCTGTCAGGCCTGATGATCGGCGTGTTCAGTGCGCTCGACGGCCTGCTGTTCTACGTGTTCTTCGAAGCCACGCTGATCCCGATGTACCTGATCATCGGCATCTGGGGTGGCCCGAACAAGATCTACGCCGCGTTCAAGTTCTTCCTGTACACGCTGCTCGGCTCGCTGCTGATGCTGGTGGCGCTGGTCTACCTGTACAACAAGTCGGGCGGCAGTTTCGACATCCTCACCTGGCACGCGCTGCCGTTGGGCAGCACGGCGCAAACGCTGTTGTTCTTCGCCTTCTTCGCCGCGTTCGCGGTGAAGGTGCCGATGTGGCCGGTGCACACCTGGCTGCCCGATGTGCACGTGGAAGCGCCAACCGGTGGTTCCGCCGTGCTGGCGGCCATCATGCTGAAGCTGGGTGCCTATGGCTTCCTGCGCTTCTCGATGCCGATTGCCCCTGACGCCGCGCGCGAATGGGCCTGGCTGATGATCGCGCTGTCGCTCATCGCCGTGATCTACGTGGGCCTGGTGGCCATGGTCCAGCAGGACATGAAGAAGCTGGTCGCTTATTCGTCCGTTGCGCACATGGGCTTCGTGACGCTCGGCTTCTTCATCTTCAACGACCTCGGCGTGGCTGGCGGTCTGGTGCAGATGATCGCGCACGGTTTCGTTTCGGGCGCGATGTTCCTCTCCATCGGTGTGCTGTACGACCGCGTGCATTCGCGCGAGATCGCCGACTACGGCGGCGTGGTGAACACCATGCCCAAGTTCGCCGCCTTCGCACTGCTGTTCGCCATGGCCAACTGCGGCCTGCCGGGTACCGCCGGTTTCGTGGGTGAGTGGATGGTCATCCTGGGTGCCGTGAAGTACAACTTCTGGATCGGCCTGCTGGCTGCCACCGCGCTGATCTTCGGCGCGGCCTACACGCTGTGGATGTTCAAGCGCGTGTACCTCGGTCCCGTGGGCAATGACTATGTCAGGGAACTCACCGACATCAACTCGCGCGAGTTCCTGGTGCTCGCGCTGCTGGCCGCAGCCGTGCTGTACATGGGTATCCACCCCAAGCCGTTCACCGACGTCATGGATGTCTCCGTGGCCGACTTCCTCAAGCACGTGGCCGCGTCCAAACTGAACTGAAAGATCCAGCCGTGGTTGATAAATCAAGCCTGATCGCCGTCTCGCCGGAAATCCTCCTGCTGTTCATGACCTGCGTGGTCCTGCTGGTGGACCTGGGTGTCAAAAGCCGCCTGCGCAATGCGACCTACATCCTGAGCATGCTGTCGCTGGGCGCTGTCGCCTGGCTTACCGCCGGCTTCGCCATGCAGGGAACCACCGTGTTCGCCTTCAACGACATGGTCGTCAATGACCCCATGGGCAACTGGCTGAAGTGCTTCGCCGCACTCGCGATGATGGTGACCCTCGTCTACGCGCGACCGTATGCAGGCGACCGCGACATGCTGCGCGGTGGCGAAATGTTCACGCTGGCGATGTTCTCGCTGCTGGGCATGTTCGTCATGATCTCCGGCAGCAACTTCCTGGTCCTTTACCTGGGTCTCGAACTGCTCACGCTGTCGAGTTATGCGCTGGTGGCCCTGCGCCGTGACCATGCCACGGCCACCGAAGCCGCGATGAAGTACTTCGTGCTCGGCGCCATGGCCTCGGGTTTCCTGCTCTATGGCCTGTCGATGATGTACGGCGCGACCGGCTCACTCGACATCAACGATGTCTTCAACAAGATCGCAAGCCGCCAGGTCAACCATCAGGTCCTGGTGTTCGGCGTGGTGTTCATCGTGGCAGGCATCGCATTCAAGCTGGGCGCTGCTCCCTTCCACATGTGGATTCCGGATGTCTATCACGGCGCGCCCACGGCCGTCACGCTGCTGATCGGCAGCGCACCGAAGCTGGCTGCGTTCGCCATGACCATCCGTCTGCTGGTCGAGGGCCTGCTGCCGCTGGCGATCGACTGGCAGCAGATGCTGGGTGTGCTGGCTGTTGCGTCGCTGCTGGTGGGCAACCTCGCGGCAATTGCGCAGACCAACCTCAAGCGCATGCTGGCCTACTCCACGATCGCGCAGATGGGCTTCGTGCTGCTCGGCCTGATGTCGGGCGTGGTGGGTGGCAACACCTACAACGCGCAGGCGGCGTACAGCGCGGCCATGTTCTACATCATCACGTATGTGCTGACCACGCTGGCGAGCTTCGGCATCATCCTGCTGCTGGCGCGCGAAGGCTTCGAGAGCGAAGAGATCGCGGACCTTGCCGGCCTCAACCAGCGCAGCCCGCTGTATGCCGCCGTGATGGCGGTGTGCCTGTTCTCGCTGGCCGGCATCCCGCCGCTCGTGGGTTTCTACGCAAAGCTCGCGGTGCTGCAGGCACTGATCGCTTCGGGCGAAGCCTTCCACATCGGGCTGGCCGTGTTCGCGGTCGTCATGTCGCTGATCGGCGCTTTCTACTACCTGCGCGTCATCAAGGTCATGTACTTCGACTCGCCGATCACTGCCACCACGGTGTCCGCGCCGGCGGACGTGCGCGCGGTGCTCACGGTCAATGGCGCGCTGGTGCTGGGCCTCGGCATCCTGCCGGGTGGCCTGATGACGTTGTGCTCGCAGGCGATCCTGAAGACACTGGGAACCTGATCGCCCGTGTGGCGATCCACCTCTCGTGTCTCAAACCGCTTCCGTCTGGCTGGTCCTGCTGATCGCGCTGTGCGCGGCGAACCTGCCATTCATCAACCAGCGCCTCTTCGCCGTGGTGCCGCTTCGTGCTGCCGCCAAGCCGCTTGCATTGCGGCTGGCCGAACTCGTCGTGCTGTATTTCGCGACGGGTGGCATCGGCCTGCTGCTGGAAAAGCGCGCCGGGCAGATTGCGCCGCAGGGCTGGGAGTTCTACGCGGTGACGGGGGCGCTCTTCGTCACCCTGGCATTCCCGGGTTTCGTCTGGCGTTATCTGCTCAAGCACAAAGGCGCTTGAGGAGAACAAGATGAAGCACATGTCCAGCCTCACGCCTGGTTATCCGCATCTGATGGAAGAGGGCGTCTCCAGCGAGGAACTGTTCCAGGGCCGTTTCCTTCACGCGTTCCGCGACACCGTGAAACTGCCCGACGGCTCGACATCGACACGCGAATACGTGGTGCACCCCGGCGCGGTGATGGTCGTGCCGCTGCTTGACGATGGACGTGTCGTCGTCGAGCGCCAGTACCGCTACCCGGTACGCCGCGTGATGATCGAATTCCCTGCCGGCAAGCTCGACCCGGGCGAAGAAGTGCTGGCCTGTGCGCAGCGTGAGTTGTTCGAGGAAACCGGCTACGTGGCCACCGAGTGGGTGCGCGCGGGTGTGCTGCATCCGGTCATTTCGTATTCAACCGAATTCATCGACATCTGGTTCGCACGCGGACTGACGCAGCACGAGCGCAAGCTCGATGCAGGCGAGTTCCTCGACGTGTTCGCCGCGACCTTCGAAGAACTCATGACATGGAGCCGCGAAGGCCACCTGACGGATGCCAAGACGCTCACAGCCCTGCTGTGGCTGCAGAACATCCGCTCGGGCGCATGGTCTCTGGACTGGCAGGTGACGGGCGATCCCGAGGCCGGCCGATAATCCATGCCATGAAAGTCCTCAACCTGCATTGCACGAGCGGCCACGCCTTCGAAGGCTGGTTCGCCTCGGAGGACGATTTCCAGTCGCAGCATGCACGCGGACTGGTGACCTGCCCGATGTGCGGGGACGCCGGCATCACCAAGGGCCTGAGCGCGCCGCGCCTGAACCTGCGCGGTGGCAGGGCCGAAGCGCAGGGGCACGTTGCGGCATCGGACGACGCCCGCCAGGAAGTGATGGCAGCGCCGCCAGATCCGAAGCTGCAGGCCGCATGGTTCAAGGCCGTGCGAGAACTGATGGCGAAAACCGAAGACGTCGGCGAGCGCTTTGCCGACGAGGCACGTCGCATGCACTATGGCGAAGCCGAGGAGCGCAACATCCGCGGCCAGGCCACCGCGGGCGAGACGCGCGAGTTGCTCGAAGAGGGCATCAGCGTCCTGCCGCTGGCGCTTCCCGAGGCGCTCAAGGGCCCGTTGCAGTAACCCATATCGGACCGGCTGCCCGGTCCGACCGACGCTCAGGCCGTGAACTGCAGCGCGGCCAGCCTCGCATACACACCACCCGCTGCCACCAGGCTGTCGTGCGTTCCCTGCTCGACGATGCGGCCATGGTCCAGCACCACGATGCGGTCGGCCTTCTGCACAGTCGCCAGCCGGTGCGCGATGACCAGCGTCGTGCGGTCTTTCATGGCCGATTCCAGCGCGGCTTGCACCACGCGCTCGCTCTGCGCGTCGAGTGCGCTGGTGGCTTCGTCCAGCAGCAGCAGCGGCGGGTTCTTCAGCATTGCGCGTGCGATGGCAATGCGCTGGCGCTGGCCGCCCGAGAGGCGGACGCCGCGCTCACCGAGGAAGGTCTCGTAGCCCTCGGGCAGCGCCTGGATGAACTCGTCGGCATAAGCCGCCCGCGCGGCAGCCTTCACTTCGTCATCGCTGGCGCCCGGTTTGCCATAGCGGATGTTCTCCATCGCGCTGCTGGAGAAAATCACCGCTTCCTGGGGGACGATGCCGATGCGCGTTCGCAGTTCGGCAAGCGCCATGTCCCGGATGGGCACACCATCCAGCAGCACAGTGCCGCCCTGCGGGTCGTAGAAGCGAAGGAGGAGCTGGAATACAGTGGTCTTTCCTGCGCCGCTCGGGCCGACCAGCGCCACCGTTTCCCCGGGGTGCACCTGCAGGTCGAAGTCCCGCAATGCGGGCGTGCCCGGGCGCGACGGGTAATGGAAGTTCACCGCGTCGAAGCCCAGCGCGCTCCCGGCCTGCGGTGTGGGCGGCGTGGTGGCGCTCGCGGGAGATGCTATGGGCGAGCGCGCATGCAGCAGTTCCATCAGGCGCTCCGTTGCGCCGGCCGCACGGAGCAGGTCGCCGTAGACCTCACCGAGCACCGCGAAGGCACTGGCCAGGATGATCACGTACACCACGGTCTGGCCGAGGTGCCCTGCGCTGATGCGCCCGGCCATCACCGCTTGCGTACCCTGATACAGGCCCCAGAGCAATGCCGCGGACGTGGCGATGATGATGAACGCCACCAGCACCGAACGGGCCTTGGTGCGGCGGACGGCCGTGCGGAATGCGTTCTGCGTGGACTCGGTGAAACGTTCGGACTCGCGCGATTCCGCCACGTAACTCTGTACCACCGGAACCGCGTTCAGCACCTCGGCTGCGATGGCGCTGGAGTCGGCCACGCGGTCCTGGCTGGCGCGCGAAAGCTTGCGTACGCGCCGCCCGAACCAGAGGCTGGGCAGCACTACCAGCACCAGGATGCCCAGCACCTGCGTCATCACATACGGGTTGGTCCACACCAGCATCGCGAGGGCCCCCGCACCCATGACCGCGTTGCGCAAGCCCATCGAGAGCGATGAGCCCACGACGGTCTGCACGAGCGTGGTGTCGGTGGTCAGGCGCGAAAGCACTTCGCCGGTCTGCGTGGTCTCGAAGAATTCAGGGCTCTGCCCGATCACGTGCGAATAGACGGCATTGCGCAGGTCGGAAGTGACGCGTTCGCCCAGCCAGCTCACCGTATAGAAGCGTGCCGCGGAAAACAGACCCAGTGCCACCGCCACGCCGAAAAGCGCGAGGAAATGCTCGCGCAGCGCCATGACCTGTGCGCCTTTGTCCGGGGCGGCGAGTCCGCCATCGATCAGGCTGCGCAGGGCGACGGGGAATGCCAGTGTGGCGACGGCCGCCAGCACGAGGAAAACCAGGGCCAGCGTGATCCGGCCCCGGTAAGGCCGGAGAAAGGGGAGCAGCCCCGACAGGGAACGGGGAGAACCGCGTGGCGATTCGGTGCTGGCGGAGGGCTCGGACATGGGCGAAGTGTACCGGTTGCGATTGCCCAGACAAATATTGCCTTGACAATAGTTGACTAGGCAAGTAATATCCGGTCTCCATGATTTCCACACCCACCTCCAAACCGGCGGAGTTCTACCGCCCCAAAGGCTATGCCGCCGACGAGAGCGTCGGCTATCTCATGCGCCGCATCATGACGTTGCTCGCCCAGCGTGTGGACCAGGAGATGGAGCCCGCCGGCCTGACCAACGCGCAGTGGATACCGCTGCTCAAGATTTACATGGGGCACGCATCCACCGTCGCCGAACTCGCCCGCGAAGCGCACATGGACGCGGGCGCCATGACGCGCATGCTCGACCGGCTGGAGAGCAAGGACCTCTGCAAGCGCGTGCGCAACGCCGAAGACCGCCGCGTGGTGAATGTCGAACTCACCGATGCAGGCCGCGAAGCTGCGCAACGCATTCCCGCCATTCTTTGCGACGTTCAGAACGCGCACCTGAAAGGTTTCACGCAGGAGGAGTGGCAGATGCTCAAGGGCCTGCTGCGCCGCATGCTGGAGAACGGCCTTGCCGAACAGGCCGCCAGAGAAAAGCAGTGAACAACACCGTGAACAACAACATGAAGAACTCACACAACAACAACCCCGTCACAGCCCGGCCACGCACGATGGCAAAGCTTGTCACCGCTGCCGCCGTGACCTTGCTGCTTGCCGCCTGCGCCGACATGTCCGGCATTGCTCCCGAGGCGAAGCTGCGTGATGCGGCTTCGGTCGGCCTGCGCGCTGACGCAGCGTCGGCTTCCACCGAAACGCTGTCGGTCGACTGGTGGCATTCATTCCGCGATGCACAACTCGACGCGCTGATTGCGCAGGCGTTGTCGACCAATCCCAACCTGAAGGTGGCGCAGGCCCGCCTCGCGCGCGCCATGGCGGTGACTGAAGTTGCGGACGCTGCCAAGCGCCCGCAACTCAACGGCTCGCTCGACCTCACGCGCCAGCTCTACACCGAGAACGGCGCCGTGCCCGCGCCGCTGGCCGGCTCCATCCGTAACACCGGCACGCTGCAACTCGGCGCGAGCTGGGAAATCGACTTCTTCGGCAAGTACCAGGCCGCACTCGACACCGCGCTGGGCGCCGCGCGCGCTGCGCAGGCCGACCGTGACGCAGCGCGCGTGCTGCTGGCCAGCAACGTGGCGCGTGGCTGGTTCCAGCTGGCACGCATCGAGGCGCAACTGGCCGTGGCCGAACGCACGCTCGCGCAGCGGCAGGAAACACTCCGCCTCGTGCGTGACCGCGTGGACGCGGGCCTCGATACGCGCCTCGAGTTGCGCCAGAGCGAAGGCAGCCTGCCCGAAGCGCGCCAGCAGATCGAAGCCCTGAAGGAACAGGCAGCGCTGACGCGCAACGCCATTGCTGCGCTGGCGGGTGATCCGTCCATCGCCACGACGCTGAAAGCACCCGCTCTGGCAAACATCCGCCCCGCAGGCGTGACGGCATCACTCCCCGCCAACCTGCTGGGCCAGCGTGCCGACATTGCCGCAGCGCGCTGGCGTGTGGAAGCGGCGACGCATGACGTCGCCAACGCGAAGACGCAGTTCTATCCCAACATCAACCTCGTCGCGTTCGCGGGCCTGTCGAGCATCGGCCTGGACCGCCTGCTCGAGTCGGGCAGCACGCAGTGGGGCATCGGCCCGGCGATCCGCCTGCCGATCTTCGACGCTGGCCGCCTGCGCGCCAACCTGCGCGGCAAGACGGCGGATCTGGACGCAGCCGTCGAGAGCTACAACGCCGCCATCATCGACGCCGTGCGCGACGTGGCGGACCAGTCTGCCTCGTTGCAGTCCATCGGCCGCCAGCAGAACGAGCAGTCGCAGGCGCAGGCCGCTGCCGAGAGTGCGTACGACATCGCCGTGCAGCGCTACAAGGCCGGCCTCGGCACGTACCTGCAAGTGCTGACCGCCGAAACCGCCGTGCTCAACCAGCGCCGTGCGGCCGTGGACCTGACGGCGCGTTCGCTCGACACACAGGTCGCGCTGATCCGCGCGGTCGGTGGTGGCTGGCAGCCGGACGCCTCGCTGTCCACCGCAAGCCTGTCATCGCAAGTCAAGCCGGCCAACTGACCACATCTTCATTCGCCGCATCGCGGCAATGCTTCACAAACGAGAACACCATGAGCGACGTACAAACTTCCAACACTGCACCCGCTGCCGAACCGGCGAAGAATTCCCCCCGCAAGAAGGCGCTGACGCTGCTGACCGCAGCCGTTGTCGTGGCTGGCGGCGCATGGGGCGCCTATGAGTGGCTGGTGGCCAGCCACTACGAGACGACAGACAACGCCTACGTGCAGGGCAACGTCATCCAGATCACGCCGCAGATCGGCGGCACGGTGATGGCCATCATGGCCGATGACACCGACTTCGTGAAAGCCGGCCAGCCGCTCGTGAAGCTCGACCCCGCCGACGCGCGCGTCGCACTCGACCAGGCCGAGGCCAATCTCGCGCAGACGGTGCGCCAGGTGCGCACGCTGTACGCCAACAACGGTTCGCTGGCCGCGCAGATCTCGCTGCGGCAGACCGAAGTGGTCAAGGCACAGAGCGACCTGGCCCGCGCGAACGACGACCTGAACCGCCGCCAGTCGCTGGTGGGCAACGGTGCCGTGTCGAAGGAAGAACTCAACCATGCACAGACCACGGTGAACAACGCGAAGAGCGCGATTGCCGCCGCGCAGGCTGCCGAGCAGGCAGCACGTGAGCAACTCGCGAGCAACCAGGCCATGACCGAAGGCACGTCCATCGAGCAGCACCCGAGCGTGCAGGCTGCCGCCGCCAAGGTGCGCGAAGCCTGGCTCGCCACGCAGCGCGCCGCGTTGCCTGCGCCGGTCGATGGCTACGTCGCGCGCCGCACGGTGCAACTGGGCCAGCGCGTGGCAGCCGGCACGCCGATGATGTCGGTCGTGCCGCTGCAGCAGGTGTGGGTCGATGCGAACTTCAAGGAAGTGCAGTTGCGCAATATCCGCATCGGCCAGCCGGTGAAGCTCAAGGCCGACGTGTATGGCAAGAAGGTCGAATACACCGGCACGGTGGCTGGCCTGGGTGTCGGCACCGGCGCTGCGTTCGCGCTGCTGCCCGCGCAGAACGCCACCGGCAACTGGATCAAGGTCGTGCAACGCGTGCCCGTGCGCATCGCGCTCGACGCGAAGCAGGTGATGGAGCATCCGCTGCGCGTAGGCCTGTCGATGGACGTCGAAGTGGACGTGGCCAACAAGGACGGCAAGACGCTGGCTGACGCGCCGCGCGAAAACGCCATGGCGCAGACCGCCGTGTACACCACGTCCGACGACGGTGCCGATGCCGAAGTGCGCCGCATTGTCCTCGCGAATGGTGGGCGGGCTGCCGTGCGTGGCAGTGGCAACACATCCAACGCGCCTGCTGTGCATGACGTGGCCCCTGCTGCAGTCGCTGCTGCTTCGCTGACCACCGCGAACTGATACGCCGCGGACCGAACATGTCGTCTCCCGGCGCACACATCGCGCATCCTCCGCTCGAAGGTGCTGCGCGGACCTGGGGCACCATCGCCCTGTCTGCCGCCACGTTCATGAACGTGCTGGACACGTCCATCGCCAACGTGTCGCTGCCCGCCATCGCGGGTGACCTGGGCGTGAGCCCCAATCAGGGCACCTGGGTCATCACCAGTTTCGCGGTGGCCAACGCCATCGCGGTGCCGCTCACCGGCTGGCTGTCGCAACGCTTCGGTCAGGTGCGCCTGTTCGTGGGCAGCGTCATCCTGTTCGTCATCGCCTCGCTGCTGTGTGGTCTCGCGCCCAACATGACGATGCTCATCGCATTCCGCGCCCTGCAGGGCTTCGTCGCCGGGCCGATGATCCCGCTGTCGCAGACACTGCTGTTGGCCAGCTATCCGCGCGCACTTGCCGGGTTGGCCATGGCCATGTGGGCGATGACCACGCTGGTCGCGCCCGTCATGGGCCCGTTGCTCGGTGGCTGGATCACCGACAACATTTCCTGGCCGTGGATTTTCTACATCAACGTGCCGGTCGGCATGCTTGCGGCATTCGCCGCGTGGGCCATCTACCGCAAGCGTGACAGCGTCACGCACAAGCTGCCCATCGACAGCATCGGTCTCGCATTGCTCGTGCTGTGGGTCGGCGCGATGCAGCTGATGCTCGACCTTGGCAAGGAGTACGACTGGTTCCATTCGCCGATCATCGTGGCGCTGGCTGCGACGGCTGTGGTGGGCTTCGCGTTCTTCCTCATCTGGGAACTGACCGACAAGCACCCGGTGGTGGACCTGCGCCTGTTCGCACGGCGCAATTTCTGGGCGGGCACGCTGGCCATTTCCATTGCCTACGGCCTGTTCTTCGGCAACGTGGTGCTGTTGCCGCTGTGGCTGCAGCAGTTCATGGGTTACACCGCGACGGATGCGGGCATGATCATGGCGCCCGTCGGCCTGCTGGCCATCGTGCTCTCGCCCATGGTCGGCAAGACCGTGGGCAAGGTCGATCCACGCAAGTACGCGTCGTTCTCGTTCATCATCTTCGCCATCGTGCTGTGGATGCGCTCGAACTTCAGCACACAGGCCGACTTCTCCACCATCATGGTGCCCACGGTGATCCAGGGCGTGGCCATGGCGTTCTTCTTCATCCCGCTGTCGACGCTGATGCTGTCAGGCCTGCCGCCCGAGCGTATGCCGGCGGCATCGGGGTTGTCGAACTTCGTGCGCATCACGGCGGGTGCGATTGGCACCTCGGTGTCGACCACGTTGTGGGAAAGCCGCGCCGCCTTGCATCATGCCCAGTTGGTGGAGTCCGTCTCGCTGGGCAATGCGACCGCATCATCCACGCTGAACGGCCTGGCCGCTGCGGGGCTGACGCCAGAGCAGGCGCTGGCGCAGGTGAACGCGCTGGTGAACCAGCAGGCCTTCATGCTGGCGGCCAACGACATCTTCTACGCGTCAGCGGCGCTGTTCCTCGTGCTGATCCCGCTGGTGTGGTTCGCGCGGCCGATCCGTGGTGGCGCGGGTGGTGATGCCGGGGCTGGAGCCCACTGATCCCAGACCGTTGGCTCTCGACCGTGGTCGGCGGGGGACATTCGCGGAGCTGTACCCCGCCCTCTCTGGCCACCTACGGAAGCGAAGCCGCCAGGGGCAGATCAGGCCAGGTCCGTCGCAACGATCCCCGCATGCCGCAGCATCGCGTCGAAGATGAACCTGCGCGGTTGTTGCTGGTTGGCACGCATCGGCGCGCGCTGTGCCGGTATACGCGCCAGCACGTCAGCGGGGATGGCGCGGTTCGGGCCCGCCATGCTGTCTGCCGCCATCTGCACCTGGCATGCGCGTTCGAGCGTCCATGCCGAATGGAAGGCGGTCGGTACATCGCCGCCCACCACCAGCGTGCCGTGGTTGCGCAGGATCAGGATGTCCTTCGTACCCAGACTCGCTTGCAACCGTGACTGCTCGGCCAGGTCGGTGGTGATGCCCTCGAAGTCGTGATACGCGATGCGGTCGTTCAGGATCGCGCTGTAGAAGTTGTCGGGCCGCAGCCCTTCTTCCTTACAGGCCACCGCCATGCCAGCCGTGGTGTGCAGGTGCAGGATGCAATGCGCGTCTTCACGCACGGAATGGATCGCGCTGTGGATGACGAAGCCTGCCGGATTGATCGGCCATGGCGAGTCGTCGAGCTTGTTGCCGTCGATGTCCACCTTCACCAGGTTGGACGCCGTGACCTCGGCGTAGTGCAAGCCGTACGGGTTGATCAGGTAAGCCGGCGTCTCGCCTTGTTCCGATACCCGCAGCGTGATGTGGTTGAAGATCATCTCCGACCAGCCCATCCATGCAACTAGGCGATAGCAGGCCGCGAGGTCCAGGCGCAGCAGCCATTCACGCTCGGTCATGCCTTCGGGCCTCATTCACTCTTCCGGCTGGATGCCGGCGGCCTTGATCACCGGGCCCCAGGCGGCGAGTTCGCGGCGCTGCTGATCGCCCATCTCGGTCGGGGTGGAGGGCGACGCCGTCCAGCCCAGTCGCAGCATGCCTTCCTTGAACGACGTGGCCTGCATCGCCTGCGTCACCGCCGCGTGCGTCTTCTGCAGTGTGTCGGCGGGCATCTTCGCCGGGCCGTAGAGCGCGATCCATCCGGGTACGACGATGTCGATGCCCGATTCCTTGAGCGTCGGCACGTTCGGCAGGAACGGGCTGCGTTCGGAACCCATGGTGGCGATGATCTTGATCTTGCCCGCGCGGTGGAACTCGATCAGGTCGCCCATCGTGTTGATCGCGCTGATCAGCCGACCCGAGATGAGATCGGGCATGGCCGGCGCCACGCCGCGGTAGGGCACATGCACGGCCGGCAGGTTGGTTTTCTGGTGCAGCCAGATGCCCAGCAGGTGCGGTGTGGTTCCGTTGCCGGGCGAGGCGTAGTTGCCTTTCTCCGGGTTTTTCTTCAGCCAGTCAAGGTATTCGGCGAAGGTGTTCACCGGCGCGCCCGGGCCGACGGCCAGCACGTAGTCGAACGAGACGAGGCGCGTGATCGGCGTGAAGTCCTTCACCGGATCGAACGGCAGGTTCTTGTAGAGGTAGGGGAACAGCGTCATCGCACCCTGGTTGGTGATGCTGATGACGTCACCATTGGGCACAGCCTGCCGCACATAGTCGAGGGCCACGCGCCCGGCGGCACCGGTGCGGTTCTCGACGATGACCTGGCGACCGAGCGCGTCCGCCAGCGGCGGTGCGAGTTGCCGGCCGATGGTGTCGAACCCGCCCCCCGGCGCGAAGCCGACCTGGATGCGTACCGGCTGCGTGGCCTGTGCACGGACGCCTTGTGCGATGGCGGACAGGAGCAGCGCGGCTCCGGCGGAATTGAAATTTCTACGTTGCATGGCTACCCCAGAAGTTCGTACATACCTACCTGACGCCGTCCAATTTATGGAAATCCCGATTCACTGGACAGCGAATTTTTCTCTTGTGCCGATCAGGTTTCCTGATGCGCCCGGACGGTGCAGCTCAGATCACCATTTCGATCAGCATCGGCCCTTCGGCTTGCAGTGAGCGGTTCATCGCGGTGGTGAGCGCGGCCGTGTCGAGCACGCGGACGGCCGGCACGCCGTATCCCTTCGAAAGCGATACCCAGTCAACCGGCGGTGCGTTGAATTCGGTCAGGCCCTGCGCCTGCGGCCCGAGCTGCTTCACGCCCATGCGCGCAAGCTCGGACTGCAGGATGCCGTAGCGCTGGTTGCACACGATCAGGATGGTGACCGGCAACTGCTCGCGCGCCAGGGTCCACAGCGTCTGCACCGTGAACTGCGCGCCACCGTCGGACTGCAACACGACGACGCGCTGCCCCGGACATGCCAGCGATGCGCCGAGCGCGCACGGGATCGCCTGCCCGATGGAGCCGCCGGTGTTGGTCATCACCGTGTGGCGTTTCGCGTGTACCGATTGCGCAAAGAACGGATGACCGCAGGTGCTGCCTTCGATGGAAACGATCGCGTCGTCCGGCAGCAGGTTCGCGACGATGGCCCCGATGTTGAGCGGTGTCAGCGCACTTTCGAGCACCGGCATCTGGCGCACCTCCACACCCTCGACGGTGCGGGGTGAACCCAGCATGTCTGCCAGCCGTTCGAGCGCGATCGCGCCATCGTCACGCATTCCGGCCAGCACGGTTGTCCGGTCGGGTCTGGCGAGCTGGCCTGGCAGATGCGGATAGCCGAAGAGCGACACCGGCGGTGCGGTCGCAACGAGGACCACCCTGTCGCCCATGTCGAGCGCCTCGATGGCCGCTTCGGGCGCATACGGCAGGCGTTTGATTTCGGGAAGCCCGCCGCCGCGCTCGGCCCGCGCGGGGAACGTGTCGCTGTAGAAGCGCGCGTTCGGTGCGCTGGACAGGATGCGCGCCACCGCGCGGCCACCACCCACCGTCAGCGCGCTGGAGCCGAGCAGGAAGACCACCGGCTTGCCCAGGCGCAGCGTGCCGGCGATCTCGTCGAACTGGCTGTCGGGCACGCTGGAGGTGATCGCGGGCTTTGGTGCTTTCACCGGCGGCTGCGAAACAGTTGATTGCGCCTGCTGCAAGTCCACCGGCACGAGCAGCGTCGACACGCTGCCTTCTTCCGTCGCATGGGCGATGGCATCGATCACATCATGCGGCAACGCGTCGGCCGTGGCGGACGACCTGACCCAGCCCGACACGGGCCGGGCGAGCGACTCTATGTCGCAAGCCATGGGGCTGTCGAACTTCATGTGGGAAGCCGTGTGCTGTCCGACGAGATTGACGATCGGCGACCGTGCGCGTTTGGCGTTGTGCAGGTTCGCGATGCCGTTGGCAAAACCCGGGCCGAGGTGCAGCAGTGTCAGCGCGGGTTTGCCGAGCATCCGGCCATAGCCGTCGGCTGCGCCGGTGCAGACACCTTCGAAGAGACCGAGCACGGCCTTCATGCCGGGCGTTTCGTCGAGGGCCTGCACCATCGGCATTTCGGTGGTTCCGGGGTTGGCGAAGCAGATGTCGGCGCCGGCATTGCGCGCGGCCGAGAACAGGGCAACTGCGCCGCTGTGCATACTCATTGTCATGTGTCCTTGAATTGCTGTTGCGTCGAGTATGTTCAGCCGCATCGCACCGGGCCAGCGATATAAATTGCTCGGGTCATCAAGTTGACTGATGGGGCGACACCGCAGGCAGCAACGGGCATGTTCCGTGCTTCGCTGTATTTCCTAGCCCATCGAATCCCGCTTTCCTGCCTCATGAATATCAGCCTGCGCCAGATGCGTGCCTTTGCGGCGGTGTGCAGGCATGGAAGCTTCACGCAGGCCGCGGTGGCCCTTCATCTGTCGCAGTCGGCCGTCAGCATGCTGGTGCGGCAACTGGAGTCGGAGATGAACCTGGTCCTGTTCAACCGGGGCAAGACATCGGTGACGCTCACCGATGCCGGTCGCCAGCTCTTGCCGCTGGTGCAGCGCATGCTCGATGACCTCGAGACGGTCAAGAGCGGCGCAAGCGACCTGCGGTCACTGCGCCGGGGTGTGGTTCGCGTGGCCGTATCGCAGATGCTGGCATGCACCTGGCTACCGCCCGTGCTCAAGACCTTTGCGACGCGTTATCCGGAAATAGAAGTCATCCTCACGGACTCGTCGACGGATGGCGTGGCCGATGAAGTGCTGCGGCACGAAGCCGACATCGGGCTGGGTCCGCTGCGGCCGACGAGCGAAGAAATCCTCACCGAACCCTTTCTCGATGTCGGCATCTGCTTCGTCTGCCCCGCAAGCCACAAGCTGGCCCGTCGCAGGCAGGTGACCTGGGACGATACGCGCAACGAAAAGTGGGTCGCGTACTCGGACGAATTCTTCCGGCAGCTGGAGCAGACGCTGAGCCCGGGCGGCATCGAGCGCATGTCGACGCAGGCATCGAAAGTCAGCTATCTCACGACCGCATTGGCGCTGGTGGGCAGTGGCTCAGGCGTGACAGCGGCGCCGGCCTATGTGGCGTCGCTCGCGCCTTACTTCGATGTCCGCTTCGTGCCCTTCCGCAGCCCGACCGTCGTGCGGACCTTCCAGATCTACTCGCGTGCGCGTGAAGTCATGTCACCCGCGACGACGGCGTTCGTATCGTTGCTGCGGGAAGTTTCGCAAGACGCAGTTTCCTGACCCGTCCGCCGCGTTTCAGATGCGCAGCGGACTCGCGTACCCCGTCATCTCCAGATACCCGCGCCCGACGGTCCGTCCGCTGCTGTCGATCAGGTCCGACAAACCCTCCCAGTAGATCGCACCGGTCGACCCGCGGCTGTCCAGCTCCTGGTTGTCGAGCAACGCGCGAACGGTGTAGAAATCTGCCGGCGTGCGGATGCGCCATTCGACCGGATAGGTCGCGCGGCTCAGCGGGCTCTGCCACTGGCGCTGCGCGACGAAGGTCGTCTCGCCGGGGCTGAAGACGTAGGTGTCGCCGACGCCATGGCCGCTCTTTCCCCGGAACGATCCGCCGTCCCACAGCGACTGCCCGTCCTTCGTGCGCAAGCGGAACGCAGTGAGTGCGCTTCCGTCGTCCAGGTTCATGCCGATCCAGTCCCAGCCGACAGCCTGCGGGTGCATGAGCGCCTCGCTCCATTCGTGGTCCAGCCACGCGCGGCCGGTCACTTCGAATGTCTGGCCCTTGATGGACAGCCGCCCGCCGGTGGCCAGTTGAGGCTGGCTGTAGTAGTAGCTCGCCTGCGTGGCGTCCGGCCCCTTGCGCGACAGGCCCTTCCTGCCTTGCAGCAGCAACGGCTGTGTCTCGTCGAAGTTCAGCGCGAGCGTGAAGTCGTTGCCGCGCACACCGGCTTCGTACCGTCGACCGTCATGGCGCAGCGACCAGTCGCGCAGCCGGATGTCGGTGTCCTGCTCGCTCGCGGAGGCGATGTCGAAACCTGCGCGCGCGATGCGCTGGTCGTGCAGCAGCACGCGGCCCTGCAGGTCGGTGACGGCCGCGTGCGCGAACAGCATCTGCCTGGCTGCGAAGGCGGACGACATGCCCTGCGTACCGTCCACGCGCGAACGGAAGAAGGTCACCTGGAAGCCGAACTCGCGCCGGGGTGCTTGCGTGCTGCGCAAGGTGCCGGTGATGTACCACCACTCGGTGCGCAGGTCGGGGTGTGCGCCATGGTCGCGCGGAAACTCCAGTGTGCGCGGAGGCAATGCAACGGCGGCCGGAACGTGCAGCCCGCCCGAGATGGCGAGCGCGGGTGCTGTCATGAACATGCGGCGCGAGATCACCAGTCTTCCTTCACGGCCATCACCGCATCGTGCCCGGCGGCTGCGCGGCCCGCGAGCCATGCGGTCAATGTGCCTGCGACGACCACGGCCGCGCACAGCGCGAGCAGGCGCGCCCACGGCAGCAGCAGGTCCATGGTCCAGTGGAAGCTTTGCGGGTTCACCACATGCACCAGCACCACCGACACGGCGATGCCCAGGGCCAGCCCTGCCACCGCACCCACCACGGTCCATGCGGCGCCTTCGCCGGCCACCACGGCAAGGATCTGCCGCCGCGTGAGGCCCAGGTGCGCGAGCAGGCCGAACTCCTTGCGGCGTGCCAGCACCTGCGCGCTGAAGCTTGCTGCAATCCCGAACAGGCCGATGCCGATGGCCACCGCCTGCAGCCAGTAGGTGACGGCAAAACTGCGGTCGAAGATGCGCAGCGACGTGGCCCGTATCTGCGCGACGGAAGCGAATTCGAGCGGAACGCCGTCCAGTGCCGCACGCAGGCCTTCGCGCACCGCGCCTTCATCGGCACCTTCATCGAGCCACAGCGCGATGTCGTTCACGCGCCGGTCGCCGGTCAGGCGTTCGTAGGCTGCGAGATCCATTGCGATGGAACCGGACTGGCGTGCATAGTCCCGCCACACGCCGGCCACGAAGAAGTCGCCGCCGGGTATCGCCTGCGCGAGCGCGGCGAGCTTCGTGCCCGGGCGTGCACCATACAGGTCGAGCATGGCTTCGCTCACGTACACGGCGACGCTGCCGGCGGGTGGCTGCAACGGCTCGCTGACCAGCGGCAGCACGCGCGCTGCGTCTTGCAACGGCCGTGCGATCACCATCACCTGGGGTTGCCCTGCCCGCAGCAGCACGGGTATGTTGCGCTGACCGGTGGCGCGTTGCACGCCGGGTACGCGCGCGGCGGCCTGCACGAGCTCCGGTGTGAAATACACCGAGTCGCCGACGCCCGCTGTCGTGGCGCTGCGCACGTACAGTTGTGCGGGCAGCACGACGTCGAGCCATTGCGTGACCGATTCACGGAAGCTGCTCACCATCACTGTCAACGCCACCGCCAGGCTCAGCGATGCGACCACGCCGCTCACAGCCACGGCGGCAGACGCACGCATGCGCCGTGCGCGCTCCAGCGCAAGCATGGGAAGCACGCGGCCGGCGGCGAGGGGGCGGACCGCCCGCAGCAGCAGCGCCACCAGCCAGGGCAGCGTCGCGATGCCGCCAACCAGCAACAGCCCGACGCTGATGTAAGCGGCCAGGGGAATGCCGTGCACCGGCGGCGCGAAGGCCAGCAACACACCCGCACCCATGAGCAGCAGGCCGGGCGTGCGCGACACGTCGCCACCCGTCGAGTGGCTGCCCAGGCCCTTGAGCGCCTGCGCAGGCGGCAGCCGCTGCGCGGTACGCGCGGGCCACCAGCCGCCTGCGAGCGCGGCCAGTGTGCCGAGCGTTCCGTAGGCCAGTGCGGCCGGCGTGCTCCATTGCAACGCGGGTGCCGCGCCCTGGAAGTAGCCGCCGCCGAGGTCACCGCCCAGCAGCCGCAATGCCAGCGACGCGAGCGCCGTGCCCAGCGCCAGGCCCGCCACGCTGCCCGCCACGCCGATGATGAAGGACTCGCCGACGACAAGCAGCAACCGCTCGCGTGGGGTGAGGCCCAGCACGCCGAGCAAGGCAAACTGCTGCAGCCGCTTGGCGACACTGAGCGAGAGCACGGAGAACACGAGGAACGCGCCGGTGAACAGCGCCACCAGCGCCAGCACGGTGAGGTTGACGCGGTATGCGCGCGACAGGTTGCTGGCGCGCTCGGCCAGCTCGCCGGCCTCCGTCGCAAGCACGCCCGCCGCTGCGGGAAGATCGCGCGTCAGGGCTGCCCGATCAGCGCCGGGCACCAGGCGGATGTCGATGCGTGTGAGTTGCCCCTGCCGGCCGAACAGCTCCTGCGCCGCGCCGATGTCCATCACGGCCAGCGCTTCGCCAGCCGCCGCCACGCCGCCAGCCACGCGCGCCTCGCGCAGCAGCGTGCCGCTTTGCAGGCGGAGGGTCGAGCCGTCTTCTGCCGACAGCGCCTGCTTCGCTGCGGCGTTGAGGAACACGTTGCCGGGCAGGAACATGGCGAACCTGTCCTCGCCGGCAACCGGCTGGGGCATCAGCGCAGGGGCGATGGCGGGTGCCACCAGTGCGTCGATGCCCAGCACGCGCAGGGGAATGCGTTGCGCGGAATTGCCGCTCTGTGCGAGCGTCGTCAGCTCCAGCACCGGGCTGGCAATCTGCACGGCAGGGTGCGTGGCGACGCGCGCGAAGACCGTTTCATCGAAACTTCCGCGCGTGGCGCGCAGCTCGAGATCGCTCTGCCCGTTGACGGCGCGTACTGCGCTCGCGAATTCGCCGAGCGCGGATGCGTTGATCAGCTGCACCGCAAAAGCCAGCGCCACGCCGAGCATGACGGCCACCACCGCAGCCGCGCTGCGCCACGGGTGATGGCGCAATTCCTGCCATGAAAACGTGCGCAGCAGCCCGGGAAGTGTGGAGGCCATGCGCAATCCCTGCAATCCTGGTGGTGGCTGGCCGCTTCAGCCGCGGATGCCGTCCGCCGCCAGACGCAGCACGCGGTCTGCGCGTGCGGCTGCGGCTTCCGAATGGGTTACCAGCACCAGCGTTGCGCCATGGCTGCGGGTCTGTTCCACCAGCACGTCCATCACGCGCGACGCCGTCGTGGGGTCGAGGTTGCCGGTGGGTTCGTCAGCCAGCAGCAGGGCGGGGCGGTGGATGAGCGCGCGCGCGATGGCCACGCGCTGAAGTTGTCCGCCGCTCAGTTGCTGCGGCAGACGTGCACCCAGGCCTTCGAGCCCGACCGCTGCGAGCATCGCCTGCACGCGCGCCGGCTCTTCCTGCCCCAGCAGCATGAGGGGCAAGGCCACGTTCTGCGCCACGTCCAGATGCGGCAACACATGGAAAGCCTGGAACACGAAGCCGACGGCACGGCGGCGCCAGAGCGCGCGCTGTTCGTCGCCGAGCGTGCCCAGGTCAATGCCGTCGTGCACGATGCGGCCACTGTCCCAGGTGTCGAGCGCGGCCATGCAGTTGAGCAGCGTCGACTTGCCCACGCCCGATTCGCCGATGATGGCGACGAACTCGCCCTGCGCGGCTTCGAGCGACACATGGGCGAACACCGGCGTGTCGCCATAGCGCTTGGTCACGTCGTCGAGCTGCAGGCTCATGTGAGGAGCTCCTGTGCTTTTGCCAGCACCTGCGACTGCGCGTCCGGTGCATCGCAAGCCACCACGATGCGCTGCGGCATCGAACGCAGCCAGGTGATCTGCCGCTTGGCGAGCTGGCGTGTGGCATAGATGCCCCTGTCGCGCAGTTCGGCCATGGGATGGTCGCCGTCCAGCGTCTCCCACGTCTGCCGGTAACCGACGCAACGCATCGAGGTCATCTGCGGCTGCAGATCGCCGCGTGCGCGCAGCGCCTTCACTTCATCGATGAGGCCGTCCGCGAGCATGGCGTCGAAGCGCCGGGCGATGCGTTCGTGCAGCCATGCGCGGTCCACGGGTTCGAGCGAGATGAGGGGTGGCACATCGTCGCGCACACTGCGCCCGGTGTGGAAGGACGACAGCGGCTGGCCCGTGAGCCGATGCACTTCCAGCGCCCGCTGGATGCGTTGGCTGTCGGCCGGCGCCAGCCGCGCGGCGGTGACGGGGTCGACGCGCGCGAGCTCGGCATGCATGGCTGGCCAGCCGAGCCGCGCGGCCTGTGCATCGAGCTCGGCGCGCAGTGTGGTGTCCGCGCGTGGCAGCGGGTCCAGCCCTTCGAACAAGGCCTTGAAGTACAGCATGGTGCCACCCACGAGCAGCGCCACGCGGCCACGTGAATGGATTTCTCCGATGAGGCGCGTTGCGTCCGCCGCGAATTCGGCGGCCGAATAGCTCTGCGTCGGCTCGCGGATGTCGATGAGGTGATGCGGCACCGAAGCCAGCTCCTGCGCCGTCGGCTTGGCGGTGCCGATGTCCATGTGGCGGTAGACCAGCGCCGAGTCCACCGAAATGATTTCTGCGTTGTGCCGCGCTGCGATGGCGAGCGCTGCCGCCGTCTTGCCGGAGGCCGTGGGCCCGGCAAGCGCGAGCGTCCTGTGCCTGTCAGGCCTTGCGGGCTTCGCCATGGCGTTGCACCAGCGTCCACGCCACCGTGGCGATGACGATGCTCCAGAACCAGATGCCCAGCGTCAGCGGGAACGCCGTGCCGTCCATGTTGCGGCCCAGCCAGCCGCCCATGGCGAAGGCCACGAGCATCATCACGAAACCGTTGAGCGCCGATGCCGCACCTGCTGCCTGCGGGAACGGGCCGACCGCGCCGCTCTGGCTGCAGGGCTGGTGCACGCCGTGGCCGACCATGAAAATCCAGAACGGCACGGCGACGGCCCACCATGTCTTCACGCCTGCGAGCGACAGCACACCCATCAGCGTGCCGCCCGCGAGCGTGAGGAAGCCTGCCACCCACACCGAGCGGCGCACACCCAGGCGCGGCAACAGGCGGCGGCACAGCAGCGTACCGAAGATGTAGATGAACGACTGCGAGAACATCACGATGCCGTACTGCGTCTTCGACAGACCCAGCACCTGGATGAACACGAACGACGAAGATGCGAGGAAGGTGAACAGCCCGCCGTAAGACGCCGAAGACAGCGCGCAGTAGGCGATGAACGTCGGGTTGCGCACGATGTGCCACCAGTTGCCCACGATCATGCGGGCCTGAAGCGCACGCGCGTTCGGCGCGGCCAGTGTCTCGCGGAATCGCAGTGCGAGGATGGTGAAGGTGACTGCGCCGAACAGCGCCGTCACCGCCAGCGCCGCGCGCCAGCCCAGCATGTCCGAAGCGAGGCCGCCCACCGGCGCGCACAGGCAGGCGATGACGCCCAGCCCCGTGAGCCCGCGCGACATGGCGCGCGCGCCGAGTTCGGGCGTGTACAGGTCGCGCACCAGCGCACGCGCGCACATCACCGCCGCGCCCATGGCTGCACCCTGCACGGTCCGGGCGAGGATCAGCATTTCCATCGACGGTGCCAGCGCGCACGCCGTGGACGCCACGGTGTACGCGCCCATGCCCCACAACAGGACAGGACGGCGCCCGAAACGGTCCGACAGCGGCCCGAGCACGAGCTGCGAAATGCCGAAAGCCAGCAGCAACGCCGTGAGCGTGAGCTGCGCCTGCGTCATCGGTGCGCCGAAGCCCTGTGTGAGCGCAGGCAGGGCAGGCAGGTAAACGTCCGTCGTGATCGGCTGGATGCCCAGCAGCAGCGACAGCACCAGCACGACGAGGCCGGAAGACATGGCGGAAGAAGGTGAGGAGCCGGCGGCGTTCTCGGGCCGTGCCGGGGAGGAGGCAGTCATGGGGGCAGGGTAACAGAAGCTGGTCTGAATTACCCTTGCGTGCACCGGGCGCTGCCTTTAGGATTTCGGCATGTGGATAAGCAGAACTGTGCGGAGCGGGTTGGTCTTTCTGGCTTGTGCATTGGGTTTTGGGGCGTCAGCTCACGCACAGGCTCTACCTCCCATCCCCCAAGACGCCAAAGTGTGTGACCGCATCTACGCAGAAATCGCAGAAACACCGCATGACCTGCAAGCCGTGCTGGATCGCTGTAGCTGGAATACGGACGGCTTTGTTCTCGCATTGAGCAAGATCAACCGCTTACCCCCGCCAGCCGGACTCAAACCTATCTCGTTGGCCCCGACCAGCAATGCTGGCAAGACCGTTGGGGTGACCTTGGAGATCGACGTCTTCTTCTATCTGCTCCAGTCCTATCCGTTGCCTACAGCTTTCACCAGACTGGAGCAACTCACAAGCCATCTGAGTGGTTTCAATGAGATCAGTCGTGTCGAAATCGTCGGCTACTTCGATGAAAACGAGCGCAGGGAAGCACCGCGGATGGCGTTGAATCTGCGTCGCGCCGAATTCATCCGGCAGTATCTGGAGGCCGTGGGTATTCCTCCCAATGCGATCACGCTGACCATAGGAACACCTCGACACCCAAATACGGTGGAGGGTCGTGCACGCGACCGCTCCGTCGCGATCAAGATGTATGTGTGGCGTGAACAGTGAGGGGTTTTTCCTGCCATTCGCGCACCTCATGGGCGTGCCCTGCCAGAAAGACTTGCAACCGCTGGAACCGTTTGCGCGTGGCGCGCAGGAACATCGAGTCCACCACGGGCTCCAGTGCCCATTTCAGACGGGCCGGCATGACGTCGAATGTGTAGGTGTAGACGAGCACCGAAAACCCGTTCGGCGCTTCTGCATGGCGCATGGATGCAGCCCAGCGCGAGAAGGGAAACGACGGCTCGATCATGCTCGCCGCTGCCAGTACACCGGGCTCGTAAGACACGAAGCGTGTGCGCATCGAGATGCCGCCCAGTAGCCCGGCCCCATTGTTCTCACTAATGGCACCCACGGACGGGCACGGTGCGCCACCCTCCACCTGCGTCCGCGAAACCAGAGAGTCCCAGTGGACGCGCCACGCGTGATAGTGGAACGCGTCGAACACCACCGAGGCGGGTGCGGGCATGATGAATTCGAGTTTGCGGTGTGCCATGTCAGTTCTTCTCGACGTCCGTCTGCATGCCCCATCGCGCGAATTCGGGTGTGAAGTCCTGCAAGGCAAGATGCCCCGCCGCTGTGAACGCCCCGACCGGCAGTGCAGGACCACGCGCAAGGCGGCGTGTCAGCAGTATTGCTGCCATGCAGGGAATTTCTGGTCCATGGTCATTGTCCGCAGCAATGTGCCACGCAGCTTTCGCCAGCTTTCCGTGCGCACCGACGCCCGTGACGCGCACCACCATGCCGCCAAGGCCCGAACCGAACGGGTCCAGCAGTCCACCGAGCCTGTTGAGGATGCCAGCCCAGCGTGCAGGGGACGGAATGAGCCGCGCAGCACGAAGCGCGGCGAGGACGGCAAAGATCCGTTGCGATAGGCCGACTTCGACTGCTGCACGGAACATCACGCGGTCCCGCACAGCGTAGTAAGCCGGAAAAAGCTCCAGATCCGGAATGTCGCAAAGGGCACTGAGTCGCGGTTTCATGCGCGCAAAACTTTCGCGATGCAGACCGCCCCATCCGCGTCCGGCTTGCCAGCCACCTCCGCGCCACACGGGCACGGTCTCGCCGCAATAACTGAGCACGGCAGCAAGCGTGGCATCGCCACGCGGCGCCGTCTGCGCGGGCGCGATGCAGATGTCGATGCCGTCGATGTGCTGCCAGCCGGCACCCAGATGGTCGACCACCGCCGATGACAGTGCTGGTACGGTGCTCGCACCGCTGATGGCTGTGCGTCCAGCCTCGCGGAACGCGGCGTCCAGCGCGGCGGGAAAGTCGCACACGAAGCGGCGACCGTCAGCGAGATCGAGATAGTGCGCGCCGGCGTGCGCTGCTGCCTGTGCGACGGCATAGCCTTGTGCCTGGAAAGGTCCGGCCGTATGAAGGACAACCCCGATGTCCAATTTGGCGATGCGCCGGGAAAGGTCGTTCGCGCCGAGATCGAGCGCCAGCCCGGTTGATCGTGGGCCGAGTTCTGCAGCCAGGACATTGGCTCGGGCACTGTCCCGCCCGGCGATCAGTAACTCGATATCCGGGTCCGCTGCCAATGTGCGACAGATGCGTGCACCGAAATTGCCATACCCACCGAGAATGAGAGCCTTCATGGGGCTCGATTCTGCCTTCGCGCGCGAAGCCTGTTGCGGTTGCTGGGCGGTGCTGGAGTTACGATGTCCGTCCGTCCCAAAACTGATCGAGGGAAATTTCATGGCCAATCTGATCCACCGACTTGTGGCGCTGGCGGCGTGCTTGCTTTGCGTCGCATGTGGAACGCGCCATCTGGCTCCGGGCAGTGTTGTCAATGCGGACGAGAGCCTTATCGTGATCGGTGTGAAGCCGATCGAAACGATTGGCCTCTATGTCTTTCCCGGAGATCTACGCAACGATCGATTCCATGTGAATCCTTGGCTCAACGCCGCGATCGCTGGCAAAGGACAGGACGGTTACCTCGTATCCAAAGCCAGGACGGGGCAAACGCTCGGCGTAGTGCGTGCTTTCGTGTGGGGGCAGGGGCCATTCGCGGGCACCCCTTACGACGCATGTGGCGATCAGAAAGTCGCGGTATTTGATGTCCCCGCGGGCGAGGCGATCTACATCGCTGATTTCGAGTTCCAGCCTTCAGGCCGGCTTTCGGTCCAACTGCAGAACAGGTTGACGGAGGCCGCAGCCATGGTCGATCGCGACTATCCCCAGTTCAAGGGCAAGCTCAAACAGGCACCCTACAAATGGGTGCCGACAACCACTTCTTGCAATCCAGGTCCCATTTTCATCTTCGTGCCAGCCACGCGCTGACCGTCGCGCATCCCGGTTACCGTTGGCCGCTCCACCGGCAGCGTTCGCCTTCGGGCAAGTCTGGAAGATCGTCTGCGTCCCGCTTGAAGTTGAAGCGTACCTCCAGGACCAGGCTGTCCACGGGCGGGTCATTGGCAGGTTCTGCCGGAAGGGGCCCGAACGGCGCGGTGGCGGTCACGGCGGCCTGGATATGGCGATCGAGCCGGATGTCGCCGCTTGAACTGACAATCTCCGTGCCGAGAAGCAGGCCTGCCCGATTGATCGCAAACCTGATGCGACCGCTTCCATAGAGCCGTACGCTGTTGTGTACGGGCCAGTAACGTGTCCCGCAATCTTCGATACGACGGAGAGCTTTGGCGCGATAGGCGGTGATCGTAGGAGACATGGCCGTCTGGTCTTTGACGGCTGCATCAAACTTTTCCCCCGACAGGCGTTTCTCTATTTCTGCGATCAGCTTGGCCAACTCTGTCTTTCCTTCCGAGGGCGGAAGTGTGGCGGCGCGTGCTTTCAGATCCTGAACCTGCATTCGCTGTGAGTCGGAACCTTGTTGCGGCAGGCTGGATTGCAAGACGAATCGCACCGGAACGTCGATCGATCCGGACACTGGATAGCCGTTTTGCATTCCTGGAGTGAAGTACCAACCGGACACGGCATCGACTGCTGCTTCGTCCAGACGAGGGAATCCACTGGATCGCTTCAAGGTCGTTTCCTTGGGCAAGCCATACATGTCAAGCACCACGCTGACGAGAACCAAGCCTTCTTCACCAAGCCTTTTGGACAGAAGCGGATAAACCGGCGGCGTCGGTGGCGCGCCGGACGCGACGGCCGGATCCCGGAATTTCAGTGCGCGTATCTTGATCCGCACACTTCGATCCTGCGCGCGTCCATCGGTCGTGTCGGCTGAATTGACGACTTCAATGCGCTGCGATACATGGTCGGGCGAAATGCCCGCACCTGCCAGATAGCGACGCAGAAAATCGATGCGTTGAGATGCAAGGTCTCCCGCGCGTGCGTTCTTCTCGAACACGTCTGCGGACCCGACCATTGACAGTTTTTCGATCCTGTAAGTCGATGCCAGCTTTGTAAACAAGGCGTCAAGCTTTTCGAAGGCCTCGTCTGGCGGATAGGCCTCAAAAGAATTAAAGAACACGTCCATGTCGTAGCTGGACCGCACACTGTGCAGAAGATCGGACGCTGGCTGCAAGGTGATCGAAGTCGCCTTCGGGGGCTCCCGTCCGTTGAGGTGTCGCAGCACGCGCATGGTGCCTGCCTGATCGCTGCAATTTCGGGCCAGTTTGCGCAAGTCAGACGCGCGATCGAAACGCGTGATCTGTGTGGACGAACAGGCCTCGCTGGACGAAACGGGAGAAATTTCTTGCTGCCGGTCAATAGGTGCGACTGCGCTATTCGCAGCAATAGCAGGTAGAACGAGAAGCAGAACTGCAAGGCCCGTCGCGGCGCGTAACGCAAGCGAATGGCTGGCACACACGGGAAGCGGTTTATGCATTGAGTTTTGACGTAGGCAAATCGGCCCGGTCGGCCGCTAGCTTACTTGCTCCACTCCGCGTGAACAAGAACACCAGTTGATCCGCGTATGGGTGCAAAGTCCATTGCACCTGCGCAAGCGTTGATGCTGGGCGACTTACAGCCGCGCGCCCGCCTCGCTCGCCGTCTTCAAGCCGCCGAAGGCAGGCTGCCAGCCGAACAGGTCGCGCAACGCCTCACGGTACTGGTCCTGGCCGACGGAATTGGTGCTGTGGTGCGAGCCGCCTTCCACGAGCACGAAGCGCTTGGGGTCGATGGCCGCTTCGTAGAGCTTGCGGCCGAGCGATGGGAGGATCAGGCTGTCGTTCGAGCCGTGCACCACCAGCAGGGGCGAGCCGATCTTGTCGATCTTGCGCAGCGATTCGAATCGCTGGGTGATCAGGCCGCTGACGGGCAGCCAGCCCCATTTGAAGGTGGCGACGACTTCAGGGATCGACGTGAACGTGCCTTCCACGATGAGACCGCTTTCGTCCTTGACCCGCGTGGCCAGGTCGATGCCGATGGCACCGCCGAGCGAGTGGCCGAAGATGTAGCGCGGCTGGGTCGGGTGCTTCCTGGCCAGCCAGTCCCAGGCCTGCTTGGCGTCTTCGTAAGCGCTGTCTTCGGAAGGGAGCACATTGGTACTCTTGCCGAAGCCGCGGTAGTCGATGGCCAGCACCGAGAAGCCGAGTTCCTGCATGCGGCGGATGCGGCCGGCCGAGCCACTGACGTTCCAGCGCGCGCCGTGCAGGTAAAGCAGCACGGGTCCGTTGGCACCGGCTTCGGGCGGGCCGGCCATCCACAGGGCGTGCAACTTGGTAGGCTCGCCACTGACCTTGGAATCGAACTCGATCCACACGTCCTGCATGCCGTCGGTCATGGCGGCGCCCCAGCTGCGATCGCTGGGCTGGAAAATCCATTCGCGCTGCTTTTCGTCCAGCGACGAACAACCCGCCAGCAGCACGATGCCGGCGAAGACACTCAGGAGGGCGTGGCGGAGTTTCATGGCAAAAACAGAGTGGGAGGCACGCCCAAAAGTTCAAGCAGATTGCGTGCCCAGACCGCAAAGACGCATGAAGGCCTGCTCCGGCAGACAGGGTTGTCCGCCTTTGCCCGGCTGTTACACAGAAGTGAAAGCTTTCAGAAAGGAATTCGCCCCGTCCAGATGTCCTTGTACATCACCCAGTCGCCCATGAAGCTGTACAGCGGGCGCTTGAACGAGGCCGGCTTGTTCTTCTCGAAGCCGAAGTGGCCGATCCAGGCGAACCCGTAACCGCAGAGCAGGCCCGCCAGCAGCCACCAGCCGTTGCCGGTGAGCAGCAACGCCGCCAGACAGGCCAGCGACAGCGTAGACCCGACGAAATGCAGGCGGCGGCAGGTGCGGTCGCTGTGCTCGGTGAGGTAGAACGGGTAGAACTCGGCGAAGCTTGCGAAGCTGCGCGGGTCGACCGGAGTGTGGCCCGCTGTAGCAGCCGGGTGGGTCGTGCTGGTCTGGGTGTTCATCGTCTGTCTCCTTGTGTTTCTTGCTGCGTTTCTTGCGCCCGATCACGGCATTTTTCAGTTGCGGCCACAATAGTCAAGCTTTCCGGTGACAAGACTTTTCTCCACTTCCGCCCCTCATGACTGCTTCGCTTCCTGTCCCTGACGCGACTCCTGCCGTGGCTGCCACCCCGCCGGCCCGGCGCCTGCTGGTGTGCCTGTGTGCCGAGTGGTGCGGCACCTGCCGCGAATACCGTCCGCTCTTCGACGAGGTGGCCGCGCGCCATGCGGGCCTGCACGTGCTGTGGGTGGACATAGAGGACGAGGCCGATCTCGTGGGCGACGTGGAGGTGGAGACCTTCCCGACGCTGCTGATCGCGGATGTCGCCGATGCTTCGGCCACGCCCCGCGTGCGTTTCTTCGGCCCGCTCACGCCGCACGCGCAGACGCTGGCGCGGCTCGTCGAATCGCTGGACGCCGGGACCGCGAGCGAAGCAGCGGGCATTTCGCAGGACGTGCGCGATCTGGCGGCGCGACTGGCCGGATGGAGTCCGTCGGCCTGACGGCGTCCTACGCGCTGAACGGCGCGCTGAGGAAGCCCCTGAACCGGGCCCGCCCGCCGCGCACCGGCGACTGCGTCAGCCGGTAGTCCGGAAAGCGCTGCAGGAAGCGGCCGATCGCAATGCGCCCCTCCAGCCGCGCAAGGCTCAGGCCCGCGCACTGGTGAATGCCGAAGCCGAAGGCCAGATGCCGGTTGTTTTCGCGCTGCAGGTCGAGCACGTCGGGCTGCGTGAACTGCGCCGGGTCGCGGTTCGCCGCACCGATGCACAGCGTGACGAGCGCGCCTTCCGCCAGGTCGACGCCACCCACGGTGCAAGCGCGCACCGCGCGGCGGTTGCCCAGTTGGTTGGACGACTCGAAGCGCAGGAATTCATCGACGGCCAGCGTCATGACGGATTCCTGTGCCGATGCGTCGCCTGCATTGCCGGTGAGTGCCTCCATCAGCCGCTGTTTTTCCTGCGGCCATTCCTGCAGCGCAACGAGCGCATTGCCGATGAGGTTGGTGGTGGTCTCGTGTCCGGCATTGAGGATGAACACGCAGTTCTGCAGAAGTTCGGCCTCGCTCAGCTTCTCGCCTGCTTCCTCGCCCTGGATGAGGCGGGTGAGCACGTCGTGCTCCGGGTCGCCGGGTGACTTGCGACGGTCTGCGACGAGATCGCGCAGGTAGGCCGTGAACTCGGCCACGCTGCGGTTGCCCAGCGCTTCCTGCTCAGGCGTCAGGCGCGGCTCCAGCGCACCGAGGATGGCGAGCGACCACGCGCGCAGCGGCCCGCGGTCTGCATGCGGCACGCCGAGCAGGTTGCCGATGATCTCCACCGGAATCGCGCTGGCGAAGTCTTCGATGAGGTCGCCGCCGCCCTTCGCCTCGATGGCGTCCAGCAGGCCATCCACCAGCACGACGAGGCCGGGCTCCAGGTCGGCGATCGCGCGCCGCGTGAGCGCGCCCATGATGAGCTTGCGCACACGCGTGTGCAGCGGCGGGTCGTTGAACACCAGGCTGGTGGTGTGGTGCTCGAAGAGCGGCGAGGCTGCGCCGTACTTGGGCGAGAACTCGACTTTCTTGTCCGAACTGAACGTCTGCGCGTCGCGGTACACGGCCACCAGATCGGCATAGCGCGTGAGGAACACCGACCCGTCCGGCATGGGCTTCACGGGCGATTGCTCGCGAAGCGCAGCGTAAACGGGGTAGGGGTTGCTGTAGAAGACCTGCGGCAGTGCGCGCAGGTCGAGGTCGCGGGCGATTTCGCCGGCGCGTGTAGCGGTCATCGCAGGGGTGATGACCGGCGCTGTGACGGTTGTCGTGTCAGTCGTCGTATCCGTGGTCATGCGTACTTGTCTCTTGTTTCTTCTCTCTTGTCTTTTCAGGGCTCGATGCGCTGCAGGTCTTCACCGGCCATGCCGACCAGCAGCGCGCGTCCGCTCGGATCAACGCGGAATTCGCCGAAGCGTGCGCGTTCGAATCGCGCAGCATCGCCCTCGCGGAAGAACCACGCGTCGGTGACAAGGATCCATCGGCCGGCCTTGGGCGTGAGCTCGATGAGGAATTCGCCCTCGGCCAGCGGCTGGCCCGGTGTATGCAGGCGCGTCAATGTGGCGACGCCGCGCGCGTCCTGCCTGGCGACGACGTGCGGGCGCTTGACGCTGAGCGTGTCCTGCACCTCGCTGCGCACGCCGCCCGGCAGGTTGAAGTTGAGCCGCATGAAGTCGCCCTGCATCAGCGAGCGCGGATCCGCCGGTGCCAATGGCACGAATACCGGTTTGCCGCTGGCAATGATGTCTTCCTTCTGCCAGATGGCAAAGTTGCAGGCCGCAACCACGGCAACGAGACTCAGTCCAATCAGCCAGCCAGGCCCTTGACGTGATGCGATGCGCGAGCCGGCGTCCTGCAGCGTAGCGGGCCATTCCGCACGTGTATCCGCTTCGGCGCTCGCGCTCGTGGGCGACATCCGCTGGCCGGCCCATACGAGCAGGGCCAGCAAGCCACCGGCACCCGCCATCACCAGCGCCTTCGTCGCGAGCGGCCACGCCAATTGGTAGTAGAAGGCACCAACGATCCACGCCGCCGCAACCGCGCAGGCCGCGGCCAGCCGCCAGCGATGCGTGGTTGCCGTGACGGCCAGTGCGAGCAGCACACCGCCCAGAAGCGGCATGAAGGCGCAGAGCACCACCAGCACCAGCGCCACGCCGAGGCAAGCCGGTGTGCGCATGAAAGGCCAGGCACGACCTGCCAGCGCGCCCGCAGCACATGCCAGCAGCACGGAACCAGCAGCCGTGGCGATGTCGGCGAAACGCCTGCCTGCGCTCTCGCTCACCACCGCGCGGCCAAGGTCTGCCGCGAAGCCGCTGCCCATGGCACCTCCGACCATGAAAGTCATGCCCGACTGCCACGCCATGCAGGCCACGGCAGCCAGCAGCCAGCCTGCGCCCATGACTTCGGCCGCAATGCCCGCTCGCGCGGTTGCACCGCTGTCCAACCCCCGCTGGCGCAGGAGCGTCACGACGAGCCATGCGGCCAGCGTGGCGTGCAGCATCATCCAAAGCGCGAATGCGGCGCTGCGCGACCACCAGAAGTCGCCTTGCGGCAGAAGTGCCAGCATGAAGAGCAGGCACGCCGACGCGCCCAGCAGCGCACGCAACCAGTCGCGCGCGACGGTGATGCCGAAGCCGATGCACAGCGCGCCCAGCACGGCTGCGGCGATCGGGTCCGGCAGGTCGCGGAACAGGCCGAAGCCGAGTGAGCCACCGGCAGTGAGCAGCGCGGGCACTGCGAGTTGCTCCACGAAGACCGGCACGTCCTGCGCGCGCAGCACGACCCATGCACCGGCGAGCATGAGCGCCCCCACGATGTAGGGGCCGACGCCGGCCGTCATCAAGGGGCCGAGCAGCATGCCGACCACGCCCATGAGCGGAAAGGCGGCAAGCCACGCGCCCAGCGCGGTGAGCAGCACGACAGGCCAGGGTCGCTGCTCGCGCGGCGTGGGCAAGGCGGCGTCGGCGGGCAACAGGCCTTCTGCCTGCGCACGCTGCAGCATCTGCGTTGCAGTCGTGCTCATGCGGCGTCCTCCACGGGCGTGGCGCGTGCATCGCCTGGCGTGCGGGCCCGCACGATCCGCAGGATCACGTTCACCGAAGCCGCCAGCACACCGGCGGACACCAGGCCCATCAGCAGCAGCGCGCCGATGATGTCGCTGCGGGCGCCTTCGAAGAGCAGTCGCCCGACGCCGCCGAGGACGAGCACGTTCAGGCCGAGCGCGACGCCGCTGAGCGCGAACACGTCGTACATGCGCGCGCTGGCAAACATCGCGCCTGCTGCCGCCAGCACGACAAGACCCAGCACGTAATGCGCGCTGACGTGCCTGGCGAACAGGCCACCCAGCGCCGTGAGCGTGACCATCGAGATGAACAGCATGGTGGCCGTGCGCCAGCTCCACACACCCGCGCCTGTGATGCCCGAGAGCAGCGTGCTCAGGCCCACGCTCAGCGTGAGTGCCGCAGCCCACGCAGCCATGTGCACGAACAGATGCTCGGTGCGGATGTTCCACTGATGGCCCATGTGCGTCTGCATCCATAGCGAGATGGCGGTCATCACCACAATGGCCCACGGTGCCCACACCACGTCGCTGCGCACGGCCAGCGCCAGCGGCAGCGTGAGCACGGCCCACAGCGCGAAGAGCTGCCACGGGTCCGCGCCGGTCTGGTAGGTCTGTCCGAAGTAGGCGAAGAGCCCGCCCGTGCCCAGCAGGGCCAGCAGCGCAAGCGGTGCGCGCAAGGCCGGTCGCCACCACGCGCCCAGCAGCATCACGACGACGAAGGCCTGCAGCAACGCAAAGCGGCCCGCGCGCCCGAAGTCGCCCCAGTTGGCGGCCACCCAGAAGATGAGGCCCAGTCCACCCAGCGCTGCGGCGAGGATGGCGACGGCGCGCCAGAACCAGCGGGCGAGCGGTGCGGGTTGCGTGTCCAGGCCAGCGAGCGACATCAGTCGCGCGGTGGCCGTGTGGTCCAGCTTGTGGGCCTGGGCCAGTTCGAGTGCGGTGATACGCAGGTTCATGGATGCTCAGGTCTTCAGGAAGTCGCGCAGCGCGAAGAGCGTGGCGTCGGGTGCTTCGGTCATCTGGTGATGGCCAACCGGCAGGCGCACGACGGTGTGCTCGACGCCGGCCTCACGCGCCTTGGTGATCAGCGGTTCGGCCGCGCGCGGTTGTGTCATCTGGTCGTCGCTGCCGAGCAGGAAGAGCACGGGCGCGGTGACTTGTGTGATGGCTTTCTCGGCGTTGGCGTAGTCGTCACACGCCTTGAAGCCACGGTGGAACACATTCACTTTCGGGTTGCTGCGCAGCACGCGGCGGTTGAGTGCGAGCGAGCTACCGTAGACCCAGGTGCCCGGCCCAAGTGCTGACGGCGGCGCGGCGATGGTCGAGCGCGAAAAGACGTTGATCATCTTCATTGCCTTCCCGGGTTCGTTGAGCGATGCGTCGAGCAGGGCGGGCGAGACTTTCATCGGCGCGGCGGTGCCGATCATCACCAGGTGGGTGACGCGGTCCTTCAGTTGCGACGCCGCTTCCAGCGCAATGAGCGAGCCCCAGCTGTGACCGACCAGCGCAGCGCGCTTCGCGCCGGCGGCGTCGAGCAATGCCGCGATGAACGTCGCCGCTTCTTCCACGGAAGAGGGGGCGTCGCCTTCGCTGCGGCAGTGACCGGGCAGGTCGACTGCCAGCACGTTCCAGCCGTGGTTGGCCATGTAGCGGCTCTGGAGGATCCAGACGCTGTGGTCGTTGAGCACGCCGTGGATGAAGACGACTGTGGGCTTGTCGGCGTCGAAGGGTTTGCTGCCGGTGTAGCAGTAGGTTTCGTTGCCATTTACTTTGTAGTTCATGCTGTTGTCTCCGTTTTCCAGGAGCGTGCTTGGCGGCAGGGGGTAGGGCTGTGGGCCTCACGCTGTGTCGGTCGGCGCGTTGCGCCGACTTCCCTGTGCTGCTCATCCTGGGGATGCACGGCGGAACTCGCTGCGCGGGCCACTTGGCCCGCTCCGCTCAGACAACCGCCGTGAGTCAGTTGTTGAAGCGCGCTGCGCGCGCCATCCCCAGGATTGCGCTGCTCGGCGACACAGAGTGAGGCCCACAGCCCTACCCCCTGCCGCCCGGGCGCACTGGTGTCGCAACAATCAGTCGAGTACGACGGTCGGTGTTGACTGGAGGCAATCCCAACGAAGTTCATGATCAAGCGGCCTTCTCGGCCGCCTTCAATGCCCGCTTCAGGTCGTCGATCAGGTCGTCTGCATCTTCGAGACCGATCGAAAGACGGATCGTTCCCTGCGAAATGCCCGCGCCCGCGAGCGCTTCGTCCGTCATGCGGAAATGCGTCGTCGATGCCGGGTGGATCACCAGCGAGCGGCAGTCGCCCACGTTCGCCAGATGGCTGAACAGCTTCAGCGTCTCGATGAACTTCTTGCCCTGCTCGCGATTGCCCTTGATGTCGAAGCTGAACACCGAGCCCGCACCACGCGGCCCGAAGCGCAGGATCCTGCCGGCCAACTGATGGCTCGGGTGGCTCTCCAGCAGCGGATGCCCCACGCGCTGCACGAACGGATGGCTCGCGAGGAACTGCACGATCTTCTCCGTGTTCGACATGTGCCGCTCCATGCGAAGCGGCAGCGTCTCGATGCCCTGCAGGATCAGCCATGCCGTGTGGGGGCTCATGCACGCGCCGAAGTCACGCAGGCCTTCGCGCCGTGCGCGCAGCAGGAATGCGCCGACCGTGCTTTCCTCGCTGAACACCATGTTGTGGAAGCCGTCGTAGGGCGACGTGAGTTCATCGAACTTGCCCGATGCTTCCCAGTCGAAACTGCCGCCGTCCACCACGATGCCGCCGATCACCGTTCCATGGCCCGACAGGAACTTGGTGGCCGAGTGGTAGACGAGGTCTGCGCCGAGTTCGAGCGGCTTCACGAGATAGGGCGACGTCAGCGTCGAATCCACCAGCAGCGGCGCGCCGGCCTCGTGGGCGATCTGCGCCACGGCGGGAATATCCAGCACGTCCAGCCCGGGGTTGCCCACCGTCTCGCCGAAGAAAAGCTTCGTGTTCGGCCGCACGGCTGCACGCCAGCCGTCGATGTCGCCCGGCTTCACGAACGTCGTTTCGATGCCGAAGCGGCGCATCGTGTAATGCAGCAGGTTCTGCGAGCCGCCATATAACGCGGTCGACGCGACGATGTGCGAGCCCGCGCCCATCAGCGTGGCCACCGACAGGTGCAGCGCCGCCTGGCCGCTGGCCGTGGCGATCGCGCCGATGCCGCCTTCGAGCGCTGCCACGCGCTGCTCAAGCACGGCGTTGGTCGGGTTGCTGATGCGGCTGTAGACGTGGCCCGCGCGCTCCAGGTTGAAGAGGGCGGCCGCATGGTCGCTGGACTCGAAGACGAAGGACGTGGTGAGGTGGATGGGCACCGCGCGGGCCCCGGTGACGGGGTCGGGGGCCGCACCGGCATGCAGGGCCAGCGTGTCGAAGCCGGGGTCTGAATAACCGGGCATCAGTCTGTCTCCTTGTTGTCGCGGGCACTTGACCCGTGCGCGCCGACGTTGTTGAATGGCCCTGATTGTGGGCCATTTGTGGGCTATATTTCAGACCCGCGACCCCGGAACCCGAGGAGAAAAACGATGAAAGTCAGCGACATCCTGCGCGTGAAGGGCGGCACACTCTTCACAGTCACCCCCGACGAGCCCCTGGCGCTGGCCATCCAGGCCATGGCCGAAAAGGACATCGGCTCGCTCGTCGTCATGGAGCATGGCGATCTGGTCGGCATGCTCACCTTCCGCGAAGTCATCCAGACCATCGTCAAGAACGGCGGACAGGTCGGCAACTCGCTCGTGCGTTCGGCCATGGACGACCACCCGCTCACCTGCACCTTCGAGACCGAACTCGACGAAGTCCGCCGCATGATGCTGGAGCGCCACGCGCGTTACATGCCGGTCATGGACAAGCGCATGCTCATGGGTGTCATCAGCTTCTACGACGTGGCCAAGGCCGTCGTGGACAGCCAGAACTTCGAGAACAAGATGCTCAAGGCCTACATCCGCGACTGGCCCGAGGAAGAGTCCAGCGACAGCGCGCCGCGGCTCTGAGCTTTCTTCCGTGAAGCGCGGCCTCAGCCGAGGCTCGCGTGGATCATCTCCCGCACGCGCGGGTAGATCTGCTGGTTCCACTTGCGACCGCTGAACACACCGTAGTGGCCCACGCCGGCCTGCAGGTGGTTGCTCTTCATGTACGGGCGGATACCGCTGCACATGTCGAGCGCAGCCACGGTCTGGCCGACGGCACAGATGTCGTCGCGCTCGCCTTCCACCGTCAGCAGCCAGGTCTTGCGGATGGCCGCCGGATTCACCGTGCGGCCCTGCCAGGTGAGCTTGCCCAGCGGCAGGTCGTAGGTCTGGAAGACCTTGTTCACCGTCTCCAGGTAGAACTCGGCGGGCAGGTCGTTCACCGCCAGGTATTCGTCGTAGAAGGTGCCGATGGTCTGCGCCTTGTCGACTTCGCCTTCGACCAGGTGCTGGTACATGTCCTCGAACGACTTCTTGTGCCGCTCCATGTTCATGCTCATGAAGGCGGACAGCTGCACGAAGCCCGGGTACACGCGGCGCATGAAGCCCGCATGCGGCAGCGGCACGTGGCTGATGAGGTTCTTCTCGAACCATTCGATCGGTTTGCTCACGGCCAGCCGGTTCACCTCGGTCGGGTTCACGCGGCAGTCCACCGGGCCGGCCATCAGCGTGAGCGTGCGGGGTTGCGCGGGGTTGTTGTCCTCGGCCATCACGGCGGTGGCGGCCAGCGCCGCCACGCAGGGCTGGCACACCGCCACCATGTGTACCGGCACGCCCGATTCCGCGTGCACGGCTTCGGTGAAGCGGATCATGTAGGTGATGTAGTCCTCCAGACCGAACGCGCCGTTGCGCAGCGACACGTCGCGCGCGTTGTGCCAGTCGGTGATGTAGACGTCGTGGTCCTGCAGCAGCGTGCGCACGGTCTCGCGCAGCAGCGTGGCGAAGTGGCCGGACAGCGGCGCCACCAGCAGCACCGGCGGATGGCCCTTGACGCCTTCCTTGCGGAAGCGCAGCAGCGTGCCGAAGGGCAGGCTCAGCTTCTTCTCCTCGATGACCGGAACTTCCTTCTCGCCGACCATGACGGAATCGATACGGTACGGCGGGCGGCTGTGCGTGAGCCGCATGCGGGAGAACACTTCACTGGCGGCAGACATCTGTCTCACGATGCTGCGCTCCGTGTCACGCAACCAGAGGCTGGTGCTGGCCTGCTGGGCCAGAAGCCTCAGCGGCGACATGAGGTCGGATTGGAGCTGGTAGGCCTGATAGAGCATGGGGTTCCTGAAGGTGACCTTCTGGGACATTGTGAGGCAATTTGCGGGCCAATGCTGCGCTGCAGCATCGCGCATGTGACGCAGCCGACGAACGGAGCGCACCGTTCTGGCACAGGGCTTGCTGACTGCTGGACAACAGGAGCACGACACCATGGCCACCAAAGCCGTCCTCACCATCAGCAGCAAGAACTACGGCGCGTGGGCATTGCGTGGCTGGCTCATGGCCCGGCTGGCGGGGCTCGACTTCACCGAGAAGGTCATCCCGCCGGACGATCCGGCGATGAAGGCCGAAATCCTGCTGCTGTCCGCGTCGATGCTGGTGCCTTCGCTGCAGCACAACGGCATCAAGGTGTGGGACACGCTGGCCATCGGCGAGTACATCAACGAAGTCAAACCCAAGGCGGGCCTGCTGCCGGCAGATGCCAAGGCGCGCGCGCACTGCCGCGCCATCTGCGGCGAGATGCACTCGGGCTTCTCTGCCATGCGCGCGTCGCTGCCCATGAACATCAAGGCCCGCTTTCCGGGCTTCAAGGTGTGGTCGCGTGCGCAGGGAGACATCGATCGCGTGATCGCCATCTGGAAGGAGTGCCTGGCTACCTATGGCGGCCCATTCCTCTTCGGCAAGCAGCCCTGTATGGCCGACGCGATGTATGCGCCGGTCGTGACGCGCTTCATGACCTATGACGTGGCGCTGGACAAGGTGTGCACTGCGTACTGCAAGCGCATGATGGAACTGCCCGCGATGCAGGAATGGGTGACTGCCGCAAAGCAGGAGCCCGACGAGATCGACGAACTCGACGCCGAATTCTGATCTCCCCCGAAGCGCCTTTGGCGCCTCCCCCCAGGGGGGCGGCATCGGCGGCCCGGCGGAGCCGGTTCCGCGATGCCTCTGGCTTTTTACTTCCAGGGGGTGGGGGCCGGGATTTCGCAGACCGGCTCGACGTCCACCGTCTTGAAGTCGGCGGGGGAGACGATCTCCAGGTATTCCATGTCGGGCGAATAGTCGAACAGGTAGTGGCGGATGCCCGGGCGCTGGTGCACCACGTCGCCGGCTTCGACCAGGGTTTCCTTGTCCTCGTACATGAACCTGGCCCAACCCTTGACCATGATCACGATCTGGAAGTCCGCCTCATGTCGGTGCCAGCCCGTGCCCACTTCCGGTGCCATGTTGGCCTTGACGAGGTGCGCGATGACCTTGCCGTGGGTGGCTTCGGCGATGCCGAGGTCGCGGTAGAGGAAGAAGTCGCGCAGTCCGCCTGACACGTAGTCGGTGTCGGTCAGCTTCACATGCGAAAACTTTGTTGAGGTTCTATCCAGCATGGGTGGCTCTCCTTTGTCAGCAAATAAGGAATGCTGCAGTGCGGCAGAAAGCATGAACCGTTCCCACTTTCTCCCCTCTGGGATAATCCGGGCCCATGAGCGGCAACACCCTTGGAACCCTGTTCGCGGTCACGAATTTCGGTGAATCGCATGGCCCGGCCATTGGCTGCGTGATCGACGGCTGCCCCCCGGGCATGGAACTGTCGGAGGCCGACATCCAGCCCGACCTGGACCGCCGCCGTCCCGGCACCAGCCGGCACGTCACCCAGCGCGACGAGGCCGACAGGGTGGAAATCCTCTCCGGCGTGTACGAAGGCAGGACCACAGGTACGCCGATCTGCCTGCTCATCCGCAACACCGACCAGCGCAGCAAGGACTATTCGGCCATTGCCCAGTCCTACCGTCCCGGCCATGCCGACTACACCTACATGCACAAGTACGGCCTGCGCGACCCGCGTGGCGGCGGCCGTTCCTCCGCGCGCCTCACCGCGCCAACCGTGGCGGCAGGCGCGGTGGCGAAGAAATGGCTGGCCCAGCACGGCATCGCGTTCCGCGGTTGCATGACGCAGGTGGGCGAAGTGGAGATTCCCTTCGAGAGCTGGGACCACGTGCCCAACAACCCGTTCTTCGCACCAGTGGCCGACGTGTCGAAGCTCGAGGACTACATGGACGCACTGCGCAAGGCCGGCGACTCGTGCGGCGCGAAGCTGCGCGTCACGGCCACCGGCATGCCGGTCGGCCTGGGTGAGCCGCTGTACGACCGGCTGGATGCCGACATCGCCAAGGCCATGATGGGCCTGAATGCGGTGAAGGGCGTGGAGATCGGTGCCGGCTTTGCGAGTGTGTCGCAACGCGGCACCACGCATGGCGACTCGCTTTCGCCCGGTGGCTTCAAGTCCAACAATGCGGGCGGCGTGCTCGGCGGCATCAGCACCGGGCAGGACCTGGAAGTGAGCATCGCCATCAAGCCGACCAGCTCCATCATCAGCCCGCGCGAAACCATCGACGTGCAGGGCAACAGCACCGAGATTGTCACCAAGGGCCGTCACGACCCGTGCGTGGGCATCCGTGCCACGCCGATCGCCGAGGCGCTGCTCGCGCTGGTGGTGATGGACCACATGCTCCGCAACCGCGCGCAGTGCGGCGACGTGAAGCCCGAAGTCTTGCCCATCAAGGCGTCGTTCCTCTGATGCCGCCGGCCCCGATAGCGGCGGCGCAAAGCCGCCAGCTCGTGCCGTTCGCGTTCCTGTCGGCGAGCTACTTCGCGCACATCGGGTTCTTCAATCCCTACCTGCCGCTCTGGCTGAAAGAGCTGGGCCTGCCGATCTTCGTGATCAGCCTGCTCACGTCGGTGCAGTCGTTCACGCGCGTCTTCGCGCCCTACATCTGGGGCGCCATCAGCGACCGCACGGGCGAGCGCGTGCGCCTGCTGCGCTACAGCGCGGCCGTCGCGATGGTGGGTTCGCTCGGCTTGTGGATTTCCGGTGGCGGCTGGTGGTTGGGCTTCGTGCTGCTGGTCGTGTTCATCCACACGAGTTCGATGATGTCGCTCACCGAAGCCGCCATGGCGCATCTGGTGGCGGGCGACTGGGGCCGCTACGGGCGCATCCGCCTCTGGGGGTCGGCGGGTTTCCTGCTGACGGTGTTCCTTGCCGGCGGCTGGTTCCAGTACTTCGGCATGGGCCACTTCCCCGCGTGGGCCGGCATCACGTTGCTGCTGGTGCTGGTGGCCACGATGCGCCTGCCCGACGTGCGCGAAACAGCGGTCCACCACAAGACGGCGGACGAACCCGTGATGCCGGTGCTGCGCAAGCCGGCGGTGCGCTGGTTCTTCGCCTCGCTGCTGTTCCACGTCATGGCGCACTTCGCGGTGTATGCCTTCCTCTCGCTCTACCTCGACTCGCTGGGCTACAGCAAGGGCATGATCGGCGCGCTCTGGGCCGTGTCGGTGGTGGTGGAGATCGGCTGGTTCTTCCTGCAGGGACGGCTGATCGGCAAGCTGCCGATGACGCGCTGGCTCGTCGTCTGCGGTGCATTGACGGCGCTGCGCATGGCGACCACCGGTCTGCTGGGCGATGTGCTCATGGCGGTCCTGCTCGCACAGCTGCTGCATGCCTTCACCTTCGCCACGCACCACACGGTGTGCATTGCGCTCGTGTCGCACTACTTCCCCGATCGCCTGCGCGGTCGTGGGCAGGCGCTCTTCACCGTCATCGGCTATGGCTTTGGCGGCGTGGCGGGGGTGCTGGCCGGCGGCGCGATCGCGTCGCAGTGGGGCTTCGACGTGCTGTTCGTCGCGGCGGCCGGGCTCGGTATGGTGGCAACGGCCTGCGCGTGGCAGGTGTTCAAGGTCGAGCACCCGGAGGCTTGAGGGGCGGCGCTCTGGGTTCCTGCGCTCAGGGTTCCGGCGGCGCGCCCCTGAACGGGTTGAATCCGGTGATCAGCGCCGTGGCGATCAGCACCAGCGCGCAACCGGGCAGCATGCCCGGCGTCACTGGCTCGCCCAGGAACAGGTTGCCCCAGGTCACGCCGAAGAACGGAATCATGAATGCCGCGGAGTTGGCCGCGCTCGGCGGGATCTCGCGCAGCAGCCGCATGCTGATCCAGTACATGAAGCCCGAGGTGATCGTGCCCAGCACCAGCATCGACACTGCAGCAGGAATGCTGAACTGCATCGACGGCACGGTCGCCATGGTGGGGATGGCCAGCAAGGCGGCCGCTGCCACGTGCACGGTGGCCGAGGCGGTCAGGGGCTCGTGATCGCGCGTGGCGCGTTTCATCATCACCGAACCCAGGCCATAGCTGGCTGCGGCCACGGTGCAGGCCACGGCGGCCAACACGACGCGTGCGCTGGTTTCCACGGGGCCGAGCTGCACCAGCAAGGCCACGCCGGCGAAGCCGATGGCGCAGCCGATCACGCGGCGCAGGGTGAGCTTCTCCTCGCCCAGCATGGCCGCGAAGATGGCGCCGAAGAGCGGCATCGTGGCGTTCAGCACGGCCGAGTAGCCGGCCGGCAGCGAGAGGGACGCCCAGTTGAACAGCAGGAAGGGAATCACCAGCGTGAAAATGGCCAGGCGCGTGAGCGACGCCCAGGCCGAGCGAGCCGGCCAGCGCTGGCCGAGCCAGCGCATCAGCAGGCCGAGCACGATGGCGGCCAGCAGGCAGCGGATGCCCGCCACGCCCCACGGGCCGAGGGCGGGGCTTGCAACGCGGATGAAGGGAAAGGATGCGCCCCACAGGGCGGACATCGCGACCAGTTGGGCGAAGTGACGGGTTTTCATGCAGGCACGGCATTGTCGTGCAAGCCCGGGATTTCTGCCGTACGCTCAGCCATTCACCGCCAGCCGGCCACGACAACGGCGACCACAACGGCGACCACAACGAGGAGTCAGAACGCATGCAGTACACCAAGCTCGGCCACACCGGCCTCACCGTTTCACGCATCTGTCTGGGCATGATGACCTACGGCACGCCGCAGTGGCGCCCGTGGGTGATGGAGGAGGCCGCGTCTCGCCCGGTGGTCAAGCACGCAGTGGAGCTGGGCATCAACTTCTTCGACACCGCCGACATGTATTCGGCAGGTGAATCCGAAGTGCTCACCGGCAAGTTCGTGCGCGAGTTCTGCCGGCGGGAAGAGGTGGTCATCGCCACCAAGGTGTACTACCCGGTGGAACTCGGCTTCAAGGGCGGCGCGAGCTCGGCGGCCAAGCCCGACCGCAAGCCCAACATGGACGGGCTCTCGCGCAAGCGCCTGTTCCACGCGGTGGACGCGAGCCTCGAGCGCCTGGGCACTGATTACATCGATCTCTACCAGATCCACCGCCTCGACCACGGCACGCCGATCGAGGAAATCATGGAGGCGCTGCACGACATCGTGAAGTCCGGAAAGGTGCGCTACATCGGCGCGTCCAGCATGTTCGCGTGGCAGTTCGCCAAGGCGCAGCACATCGCGGCCGCGCGCGGCCACACGAAATTCGTGAGCATGCAGAACCACTACAACCTCGTCTACCGCGAGGAAGAGCGCGAGATGATCCCGCAGTGCAAGGATCAGGGCGTCGCGCTGCTGCCGTGGAGTCCGCTGGCGCGCGGCTTCCTCGCAGGCAATCGCAAGACTGGCGACAAGGACAGCGGAGAAACCAGCCGTGCCCGCACCGACGACATTGCGCAGAGCTACTACTACCGCAAGGGCGACTTCAAGGTGGTGGACGCTCTCACGAAGCTTGCGGCGAAGAAGGGCGTGGGCAATGCCACGCTGGCGTATGCGTGGCTGATGCACAAGGGCGTCACCGCGCCCATCGTCGGCGCGAGCAAGACCTGGCAACTCGATCAGGCGGCTGCGGCGATGGAGGTGAGCATCACGCCGGCGGAGATGGAGAGGCTGGAAGCGGCGTACGAGCCGCATCCGGTGCTGGGGCACGTCTGAGGCAGTCCGGGCCTTCGTCAGTCCTTGGTGCGTGTGCGGGCAACCGCGCTAGCGCCGCGGCGTATTCGCCTCGATGAACTCCGTGATCGCGCGCACGACACCACCGGCCAACGGCAGATCCGTCACCACATAGGTGGACATGTTCGCATTGCGGTCGTCGCTGGTCACCTGCTTGAGCACGTGGTTGGCGCTGGGCAGGAACACCAGCTTCGCGCGTTGCTGCGCTTGCTGCAGCCGCTGCGCATCGGTGACGCTGACCTGGATATCGCGTTCGCCCTGCAGGATGAGCACGGGCAGCCGCGTGCCCGCGATCAGAACGGCCGGATCGAGCGGGAAGGTGTTCATGAGGTAGCCCTGCACCGATGGGTGGAAGATCGATGCGAGGGCCGGATGCATCGCACCGGTGTCCACGCGTCGGCCCGCTTCGAGGGCGTCGATGGCGGCCAGTGCCTGGTCGAGCAGCGGTGCATTCGCGGGGTTGGTGCGGAACTGCTCGCGCAACACCTGACCCAGCGGCCGGCCCGGCGTAGCGACGAGGATCAGGCCGCAGATGTCTGGCGGCAGCCCCTGTCCGGCGGCCAGTGCGACGACACCGCCTTCGCTGTGGCCGAGCAGCCAGATGCACGGTGCCGCCGTGGCTTCGCGCAGCGGGGCGATCCAGTTGCGCACGTCGGTCGCGTAGTCGGCGATGGTGACGGCATTGGGGTCGGCCACTGCGGCGCTGCTGCCGAACAGCCCGCGCTTGTCGATGCGCAGACTGCTGATGTTCTGCTGCGCCAGCGCCTCGGCCAGCAGGCGGTAGGTGGATGCGCGGATGCCAGCCGGGCTGTTGCCGTCGCGATCGGTGGGGCCGGAACCGGGGATGATGAGCACGGCCGGTGCGGGCTGCGGCGCCAAGGTCGCCGCGACTGCGGCGGAAACATTGGTCGGCACCGGGGCTTCGGGCACCTGTGCCATGCGCAGCGTGCCGCCGAGTGGCCCGGCGGGGCCGGGTGTCTGCAGTTGCCGCTCCTGCGCCATCGCACCTTGCGCGCAGGCCAGGGCCAGTACGCCATGGGTGATCAGCGTCCTTGCGGTGCACGCAATGGCGCGCGGTGCCGTGTTGCCTCTCATCGGGTAAGTCCTCGGGTGGCCAGCATGCATCGTAAGTGCTTCACGCCAACCCCTCCACTAGAATGCCCCGCATGAAAACCGCGCTTGTCCTCAACGGTCCCAACCTCAACCTGCTCGGCACGCGCGAGCCTGCCGTCTATGGCGCGCATACGCTGGCCGACGTCGAGAAGCTCTGCGCCGATGCGTGCGCGGCGCACGGGCTGAAGCTGGACTTCCGCCAGACCAGCCACGAGGGCGCGCTGGTGGACTGGATCCACGAAGCCGGCAAGGCGCAGGCGGCGGGCACGCTGGCCGGTGTGATCCTGAACGCGGGCGCGTACACGCACACCTCCATCGCGCTGCACGACGCCATCAAGGGCGCTGCCGTGACGGTGATCGAACTTCACATCTCCAACGTGCACGCGCGCGAGGCGTTCCGCCATCACTCGTACATCTCGCCCGTCGCCAAAGCCGTGATGTGCGGCTTCGGCGTGTCGGGCTACCCGCTGGCCATCGCGGGTCTGGCAGCCCTCACGGCCGGCTGATCACTCGATCTCGATCTTCGCTTCCTTGATCAGTTTCGCCCACTTGTCGGTGTCGCGCTTCATCAGGGCCTGGAGTTCCGCCGCGCTGCTGGCCTGCAGGTCCACGCCCTGATCCGACAGCTTCTTGCGCAGCACCGGGTCGGCGGCGACTTTCTTCATCTCTTCATTCAGGCGATTCGCCACCGCGGCCGGCGTGCCCTTGGGCGCGAAGAAGGCATACCAGGTGGTGTATTCCACGCCGGGCACCGTGGCCGAGATCAGCGGCACACCGGCGGTGTCGGCACCGTCGCTCGGCGCAGTGAGGCCGATCACGCGGATGCTGCCCTTGTCCACCAGCGGCTTGAGCGACGGCATGCTCGAGAAGAGCGCCTGCACCTGGCCCGAGCTGATGTCCACCATCACCTGCGACGTGCCCTTGTACGGCACGTGCACCACGTCCACCTTGCCCTGGTACTTGAAGAGTTCCATGCCCAGGTGCGCCAGGCCGCCGGTGCCGGCCGAGCCGAAGTTCACCTTGCCCGGGTTGGCCTTCGCATAGTCCACGAGTTCCTTGACCGACTTCACGGGCAACTTGCTGGTGACCACCAGCACGTGCGGGCTGGTGGCGACCTGGCCGACCGGCTCGAGCGTGGCGAGCGCATCGGCGCTGGCCTTCATGGTGATCGGCTGGATGGTCACGTTGCCTGACGCGGCCATCAGCAGCACGTGGCCGTCGGCGGGGCCGCGCGACACCGTGTTCATGGCGGGAATGCCGTGCCCACCGCCCGCGTTCTCGACCACGAAGCTCTGACCCAGCTGGTTGGTGAGCTTCTGCGCCACTTCGCGCGCGACGATGTCGGCCGGGCCGCCTGCTGCGAACGGGACGACGATGCGCACCGGCTTGTTCGGCCAGGACTGCGCCGATGCGATGCTGCCGGTACCCATGGCGCAGGCAATGGCTGCAGCGGCGCCGGCACGCAGGATGAAGTTGCGTTTGTTCATGGTGATCTCCTTGGGTTTGAAATGGATGAGGGGCCCTGCAGCAGCCGTTGCAGGACGAGGGCGAGTGACATCAGGCAGGCCAGCACGCCAAACGCGTGGCGCGGGCCGATGGCGGAAGAAAGCAGGCCGACCAGCAGGTGGCCGATGGGCATGGCGCCCATGAACGCCATGCTGTACAGGCCCACGACGCCACCGCGCACGGCGTCGCTTGCGCGGTGTTGCAACGTGGCATTCACGGAGGTGGACGAGAATGTGAGCGTGAAGCCGATCACGACGAAGCAGGGCACGGCCATGGCCGGCCAGAGCGACGCCGCCACCCCCGCGAGCGCGGCCACGCTGATCCATGGCGCCCACACCAGCGCCGATGGCCCGAGCGCGAAGCGCGACGACAGCAGCAGGGCTGCGACGAACGAGCCCGCGCCGGCGCAACTGAAGAAAAGGCCGGTGTAGGCAGCTGCGTTGCCGAACTGCTGCGCCGCCAGCACGGGGATGAGCGTCTGGTACGTGCCGACGAACAGGCCCATGCAGGTGATCACGGGCAGGTAGCGTCGGGCGAATTCGTCGCCACGCGCGAACTGCAGCGCGCCGCGAAGTCCGCCTGCAGCCTTGACTTCGATGCGGCGCGTCTCGATGCCTTGCACGCAGAAGCGCATGGTGAGGATGCCCACGAAGCTGCACCCGATGGCAGCCGTCGGTCCCGCATGGGAATAGATGACCGCAGCGACAGCAGGGCCCGCCATGCGGCCGACATTGAAGACCACCGTGTTCATGGCCACGGCGTTCGAAAGCCTGGACCGGTCTTCCAGCGACGAGGTCAGCATCAGCTGCCGCGCCGGGGTTTCCATGGCGCTCAGCACGCCGAGCGCCAGCGATGCAACGAGGATGGCTGCAGGTGTGAGCATGCCCAGGAGAGAAGCCGCCAGCAGCGCGGCCGAGACCGCGAGCGTGCAAGCCAGGATGCGCAGCACCGTGTCGCGTGAGTTCTGCGGCTTGATCCGTCCGCCGAACAACGGCGCGACGACCAGCATCGGCCCGTACAGCAGGAAGTTCAGCAGGCCGAGCGCAGCCGGCGAATGCGTGCCGTCCCACAGCAGCAGGTTGAGCGTGATGGCCTGCACCCAGAAGCCGAGCACGGATGCGGCCTGGCCCAGCATGTAGCGGCGCACGCCGCGCTCGGCCAGTGCAGGAAAGTTGCGCAGCAGGGCCACGTCTTTTTCCCTTTCGTGGGTGCCTCAGCCGAGGTCCGGCGTCCTGTCCGGTGCGAACTGCACGTTCGCTGCAGCCAGCGATTCCTTCAGCCAGCCCGCGACCAGCTCGCCGCGCCCGATGGCCGCAAGACGTGCCTGTTCGCGCTTGAACTTGGCCTCGGCACCGGCCAGCAGCGTCCCGCGCTGGGCGACGGGCAGCACAACGACGCCGTCGTCGTCGCCGAAGACCCAGTCGCCAGTGGACACGGGCGCGCCGCAGCACTGGATGGACTCGCCAACCGAGCCGTCGCCCTTCTTGTGCGGGCCTGCGGGGTGCACGCCGAGCGCGAAGGCCGGCAGGCCGATGTGCAGCAGTTCCGCCGCGTCGCGCATCACGCCGTCGATGACCACGCCGCCCACCGAACTGGCGCTCGCCTGCGTGGACATGATGCCGCCCATCAGCGCGCGTTCGCGATGGCCCTGGCCGTCGATGACGAGTATCTCGCCGGGCTGGACCACCGCCAGTGCGGCGTGGATGGCGAGGTTGTCCCCGGGCGGCACGCTGACCGTGAGCGCCGGACCGAACATGCGCAGGCCGGGGGTGAGCGGACGGATGTCGCTCCTGAGCGGCAACGCGCCGGCATCGGCGAGCAGGGTGGAAGTCAGCCAGTCGGGGATGGGGGATGGTTTCGTCATTCTGGATGTCTCTTTGGCGCCTGTCCCGGGCGCGTTGCCGAAATTGTATTGGCTGAAATCATGTTGTACGTGGCAAAATATCTGTTCCCGACCTGGAGGCAATGACATGGGTGAACACAATGGGCAATGACGGCGTCACGGCCGTGGAACGCGCGCTCGGCCTGCTGGACTGCTTCCGGCCCGGTGAAGAAAGCCTCACGCTGGCGGCCTTCGCTTCACGCGTGAAGCTGCACAAGACAACGATCTACCGCCTGCTCAATTCGCTCACGCGCATGGGCTACGTGCTGCGCCAGCCGGGCGGCGCGTACACGCTCGGGCCGCGCGTGCTGTACCTCGGGCGTGTCTACGAGCTCGGCTTCCAGATGTCGGACTGGGTGGTGCCGCGGCTGCGCGAGTTGTCGCAGGCCACCGACGAGACCGCGTCTTATTACGTCGAGAGTGCCGGGCAGCGCATGTGCCTGTTCCGCATCCAGCCTCGTGAAGGCCTGCACCAGCATGTGCTGGCCGGCAGCCTGCTTCCGTTCGACGACAGTTCCACCGGACAGGTGTTCCGCCACTGGGGCTTGCAGGGCGCTGTGCACCTCGGCGTGCCGGCACCGGCGCTGCCCGTGCAGACAAGCGGCGTGCGTGATTCGTTCACCGCGTCGATGTGCGTGCCCGTGTTCGGCCAGGACGACCAGTTCGTCGGTGCGATGACGCTGTCGGGCCTGCGCGATCGCGTCGAGCAAAAGCGTCCGGCGTTCGTCGCCGCGTTGCTGCAGCAGGCGGACAGCCTGTCGGCTGCGCTGGGTGCATCGCCCGCGCAGCGCGCGCTGTTGCTGGGTGGCTTACCATCGACCGCTCCGGGCAAGTCGCGCAAACCGCGCAAACTGCGCAAACCGCATGAAAGCGCAGCCTGAGCCCGTTCCAAGATGTCTTCACTGATCCAGAAACTGCAGTCCAGCGCCACCCGCATCGAAACGCCTTGCGGCGACGGCACGCTCGTCTGGCATGTGTGGGATGAGACGCCGGGCGGCGGCGATCCGCTCGTGCTGCTGCATGGCGGCAGCGGCAGCTGGACGCACTGGCTGCGCAACATCCAGCCGCTGGTGGATGCGGGCCGCCGTGTCATCGCGCCCGACCTGCCGGGCTTCGGCGATTCCGCATTGCCGCCCGGCGGCGACGATGCCGATGCGATGCCCGCGCCGCTCGAAGCGGGCCTGTCGCAGATCGCCGGCGATGCGGCCGTCGATCTGGTGGGCTTCTCCTTCGGTGGCATGGTGGCCGGTTTGTGGATGGCCATGAAGCCGTCGCGCGTGAAGCGGCTCGTGGTGGTCGGTGCCCCCGCGATGGGCGTCGTCTCGTCGCGCCAGGTCGACCTGCGCGGCTGGCGCCATCTGGACGACCCGGCCGCGCGCGACGCCATCCACCGGCACAACCTGGCAGCGTTGATGGTGAAGGACCCCGCAACCATCGACGATGACGCGCTCACGCTGCATCGCACCAACGTCGTGCGCGACCGCCTGCCGCGCCGCCGTCTCGCATTCACGCGCGTGCTTGCCGATGCGCTGGCCCACGCCGATTGCCCCGTGCATGCCATCTATGGCGAGCACGACGCCATCTACACCGGCCGGCATCCGCAGCTGGCGGCAGCTTTCGCCCTTTCCACGCCGTACTTCGTGCAGATGCACTGGGTGCCGGACGCCGGTCATTGGGTGCAGTACGAAAAACCCGGGGCTGTCGATGCCTTGCTCGCACAGATCCTCGAAAAGAAACCCCAACCGGAAGGACGCGCATGAAGTTCAGGATGTCCGAGAAGTCACTGTTCGCGGTGCTGCTGCGCTCGCCCTGGTGGGTGAGCCTGCTGGTGGCAGCGGGCTTCGCTGCCGTGGCGCGCGCGCTGTTGCCCGAGCGCTTCCAGACGGTGGGCATGCTCGGCTCGTTCCCGTTCGTGGTCATCGGTGCCATCGCCGCGTGGCGGCAGTGGAAGGCACCGAGCGCCGCGCGTGTGACAGAAACGCTGGAAGCCGTATCCACCATGCCGTGGAAGAACTTCGAAGCCCTGCTGCGTGATGCCTGGACGCGTGACGGCTACACCGTGACGGCGGGTTCCGGCGGCGCGGACCTGCGCCTCGAGAAGGCGGGACGCACGACGATGGTTTCGGCCCGACGCTGGAAGGCCGGCAACCACGGCGCAGAGCCGATCCGCGAACTGGCCGCCGCCGTGCGCAAGGCAGATGCAAGCGGTGCCATCTACGTTGCGCTGGCTGCGCTCAATGAGAACACGGCGGCACTGCTCAAGACAGAAGGCGTGCAATTGCTGCAGGGCGAAGCGCTGGCCGCGCTCATTGCAGGGTCGATGCCGACGGTGCAGCAGAAAAAGTGACGCGGCGGCACAATCGGCGGCTTCTCCTGCCGACATGCCCGCTGCCATGACCACTGCCACAACCGCAACCACAGCCTCTGCTGCCCCCACCCTCAAGATCGATTTCGTCTCCGACGTGTCGTGCCCCTGGTGCGCCATCGGCCTGTCGGCGCTGGAGCAGGCGATCGAGCGCGTCGGCAGCGAAGTGAAGGCAGAGCTGCACTTCCAGCCTTTCGAGCTGAACCCGCAGATGTGGGCCGGCGGTCAGGAAATCACCGAGCACCTCTCGCAGAAATACGGATCGACGGCCGAGCAGCAGGCGTCCATCCGCGAAACCATCCGCCAGCGCGGCGAAGCCGTGGGCTTCACCTTCCGCATGGAAGGGCGCGACCGCATCTACAACACTTTCAATGCGCACCGCCTGCTGCACTGGGCCGATGTGGAAGGCGCACCGGGCCAGCAGCACGCCTTGAAGAAAGCGTTGTTCACAGCTTATTTCACTGACGGCAAGGCGCCCGAGTCCAGCGACGTGCTGCTCGACGCCGTGCGCAGCGCCGGCCTGGACGACAGGCGCGCGGCCGAAGTGCTGGCCGGTGACGAATTCGCGGCCGAGACGCGCGAAGCCGAGCAGATGTACCTGAACGCGGGCATCCACTCGGTGCCGGCCATCATCTTCAACGACCGGCACCTCATCTCCGGTGGCCAGCCGGTGGAAGTGTTCGAGCAGGCGCTGCGCCAGCTCGCTGCCGAAGCGGCCTGAGCCGATCCGGCCCGGCGCGGCGCGGTCAGTCCCGCCCGGCCTTCACGATCGCGTCGGCGATGGTCGCCGGGTCGGTGAACCAGATCTCGTGGCTGCCCTGGCATTCGACCAGGCGGAACAAACCCAGCTTTTCGGACAGGCGCGGATGCCACGGATGGCCGTGCGGCATCGCGGTGTCCTGCTGGCAGTTGATGTAGGACTTGCCGACCTGCGCGGCAGCCATCGGCATCTTGAGCTCCGCCTTGTCGGTGAAGGTCTTGTAGGGGTGGGGATTGAGCGCCGCGTACGACGACTCGGCCAGCGCGAGGTCCGCGTCGTTGATGAAAGCCTCGCGCCAGATCGGAAAGGGCAGCATGACGGCGTTGGCATTGGCGGCGGCGATTTCGTCGAACAGCGACAGGTAGTGCGGCGGCACCAGGTCGTTCAGGCATTCGCCCGGGTTCGGCACGAAGGCATTCACGTACACCAGGCGCTGGATGCGGTCGGGAATGCGGTCGTAGGTCATCGAGATCACCATGCCGCCGTAGCTGTGGCCCACGAGCCGCACCTGCTTCAGGTCTTTCGAGACGATGTAGTCGACCAGTGAATCGACGGCGTCTTTCAGGCCTGTGGTGGTCTTGTTGTCGCCGGGGCGGTTGCCTGCGAGCGTGGGGCAGTGGACGGTGTGACCGGCCTTGCGCATGAGCGCTGCGGTGGCTTCGAGTTCGGCGCCGGTGTGCCATGCGCCGTGGACGATGACGTAGGTGTCGGACATGGGAATCTCCTGTGCTGTGGTGCGCGCAGTATGAAGACGGCATGCAGCGATGCATGGTCTGTGCGTGCCAGGCCGATGGCCGGATTGCGACAGGGCGGAACCGAAGGATCAGTGCATGGTGCCGCGCCATTGCGCGGGAGTCCGGCCCGTATTCGCCTTGAAGACGCGCGTGAAGTGCGATGCGTCGGTGAAGCCGCAGCGGCGGCCCACTTCAGCGCTGGTGAGACGCGCGAACGCCGTGGCGCGCAGCATGTCGGCCGCGCGGCGGATGCGCAGGACCTGCAGTTGCTGCAGGAAGGGCAGGCCGTCTTTCGCGAACGCGCGGTGCAGGGTGCGCGGTGAGATGCCGAGTGCGTCGGCGATCACGGTTGCGGTGAGTTGGCTCTGGGACAGACGCTCGAGCATCAGGTGCTCGGCGCGCTCTCGCAGGCCGGCAGCCTGCTGCGGCGGCATCGCGTCCTGCGGATTGAAGGTCGCCGCCATCACGGCACCGAGGTGATCGGCAATCAGCGGCTGCGGCAGCGCCAGTGCATTGCCCAGGTTGCTGCACAGCTGCTGTGTCATCGCGTGCACCGAGCGGCCCCAGCCTTCCTCGGCACGCAACGCGCGAAGGCCGCGTGCGTCGGGAGCCTGCAACCACTGGCCCAGCCAATGGCGCGGCATCTGTACCGAGAGGCAGTCCACGCCTTCGGGAAAGTGGAATTCGTAGGGCCTGGAGGCATCCACCAGAACGGCGTCGCCCGGTCTCAGGCGCAGCGCTTCACCATCCTGCTTCACATGCCAGTGATACCGCGTGTCGCTGATCAGGTAGAACGGGCTGGCACTCGCCCGCGTGATCGCCTGGCGTGTGCGGAAAACTTCCTGAGGCGCTGCCCTGACGACATTGAGGTTGATCGACGGCGTGGCGAGGCATTGCAGTGAACCGTCGAAGCTGTTGCGGCGTACCGAGTCGCAATCCATTTCGAGGAAGGCCTCGCAGATCGCGCCTACCCAATAGTCGAGCCGCTGGTCCTGCGTCACGAGGTCCGTCGACCAGCGGGCAATGCCCGTGGAGGTACCCGGTGCGGGGGAGGGTGTGGATGCGGCGAGGGCCATGTGGCGTTCTAGCACGCCGCATGGGCCCGCGTCCATTCGTTCAAGCGCGAACCGGGATGGCCCGCGCCTTTCGCGCGGCTCAGGCTGCGGCCTGGATTCCCTGGCGGGTGGCCGGGTTCAGACGCGCTGCAGGTGCACACTCGATCTCGCCGGCCAATTGACCGCCTTCCTCGATGATGAGCTTGCCGTAGCGGATCTTGCCGGTCACGCGACCGCTGGAATGGATGACCAGCTTCTGGCGCACGGTGAGGTTGCCGTCGAACTCGCCATGGATTTCAGCGATGTCGATCTCGGCCGAGCCCTTGAACGCGCCACGCTCGGAGATTTCGATCACGCGGGAATCCATCGTCGCCTCGACCGTGCCCTCGACCACCAGCGTGTCGCAGTCGGTGATTTCCACGCCCTTGAGCTTGATGTTCGGGCCCACGGTGAGCTTGCTGCCGCCTTCGCCCTTCGTTTCTGCACGGGGCGCCACTGCGGCCTGCACGGCCTGAGCCGCCTGCATGGCGGGGTTCACCTCTCCCTGCGCATTGTGGGTTTGCGGTGCGCGGCCGCTGTTGAGCGGGGTCGCGCCGGACGACAGGTTGCGGGAATTCAGGGTGTCCGATTCGCGCTTGCCGAAGAAAGGTGATTGCATTGCCATGGGCTCTCCAGTGAAAGACTGCATGCTACGCAGCACCCTCGTCGAAAGCTTCACCGCTTGTGCAAGATCGGTAACCAGTGGCGTATTGCGACAGGTATTTACCGGAATCGGAGTAATGCGTCATTGGCACCATCTGCGCAACGATGCATCCCACGCCGGCCCCTTTATGCCGCACGTCACCGACCGTACATTCCCATCATGGACACGCACAACATTCTTGCCCCGGCATCACTGCCGGCACTTTTCATCTCCCACGGTGCTCCGCTGTTCGCGGTGGAACCCGGCGAGACCGGTCCCGCGCTCACCCGTTACGGCGAAGGGCTGCTTGCGGAGAAGGGCAGCGCGATCCGCGGCATCGTCATCATGTCGCCGCACTGGATGGCGCGCCTTCCCGCGGTCATGACCAATCCCGCACCCGAAACCTGGCACGACTTCGGCGGCTTCCCGCCCGCGCTCTACCGCCTGCAGTACCCAGCGCCTGGCGCGCCTGAGCTCGGCGTGGAGGTGCTGAACCTGCTGCGTGACGCCGGCTTCGATGCACGGCCCGACGAGAACCGGCCGATGGACCACGGCGCCTGGGTGCCGCTCATGCACCTGTTCCCGCAGGCCAACATTCCCGTGGTGCAGGTGGCTTTGCCTGCCGGCGCCAGCGCGGCGCAAGTGCTCGACATGGGCCGCGCCGTGCGCAGCCTGCGCGAGCAGGGTGTGCTGGTCGTCGGCTCGGGCAGCATGACGCACAACCTGGCCGAGTTCTTCGGCGGTCATCGCGAGCCGGCACCGTATGTCATCGAGTTCAGCCGCTGGGTGGAAGACGCCATCGCACGCGGCGATGTGGAAGCGATGCTGGACTACCGCCAGCGTGCCCCTCATGCCCGTCGCGCACACCCGAGCGAAGACCACTTCCTGCCACTCTTCTTCGCGCTGGGCGCGGGCGGCTGGGGCGAAGACCCGGGCGTGAAGCCCGAATACCTCAGCCGCGAGGTCATGTACAGCATGCTCGCGATGGATACCTTCGCATTGCGGGGCTGATCGCAACGCCAATGAAAAAGGGCGATCTTGCGATCGCCCTTTTCGTTCTGGCAGCGTGCCGTCGTCACTCCTCGACGAAGGCTTCCTCGCGTTTGCTCTTCACCGCAGGCAGCAGCACGATGACGAGCAGCAGCACGGCAGCCGCCAGCAGGCCAGCAGACAGCGGACGCGTGACGAACACGCTCCAGTCGCCACGCGAGAGCAGCAGCGCGCGTCGCAGGTTCTCTTCCATCATCGGGCCCAGGATGAAGCCCAGCAGCAGCGGTGCGGGTTCGCAGCCGAGCTTGATGAAGAGGTAGCCGATCACGCCGAAGATCGCGACCATCCAGATGTCGAACGTGTTGTTGTTCGTGGAGTACACGCCGATCGCGCAGAACAGCACGATGGACGGGAACAGCCAGCGGTAGGGCACGGTGAGCAGCTTGATCCAGATGCCGATGAGCGGCAGGTTCAGGATGATCAGCATCGCATTGCCGATCCACATCGAGGCGATCAGGCCCCAGAACAGCTCGGGGTTGCTGGTCATGACCTGCGGGCCGGGCTGGATGTTGTGGATGGTCATGGCGCCGACCATCAGCGCCATCACGGCGTTGGGCGGAATACCGAGCGTCAGCAGCGGGATGAACGAAGTCTGCGAACCGGCGTTGTTGGCGGACTCGGGGGAAGCCACACCACGGATGTTGCCCTTGCCGAACGGCACTTCACCGGGCTTGAGCTTGGTCTTCTTCTCGATCGTGTAGGCCGCGAACGAAGCGAGCAGCGCGCCGCCGCCGGGCAGGATACCGAGGGCCGCGCCCAGGGCTGTCCCGCGCAGGATGGCGGGTGTCATCAGCTTGAAGTCTTCCTTCGTGGGCATGAGGCCCTTCACCTTGCCGGTGAACACTTCGCGGTCTTCGTCGGGCTGCGAGAGGTTGTGGATGATTTCGCCGTAACCGAAAACACCCATCGCAATCACGATGAAGCCGATGCCGTCGGTCAGCTCGGGGATGTCGAACGAGTAGCGCGCAACACCCGAGTTCACGTCGGTTCCCACCAGGCCCAGCAACAGGCCCAGGATGATCATCGCAATCGCCTTGATGAGAGAGCCCGAGGCCAGCACCACGGCGCCGATCAGGCCCAGCACCATCAGCGAGAAGTATTCAGCGGGGCCGAACTTGAAGGCCACTTCAGTCAGCGGCGCTGCGAAGGCCGCAAGAATCAGCGTACCCACGCAACCGGCGAAGAACGAGCCGATGCCCGCAGCAGCGAGCGCCGGTCCGGCTCTCCCCTTGCGGGCCATCTGGTACCCGTCGATCACGGTCACCACCGAGGACGATTCACCCGGCAGGTTCACCAGGATGGCGGTGGTGGAACCACCGTATTGCGCGCCGTAGTAGATACCTGCCAGCATGATGAGTGCCGAGACGGGCGGCAGTGCGTAGGTGGCGGGCAGCAGCATGGCGATGGTGGCCACGGGGCCCACACCGGGCAGCACGCCGATCAGCGTTCCCAGCAGACAGCCGATGAAGGCATACAGCAGGTTCTGCAGCGTGAAGGCCACGCCGAAGCCGATGGAAAGGTTATTGATCAGATCCATGTCTGTGTCTCGTTCAACCGGTGATGAAGGTCGGCCAGACCTGGAACTGGAGCTTCAATGCCCAGACGAAAGCGATGTAGCTGCCCGCGGCCAGCACGGTGGCGAGGATGGCGGTTTCGCGGAAGTGGAACTTCTCGCCGGCCAGTGCCGACACGAATGTCAGGCCGTAGATGGCGACGATCAGCCCCATGGCCGGCACGCCGAAGCTCGGCAGGCCGCCCAGCAGGATGCCGAACAGCAGATTGGCGCCGATGATGTAGCCCAGCGGCTTCCACGCCCACTTGCCGATCTTGTCACCGTCTTCGGTCTCGGTGATCGTCGCCTTCAGCATGATCCCGGCGCCCAGGATGGCGAGGATCACACCCAGCAGCAGCGGGAAATAACCCGGCCCCATGCGCGCACCGGATCCGACCGTGTAATTGGTCGCGCCCCATGCGAATGCCGCCCCAACAGCGGTGAACATGAGGCCGGAAAAGAAATCTTTCTGGCTCTTGATTTTCACAATAGTGTCTTCCTCTTGGAAACTGGATAAGCCCGCCGTTTATCGACGCCAGCGCCTGACCTGAAGCTGACCTGCCGGCTAAGTGATTCCGCGTACGCAGTTCCCGTAGGGGGCGGTGCGCAGGTGTGGTGCATGATTTGCGGGATGCGAATCCTGCTGGTGGAAGACGACCTCGTGCTGCGCGACATGATGGCGCGCAGCCTGACCGATGCCGGCCATCGCGTGGACGTCGCACAGAGCGTGGAAGAGGCCGAACACTTCTGGCGCGTGCAGACCTTCGACGCCGTGCTGCTCGACCTGAACCTGCCGCTCACCAGCCATACGCAGAGCGGGCTGGGCAGCGGGCTGCGTGCATTGCGCAACGCGCGCGCCAATGGCGACCGCACGCCGGTGTTGATCCTCACCGCGCGCAACCGCACGGAAGAACGCATCGCCGGGCTCGATGCCGGTGCTGACGACTACCTCGGCAAGCCGTTCGACCTCGCGGAAGTGGAAGCCCGTCTGCGCGCGCTCGTGCGTCGTACCCAGCAGACCGAAGACAGGGTCGAGCTCGGCGGCCTCATGCTGGACCGCAGCAACCGCCGCTTCTTCATGGACGGCGCGCCGCTCAACCTGCCGGGTCGCGAGTTCGAGGTGTTGTGGGAACTCATGACGCCACCGGGCCGCGTGGTCAACAAGCGCATGCTGTCCAACAAGCTTTCCGAGTTCGACGAGGCGCTGGGCGATAACGCGCTCGAAGCCTTCATCTCGCGCCTGCGCAAGAAGCTCGTCGGCTCGGGCGTGCAGATCCGCACCCTGCGCGGGCTGGGCTATGTGGTCGAAGCGGTCGGGGCCGGAAGTGCGCAATGACCACGGCTGGCCAGCGCCCGACACCGTCGCTGCGCACGCGGCTGCTGCGCCATGTGTTGCTGCCGCTGGCCTGCACCTGGCTGGCCGGCACGCTGGTGGCGGTGGGCGTGGCGCAGTTCTTCGCAGGCCGCGCGTTCGACCGTTCACTGCTCGATGACGCCTACCTCGTGGCCGCCAACGTGCGGCTGCACGGCGACCAGCTCGCGCTCGACCTGACGGCCGACGAGGAAAGCGCCGTCCTGTTCGACCAGTCGGAGTCGATGCTGTTCAGCGTGCATCTGCCCGGGGGCCGCTTCGTCGGTGGACACGAAGGGCTGGAGCCCGCCGCAGTCGACGCAATCGGCGATGACGGCCCGTACCAGTTCCACGATCTCATCTGGCGCGGGCGTTCGCTGCGCGCAGTGACGCTCAGGCGCGAGCAGCCCCGGCCCTTCACCGTGGTGATGGCGCAGACCAACCGCAGCCGCAGCGCGCTGCTGCAAAGCGTGCTGCTGTATTCCATCGTGCCGCAGATCGTGCTGCTGGCGGGTCTTGCGCTCTGGCTGCGGCGCGTGATCGGGCGCGACACGCAACCGCTCGCCGAGCTCGAACACAAGCTGTACCGGCGCGACGAAAGAGACCTCACGCCCATCCACGTGGCGGCGCGCACCCGCGACGTGCAGCAACTGGGCGATGCGATCAACTCGCTGCTGGCCCGGCTGGACGCCAGCCTGCGCGCGCAGCGGGAGTTCGCGGGCAATGTGGCGCACGAGTTGCGCACACCGCTGGCGGGCATCCGTGCACTGGCCGAATACGGACTTGCGCAGAAGGACCCGCAGGCCTGGCGGGCGCAGCTCGAACGCATCGCAGGCAGCGAGGCGCGTGCAAGCCGGCTGGTTGATCAACTGCTCGCACTGGCCCTGGCGGAAGAAGTGCGCGCGGGCGTTGCGATGGAACCCGTGCCGCTGGACGTGCATGTTGCCGACGCCGTGCTGCGCTTCCTGCCACGCGCCGATGCGGCGGGGGTGGACCTCGGTGCGCGCGGTGCCGACGCGCCAGTGAATGTCCACGCGAACTTCACGCTGGTCGAAGGCATCCTCAACAACCTGATCGACAACGCATTGCGCTATGCCCGGCCGCCAGCAGGCGAGACACCGACAGTGACGGTGGCGCTGGCGCAGGACGCATCGGGGACGACGCTGTCGGTGACGGACAACGGACCGGGCCTGGCGCCGGCGTTCTACGAGCGCCTGTCGCAGCGCTGGGCGCAGGGCGAGTCGGGCCAGGTGCTGGGGCAGGGCGTCGGGCTGGGCCTTGCCATCGTGTCCCAATACGCGCAGCTCATGGGGGCGAAGCTGGCGCTGCAACCCGGCGCTGGCGGTTGCGGACTCACGGTGTCCGTCATGTTCCCCGCGCCGGCTGCGCCGGGCGTTCAGGCGTAATCGGACACCGGCACGCAACTGCAGAACAGGTTGCGGTCGCCGTAGACATTGTCCACGCGGCCGACCGGCACCCAGTACTTCGCGCCGCTGAGCGACGCCACCGGATAGGCGGCGGCTTCACGGCTGTAGGGCTTCGACCAGTCGTCACCCATCAGTGAAGCGGCGGTGTGCGGCGCGTTCTTCAGCGGATTGTCTTCACGCGGCCAATCCCCGCCTTCCACCTTGCGGATCTCTTCGCGGATGCCGATCATCGCGTCGATGAAGCGGTCGAGCTCGAACAGCGTCTCGCTTTCGGTCGGCTCCACCATCAGCGTGCCCGCGACGGGGAAGCTCAGCGTCGGCGCGTGGAAGCCGTAGTCGATGAGGCGCTTGGCGACGTCCTCCGCCGTCACGCCGCTGGTGTCTTTCAAAGGCCGCAGGTCCAGGATGCACTCGTGCGCCACGTGGCCGTTGGCGCTCGCGTACAGCGTCGGATAGTGGTCCTTCAGGCGCGCGCTGATGTAGTTGGCGCTGAGGATGGCCGTCTCGGTGGCCTGCGTGAGACCTTCGGGGCCCATCATGCGGCAGTACATCCAGCTGATCGGCAGCACGGCGGCGTTGCCCAGCGGTGCCGCGCTGACCGCACCCACGCCATTGGACGGCACACCGCCCGCTTCGTGGCCGGGCAGGAAGGGCACGAGGTCTTCGACCACGCACACCGGGCCGACGCCCGGGCCGCCGCCGCCGTGCGGAATGCAGAAGGTCTTGTGCAGGTTCAGGTGGCTCACGTCGCCGCCGAACTCGCCCGGCGCAGCCACGCCCACCAACGCGTTCATGTTGGCGCCGTCCACGTAGACGCGGCCACCGTGCTGGTGCACGAGCGCGCAGAGTTCCTTCACCTGCGTCTCGAACACGCCGTGCGTGCTGGGGTAGGTGATCATCACTGCCGCCAGTGCTGCGCTGTGCTGCTCGCACTTGGCCTGCAGGTCCGCCAGATCGACGTTGCCCTGTGCATCGCACGCGGTCACGACGACCTGCATGCCCACCATCTGCGCGCTGGCGGGGTTGGTGCCGTGTGCGGAAGACGGAATCAGGCAGATGTTGCGGTGCGCGTCGCCGCGCGATTCGTGCCACGCCTTGATGGCGAGCAGGCCGGCGTATTCGCCCTGGCTGCCCGCGTTGGGCTGCAGGCTGATGCCCGCGTAGCCGGTGGCCTGGCACAGCCATGCGCGCAGTTGTTCGTCGAGTTGCGCGTAGCCCGCGCGCTGGTCGGCGGGTGCGAAGGGATGGATGTTCGCGAACTCAGGCCAGGTGACGGGAATCATTTCGCTCGTCGCGTTGAGCTTCATCGTGCAACTGCCCAGCGGGATCATGCTGCGGTCGAGCGCGAGGTCCTTGTCGCTCAAGGACCGGATGTAGCGCAGCATGCCGGTCTCGGAGTGGTGCGTGTTGAACACCGGATGCGTGAGGAACGCGCTGGTGCGGCGCAGCTCCGCCGGGATCATCGGCTCGATGCCCTTGGCGAAATCGTTGACGTCGGGCAGTGCTTGCCCGTCGATCGCGAAGATCGACCAGAGCTGCTCGATGTCGTTGCGCGTCGTGGTCTCGTCGAACGACATGCTCACGTATTCGCCCCACGCAAGGCGCAGGTTCACGCCGGCGTCGAGTGCGCGGGCCATGAGGCTGGCCGCCTTGTCGCCGGCTTTCACGGTGACCGTGTCGAACACATGCTCGCTGGTGAGCGTGAAGCCCATGCGCTTGAGGCCCGTTGCGAGGATGGCGGTGTACGCCGCCACGCGCTGCGCAATGCGCTTCAGGCCCGCAGGGCCGTGGTACACGGCGTACATGCTCGCGATGACGGCCGGCAACACCTGCGCTGTGCAGATGTTGGACGTGGCCTTCTCTCGGCGGATGTGCTGCTCGCGCGTCTGCAGCGCGAGGCGGTAAGCCGGCTTGCCGTGCACGTCCACGCTCACACCCACCAGCCGGCCGGGCAGCGAACGCTTGAATTCATCGCGGCAGGCGAGGTAGGCCGCGTGCGGGCCGCCGTTGCACAGCGGCATGCCGAAGCGCTGCGTGGTGCCGAGCACGATGTCCGCGTCGAACTCGCCGGGGGGCGTGAGCAGGGTGAGCGCCAGCAGGTCGGCGGCGACGATGAAGGCCGCCTGTTTCGCGTGGGCGCGCTTCACTTCCTCACGCAGGTCGTCGATGCGACCGCTGGTCGTGGGGTACTGCGCCAGCACGGCGAAGTAGTCGCCGTTCATCAGTTTTTCCCACTCGGGCGCCGAATTCGCCAGCTTCACCTCGATGCCCAGCGGCTTCGCGCGTGTCTGGATCACCTCGATGGTCTGCGCATGGCAATCGCCAGCGACGATGAACACGTTGCTCTTCGACTTGACGCTGCGCTTGGCCAGCGTCATGGCCTCGGCGGCAGACGTGGCTTCGTCGAGCATCGACGCATTGGCGATCGGCATGCCGGTCAGGTCGCACACCATGGTCTGGAAATTCACCAGCGCTTCCATGCGGCCCTGGCTGATCTCGGCCTGATACGGCGTGTACGCCGTGTACCAGGCCGGGTTCTCCAGGATGTTGCGCAGGATGACGCCGGGCGTGTGCGTGCCGTAGTAGCCCTGCCCGATCCAGCTCTTGAGCACCTGGTTCTTTTTCGCGATGGCCTTGAGTTCGGCGAGCGCCGCGCTCTCGGTGACGGGTGCCGGCAGGTCCATGGCCTGTGCGCGGCGGATCGACGGCGGCACGATGCCCTCGATCAGCTCACGTCGCGACGCCGAGCCGATGACGCCGAGCATCTTCTTCTCGTCCTCCGGCTCGATGCCGATGTGGCGGGCGATGAATTCGTCGGCGTTTTCCAGGTCGCCAAGCGGCGGGGCGGATTGCATCAGCATGGGGCGTCTCGGGAAGAGGAGGGTGGAAGGGAGGATCAGGCGTTCTTCGAGAACTTCTCGTAATCGGGTTCGTCCATCAGCACGTCGAACTCAGCCATGTCCTTGATCAGGATCTTGAAGAACCAGCCCTTGCCCATAGGGTCGCTGTTGGCGAGCGACGGGTCAGCGCGCAGTTCTTCGTTCACTTCGGTCACTTCGCCGGCAATCGGCATGTACACGTCGGCGGCGGCCTTCACGGATTCGACGACGCCTGCGACTTCGCCCTTGGCGAAGGTCTTGCCGACTTCGGGCAGGTCGACGAACACCACGTCGCCCAGCGCATCCTGCGCATGCAGTGTGATGCCGACGACGGCGGCTTCGTGGTCTTCCAGTTGCACCCACTCGTGCTCTTCGGTGTATTTCAGGGTCATGGTGTTCTCTCCGGTTGATAGGTGTCTGGTGGTTCGGTTGCCGTTTCAGCCACGGTGGTAGCGCGCGGGAACGAAAGGCATCGCGCTCACTTCCATCGGCACGGGCTTGCCGCGCACGATGGCGTGCACGCGTGTCCCCAGCGTAGCAAATTCCGCGCTCACGTAGCCCATGGCGACGGGCTTGCCGACCGTGGGGCCGAGCAGGCCGCTCGTGACTTCGCCGATCGGCGTGCCTTCCATGGACTGCAACGGCGTGTGTTCCCGCACCGGCACGCGCTCCAGCGCGACCAGGCCGACGCGCTTGCGCGTGAGCAGCGTCGGCACGTCCAGCTGCGCCAGGATGCGGTGCGCACCGGGAAAGCCGCCTGCGCGCTCGCCGCCGGTGCGCCGCACCTTCTGCATGGCCCAGTTGAGTGCGGCTTCGACCGGCGTGGTGGTGGTGTCGATGTCGTTGCCATAGAGGCAGAGGCCCGCTTCGAGCCGCAGCGAATTGCGTGCGCCCAGGCCGATGGGTTTGACTTCGGGCTCGGCGAGCAGTGCGCGGGCGAGCGCGTCCGCCTTGTCGCCGGGCACGGAAATCTCGAAGCCGTCCTCGCCGGTGTACCCACTGCGGGTGATGAAAAGATCGGCGCCGTTCCAGTCGTAGCTGCCACCGGTCATGAACACGAGCTTCTCGACGCCGGGCACCAGGCGCGACAACGCGTTCACGGCTTGCGGCCCCTGCAGCGCGAGCAGGCCGCGCTCCGGCATCGGCACGACCTTGCAGCGATGGCCGATGCGCTCCTGGATGTGCGCGATGTCGCCCACCTTGCACGCACCGTTGACGATGACGAACAGGTCATGGCCCCGGTTGAAGAACATCAGGTCGTCGATGATCGTGCCCTCGTCGGTCAGCAGCAGGCCGTAGCGCTGCTTGCCGGGCGCGAGGCCGATCACATCCACGGGCATCAGCGTCTCGAAGGCGGCTGCGGCGTCGGCGCCTTCCAGCCGCAACTGCCCCATGTGCGACACGTCGAACAGCCCGGCGGCCGTGCGTGTGTGGTGGTGTTCGGCCATCAGGCCGGCGGGGTACTGCACCGGCATGGCATAACCGGCGAACGGCACCATGCGCGCGCCGAGTTCGACGTGCAGGTCGTGAAGCGGGGTCTTGAGGAGCGTGTCGGCAGTCACTGGCGGCGCTTTCAGGCAAGGGGCAGGGAACTTCACACACCCGCAGGGCCGGTGAAGGCCGCGCAAGTGAACGTATTCCCCCGCTGTCCGCTTTACCTGAGAGATTCGCCGGTCGATGCCGGCTTGCTCCTTCGGTGGACCCGTTGCCGGGCCTCTCTCCAGTGAGGAACGTCCGGTTTCCCGGACGCTTGCCAGTCCTTTTGCCTGAGCGTTAAGCCTGTGGGGCCTGCGCCTTCGGCGGCTTGCCGGGCCGTGGCCGCAAGCGCTCTCCTGACCCGGCAGATTCTAACTACTTCGCGTACACCAGGTCACGCAATCCCAGCGAAAGCTGGGGCACATAGGTGATGACCATCAGGCAGGCCAGCACCACCAGCACGAACGGAATGAGCTGCGTGACGATCCGGTCCAGCGAAATGCGCGCCACCGTGCAGGCCGCGAACAGGTTCACGCCGAAGGGCGGCGTGATCATGCCCAGTGCGAGGTTGACCACCATGATCAGCCCGAAGTGCACCGGGTCGATGCCGAAGTGCATCGCCACCGGTGCGAGGATGGGCGCCAGCACGATGATCGCGGCCGAGGTCTCGATGAACATGCCGATGACGAACAGCGCCGCATTCACGCCCAGCAGGAAGAGCGTGGGCGACTGCAGCACGGCCTCGAGCCAGCGGCCGATGGCGTCGGGCACACCGGCGCGCGTGATCAGGAAGGCGAACAGGCCTGCATTGGCGATGATGAACATGATCACCGCCGACGAGATGACCGATTTGCGCAGGATGGCGTACAGGTCTTTGGGCTTGATCTCGCGGTAGATCACGACGCCGACCACGAGCGCATACAGCACGGCCACGGCCGATGCCTCGGTAGGCGTGAACACGCCGCCGTAGATGCCGCCCAGGATGATGACCGGCATCAGCAAGGCCCAGCCGGCCTGCAGCGTGGCGGGGCCGATCTTCATGCGGCCGTCGCCATCGTTCTTGCCCCAGCCCTTGTACTTGCAATAGCCCCAGACGAACAGCATCAGCGCCCCACTGATCAGCAGCCCCGGGCCGAAGCCGGCGATGAACAGTTCGCCGATGGACACTTCGGCGCTCACGCCGTACAGGATCATCGGGATCGAAGGCGGGATGATCACGCCCAGCTCGGCACTGGTGGCCTGCAACGCTGCGGCGTAGCTGGTCGGATAACCGTGCTTGATGAGCGCCGGGATCAGGATCGCGCCGATCGCGAAAGTGGTGGCGACCGACGAGCCCGACACGGCCGCGAAGATCATGCAGGTGAGCACGCAGGTCATCGGCAGGCCGCCCTGCACGCCGCCGACGATGCTCTTGGCGAACTCAACCAGACGGCGCGAGATGCCGCCGGTTTCCATCAGGTTGCCGGCCAGGATGAAGAACGGGATCGCCGCCAGCGGAAACTTGTTGATCGACGCGAACATCTCCTTCACGGAGATGAGCATGTTGATGTTGGAGACCTGGATGCCGAGCACGGCCGCCAGGCCGATCGACACCGCAACCGAGATGGTGAGCGCGAAGCACACCACCATCGTGATGAGCATGGCCGACGTCATTGCGCGGTCTCCAGTTCGAGGCGCTGCGGATCGAGCAGGTTGCCCACGATGCCGAACACGCAGAAGACAGCGCCCACGGGCACGGCAGCGTAGGCCCAGATCATCGAAAGGCTTTCAAGGCCGGCCATGGTCTGCACGCCGCCGCGTTTTGCGTAGTCCGTGCCCCACCAGATGAGCACGGCGATGAGCGCCAGCGCGGCGATGGTCACCGCGTAGTCCAGCACACGCCTGAATTTCGGGGGGCTCCAGCGGTAAAGCACATCCACGCTCACCATCGCACCCTGGCGGAAGGCGGCGGGAATGCCGAGGAACACCATCCAGATCAGCGAGAAGCGGATGAGCACCTCGGTCCATTCCGCCGGCTGCTCCAGCACGAAGCGGGTGATGATCTGGAACACGCCGAGGGCCGACGCGACCACGAGCATGAGGCAGGCGCCGATCATGGCGGCGAGGGTGGTCCAGCGCTCGAAGGTCAGGAATGCTTTTTTCATGTGGTGTGTACCGGCAAAAAAAGCGCCCGCTGCGGAAGCGGGCGCCTGTCGCCGCAAGGCGCGCGATTGCCGCGGGATTACTTGACGTTGCGGATCTTGTCGAGTTCGGCCTTGCCGAACTGCTTCTCGAACTCCGCGTTGACCGGGGCGAGCGCGGCGACGAATTTCGCCTTGTCCACGTTGTCGATCACGGTCATGCCCTTGGCGCGCAGGTCAGCCACGCCCTTGGCATCGTCTTCGTCCACACGGGCGCGGTTGGCCTTCGTGCCTTCCTTGGCGGCATCGAGGAAAGCCTGCTTGTCGGCGGCGCTGAGCTTGTCGAACGCCGCCTTGTTCATCAGGAAGATGCAGGGCGAGTAGACGTGGCCGGTCAGCGTGAGATGCTTCTGCACCTGGTCGAACTTGGCCGAGATGATGACGGGCAGCGGGTTCTCCTGGCCGTCCACCGTGCCCTGCTGGAGCGCGGTGAACACTTCGGGGAACGCCATCGGCGTGGTGATGATGCCGAAGCCCTTGTAGGCGGCAATGTGCACCGGGTTCTCCATGGTGCGCATCTTCAGGCCCTTGAGGTCTTCCGGCGACTTCACGTCGCGCTTGCTGTTGGTCATGTGGCGGAAGCCGTTCTCGGCCCAGGCCAGCGCCTTGAAGCCCTTGGCATCGAACTTGGTCAGCATGTCCTGACCGATGGGGCCGTCGAGCACGGCGCGCGCGTGCGCCTTGTCGCGGAACAGGAAGGGCACGTCGAGGATCTTCGCTTCGGGCACGAAATTGGGAACCGGGCCGGTGGACGAGAAGGCCAGTTCCTGCGTGCCCAGCTGCACGGACTCGATGGACTCGCGCTCGCCGCCGAGTGCGCCGTTGTAGAAGGTCTGGACCTTGTAGCGGCCGCCGGTGCGCTTCTCGACTTCACGGGCGAAGGTGTCGATGGCCACGCCCTGGTGCGAGTTCTGGGCGGTCGAGATGCTGATGCGCATCGTCGTCGTCTGGGCCAGCGCCGGGGCCGTGAGGCCAAGGCTGATCACCAAGCCTGCGAGCAGCTTGTTCATTTGCATGTTGTCTCCTGTGATTTTCTGGATGGTTGCGGGAATTGCCGGAAAGCGGCCACTATGCCCGAGAAGGCAGCTTCACGCCCTCGGGATTTTCACCCACATAGTCGCGCACGATGCTCTCGAAATCCGCATCGGCCGACAGACCCAATGCGCTGGCGCGGGGCGAGGCGATGCGGGCCGGCCAACTGGTCACGACCTTCGCGATGGCCGGGTCGACCTGCCAGTCGAGCAGATTGGTTGCCCCTTCGCCAGCCACGGCGGCCAGCGCCTGGGCCATCTGGCGCGGTGTGGTGGTGAGCGCAGGCAGGTTGATGGCGGTGAATGCGCCCCAGTCGGCATCGGGCGCTTCAGCCGCGCGCAGCAGGCCCTCGATGGCGTGGGCCGGTGAGGCCAGCGCGACAGGTGTGTCCGGCGGCACCGGCACAACGGCGCGCACGCCGGCCAGCGGCTCGCGGATCATGCCGGACAGGAAGCCCGAGGCCGCGCCATTGGGCCGGCCGGGGCGCACACTGACCGTCATCAGGCGTGTGCTGCGGCCCCGGATGAAGCCCTTGCGCGAATAGTCGGCCACCAGTTGTTCGCCGATGAATTTCTGGATGCCGTAGCTCGATTGCGGTGTGGGCAGCGTAGTGTCGGTGATGAGGTCCGGCATCGGCAGCAGCGGCGACTGGCCGAACACGGCCAGCGAACTGGCGAACACGAACACGGGCCGTGTGCCGAGCGCACGGCAGGTTTGCAGCAGTTGATGCGTGGCCGCGTAGTTGCTGCGCATGCCCAGGTCGAAGTCGGCCTCGCATTCGCCGCTGACGGCGGCGGCCAGGTGGAAGACGACCTGCGTGTCGCGCGGCACGGCGGCAACGTGACCTTGCGCATCGGGGACCAGCAGGTCGTTCAGGTCGCCGACGACGGATGCGATGCGGGAGTCACCCGCGAGGTCCGGTGGCGGCGCGACCCGGTCCACCAGCGTGATGCGTGAGATGGGTTGTGCCGGATCACCGGCCAGTTGCAGCGTGCCTGTCTTCTGCAGCGTGCGGGCGAGACGCGCGCCGAGAAAGCCGGCACCGCCCGTGATGACGATGTTCATGATTGCCTTGTCTCCGTTGTCGTTGTGTTTTCATTCTGCCTGCTTGAGCAGTTGCGAGCGCACGTAGTCCACATGCTGCCGCAGCGTGTACACGCGGTCGGCCAGATCGAGAGGGAATTTTGCGGTGATCACGTCGCGTTCGATGCGGTCGAGTTGCTCCAGTGCCGCTTGGCGTTGCGCTTCGTCGAGCGTGCGCGAGGCCATGTCGCGCTCGAGGAATTTCAGTTCGCCATAGCGGCGGAACAGCTTGTGCTTCTGGCTCCACGCCAGCAGCGGCGGCAGGATGCGGAATAGAGGCACCAGCACCGCAATCAACGGCAGCAACAGCAGGAAGATACGCTGGACAAGATTGGCCACCCAGAACGGCAGATAGCGTTGCAGGAACGGGCGACCATCGCGGAAATGGCGTTCGGCCTCCGCGGCCAGCGGGAAATCCACCGACTGCGCATTCGGGAACTCGCCATTCGTGCTGACCAGCGTGGCGGGGCGGTGGATCTGTTGCGCAGCCTGCAGCAACAACGAGGCGAGCGCAGGATGCAGGTTGTCCGTGGCCACGAGGTTGGCGGTCGTGGCGAGCAGGGTGATGTCGCGTGCAGGCAGGTTCTTCGCCGGATCCACCGAGCCGCGATGCAGTGTCACCGTCCGCAGGTACGGCATGCGCTGCGCGAGGCCCTGGGCGTGGCGCAGCGAGGTGAGCGTGAGAGTCTCCTGTGCCAGCAGGAAGCGCACCGCCTGCGCCTGCGGTGCGGCGATGAGGATCGCGGCGTCGAGTTGTCCGTCGACGAGTTTCTGCGCGGCGGCCATTCCGCCTTCGGCCACGATCTGCGTGCCGGGGGGCGTTGCAGACGAGGCGACGCCATAGATGCGCAACAGCTCCTGTGCCACGCGCGCGTTGCCGCTGCCTGCCGCGCCGGCCGCGACGCGCTTGCCGGCCAGCCCGCCCAGTCCGTTCGAAAGATCGAGCCCGCGCGTGAAGATCCAGACCGGCTCGTAAGCCACCGTGGCCAGCGCACGCAGGTGCGTGCTGTCTTCCTCGATGTCGGGGTTGGCCGCCATCGGGCCGAGACCGCCCTGGATGAAGGCGACTTCGGTTTTCCCATGGTTCAGGCGTTCGAGGTTTTCCACCGAACCTGTACTGGGATCGAGAGTGAGTGCGATGCCGTCGGCACGCAGCAGGTCTTGGTAACGGACGGCGAACTGGTGGTAAGCGCCGTCAGCCGCGCCCGTGCTCAGGGTCAGCGTGCGGGGCGGCGTGGGGCTGACGAACTTCAGCACGCCCCAGCTGATGGCACCCGCCACGACGGCGAGCAGCGCCCAGAACGCCAGTTGCTGCCGGCCGGAGAGTGCAGGGATGATCACATGCCGTTGTAGTTCGGCCCGCCGCCGCCTTCGGGCGTGACCCATACGATGTTCTGCGTCGGGTCCTTGATGTCGCAGGTCTTGCAGTGCACGCAGTTCTGCGCGTTGATCTGCAGGCGCTTGGCATCCCCGCCCTTCGCCTCGTCGGGCACGAACTCGTACACGCCGGCCGGGCAGTAACGCTGCTCGGGGCCGGCGTAAGTGGCGAGGTTGATGTTCACGGGCACCGACGCGTCCTTCAGCGTCAGGTGCGAGGGCTGGTTCTCCGAGTGGTTGGTGTTGCTGATGAACACGCTGGAGAGTTTGTCGAAGGTGATCTTGCCGTCGGGCTTCGGATACACGATGGGCTTGAACTCGGACGCCGGGCGCAGCATGGCGTGGTCCGGCTTGTCGCGGTGCAGCGTCCAGGGGATGTTGCCGCGCAGGACGAACTGCTCGAAGCCGTTCATCACCGTGGCGACGGCCAGGCCCTTCTTGAACCAGTTCTTGAAGTTGCGGTCCTTGTTGAGCTCTGTATGCAGCCAGCTCTTCTCGAAGGCTTCGGGGTAGGCGGTCAGCTCGTCGTGCTGGCGACCGGCCACCACGGCGTCATACGCGGCTTCGGCAGCCTGCATGCCGGTCTTGATGGCCGCGTGGCTGCCCTTGATGCGGCCCACGTTGAGGTAGCCCGCGTCGCAGCCCACCAGCGCGCCGCCTGGGAACACGGTCTTGGGCAGCGCGAGCAGGCCGCTCGCGTTGATGGCGCGCGCGCCGTAGCCCAGGCGCTTGGCCGGCTTGATGCCCTTGGCGGCATCGCCTTCGAGGTACCAGCGGATGTTGGGGTGTGTTTTCCAGCGCTGGAATTCCTCGAACGGGCTGAGGTACGGATTGGCATAGCCCAGGCCCGTGATGAAGCCGAGCGCGACCTGGTTGTCGTCCAGGTGGTAGAGGAACGCGCCGCCGTAGGTGTCGTTGTCCAGCGGCCAGCCGGCACTGTGCAGCACGAAGCCGGGCGAGTGGCGCTGGGGGTCGATCTCCCACACTTCCTTGACACCGAGGCCGAAACTCTGCGGGTCCTTGCCTTCGGACAGTTTGTATTTGGCGATGAGCTGGCGGCCCAGATGGCCGCGCGCGCCTTCGGCAAACACCGTGTACTTGCCGTGCAGCTCCATGCCCAGCTGGAAGTCGTCGGTCGGCTCGCCTTCCTTGCCGATGCCCATGTTGCCGGTGGCCACGCCCTTGACCGAACCGTCTTCGTTGTAGAGCACCTCGGCGGCGGCGAAGCCGGGGAAGATTTCCACGCCCAGGGCTTCGGCCTGTTCGGACAGCCACTTCACCACATGACCCAGACGCACGATGTAGTTGCCGTGGTTCTGGAAGTTCGGTGGCAGCATGACGTTGGGCACGCGCAGGCCACCGGTCTCGCCGAAGAACATGAATGCGTCATCGGTGACCGCCTGCTTCAGCGGTGCGCCCTTTTCCTTCCAGTCGGGGATGAGTTCGGTCAACGCCTTCGGATCCATGATGGCGCCCGACAGGATGTGCGCGCCGGGCTCCGAACCCTTCTCCAGCACGACAACAGAGACATCGGTGCCCTTTTCTGCTGCGAGCTGCTTCAGGCGGATGGCTGTCGCCAGCCCGCCGGGGCCGCCGCCGACGACGACAACGTCGTATTCCATGGCTTCGCGGGGACCGAACTGGGCAAGGATTTCGTCGTGGGTCATGGTCGCTTCTCTCGGTGGCTTCTCTCTGATAATCGGACGATTCTATTGGAGACGCACCCATGGCCTACACCATCGATCTTTCGGGCCGCGTGGCCTTCGTCACCGGCGCATCCAGCGGCTTGGGCGCCCAGTTCGCGCGCACGCTCTCCCGTGCCGGCGCCGCCGTCGTGCTGGCCAGTCGCCGCGTGGAGAAACTCAAGGAGCTGCGCGCCCGCATCGAAGGCGAGGGCGGCGACGCGCACGTGCTGGAACTCGACGTGACGGACAACGCCAGCATCCGGGCTGCCGTTGCACATGCCGAAACCGAAGTCGGCTCGATCGATATCCTGGTCAACAATTCCGGCGTGAGCACCACGCAGCACCTGGTGGATGTGACCGAGGAAGACTACGAGTTCATCTTCGACACCAACACGCGGGGTGCCTTCTTCGTCGCGCAGGAAGTCGGCAAGCGCATGATCGCCCGCGCGCGGGGCGCGGCGCCGGGCACCTATACGGGCGGGCGCATCATCAACATCGCATCGATGGCGGGCCTGAAAGTGCTGCCGCAGATCGGCGTGTACTGCATGAGCAAGGCGGCGGTGGTGCAGATGACCAAGGCCATGGCGGTGGAGTGGGGCCGCTTCGGCATCAACGTGAACGCCATCTGCCCCGGCTACATCGACACCGAGATCAACCACGCGCACTGGAGCACCGAGCAGGGGCAGAAACTCGTGGGCATGCTGCCGCGCAAGCGTGTGGGCAAGCCGGAAGACCTCGATGTGGTGCTGCTCATGCTGGCCAGCGGCCAGAGCCACTTCGTCAACGGGGCGGTGATCGCGGCGGACGACGGCTTCGGGGCCTGACGGCGCTCCGGCGCGCCGGCCAGCGGGAGCCGGGCACGCCTCATGCTTGATGCGCGGCATTCCTCAATTCCTGCCGAAGGAGCCGCGCCATGAATGCACTTTCCCTCCGAATCCCGTCTTCCATGTTCTTTTTCCGGAACAAGATGGGCCTGCCTGGCGTCGCGGGTGCCCTGATCCTGTGCGCGGTTTCGGTTCCGGCCGTGGCGCAGGTCGAAAAGGCCTCGCTCAAGTTCTCGCAGGGCTGGCTGTTCCAGGCCACGCAGGCGCAGTTTCCACTGACGGCTGACAAGGACTACTGGAAGGCCGAAGGGCTCGAAGTCGCCATCGACCGTGGGTCTGGCTCGGCCACGTCGGTGCAGCGCGTCGTCTCGGGCGCGTATGACCTGGCCTATGCCGACGTCGGTACCGTCATCAAGTGGAACCTGGAGAACCCCGGCCGTGAATTGCTGATGGTCTATGTGGCCGAAGATGCCTGCCCGCTGGTGGCCGTGTCGCTCAAGAAGACCGGCATCACAAAGCCCAAGGACCTCGAAGGCAAGCGCATGGGCGCGCCCAATTTCGACGGTGGCCGCCAGATGTTCCCCGTGTTCGCCAAGGTCAACGGACTGGACACGAGCAAGATCAGCTGGCTGTCGATGGACGCCAACCTGCGCGAGCAGATGCTGGTGCGCGGCGAGGTCGATGCGATCACCGGCTTCCTGACTTCTGCCGTGCCGTCGCTCGCGGCCATCGGCGCCAAGCCGGCCGACCTGAACATCGTGCGCTACGACACCAATGGCCTCGACTGCTACGGCAATGCTGTCATCGCGATGCGCGAGTTCGTCGAGAAGAACCCCAGGACCATTGGTGCGTTCGTGAAAGGGCTCAATCGTGGCATGAAGGAAATGGTGGCGGACCCGAAGGCGGGCGTCGAAGCATTGAAGGGCCGTGACCCGCTGATCAACGCCGACAACGAGACGCAGCGCATGGCGCTGTACATCAAGGAACTGCTGCTCACCCCCAACGTCAAGGCCAATGGCTTCTCTTCGGTGAGCCAGGCCAAGCTGCAGAAGTCCATCGAGTCGGTGATCGAAGCCTTCGGTGCCAAGACCACGGTGACGGCGGCCAGTCTCTATACTGACCGCTTCCTGCCCCCGAAGGCCGACCGCATTCCGCCGGCCTACAAGGAGTGATGCAGATTCATCGATGAAGCTGGAACTGCCCGAGACAAAGAAGCTGGTCTACGACATGGTCATCCCCATCCGCTGGGGTGACATGGACGCAATGGGCCATGTCAACAACACGATCTATTTCCGTTACCTGGAAACCATCCGCATCGAATGGATGCGCTCTATCGGGTGCCAGCCCGACCCGCGCGGCGAAGGGCCGGTCATCGTCAATGCGTTCTGCAATTTCTACAGGCAGTTCGAGTTTCCCGGCGATGTGCTGATGAAGATGTACGTGAGCGACCCCGGCAAGAGTTCGTTCGAGAGCTGGGGCACGATGGAGCGGACCGACAAGCCCGGCGTCATCTACGCCGCCGGCGGTGCGACGACGGTGTGGGTCAACTTTCCGGCGCAGAAGTCCGCGCCGATGCCGGACTGGATGCGGGCGCATCTGGTCTGACGCTTTCTTCTTCGGCCGATGCGGGGGGCAACACGAGGCGTGCCTCCAGCCCATGCTCGCGTCCCGGTGGCGGCGATTCCAGTTCGAGCCGGCCGCCATGCTTTTCGACGATGGTGGTGACGATGGACAGGCCCAGGCCGTAGCCCGCGCGGTCGCTGCTCTTGCGCACGTGGCGCTTGACCAGCGAGGCAATCTGGCTGGCCGGAACGCCCGGACCGGCGTCACGCACGACCAGGGTCGCGGGTGCCCTCGCTTCCACCTCCACCAGGCTGCCCCGGCCGTGGCGCAATGCATTCTCGATCAGGTTGCGTAACGCGATGGCGAGTGCGTCCGCATCGCCGTGCACCGGCATGACGCCTTGCTCGTCCACTTCGAGCGCCAGCGGATGGCGGGCCGTGATGTCGCTCCAGAACTCGTCTACCACGGCGCCCGCGAGTGCCGGGAGGCTGACCGGCTCACGGCCCAGGGCGCCGCCCGATTCGGCGCGCGAGAGCTGCAGCAGCTTTTCGGCACGCTGGCTCAGTGTTTCCAGGGACTGCAGCGCGGCCTGCACATGGGTCTGGCGTTCCGGTCCGCCAGATTCTTCCAAGGCTGTGTGCAGCCGCAATCGCGCGGCCGCCAGCGGCGTGCGCAGTTCATGCGCCGCGTTGGCGGCCAGCGCACGCTCCACGTCGAGCGACTGCGACAGTCGTTCCAGCAGGCGATTGACGTGGTCGCTCACCAGTTGCAGTTCACGCGGCAGGCGCTCGAGCTGGATGGGCTCCAGCCGGTTGCCGCCGCGCCGCCCGATCTCGCCGGACAACTGCTGCAGGACACGGAGCTCGTCGCGCGCGATGCGGCGCAGCAGCAGTGCGAGCAGCGGCAGCACCGCGATGAGCGGAACCAGCAGGCCCACGAGCGTGCGGTTCACGGCCGAGCTGCGTTCCTCGAGCGGGTCGGCCACCTGGAGGTAGAGCGCGCGCTGCGGATGGTGCACGGTGTAGATGCGCCACTCCGCGGTGTCAGCGAAGCCGGAGGAAACGGGGACGCTGAAGATGTCGGCAGGTGTTTCCGCCGAGCGCATCAGAACGCGTCCATTGGCATCGACGATGCGGAACAGCACGGCGGCATCCGCGAAAGCCCGGGGAGCCGGCTCGATCACCGGACGTTGCGCGTCGGAAGGGGCGCGATCCAGCCGGTCCAGCGCGATCTCGAACATGCGGTGGGAGACTTCCACGAGTTCGCTGTCGAAGTTGAAGTTGATCTCGCGGTCGGCGTACCAGACCACGCCGGCCACGCACGCCAGCCAGACGCCGCCTACCCACAGCACCAGCGTCCGTGTGAGCTGGCCGGCCAGGGTGTCGGGACGCAGCATCAGGAGGCGTCCTTCGATTCGAGCACCAGCCGGTAGCCGAGGCCGCGCAGCGTCTGGATGCAGTCACGCCCGAGCTTGCGCCGCAGACGGCTCACGAAAACTTCGAGCGTGTTGCTGTCCGCCTCGTCGTCGAAACCGTACAGCGCGTCCTGCAGGTTGTCGCGCGTGTGGATGCGGCCCGGCCTCGCTGCCATCACGCGCAGCAGCGCCCATTCCTTCTGCGTGAGTTCGACCGCGCGCCCGTCCTTGCGCACCTCGTCGTGCGCCAGGTCGATGAGCACATCGCCCAGTTGCAGCGTGGTGCCGGCCGACGCGCTGCGGCGCCGCTCGACCGCGCGCAGCCGTGCGAGCAGCTCTTCCGGGTCGTACGGCTTGGTGAGGTAATCGTCGGCCCCGGCGTCGAGGCCGCGGATGCGGTCGCTGACCTGGTCGCGCGCGGTGAGCACGATGACGATGGGCCTGTCGTCCTTGCCCCGCAGGCTGCCGAACAGCGAAAGACCATCCCCGTCCGGCAGGTGCAGGTCCAGCAGCACGGCTTCGTGGCGTGCCGCGACCAGAAGGGTGCGCGCGGATGCGAGGTCGCCGGCCACGTCGACAGTGAATGCCTTGGCGCGCAGGTAGCCGCACACCGCTTCGGCAAGCGGGGTATCGTCTTCGACCAGCAGGATGCGCATGGCCGCCAGTGTAGGGGCGCCGCGGTTCAGGTTCCGTTCAGTTGGGGTTTCTACGCTCCCGGGCATGCAGGAAATGTCCCGGACTCCACCGTTGTTGCGAGCGGATCGCGCCGCTGCGTTCGCGCGCGTGCGGGGCGAGTTCGCCGTCCTCGCGCTGTCGCTGGCGCTGCTCCTGGCATGGGACGCGTCGGGGCTGGACCTCGCCCTGGCCGGCTGGTTCGGCACCGCGAAGGGTTTCGCGCTGAGAGACGTGCCCTGGCTCTTCTACGGATTCCACGAGGTGCCCCGCCTTGCGGCCTGGGGCTGCGTGCTGCTGTTGCTCGTCTCGATCTGGCGGCCGGTCGGCCCGATCGCCAAACTCGACCGCGCGGGCCGGGCCTGGCTGGTGGGCACGATCCTGCTCTCGCTGGTGGCGGTGTCGCTCGTCAAGTCGTCGAGCGCCACGAGCTGCCCCTGGGATCTGCAGCAGTTCGGCGGTTCCGCGTCTTATGTATCGCACTGGGTGCCGGGCATTCGCGATGGTGGCGGCGGGCGCTGCTTCCCGGCGGGCCACGCATCTGCCGCATTCGCATGGGTGGCGGGCTGGTTCGCCTTCCGCCCGCACGATCGGCGCGTGGCACGCGCATGGCTTGCCGCTGCGCTGGTCATCGGCACCGTTCTCGGCCTCGCGCAGCAGGCGCGCGGGGCGCACTACATGAGCCACACGATGTGGACGGCGTGGATCTGCTGGGCCGTGGCCTGCACCGCCGACTTCGTGCGCTCGTCCATGACGCTCAGGGAGAAAAAAATTGGTACCGTCTGAACACGTGTCGCTCGAACACGGTGTCGCCGTCCGGATCGCCAGGCGCACGCAGCGGAGGGAAACCTTCTGGCAGGAGGTGCTGGGAAGCCCGTTCTGGACCCAGCCTCGCACGCCGCAAGCCGTCGCAATCGGCATGGCCCTCTGGCTCGCCATCGTGGGCAACTGGGCGCTGTGGCGTGAACTCGCCCGCCTGGGTGGAGCGCCCAGCCTCTACGTGCCTTCCATGATCACCATGGTCGCACTGATCTTCCCGGCGACGGCTGCGCTGCTGGCCGCGGTGGCATGGGGGCGCGCCGTCAAACCCGTCGCACTGCTGGTGCTGCTGGTGGCCGGGTTCGCGCAACACTACATGTTGCAGTTCCACATCGTCATCGACCCGGGCATGGTCGCCAATGTCGTGCAGACGGACGTCGGCGAGGCACGCGACCTGCTGAGCGCCCGCATGCTGGCCGATGTGCTGCTGGTCGTCCTGCTGCCTGCACTGTGGTTGTGGCGCGTGCCGGTCATCGCGCAACGCTGGCCGACCCTGCTGTGGCGCAATGCGCTGCTGCTGGTGCTGGCGGCAGCGGTAGCCGTCGCCGCGGGCGTGACCATGAACCGCCAGCTGGCGCCCCTGATGCGCAACAACCCGCAGTTGCGCTACATGGTCAACCCGCTGTCGACCTTCTATTCGCTCGGTCGTCACGTGTTCAAGTCGGGGCGGACCCAGGGTCAGGCATTGGTCGCCATCACCGCCGGCGCAGCGCTGGGGGCCAGCTATGCCGCCGCACCCGCCAGGCCGCCGCTGTTACTGCTGGTCGTCGGGGAAACGGCGCGGGCCGATCACTTCGGCATCAACGGCTATGTGCGCGACACCACGCCCAGGCTCGCCGCGCAGGACGTGCTGAGCTGGCGCAATGCGCATTCGTGCGGCACCAGCACTGCGGCGTCGGTGCCCTGCATGTTCTCGCATCTGGGCAAGACGGGCTTCGAGGCCCGCAAGAACGAGTACGAGAACCTGCTCGACGTGCTGCAGGCTGCCGGGCTCGCGGTGCTGTGGGTGGACAACCAGGCCGGTTGCAAGGGCGTGTGCGACCGGGTTGCCAGCGCGTCCACGCGCGACGCGGCCGGCGCTGCAGCCGCACGTGAATTCTGCGACGGTGACGAGTGCCTGGACGATGCGCTGCTCGCCAACCTCGACCAACGCATCGCTGCCTTGCCCGCCGAGCGCACGGCGCGCGGCGTGGTCGTCGTGCTGCACCAGATGGGCAGCCATGGCCCGGCGTACTACAAGCGATCGGCGCAGAAGCTCAAGCATTTCAGCCCGGAGTGCAGGACCATCGAACTGTCGCAGTGCCCGCACGAAGCGCTCATCAACGCTTTCGACAACTCCATCGTGCAGACCGACCACCTGCTCGGCTCGGCCATCGACTGGCTCAAGGCGCGCGAGCGGCAACAGCAGAACCAGACGGCCTTGCTCTACATGAGCGACCACGGCGAATCGCTGGGGGAATACGGCATCTACCTGCACGGCATGCCCTACGCGTTTGCGCCCGAATCGCAGAAGCACGTGCCGATGGTGTTCTGGCCCGGCGCGCTGGCGCAGCGCACGCAAGTGTCAGTCGGTTGCCTGCGCGGCAAGCTCGACGACGCGGTGACGCACGACAACCTCTACCCCACCGTGCTGGGCCTGATGGATGTGAAGACGCCGACGTACCGGGCGGCGCTCGACGCGCTCAACCCGTGCCGCAACAAGGCGGGCTGAACCCTAGGCTTTCGCTTCGGTCTTCTTCTCGCGCGGCACGCGCCCGAGCAGGTAGAACTCGGGGTTGGGCATCATGCTCGTCACATTGGCCACGCGGTTCGAGAGGCCGAAGAACGCGGTGATGGCGGTGATGTCCCAGATGTCTTCGTCGTCGAAGCCATGTGCATGCAGCGCGGTGAAGTCGTCTTCATCGACTTCGTGCGAGTTCAGGCACACCTTCATCGCGAAGTCGAGCATGGCGCGCTGGCGCGGGCTGATGTCGGCCTTGCGGTGGTTCACCGCCACCTGGTCGGCCACCAGCGGCTTCTTCTCGTAGATGCGCAGGATGGCGCCATGCGCCACCACGCAATACAGGCAATGGTTCGCGGCACTCGTCGTGGTGACGATCATCTCGCGGTCACCCTTGGTGAGGCTGCCGCTCTCCTTGAGCATCAGCGCGTCGTGGTAGGCGAAGAAAGCGCGCCACTCGGCCGGACGACGCGCCAGTGCGAGGAAGACGTTGGGGATGAAGCCTGATTTCTCCTGCACTTCGAGGATGCGCTCGCGGATATCGTCCGGCACGTCCTTGAGTTCCGGAGCGGGGTACCGTGGCTTCGGCGTCTTTGGGGTCATTGCAACTTCCTGTTGAAAAAATCTATCGAATGAATAAAGTCAATTGACTTTGAGAATTCATGCTCCTTGGCGATCATCGAGCCTGCTTTCGCACCTGCAACTCACCAACAGGAGAAACCCCATGACGACTGAAGCCCCATCGACCGAAGCGAAGTGCCCGTTCTCCGGCGGCGCCGACAAACCCCAGCCCAAGGGAAGAAGCAATGCCGACTGGTGGCCCGACCAGCTCAACCTCCGCCTCTTGAACCAGCACTCGCCGAAGAACGACCCCATGGGCGGTGACTTCGACTACGCGAAGGAGTTCGAAAGCCTCGACTACGCCGCGCTCAAGAAAGACCTGCGCGCGCTCATGACCGATTCGCAGGACTGGTGGCCCGCCGACTTCGGCCACTATGGCCCGCTCTTCATCCGCATGGCCTGGCACAGCGCCGGCACCTATCGCCTGGCCGATGGCCGTGGCGGCGCGGGGGCGGGGCAGCAGCGCTTCGCGCCGCTCAACAGCTGGCCCGACAACGGCAACCTCGACAAGGCGCGCCGCCTGCTCTGGCCGATCAAGCAGAAGTACGGCCGCAAGATCTCGTGGGCCGACCTGATGATCCTCACCGGCAACGTCGCGCTCGAATCCATGGGCTTCAAGACCTTCGGCTTCGCCGGCGGCCGCCCCGACGTGTGGGAACCGGACGAAAGCGTCTACTGGGGTGCCGAGAAGGAATGGCTGGCCACCAGTGACAAGCCCGACAGCCGCTACAGCGGTGACCGCAATCTGGCCAACCCGCTGGCCGCCGTGCAGATGGGCCTGATCTACGTGAACCCCGAAGGCCCGGACGGCAAGCCCGACCCGCTCGCCGCCGCACGCGACATCCGCGACACTTTCGCCCGCATGGCGATGGACGACGAAGAAACCGTGGCGCTCATCGCAGGCGGCCACAGCTTCGGCAAGACGCACGGCGCGGGCGATGCGAAGCACGTCGGCCGCGAGCCCGAAGCTGCTGGCATCGAGAACCAGGGCTTCGGCTGGATCAGCACGCACGGCAGCGGCAAGGGCGCCGACGCGATCACCAGCGGCCTCGAAGTCACCTGGACCACGACGCCCACCCAATGGAGCAACAACTTCTTCGAGAACCTGTTCGGCTTCGAATGGGAACTGACGAAGAGCCCCGCCGGCGCGCACCAATGGGTGGCGAAGAACGCGAGCCCGACCATTCCGCATGCGTTCGATGCGTCGAAGAAGATCCTGCCGACCATGCTCACCACCGACTTGTCGCTGCGCTTCGACCCGGCCTACGAGAAGATTTCGCGCCGTTTCCTCGCCAACCCGGACGAGTTTGCCGACGCATTCGCACGCGCCTGGTTCAAGCTCACCCACCGCGACATGGGCCCGCGTGAACGCTACCTCGGGCCCGAAGTGCCCGCCGAAGTGCTCATCTGGCAAGACCCGGTGCCCGCCATCGACCACGAACTCGTGAACGAGCAGGACGTGGCGGGCCTCAAGGCCAGGGTGCTCGCGTCCGGTCTGTCCACCGGTGAACTCGTCGCCACAGCCTGGGCTTCTGCTTCCACCTTCCGTGGCGGCGACAAGCGCGGCGGTGCCAACGGTGCCCGCGTGCGCCTTGCGCCGCAGAAAGACTGGGAAGTGAACCAGCCCGCACAACTCGCCAAGGTGATCGGTGTGCTCGAAGGCATCCAGAAGGAATTCAATGCCGCGGGCGGCAAGAAGAAGGTGTCCATCGCCGACCTGATCGTGATTGCCGGCAACGCCGCCGTCGAAGCCGCTGCCAAGAAGGGTGGCCACGATGTGAAGGTGCCCTTCACCGCAGGCCGCACCGACGCGACCCAGGAACAGACCGACGTGCCGTCGTTCGAAGTCATGGAACCGCGCGCCGATGGCTTCCGCAACTACCTGAGGAAGGGCGAAGGCTCGGCCGCCGAGCATTTGGTGGACCAGGCCAACCAGCTCACGCTGACCGCGCCCGAGATGACCGTGCTTGTCGGTGGCCTGCGCGTGCTCGGCGCGAACGTCGGCTCCTCGAAGAACGGCGTGTTCACGCAACGCCCCGGCACGCTGTCCAACGACTTCTTCGTCAACCTGCTCGACATGGGCACGAAGTGGGCGAAGTCGGAGAAGGACGCCGGCGTGCTCGAAGGCACCGACCGCAAGAGCGGGGCGCCGAAGTGGAATGCGACCGTGGTGGACCTCGTCTTCGGCTCCAACTCGCAACTGCGCGCACTGTCCGAGGTGTACGCCAGCAGCGACGCGCAGAAGACCTTCGTCGATGACTTCGTGGCCGCGTGGGCCAAGGTCATGAACCTCGGGCGCTACGACATCGCCTGATTGCCTGAAAGGACAAGGCCATGAAGAACATCAGGAAAGCAGTGGGTTTCGCCATCTCGGGTTCCGGCCTCATGGTGACGCTGGCCCACATGGCGCGCGGCTGGGCGGGCTGACCTGACGCCCGTCATCCCAGGAGCGTCATGCACGGCTACCATCGAATCATCAACTTCGATGGAGCCCAGCATGACGCAACCCCAATCTTCCAAAGACTACGAACTCGGCCTCGCCACCCGCAAGAAAGTGATGGGCGAGAACTACGTTGCCAACGCCCTCGGCAACGCCACCGAGTTCACCCAGCCCATCCAGGAATTCATCACGCGCAACGCATGGGGCGACGTCTGGCAACGCCCGGGCCTGGACCTCAAGACACGCAGCCTTATCACTGTGGCCATGCTCACGGCCATGGGCAAACAGCATGAACTGAAAGCGCACGTGCGCGGCGCGATCAACAACGGTGCGACACCGGTGGAGATTCAGGAGGTGCTGATGCACGCGAGCATCTACGCGGGGTTGCCAGCGGCGGTGGATGGGTTCAGGTTGGCGGCTGAGGTGATTGATGGGACGAAGTGAGTGCATGGCGGGCAATCTGACTGGCTAAGGGGTAGTGCTCTTGCTGAATCCACTTGATTGTGGATATTCTGCATTTTGTCGTTACATCAAAGTTATGCGGCAAAGAAAATCATGACTATCCCAAGCTCAGAAAAGCAGAAGCAACTAGCTGTTCGTATCGCATCAACTGCGGATGCCACTGAGAAGGAAGCGCTTCGTCTCTGGATCGAGCGACTTCTAGAAATCAAAGCCTCTGACCTACCTTCACGGCAGAAAGCAAGGCAGGCCATAGCCGTCACCGGTCGTAGCAACGTGATTCTTCCGACAGTCAAGATGATCGCTCGCGAAACGAAGCGACTTGCATGGGACGATCGTGGGCTTAAAGGACGACTGGGACTTAGCGGTGCCGCAGTGGGGGTGGCATTTTTTGGGGGGCAAGGGGCGGGCGTCGCTGCACTTGGTACAGCAATCGGTGTTCCGCTTTGGGTTGTCTTTGGTGCGGGCGCCGCTTTTCTTGGGGTTCTCTACGAGGAGATCACTGGTAAGAAGCCAAATCCAAAAACAACGTACCGAGTGATCGATGCGGAGCCGGAGGAAAAGTAGTAATTTCACATAGAAATTTGCTTAAGCCAGTGGCTATGCAGCACGGCTTAATTTGGGCGATTGTCCCGAAAGTCAAACATGAATGCATTCGTGATTTTGGGTGATGCGAATACACGGAAGTCTTCGGTTCTTCGGAGCCTTACGGGGTGCTTCAATCGCAGCGTCCGTCAAGTTCAACTTTCCAGCGGCAGCGTGCTCGACATCTACGCCCGTGTGTCTTCGTTACAGGAGTCGGAAACTGAGCCACAGAAGTTCATCAATGAAGTGGCAGGGACAGGCCAATCGAGTGTGATCTTTTGCCTCTGGCCCCATGCCAATTCAAAGAATCCTTTGAAATATCCGGACGCACATGCGTACATATCTGCGTTTACTAAAGCAGGGTGGCAGTTTCGAGCGAGCGCGGTGCTTGGCGCCTCGCCAATTCGACCCGCTACGCCTCGCGTGGCGTATTTTCCAACCATCGTCGACCAACCGATCAACATTGGTGCACAGTCGGTCCGTCAGCACTTTCAGTGGCTGTAATTGGCAACATGACTGCCTGCTAGAGCACAGCAGTCATGTGCGACGAGTTGCACTCAATGGCGCGGCCTGCAGTTCATTCAAGCCACCAACAACTTCTGCACCAAATCCGCAGTCGTCCCCGCCTGATACTTCCTCATCAACCTCGCCCGGTAAATCTCCACCGTGCGATGGCTGATCTCCAGCGCCTTGCCAATCTCCTTGGACGTCAGGCCTTCCATCAGATACGCCGCCACCTCGCGCTCCCTCGCCGTGAGTTCCGACTTCACCGGCCTTCTTGAACTCAGATCCTCGAACGTCCAGATGCCGGCCTCATGCGGCGCCGCGCGATTCAGCGCCCGCCCTGTCACGTGGCACCAGAATGTCTCGCCTTTGAACCGGCCGTCCACGCGCTTCATGATGCGGTTGTCGGCATAGGTGCCTTGCGCATTGAGGATGGGGGCGATGCGCTGGCCGGTGCGTTCGTATTCGTCGGCGCTGGGGTAGAGCACGAGGAACAATTGCCCCACGAGTTGCTCGCGTGATGCGCCGAACATTTCGCACAAACGCTGGTTGCAGTCCACAATGACGCGGTTGCGCGAGAGCACCATGCCCACGGGGGCAAGGTCGAACGCGAGCCTGTAATCAACCTCCATCGGGCCTAACCTTTACGGAAAACTACGTATGCGGGTAAGTAGTATCGTATCGCGGTCTGAAATCCTTCAGAGGAGACCCTTGTGAAAAAACTCTATCCCTCGGCGGCTGCGGCGCTGGAAGGTGTCGTCGCGGACGGCCAGCTTCTGGCCGTGGGCGGCTTCGGCCTGTGCGGCATTCCCGAAGCGCTGATCGACGCGCTGCGTGACAGCGCCGTGAAGAACCTCACCGTCATTTCCAACAACGCAGGCGTTGATGGCTTCGGCCTCGGCAAGCTGCTGGACACGCGGCAGATCAAGAAGATGATCTCCAGCTACGTGGGCGAGAACAAGGAGTTCGAGCGTCAGTACCTGGCCGGTGAACTCGAGCTCGAATTCACGCCGCAGGGCACGCTGGCCGAGAAGCTGCGCGCGGGCGGCGCGGGCATTCCGGCGTTCTTCACCAAGACGGGCGTGGGCACGATCATTTCCGAAGGCAAGGAACTGCGCGAGTTCGACGGCGAGACCTACGTCATGGAGCATTCGCTGGTGCCCGACGTGGCGCTGGTGAAGGCCGACGTGGCCGACACCTCCGGCAACCTGCGCTTCCGCCTGACGGCGCGCAACTTCAACCCGGCTGCTGCGATGGCCGGCAAGATCTGCATCGTCGAAGTGGAGAAGGTCGTGGAAGTGGGCGAGCTCGCGCCGGACGACATCCACCTGCCGGGCATTTACGTGCACCGCATCGTGCACAACCCGACCCCCGAAAAGCGCATCGAGAAGCGCACGATCACCGAAGCGCCTGCGGCGCTGACAGAAAAGCAAGGAGCCTGACATGCCCTGGACGCAAGACCAAATGGCCGCACGCGCGGCGCAGGAGCTGGAAGACGGCTTCTACGTGAACCTCGGCATCGGCATTCCGACGCTGGTGGCCAACCACACGGGCGACAAGGAAGTCTGGCTGCAAAGCGAGAACGGCATGCTGGGCATCGGCCCGTTCCCCACCGAAGACAAGGTGGACGCGGACCTGATCAATGCCGGCAAGCAGACCGTGACCACGCTGCCCGGCTCGGCCATCTTCGGCAGCCACGACAGCTTCGCCATGATCCGCGGCGGCAAGATCAACCTGTCCATCCTCGGCGCCATGCAGGTGAGCGAGAAGGGCGACCTTGCCAACTGGATGATCCCCGGCAAGATGGTCAAGGGCATGGGCGGCGCGATGGACCTGGTGGCGGGCGTGAAGCGCGTCATCGTGCTCATGGAACACGTCGCGAAGAAAAAGGACGGCACCGAGGACATGAAGATCCTCGCCAAGTGCACGCTGCCGCTGACCGGCGTGGGAGTGGTGGACCGCGTGATCACCGACCTCGCGGTGATGGACGTGGTGCCCGAAGGCCTGAAGGTCGTCGAACTCGCGCCGGGCGTGACGAAGGAAGAGCTTCAGGCCAAGACGGGTGTGAAGCTGGTGTTCTGAAGCTGACTTAGAACGGCAGCGTGTAGTAGTACGGCTGCCGTTCTTTGTTCATGGCGAGCTGGTCACGTATTTGCCGAAGGCCGAATTGACCGGCCCACATCTCGGGCATGGAGTTGCTGATCAGCTCGAGCAACTCGGATGAGCGGCGTGTGAATGCCTCGAGCAGATGCGCGCGCGTACCTTCTCCATCAGGGATCCTCGCTGAATAGCCCACGTCCCCCACAGATGTGGACTTGACTCCGCCCCGTCCCCAGAGGCCGCCTCGGGCACGCTCACGGATATGAGCCGAAAACACCCAGGAGATGGACGCGCGATAGCGAAGTTCGTCGACGTTCTTGGTCAAAGAGCCTTCAATGCCTAGCATCCACAGCTTGACCCCGCCGTAGGGGCGCGACTGATTGCCAGCTCCAGGTGACGCAAGATTGATGACAGCTGTCACTTCACTCTGGTTCAGCAATTCCTGAATGTTCGGTATATGGCTGGGGAGGACAGGGAAAGTCGCTTCATGAAACAAAGGGCCCGCCTGATTGGAAACGGCGATTGCAAACTCTGGAACAGGTACGAAGTCAACGTGCGGCCACTCCTGCGAGGCCGCTTTGCAGAAGCTGGGTAGCAGCAGGCTCTGGAAGTCGATACCAAGGAGCGGAAAGCGTTCAGACTTCTCTTGCCAAGGTAAGCCGACAAACCGCATCGGCAACGCATCCTGGAACCAGTTGATTGGCCGGTCCGGCGTAAACACCACCAGCACCTTGGGGCGTGGACCGCCTGCGACCTGCTGTGCCCATGACGGCATGCCTGCAGCAGCTAGCAAGCTGCCAGTCATGGCGCGCCGCAAAAACGTCTTGCGTGTAATTGTCATGATCTTCCTGCGCTTTCAGAATGGCAGCGTGTAGTAGTACGGTTGCCGTTCCTTATTCATGGCGAGTTGGTCACGCATGGCCTGGATGCCAAACCTGCCAGACCAGTGTTCGTCAGCGGAGCGGCGTATGAGCGCAACCAGTTCGGGGGCTCGCGAGGTCAATATCTGGATGATTTCTGCGCGCGTGCCTGAAATGCCCGGAAGGTCATCAACCCAGGTTTTGGAGTCTGTCATCCGGCGACTCGAGTAAGCCCTTCCCTCGAGCCTCGTCGTTTTGATGTTGCCGTCACCCCATGTCCCCTTGCGGGCAATTTCGGCGATGTGGATGCCTGCTCCCCATGAAAGCTCGACGCGGTAATTCGCCTCTTCATGACCCTTGGTCAGTGCTCCCCCGGAAGCAAAGAGCCAGAATTTGGCTCCACCATATGGACGGGGGCGATCTCCGCCTCCGCCTGATACCAGATTGATGACGGCTGTCACGTCGGGACGCTTGACCAATTCCTCCATCCTCGCGTGAAACGGAAGTAGCTGAGGAAACGGCGCGTCACGGATTTCCGTAGGAGTTTCATTTGAGAGCGCCACAGCGAACTCGGGGACTGCTACGAAATCAATTTGCGGCCACTCCTTCGATGCGGCGGCGCAGAAGCTGGTCAGCAAGAAGTCCTGGAAATCCATGCCCGGGAGCGAGACGCGCTCAGACTTCTCTTGCCATGGCAATCCGACAAGTCGCATCGGAAACCCGTCTTTGAACCATTCGATTGGCCGGTCGGGCGAGAACACCACAAGCACTTTTTTGCGCTCGGCGGTGGCCGTCTGCTGTGCCCATGACGGCAGGCCTGCAGCAGCCAGGAGGCTGCCAGTCATGGCATGCCGAAGAAACGTCTTGCGTGAAATTTTCATGTTCATTCCGCGCTTTCAGAATGGCAGCGTGTAGTAGTACGGTTGCCGCTCCTTGCTGATCGCCAGATGGGCTTCCATGGCCTTTGTCATTTTTTCGGGCATTTCGGTTTCCATGACGCCGCGCAAGAACGTGACCAACTCGGGTGCCCGATGTGTTAGTTCTTCCGTGATTTGCGTGCGCGTACCGTTGATGTTGGGAAACGTGCCTTCTTCTTTGCTCGCCTTGAACAAGTCCCGACTCTGATACATGGGGTAGCCCAGATGCGTGGGCTTGGTCCCACCGCCGCCCCAGAAGCCACTTCTGGCAATCTCGTAGATGCTCATGCGCAGGCAGATGGAAAGAATGGCGCGGTACTGCAATTCTTCATGGTTCTTGATGACGGAACCCTCTGCTGCATCCAGTTGAATCTTGACCCCTCCGTAGCGGGCCGGTCGGTCCATATCTCCAATGAAGAAGGACTCAAGTCCCACGACGGCAGTGATGCCATCTCTCTTGAGAAGCTTGAATATGTTCTTGTCGTCGAGCAGTCGTTCCGGAAATGCTGCTGTATGAAATGACGGGGGAGCTGCTTGCGAGATTTCTAAGGCGTAGCCTGGCTCGGGAATGAAATCGGCGGGCCACTTCCTCGCTGCAGCGGCGCAGAAGGCTGGAAGCAGAATACCCTGAAAATCAAGGCCGGGAACAGGCAGTCTTTCGGACCGGGACTGCCACGGCAATCCGGTCAAGCGCATCGGAAACGCGTCCTGAAACCATTCGATCGGCCGGTCGGGCGTAAATACCACCAGGACCTTGGGGCGCGGGCCTCCCGGGATCTGCTGCGCCCAGCTCGGCATTCCTGCCGTAGCAACAAGACTGCCCGCTGCGGCGCGCCGAAGAAATTCCTTCCGCGTGATGCGCATCGTTCCCTCTCCATGTGTTTCTCGAGGGATGATGCCACAGCGATGTGGCTATCGGCGCAATGCTCAGAGTTTCGGGATCCGCAGCGTCTTGCTGATCATCAGCGAGCCCGACAGCGCGAACAGCAGCGCCATGGGATGCAGCTCCCAGCCGGCGATGTTCCAGACGCCACCCCACAGTTCATTGCCCACACGGCCTTGCCACGCGGCGACGGCCAGCATGGCGGTGAGGATGACGCTGGTGGGGATGGGCGTGCCTTCGAAGTACTTCACCTTGCCGCTGTCTTCATCGGCCATGGATTCGGCCGTGACGTTGTAGCGCGCGAGGCGGCTCACGCCGCAGCAGACGAAGTAGGCGAGGATGACCGCGTCCCATCCGCCCTGCATGCCGGCTGCGAAGGCGAGTGCGGCAGGCGCGACGCCGAAGCTGATCACGTCGGCCAGCGAATCGAGCTCGCGGCCGAGCGCCGAATGTTGCTGCCGCCAGCGTGCGATGCGGCCGTCGAAGATGTCCAGGATGAATGCGGCAGGCGCGAAGGCGGCGGCGATCAGCAGGTAGGTGGGGTCGGGTGCGTCGCTGCCCGCCATGGCCAGCATCGCGAGGAAAACCCCGGCCACACCGCAGGCCGCGTTGCCCAGTGTGAAGAAATCGGCGAGATGGAAATCGCGCACCATCGAGAAGTGGCGCGACCGTGATTTGACTTCGGGCTGGCCGGAAGGCGGGATGCGATGGGTCGACAGGGCCATGACGGTGTCTCCTTCATACCCACTGTAGGGATCGCGCTTCACGATCTCCGACAGTGCAGGGCGCGTCCGTGTGTCAGCCGATGACTGACATGTCTTCTTCTTCCACGTTGTCCCCGCCCAGGAAACCACCGCTCTGGTGTGCCCACAGGCGCGCGTAGATGCCGCCCTGCGCTAGCAGGCTGCGGTGGTCGCCTTCCTCCACGATGCGGCCGGCGTCGAGCACGATGAGCCGGTCCATCGCAGCGATGGTGGAGAGGCGGTGTGCGATGGCGATCACCGTCTTGCCTTCCATCAGCGTGTCCAGGCTCTGCTGGATGGCGGCTTCGACTTCGGAGTCGAGAGCGCTCGTGGCTTCGTCCAGCAGCAGGAGGGGCGCGTCCTTGAGCATCACGCGCGCGATGGCCACGCGCTGGCGCTGGCCGCCAGAGAGCTTCACGCCGCGTTCGCCCACATGCGCGTCGTAGCCGGTGCGACCTTGCAGGTCGGACAGGCCCTGGATGAATTCATGCGCCTCGGCGCGGCGCGCGGCGGTGACCATCTGCTCTTCCGTGGCGTCGGGGCGGCCGTAGAGGATGTTGTCGCGCATCGAGCGATGCAGCAGCGATGTGTCCTGCGTGACCATGCCGATGTGGCTGCGCAGGCTGTCCTGCGTGACGTGTGCGATGTCCTGCCCGTCGATGGTGATCTTTCCTCCGCTCACGTCGTGGAAGCGCAGCAGCAGGTTCACCAGCGTCGATTTGCCTGCGCCCGAGCGGCCGATGAGGCCGATGCGCTCGCCCGGCTTCACGGTGAGCGACAGCCGGTCGACGACGCGCGGGCCCTGGCCGTACGAGAAGCTCACGTTGTCGAAGCGCACTTCGCCGCGCGCGATGGCCAGCGGCTTCGCATCGGGTGCGTCCACCACGGCGCGGGCGCGTGTGAGCATGTTGATGCCGTCCTGCACCGTGCCGATGTTCTCGAACAGCGAACTCATCTCCCACATGATCCAGTGCGACATGCCGGTGACGCGCAGCGCCATGGCGGTGACGGCAGCCACAGCACCCACACCTACCTGACCCAGCGACCACAGCCACAGCGCCGTGCCGCTGGCCCCTGCGATGAGCAGCACCACCAGCGTGTGGTTGACGATCTCGAACGCGCTCACGAGCCGCATCTGCGCATAGCCGGTCCGCTTGAAGTCTTCCATGGCCGCGCGCACGAACGACGCTTCGCGGTGCGTGTGCGAGAACAGCTTGACGGTGGAGATGTTGGTGTACGCGTCGGTGATGCGGCCGGTCATCATCGAGCGCGCATCGGCCTGCGCCTTGCCGATCTTTCCCAGCTTGGGCACGAACCAGAACACCGACGCGGCGTAGAAGGCGGCCCAGACGGCAAACGGCACCAGCAGCCGGATGTCGAAGCCCGAGGCCAGCAGCATGATGGAGATGAAATACACGCCGATGCCCACCAGCACGTCGCTGGTGGTGAACAGCATGTCGCGCACGCCCAGCGCGGTCTGCATCACCTTGGTGGTGATGCGGCCGGCGAATTCATCCGCATAGAACGCCATGCTCTGCCCGAGCATCAGGCGGTGGAAGTTCCAGCGCAGGCGCAGCGGGAAGTTGATGGCCAGCGCCTGGTGCTTCACGATGGTCTGCAGCGCCACCAGCACGACACTGGCCGCAAGCACGCCGCCCAGCAGCCAGAGCATGCCGCCGTGGCGCGACCAGAGTTCGCCCTGCGGCACGCTCACCAGCCAGTCGACCACATGGCCGAGCGCGGCGAACAGGAAGGCTTCGTATGCGGCAATGCCGGCCGACAGCAGCGCCATCCAGCCGACGTAGCCGCGCACCCCTGCGGCGCAGGCCCAGACGAAGGAAACGAATTTTTTCGGGGGCAGGGCGGGTTCGGCCGGCGGATAGGGCGTGACCCGCTTCTCGAAGAAACGGAAGAGAGGCAAGAGGAAACTCCTTGGGCCGGCGATGTTAGTCCGATTGCGCCCGGTCCGTCTGCCGGCACGGGAAGCCCACGATGCAGGGGGGCTGTTACAGGTCGGCTTGATGACTGTATATAAATACAGTATTCTGGCCTGACTTCGACCAACAAGGATTCCAGCAGGGTGTGCCATGGCCAATGCCGCTTCAGCCCGTCTCATCGCGCTCGAAGCCATGGCCGGTTCATTGCCGGTCTGGCGCGGGCAGGAGCTCGCCCATCAGGCGGGCCGCGTGCTGCCCAGTGGCCATGCCGCGCTCGACGCCGAACTGCCCGGCGGCGGCTGGCCGCTCGACGGCATGACGGAACTGCTGCTGCGCGATGCACGCACGCCGTTCTGGCAGTTGCTGCTGCCGGCGCTGGCGGCCTGCGTGCAACAGGCCGCCGGGCCGGTGGTGCTGGTGGCGCCGCCCCATGTGCCCTTCGCACCCAGCCTTGCGGCCCAGGGTTTGCCGGGCGAACGCTTGCTGTGGCTGTGTGCCTCGCGTGAGTCGCAGTCGCCCGCGCAGCGCCTCTGGGCGGCAGAGCAGGCCCTGAAGTGCGCCGACGTGGTGGCCGTGCTCGCGTGGCTGCCGCAGGCCACCGATGCCCAACTGCGCCGTTTGCAGATGGCGATGCAGGCCGACGTGCAGAGGCCGCGTCCGCTCTTCGTGCTGCGTGATGCGCGTGCGGCGCGCACCGGCTCGCCGGCCAGGCTGCGCCTGCAGCTGCAGGCCACGGCCGCCGCCCCGTCGCTCGACGTGCAGATCGTCAAGCGCCGCGGCCCGCCGCTGGCGCAGCCCTTGCGCATGCGTGCACAGGCGAGGGCGCTGCAGGCGTTGCTGGCGTCCCGCAAGGGTGCGACGTCGATGTGCGTGGATACCGACGCCATGGCTGCCGATGTCGCTGGGCTGTCGCCGCGCGGCCTGCCGACTGTTGCAGGGGGCGGTCATGCACTGGATCGCGCTGCTGCCTGAAGACGGTCCCGGTGCCGAGCGCGAAGCCTGGGGCTGGCATGCGCTGCGCTTCACGTCGCGCGTGGCCTGGGTGGACGAGGCATTGCTGCTCGAAGTCTCCGGCAGCCTGCGTCTGTGGGGCGGCATGAAGCGGTTGCGTGCGAAGCTGCTCGATCCGGCAACCGGCCTGCCGACGATGCGCACCGCAGCGATGGGCCGTACGTCGCTTGCCGCGCTCGCGTTGATGCGCTTGCGCGCGCGAGGCGAGCCGCTGCCAGCGGCTTCCAACCTGCCTGCCGCATTCCCGATCGACACGTTGCAGGCTGCGTTGACGCATGCCGGGCTGCTCGAGCGCATGGGCTGCCGGACCTGGGGCGACCTGCGTGCATTGCCGCGCGGCGGCATGGCGCGGCGTTTCGGCGCACCATTGCTCGAGGCGCTCGATGCCGCTTGGGGCGACCGGCCCGAGCGTTATGCGTGGATCGAAGCGCCGGAATCTTTCGACGAGAAGCTCGAACTGCCCGCCACCGCCACCAGCGCACCCGAGTTGATGTGGTCGGCGCAGCGGCTGCTGTCGCGCCTGCAGGCATGGCTGGCGTCGCGCAAGCTGGGCGTGCTGGCGCTCGAACTCGAATGGACGCACGACCTGAAGCGGTTGAACGGCGTGATGCTGCCGCCGACCGCGCAACTCGTCATCCGCACCGCGCGGCCTGCGCAGGACATGGCGCACCTGCGCCGCCTGCTGAACGAACGGCTCTCGCACGTCGCGCTGGCCGCGCCGGCCAACCACCTGCGCATGCGTTCTCTGGAAACCGCGAGTTGGGGTGGCATGCCCGTGAGCCTGCTGCCCGAAGACCAGGTGAAAGGCGAGCGACTGCACGAGTTCGTCGAGCGCGTGAGTGCACGGCTCGGCGAAGACGCCGTGTGCGTGATGCGGCCGGGCGACGACCACCGGCCCGAGCGCATGCAGCACTGGGTGGCCGCGAAGTCCCCGGGTGCAAAGCCGGGCGTCACGAACCCTGCGGCCGATGCGCTCTTTCCGGCGTGGCTTCTGCCGCAGCCGCAGTGTCTCGAAGTGCACAACGACACGCCGCACTACGGCGGCCCGCTGCGCAGGCTCACCCGCCCCAGTCGCATGGAGACGGCCTGGTGGGAAGAGGGCCAAGGCGGCGAAGAAGGCGCGGCCTGTTTCCGCGACTACTACGTGGCGCAGGGGGAGCAGTCGGGCCTCGTCTGGATCTACAGGGAGCGCCGTTCGGGCCGGTGGTACCTGCAGGGCTTTTATGCCTGACGTCCATGCCTGAAACCCATGACAAGCCCCGCCCTTCCCGGCAGGACTGGGAGGACCGCGCAGAGAACGAAACCCTGCCGCCCCTCGTGCCGGACGAACCCGACCCGCTGCCGGCCTATGCCGAGCTGCATTGCATGAGCAACTTCAGCTTCCAGCGCGGCGCGTCGCATCCGCAGGAACTGGTCGAGCGCGCGTGGGACCTGGGCTATGAGGCGCTGGCCATCACCGACGAATGCTCCGTGGCGGGCGTGGTGCGCGCATGGAGTGGCCTGAAGGATTACCGGAGCTACATCGAGTGGCTGGAAACGGTGAAGCGGCCGGGCGAACGCCGCATGCGAAACAACTTCAAGTTGCTCTACGGCAGCGAGTTCGACACCGGCGATGGCCGCCTCGTCGCCATCGCGCATGACCTGGAAGGCTGGGGCGGCCTCTGCGAATTCATCACCGCCGCGCGCATGCGGGCCGACAAGGGCCGCTACGTCGTGAGCTGGGACTTCAGTGACTGGACGCTGCTCAGGGGCTGCGAGATCCTGTTCGCGCCGGCGCGCCACGCCGGGCAAGTGCTGGAAGATTTCGACGTCGACGCCTTGTGCCTGCGGTTGCAGGCGCTGAAGAAGCTCTATCGCGCGCATCTGTGGCTGGCTGTCGAACTCGCCAGCCACCGCGACGACAGCCTGTGGCTCGCCACGTTGCGCGAGGCGGGTGAGCGCTGCGGCGTGCCGTTGGTGGCGGCGGGCGGTGTGCTCATGCATGCACGCTCGCGGCGGCCGCTTCATGACGTCATCACTGCCGTTCGCCTCGGCCGGCCGGTGAAGGAGTGCGGCCAGCAACTCGAAGCGAATGCCGAGCGGCACATGCGCAGGCGCATGCATCTGGCACAGGTGTATCCGCTGGAGCTGATGCGCAACACGTCGAAGGTCGTGGATGCGTGCAGGTTCGAGCTGGAGTCCGTCCGCTACAACTATCCGAAAGAGTCGGTGCCGCATGGCATGACGCCGATGGAGGCGCTGCGACACTTCACCATGGAAGGCGCGGCGCGGCGTTTTCCGGAGGGCATTCCGCCGAACATCGTGGGTCTGATCGACAAGGAGTTGAAACTCATTGGCGAATGCAAGTACGAGATGTTTTTTCTCACGGTGCATGACATCGTGCGGGAGGCGCGCCGGCAAAACATCCTCTGCCAGGGCCGGGGGTCGGCGGCCAATTCGGTGGTCTGCTATTGCCTGGGCGTGACCGAAGCCGATCCGCGCGTGTCGCATCCATTGCTGGAACGGTTCATCAGCCACGAGCGGAGGAACGAGCCACCCGACATCGACGTGGACTTCGAGCATGAGCGGCGCGAGGATGTCATCCAGTACATCTACGGGAAATACGGCCGGCATCGCGCGGCCATCGCCGCCGTGGTGATCTGCTATCGAACACGCAGCGCGATCCGCGATGTCGGCATGGCGCTGGGCATCGGCGAGCCGTTGATCGATGCGTTTGCGAAAGAACACTTCTGGTTCGACGACGGGCTGGCCGTGCAGCGGCTTGGCGATCTGGCGATGAAAACGGGGGATCCGATCACGCCGCATGTCGCAGCGCTCTGGCTGGAACTGGTGCGGGCCATCAAGGGATTTCCGCGTCACCTGAGCCAGCATGTGGGCGGCTTCGTGCTCACGCAGACGAAGCTCGGGCGTCTCGTGCCCATCGAGAACGCCGCCATGAAAGACCGCTCCGTCATCCAGTGGGACAAGGACGATCTCGAAGACCTCGGGCTCATCAAGGTGGACGTGCTCGCGCTGGGCATGCTCACCGCCATCCGCCGTTGTCTGGATCTGATCAGCGCGCGGCGGGGCTCTCCATTCACCCGATCGCATATCGGGCTCGAAGACCCGCAGACCTACGAAATGATCCGCGACGCCGACACCGTCGGCGTCTTCCAGATCGAGAGCCGCGCGCAGATGTCGATGCTGCCACGCCTGAAACCCACGAAGTTCTATGACCTGGTGGTCGAAGTTGCCATCGTGCGGCCAGGGCCGATCCAGGGCGGCATGGTGCATCCGTACCTGAAGGCGCGCGAGAAGGTGCGCCAGTATCTGGTGCAGCACCCGGGTGACGAAGCGGGTGCCGAGGATGCCATCGAATATGAGAAAACGAAGGAAGAGCGTGAGCTCGGACAACCGTCCCGTCTCAGGGCTGCACTGAAGCGCACCCTCGGTGTGCCGATCTTCCAGGAACAGGTGATGCAGATCTCCATGATCGCGGCGGGCTTCGATGCCGGCAAGGCCGATGAACTTCGCCGGGCCATGGCGGCATGGAAGCGCAAGGGCGGTGTGCACCGCTTCGAAAAGCAGTTGATCGACGGCATGCTGAATAAAGGCTATGAAGAAAAGTTCGCCCGTGACATCTTCAACCAGATGCTCGGCTTCGGCGAATACGGTTTCCCTGAAAGCCATGCCTACAGCTTTGCATTGCTCGCCTACAGCAGCAGCTGGCTCAAGCGGCACGAGCCCGAGGCTTTTCTGGCGGCGATGCTCAATTCGCAGCCCATGGGCTTCTATTCACCGTCGCAACTGATCCAGGACGCGAAGCGGCATGGCGTGCCGGTGCTGCCTGCCGATGTGTCGCTGAGCGACTGCGACTGCACGCTCGTGATGGCATCGCTTCCGGGCGAGGTCTCTCACGCTGCGTCATCCACGCATGTGCATGCCCATGCCCATGCACCTTGCGACCGTCCTCTCGTCCCCGTACGGTTGGGCCTGCGCATGATCGGCAGTCTCGATGCAAAGGCCGCGCATCGCATCGTGCAGGCGCGGCAGGATGGCCCGTTCCTCGACGTCGAAGACCTCGCCTTGCGTGCGATGCTCGAATCGCGCGACCTGCATGCGCTCGCCTCGGGCGATGCGCTGAAGTCGCTTTCGGGGCATCGCCGGCAGCAGGTGTGGGACGCGTCCGCACCCAAGCGGCCGACGCGCCTGCTGTCGCGCGCACCGGTACGGGAGCAGCCGCTCGAACTCATCCCCGCGAAGGAAGGTGAGGAAATCCTGTTCGACTATTCGTCATTGGGCTTCACGCTGCGAAAACATCCGTTGGCCCTGCTCAGGAAAAAACTCGAAGCCATGCAGATGAAGACATCGGCCGAACTGGGCAGCTTGCCGCATGGCCGCCATGTGGCGGCCTGCGGCCTCGTCACCGTGCGCCAGCAGCCGCAGACGGCCAACGGAACCATCTTCGTCACGCTGGAGGACGAGACAGGCCCGGTCAACGTGATCGTCTGGAAACACGTGCGCGAGGCGCAGCGCCAGGCCTTGCTGCACTCGCGCCTGCTGGCCGTGCATGGCACGTGGCAGCGCGATGTGGACAGTGGCGGCAAGGTTTGCCATCTGGTCGCGAAGCAGCTGGTGGACCTCACGCCCATGCTCGGCAGGCTGGGTGCCAGCAGTGGCAGGAGCCGTGATTTCCATTGATGCCATTGCCGCAGCCGAGAGCCTTCGCATACAGTACTTCATGCCTTTCTTCCCCGCGATCCGCCACGGCCTCCTGTCGATGCTGATGACGGCTCCCCTGATGGCGGGAGCCGTCATGGTTTCGCCGGTGGATGGAAAGGACGACCCTGTCGAACTGACAACGCAGGCATTCCTGCTGGATGGTGCGCGGGCACAAGCGCCTGTGCAGGACGTGATCGCCGGGCGGCACGACAATGAATTCAGGTTGCTCGGCGATGGCGATGCCGCGCGTTGCAGCCGGGCCAGCCCGTGCTGGCTGCGCGTGTCGATGGCACGCCGGGCCGACACCCTGCCTGTATGGGTCCTGCGGCTGCGTGCAACGGAAACCCACGAAGTCATGCTGTATGAGCGCACTGCCGAAGGCGTTCTCCTGCCTGCAGTGGCGGGGCAGCAGTACACGCTCTTCTGGCGGATCGGCAGCGCAGACCTGATCTTCCCGATCGTCATGCACGAACGCCGGTCGACCTATTACCTGCGTGTCTCCCGCCCGCTGACCGACAGGAGTCTTGCGCTCTGGCAGAACGACGGCTTCCACCAGATGCTGCAGGCGCAACTCTTCTTCCTCAGCACGAGCCTGGGCCTGACGCTGGTGTTGAGCATGGTCAGCATGGTCCTGTGGCGCTGGCTCAAGGACAAGCTTTACCTGCAGTTCTCGCTGCTGACCTTGACGGGGGCCAGTCTTCATCTCTGGCAGGTGGTGCAGACGCTCACCGGCACGCACGGTCCTCCGGAACTGGATCTGCGTGGCGCGATCCAGGCGCTGTTCCACGCAGCATCGCTGCGGTTCTTTCCTTCGCTTTTCGAGGTGCGCCGCTACTCGATGCCGCTCTGGCGCTTCTGCCAGATCGGCATCGCGCTCAACCTCGTGGGCGCGGGGTTTGCGCTCACAGGTCACTACGCGCTGGTACAGACGCCGCTCGCGCTGCTCATGGTGGCGATTGCCGTCACCGGCCTCTGCTACGTGTGGTGGGTTTCCATCTGGCGCCAGCGTGATCTCATGATCGCGGCGCTGTGCGTGACGGCGCCCCTGCTGCTGACCTTCGTGTCGCGGCTGGAACTTTTCAGCGGCCCCGCGCTGCAGGATCGCGATGCCCTCGATCCGCTGTCCGTGGCCGTGCGCATCACCTATCTGCTTCTCCTGAGCCTGCTGATCGCGCAACGCGTGAGCAAATCCGAGCTGGAAGCCCGGACGGCCCGCCGGCGCGAACGCGAAGTCGCCAGGCGCGCCGAACGCGATCTGGAGGCAAAGGTGGCCCAGCGCACACAGGAACTGGCGTACACCAACGAACTGCTGCACAAGGAAGTCGAACACAGGCGCCTGGCCGAACTCAATCTCCAGGGCGCGCTGGAGGCCGAGCGCAAGGCAGTCGTGCAGCAGCGGCAGTTCGTCGAGATGGCATCGCACGAATTCCGCACACCGCTGGCGATCATCGACGCGGCGGCCGGTGCGATGGAGTTGACCACGTCCAGCGCCCCCGCACGTACGAGCCTGGGCCGGATACGCAAGGCGGTGGATCGCCTCACCGGCCTCATCGAAAACTTCCTGACCGAAGACCCTTCGCAGTCGCGGCCTGCAGCCGGAAAAGGCGACCGGTTCGACTTGCGGACCATCCTGCAGCGCTTGACGACGGCTTTCGGCGCGCAAGGTGAACAACGCCTGCGCATCGTGCTTCCGGACATGCCTTGCCCGATCGCGGGGGACATGCCCCTGCTCGAAGTCGCGGTACAGAACCTGGTCCAGAACGCGTTGAAGTATTCCCCTGCGGATCGTCCGGTCACAGTCACGACCCGCGTGGATGGAGCGTCGATCTGCCTGGACGTCCGGGACGAGGGGCGGGGCATCGGGCAGGACGAACGCGACAGCATCTTCGAGAAATTCCAGCGCGGCACGACGTCTGCCGGCACTGGCGGTACGGGCCTGGGGCTTTATCTCGTGCGCAGCATTGCCCGTCGCCATGGCGGCGACGTGGAGTTGTTTGCCACCGGCGATACCGGTTCGGTATTCAGGCTGCGCATTCCGGTGTCCGGCCCGATGGCCGATCTGCGCGGCGAATGAAGTTGGATCGCGTAAACTTCCGCGATCCGTCGCTGATGGATCACTGCGGGCGTCGTTCAATGGCAGGACCTGAGCTTCCCAAGCTCAAGACGTGGGTTCGATTCCCATCGCCCGCTCCAACTGTGCAATTCCGCAACCCATGCAGCTCAATGCCCTGATCGCATCGTCCAGCGCATTGCCCAGCGCCCCGCAGGCGGTGCTGGAGCTGGCTCGCACATTCGAAGACGAAGATGCCCGCACGGCGGACGTCACCTCCATCATCGAGTCGGATCCCGTCCTGGTTCTCCAACTGCTGCGCGTTGCGAACTCGCCCCTGTTTTTCAGGGGCCGCCTGATCGAGAGCCCTTCCGAGGCCGTCCGGTTGCTGGGGCTGTCCAAGGTCCGGTCGCTGGTGATCGGCATCCTGGCCAAGGATGCATTTCCCTCACTGCCGGAGGAAGTGCTGAACCAGTACTGGCGTTTCAGCCTCAACACGGCCGAACTGTCCCGGCACATTGCCGGCCTGGGCCGTGGTGACGAGGACACCGCTTACATCGGCGGTCTGCTCCACATGATCGGCGAGCTCGTCATGCGTGTGGGGATGCCGGAGCGCATGGCTGCAGTCGATGCAGCCGTGCCGCTCATGGAGCCCGAGCGCATCAGCGCGGAGGTCAAGGCGTTCGGGTACAGCTATGCGGAAGTGGGGGCCGAGCTGACACGCAGGTGGCGCCTGCCTGCGCCGATTGCCCGCATCGTCGACAGACAACGCGCGAGCAACATGACGAGCCCGCAGGATTACGACGCGCTCGTGGTGCAGATGGCGTCCTGGCGGGCCCGCGCGCTGGAGCTGGGATGGGAGGGCGACGCGCTCATCAAGGCATTTCCGGCCAACTACGCGAAGGCACTCGGCGTCCAGATGGAAGACATCCTCGAGTGGACGCCGGAAGGCGGCGCAGGCTGAGACCCTGAAGAGCCGGGGGCGCTATGCGTTTGCGGCGCCGATGGCCAGCGCCATCTGCTCGACCGATCCGGGCTTCATGACGACCTGATCGAAGCCCGCATCCTTGATGCGCCGGAGTTCCTCGTCGCGGCAATGCGCCGTATAGCCGATCAGCCGCAGCGCGGCACCGAACTCTTCCCTGACGCGGCGCGCAAGTTCTTCGCCGCCCATCACGGGCATCTCGATGTCGATGAGCATCGCAGCCGGGAGTCCGCTGTCATCCGGATTCGCGCGCAATTGCGTGAGCGCATCGGCGGCGCTTTCGTGCTCGCTCACGATGAAGCCCGCCAGTTCGAGGTAAGCGCGCGCCAGCATGCGGCTGACCTCGGTGTCGTCGACCACCATGACACGGCGGCTCGGCTGCGGGCTGGTTTCAGGGCACTCGGGTGACATGCCGCGATTATTTCTTCGGCGGCGCGCAGTCACAAGCCCTGAATTGTCCGAACAGCTAGACCGTGCCGATGCGCAGGTGCTTCTCGTCGAAGTCGAAGGTGATCAGGCGCGCTGCTCTTCGACGGGAACGTCCATCGGTCGGGCGGCTTTGCGCTTGTCCTTGTGGAACACGTACTGCATGAACTGGTCGAGCGCGAGCAGCAAGGCCATCCATGCAATGGCGATCAGCACGAGGGGCGGCAACTCCCACGAGCTGATGATGCCGGCGCCAGAAGGCACGGCCGACTTGTTCTCGGTGGTGCAGACGAAGTCGCCGGCGGACATGCCGGTGTAGTGCATGGCGCAGACGGCTGCTGCCATCACGATCGATGCGATGAGTGTGCCTGCGAAGCCGCGGACGTTGAACGCCAGCCAGAGTGCCGCCGTGGCAGCAATGAACGCGATCGCAACGGACGCGGCGACCAGCGGGAGCGACCAGGCGAGGTACCCGTTGAAGCGCATGCCGTACATGCCGAGGTAGTGCATGAAGCACACACCCAGGCCGAGCGAGAAGCCCGCCGCGACGAGGCGCAGCGGGTTGCGCGGATTGCGGGCCACGTACACGAGCGCGATCGTGCTGGCGATGACCGCGGCGATGAGCGAGATCAGCGTCTCCGCGATCGAATAGCCGTAACCGACGGGCAGGCGCAGCGCCATCATGCCGATGAAGTGCATCGACCACACGCCGATGCCGCCGAGCGCCGTGCCGGCAGCGATGGTGTTCGGCAGCGACAGTCGTCCGCTGCTGCGGAGCATATGGGGTGCGGCGGAGAGTGCGATCAGCGCTCCGACGACTGAAACCACGAAAGACAGTGCGACCATCGTGGGCGAATAAGTGGTAACCAGGATTTCCATCATGTGACTTCGGACTCGGGCGATCAAAGAAAAACCCGGGATTCTAGAAGTTGACCAACTGGTTTAACCGTTATGTAACATAAGCTTTGAGAACTATTTGGCCGTTCTCCCGGATTTGTCGCGCTACTGTCATGTATAACTGTATATAAATACAGTCATGAAGGGGAATGCGCATGAACAATAGTTCTCGAAAGGCCGAGCGCCGTGACCATCCCGCCGGCCTGCTGCCCATGCACTTGTGCCTGCTCCCACCAATCGAGGTGCGTGCGCGCCTTCTCGAGCACGCATCGCGCTGGACATGCCTGCCTCCCGGCTCGCTGACAAAGTCGTGGCACCTGCATCTCACGATGCTGGCAGGCCTCGGCGCGGACCCCGGCACGCGGCTGGCGGACTGGACTGTGCTGGAGCAGCGGCTGACGCAGTCCCTCGGCAAATTGCGCCTGAAGCCGATGCAGATCGAGCTCAATCACGCCATGGTCTGGCACGGCAACAAGGCGGTGATCGTCGCGGAGGACAACTTCGGCCTGCGCAGGCTGCGCGACATGCTGCTTTCCTCGGCACTGGGCAGTGGCATGAAACCCCTTCATGCCATGACTACGCCGCACGTCACGCTCAGCCGCCATGCCACGCCGGCGAGCAGGCCGCCGGAGTTCTTCGAGTCCATCCGCTGGATGGTGACCGATGTCGCCCTCGTGCGGTCTACCCCGTACCCGGCCTGGTACGAGCTCGTCGGGCGATGTGGGCGCTGAAAGCGGGGCTGAAACCTATAATCGAATGTTCTGATAAATCAAGCATTTACGCGCCCCTTCGACAGATGAGCACCCCCAACTTCACCGTTGCCGACATCCGCAAGACCTTTCTGGACTTCTTTGCATCGAAGGGGCACACGGTCGTCGCCTCCAGCCCGCTCGTGCCCGGCAACGACCCGACACTGATGTTCACAAACTCCGGCATGGTGCAGTTCAAGGACGTGTTCCTCGGCACCGACAAGCGCCCGTACGTTCGTGCCGCATCGGTTCAGGCCTGCCTGCGCGCCGGTGGCAAGCACAACGACCTGGAAAATGTGGGCTACACCGCGCGCCACCACACCTTCTTCGAGATGCTGGGCAACTGGTCGTTCGGCGACTACTTCAAGCGCGAGTCGCTCAAATGGGCGTGGGAACTGCTCACCGAGGTCTACAAGCTGCCGGGCGATCGCCTCTGGGCCACCGTCTATATCGACGACGACGAGGCCTACGACATCTGGACGAAGGAAATCGGCGTGCCGCCCGAACGCGTCGTGCGCATCGGCGACAACAAGGGCGGCAAGTACATGTCCGACAACTTCTGGATGATGGCGGACACCGGCCCCTGCGGTCCGTGCTCCGAAATCTTCTTCGACCACGGACCGGAAGTTGCAGGCGGTCCCCCGGGCAGCCCCGATGCCGACGGCGACCGCTACATCGAGATCTGGAACAACGTGTTCATGCAGTTCGACATGCAGGAAGACGGCAGCGTGAAGAAGCTGCCCGCGCCGTGCGTGGACACGGGCATGGGGCTGGAGCGCCTCGCCGCGATCCTGCAGCATGTGCACAGCAACTACGAGATCGACATCTTCGAGGCACTCATCGCCGCTGCGGGCCGCGAGACGCACACGCCCGACCTGTCGAACCCGTCGCTGAAGGTCATCGCCGACCACATCCGTGCAACCTCGTTCCTCGTGAGCGATGGCGTGATTCCTTCCAATGAAGGCCGTGGCTACGTGCAGCGCCGCATCATCCGCCGCGCCATCCGCCACGGCTACAAGCTGGGCCAGAAGACGCCGTTCTTCCACAAGCTGGTGCCCGACCTCGTGAAGCTGATGGGCGCCGCGTACCCGAATCTCGCGGCCAGCGAGCAACGCATCATCGAAGTGCTCAAAGCCGAAGAAGAGCGCTTCTACGAGACGCTGGCCAACGGCATGGAAATCCTCGACGCGGCGCTGGCCGGTGGCGCGAAGGTGCTGCCCGGCGACGTGGCCTTCAAGCTGCACGACACCTACGGCTTTCCGCTCGACCTGTCGGCCGACGTGTGCCGTGAACGCGGCCTGACGGTGGACGAAGCCGGCTTCAACGCCGCCATGGACAAGCAGAAGGCTGCGGGTCGCGCCGCCGGCAAGTTCAAGATGGACCGCGCGCTGGAATACACCGGTGCGTCCAACATCTTCACCGGCTACGAGAAGCTCGAAGAGAAGGCCGTCGTCGTCGCGTTGTACGCCGAGGGCGTGGCCGTACCCGAACTCGATGCCGGGCAGGTCGGCACCGTGGTGCTGGACACGACCCCCTTCTATGCCGAGAGCGGCGGCCAGGTCGGCGACCAGGGCGAACTCGCCGGCAACGGCGTGAAGTTCACCGTGGATGACACGCAGAAGATCAAGGCCGACGTGTACGGCCACCACGGCACGCTGGCCGAAGGTACGCTTCACATCGGTGATGCGGTGACCGCGAAGGTCAATACCGCGCTGCGCGCGGCCACCATGCGCAACCACTCGGTCACCCACCTGATGCACAAGGCATTGCGTGAAGTGCTGGGCACCCACGTGCAGCAGAAGGGGTCGCTGGTCAACGCCGAGCGCACACGTTTCGACTTCGCGCACAACGCCCCCGTCACCGGCGAGCAGATCCGCCTGATCGAGAACAAGGTCAACGCCGAAATCCTGGCCAACGAAGCCACGCAGGCGCGCGTGATGGACATCGATTCAGCGCAGAAGACCGGCGCCGTGATGCTGTTCGGCGAGAAATACGGCGAGAACGTGCGCGTGCTCGACATCGGCACGAGCCGTGAACTCTGCGGCGGTACGCACGTGCAGCGCACCGGCGACATTGGCCTGTTCAAGGTCGTGGCCGAAGGCGGCGTGGCCGCCGGTGTGCGCCGCATCGAAGCCGTGACCGGTGTCAATGCGCTGGCGTATCTGCAGGACCTGGAGAGCACGGTGCACAAGGCGGCCGGCGCACTCAAGGCCCCTGCTGCCGAACTGCAGGGCCGTATCGGCCAGGTGCTCGACCAGGTCAGGCAACTCGAGAAGGAAGTCGCACAGCTCAAGGGCAAGCTGGCTTCCTCGCAGGGCGACGACCTGATGTCGCAGGCCGTGGATGTGAGCGGCATCAAGGTGCTGGCCGCGAAGCTCGAAGGTGCCGACGCGAAAACGCTGCGTGACACCATGGACAAGCTCAAGGACAAGCTCAAAACCGCAGCCATCGTGCTCGCGGCGGTCGACGGCGGCAAGGTGCAGATCGCAGCCGGCGTCACGCCCGACAGCGTGGGCAAGCTGAAGGCGGGGGAACTGGTGAACTTCGTCGCCCGGCAAGTGGGCGGCAAGGGCGGCGGCAAGGCCGACATGGCCATGGCCGGTGGCACCGATGCCGCCGGGCTGCCTGCTGCGCTGAAGTCGGTGCAGGGCTGGGTGGCCGAACGGGCCTGAGCCCGCCGCTTAACGGATCACCCGGCCGTCGGCCGTGATGGTCACGAGGTCGATCGGGCGCGACACATCGCGAACACCCGCGCGCAGGTTGAGGCGGAAACCACCGACGTCGTAGTCGGTCACCGAGCCCATGGCCTTGACCAATGCTGCGCGGTCGGCACTGCGACCGGCACGGCGCGCCGATTCGGCCAGCGCCTTGGCAGCAATGAAACCTTCCAGGCTTTCGTATGAGGGCACGAGGTCGGTTTCGTCCACCGCGGCCAGGTATTCCTTCACGATGGGAATGGCTGCACGGCGTGGGGACGGCACCACCTGCGAAACCACGACGCCGTTGATTTCCTTGCCGAGCGCGGTGAACAGCGGATCGATGCCCACCACCGAGAAGTTCAGGAACGCACCGCCGTAGCCCGCCTTGCGGATCTTGCGGATGAAAGCGGCCGTGGTGTTGAACAGGCTGGCCTGGATGATGGCTTGCGGTTGTACTTTCATGAGCGCGGCAACGGCCGCATCGACCTTGTCGCTGCCCGGTGGCACGAAGGCCGTGCCCACCAGCGGCGGCAGCTTCAGTTCGGCGATCGCCTGGTTGACAGCGGCAAGCCCACCGCGGCCCATGGCGTCGTCATCGGCCACGACGGCGATGCGGGTCTGGCCGAGCGTGTTGCAGTGGCGCACCATCTTGAAGGCCTCGTCGGCCATGCTGGGACGCACGTGGAAGACGTTGGCATGCGCTGCATCGCGCAAGCCATCGCTCGCGGCGAAAGGCGCGAAGAAGGGGGCGTCCTGTTTCTGCGCGACAGCCGCCGCTGCTTCCGCACTTGCCGTGCCGACGAAGCCGAACAGCACATCGGCGCCTTCGGCCAGCAGCTTCTGCGCATTGGCAGCCGCAGTGGCGGGCTCGTAGCCGTCGTCCATCTGGCGCAATTCGATGCGCAGCGTTGCGTTGGCGGGTCTGGCGTTCCAGCTGTCGATGTACAACTTGGCACCGGCGGCGAACGCCAGGCCGATTTCGCTCGCGTTGCCGGTGAGGGGGACCGACTGTCCCAGCACCAGCCGCCTGGCACCCGGCGCGGCCTTGGTGGCCTGTGCCCAGCTGTGCGCCGGCATGACGAACGGTGCGGCGAGCGTCGCACCCGTACCCAACAACCATTTCCTGCGTCCGAAGCCCATTTGCGATTCCTTCAAATCGCCCCCTTGTCGTTTTCAACCGTGGCCGTGTGGTGTTCTTGTGACCTGCCTGTGACAGCGACCATAGCTCAGTTGCCCTGCGATGCCAAGGCGCGCTGTGGTGAAGTCGGCCAAATGGGGATGAAAGCGCATGAAAAAGTGATTTTTGACGCGGATCAGCGGCGCGTGAAAACCACATCCCAGACGCCGTGCCCGAGCTTCAGGCCACGATTCTCGAACTTGGTGAGCGGCCGGTAGGCGGGCCTGGGTGCGTAGTCGGCGGCGGTGTTCTGCAGCAGCGGCTCCGCACCGAGCACTTCGAGGATCTGTTGTGCGTAGGGCTGCCAGTCGGTGGCGCAATGCAGGTAGCCGCCGGGCTTGAGCCTGCGCGCCAGCCGCGCGACGAGCGCGGGCTGCACGAGCCTGCGCTTGTGATGGCGCTTCTTGTGCCACGGGTCGGGAAAGAAGATGTGAACGCCGTCGAGCGACGCTTCGGGGATCATCTGGTCGATGACTTCGACCGCGTCATGCTGGAGGATGCGGATGTTGCCGATGCCCTGCTCGCCGATGCGCTTGAGCAGCGCGCCCACGCCGGGTTCGTGCACTTCGCAGCAGAGGAAGTTGGTGCCCGGCAGGCCCGACGCGATATGCGCCGTCGCTTCGCCCATTCCGAAGCCGATCTCGAGCACGGTGGGGGCCTGCCGCCCGAAAGTCTTCTCGAAGTCGATCGGCTGGCCGGTGAAGCTGGCAAGGAACTGCGGGCCCAGTGTCTCGAAGGCTTTGCTCTGGCCGGTCGTGGTGCGGCCGCCGCGCTTGACGAAGGTACGGATGGCCTTCGGGAATGGCACCCCTTCGGGTGCTGCAGCGGCGTCGGCAGCGGGGGATTCTGGAGTTTCGTCGGGACGTGTCATGAAGCAGACAGATTGTAGAGATCGCGCCACTGCCCGACCCATGCGGCCATGGCTTGCGGCGGCGTGCCGGCCTGCGCGGGAAGTCCCAAGGCCGCCGCTGCTGCATTGAGCACGTCCAGCGGTCTTGCGGTGTCGACCGGCTGCGCGCCGTTCTGCTTGGAAAGTTTTTCACCGTTTTCGCCGAGCACCAGCGGCGTGTGCAGCCAGCGCGGCGCGGGCAACCCGAGTGCCCGCATCAGCAGCAACTGGCGTGGCGTGTTGTCGGCCAGGTCCACCCCGCGCACGACGTCGGTCACGCCCTGGTCCGCATCGTCCACGACGACGGCGATCTGGTAGGCCCACTGGCCGTCGGCGCGCTTGAGCACGAAGTCGCCGACGCGTGTGGCAACGTCCTGCCGCTGCGCACCCAGGCGACGGTCGTGCCAGTCCACGCTGGCGTCCTGCGGCAGGCGGAATCGCCAGGCGCGCGCGGGGCGGCCGTTCAGCCCGCTGCGGCAGGTGCCGGGATAGACAAGCTCTTCATGCCGGCGCGGCAGCGCATCGCGCTCTGCGAGGGCAGCCAGGATGTCGCTGCGCGAACAGGCGCAGGGATAGGCGAGCCCGGCTTCGATCAACCTGTCGAGCGCGGCCTGATAGGCGTCACCGCGCGTGGACTGACGCAGCGGCGCTGCGTCGGGATGCAGGCCGAGCGCAGCGAGTTGCTGGAGGATGACGCGATCGGCACCCGGCACGCATCGGGCGGCGTCCACGTCTTCGATGCGCACCAGCCATTGGCCGCCGTGTGCGCGCGCGTCGAGCCAGCTGGCCAGCGCCGCCGCCACCGAGCCCGCATGCAGCGCGCCCGTGGGCGAGGGAGCGAAGCGGCCGACGTAGCCCGTCGCCATCAGGCCATGTTCAGCGAGAGTTCGAGCGCCGAGACGAATGCATCTTCGACCCGGTGGCCCAGGCACCAGTCGCCGCACGCGCCGATGCGGGCGCGTGCATCCCACAGATACGGCTGGCCGAGTGGGACCAGGGTGCGGGCGTGGCGCCAGCAGATCGCCTCGGCATACGACGGCTCTGCATGGATGCCGGTGATCTCGGAAAACGCGCGAAGCAGCTTGGCCTGGATGCGCGGTGCGTCGTCGCCCGCGTGTTCGGCCGACCATTCCGCGCTGGCTTGCACGGTCCAGCGCTCCACGCTGCCGCGGCGCGGCTTCGACGACTCGCGGGCGAGCCAGGCCACGCGGTGGTGCGTGCTGCGCGCGGCATTCCATTGCGGACCGAGCTGCCCCGGAGCCGGCGCCTGGGGAAAGGCGAGCATCAGTGTCCAGCAGGGCGCGACTTGCACACTTTCCATGGCGTCCGACAGGCCGGGTGCCAGGCCCGATACAAGCAGCAATTCGCGGGCTTGCGCGCTCGGTATGGCAAGCACGATGGCGTCGAAATCGGAATGCACGTGCTGTTCGCCGGCCATGCCCTCGGTGCGCAGTTGCCAGCGCTCGGCATGCAGGGCGTCGCGCTCGATGCGCATGACGCGTGTGTTGCCGATGAGCTGGCCCCCGGCCGCCAGCGGGGCCGCCCAGTGCTGCAACAGGGCGCCCATGCCGGGCGTGGCGACGAAGTGCGCCTCTCCGGTGGGACGCGCTGCTTCTGCCACGCGTCCGTGCGGATCGAGCACGCGCACGGAGTTGGCGCTCCATGGCCGGCACGGTGCGGCGGTGGCCTGCAAGGCCTGCCCGAAACGTTCGTCACGCACGGTGAAGTACTGCGCGCCGGGATCGAAGCTGCCGAACGGCGTGTCGCGCGTGGACATGCGGCCGCCGGCTTCGGCGCCCTGCTCGAACACCACCACCTGCCGTCCTGCCTTGGCAAGCGTCAGCGCGCAGGTGATGCCGGCCATGCCGGCGCCGATGACGGCCACGCGACGCGCGGGGAGGGAGGAGTTCGGGGAGGTTCGTGCCATGCCCCCACTCTACACGCCGTGGTGGCGTTCGAGCAGTGCCGTACGCGTCTTCGGGCTTTCGAGCTGTTGCAGCCACCACTGCAGCGCACGGCCCATGCCGGACGCTCCGGGGGTGCGCCACGCATAACTCATTCGGCCGATGCGTGTCTGCCGGCGCGTCTGGCGCACGACGAGACGACCGGTCTCGATGAAAGGGCGTGCCATCGGCTCGGGGACGTGGCCGGCACCCAGGCCGCGCAACTGCGCCTCGAGCTTGGCTGTCATCGTGGGCACGGTGAACACGTCCTGCCCGCCCAGCAGACCGACGGTGACGCCGCCGCCGCGCTGCACCGAGTCGGCCACGGCCACCGCACGGTGCTGGCGGATCACGTCGTCGGTGAGCGGTTCGGGTGCGGTCGCAAGCGGATGGTGCGGCGCAACAGCGAATACGAAGCTCATGCTGCCCAGCGGCTTGATCATCAGGCTCGTGAGCAGGGGCTCGGCCGCAATCCCGATGGCGAGGTCTGCAAGTCCCGAGGTCAGTGCCTCCTGCGTGCCCGACAGCGTTTCCTCGCGGATGCGCAGCCGGGTCGGCGGGTCGAGTGCGAAGAAAGCGTCGGCGAGCTCCATCATCACCAGCCGCGAAATCACGCCATCCACCGACAGGGTGAGCTGCGGCTCCCAGCCGGTTGCCACGCGCTTCACGCGGTTGGCCACGTTGTCCAGGTCGTCCAGCAACCGGCGCGATTCACGCAGCAGTTCTTCGCCCGCCGGTGTGATGCGTGCCTGCCGGGAACTGCGGTCGAACAGCAGCACGTCCAGCGCGTCCTCGATGGCGCGGATGCGGTAGGTGAGCGCGCTCGGCACGAGCCCCAGATCGCGTGCTGCGGCCGCAAAACTGCCCGCTTTCGCCACGGCCTGCAGCATGGACAGCGAATCGGGAGTGAGGACGTCTCGGGGTGTGGCCATCCGACAAGTTTAATTCAAAATATTTGAATGATTTCTTCAAATTGAAGCGCTGAAAACTGAATGGAGGGAATCTACATTTCATCCACGCGCTGCACATTGCAGCCCTGACACAGAAAGGAGCTTCACATGTTGACTCTTCGCAAATCGCAGGATCGCGGCCACGCCGATCACGGCTGGCTCAAGTCCCAGCACAGCTTCTCGTTCGCCAATTACTACGACGCGGAGCACATGGGCTTCGGCAACCTGCGCGTCATCAACGAGGACCGCATCGCCCCGGGCACCGGCTTCGGCACGCACGGCCACCGTGACATGGAAATCATCAGCTACGTGCTGCAGGGCAACCTGGCGCACAAGGACAGCATGGGCAACGTCAAGGGCATCCCGCCCGGCGACGTGCAGCGCATGAGTGCCGGTCGCGGCGTGATGCACAGCGAGTTCAACCACGCCCAGGGCGAGACAACGCACTTCCTGCAGATCTGGATCGAGCCCAACGTGCGCGGCATCCCCGCGAGCTACGAGCAGAAGTCGTTCGACGACGGCGAGAAGCGCGGCAAGCTGCGCCTGGTCGCGTCGCCCGATGGCGCTGAAGGCTCGGTGACGATCCACGCGGACGCATCGCTCTATGCGGGCCTGTTCGACGAAGGCGAGAAGGCCTCGCTCGGGCTCGATCCTGCCCGCAAGAGCTACGTGCACCTCATCCGTGGTGAGCTGGAGGTCAATGGCAAGTCGCTGCAAGGTGGCGATGCGGCACTGATCGAAGGCGAATCGCAAATCACCCTGGATCACGGCAAGGATGCCGAGGTCCTGGTGTTCGACCTGGCCGCGTGAACCTTTGGCGGCCTTTCCAGTCCCTACTCATTTTTTCAACCAACCTTCGAGGACCAACATGCCCACTTCCTTCCAGAACACCCTGAGCCTGATCGGCCGCGCACTGATCGCCCTGCTTTTCATCCCTGCGGGCTTCAGCAAGATCGGCGGATTCGCCGGCACGGCGGGGTACATCGCTTCCAAGGGACTGCCGCTGCCGGAGGTGGGCGTGGTGATTGCCATCGTCATCGAACTGGGCGCCGGGCTCATGCTGCTGGCAGGTTTCGGCACGCGCATCGCAGCGCTGGCGCTGGCCGCGTTCACGCTCGTCGCAACCTTCATCTTCCACAACTACTGGGGTGTGCCGGCCGAGCAGCAGATGATGCAGCAGCTCATGTTCTTCAAGAACATCGCCGTCGTCGGTGGCTTGCTGACGCTGGCCGCATGGGGCGCAGGTGCCTTCAGCGTCGATGCCAAGCGCAAGGGTTGATGTCATGACACGCATTGCCGTCGTATTCCACTCGGGCTACGGTCACACCCAGCGCGTCGCGCAATCGGTGGCCGAAGGCGCCAACGCCACGCTCGTGGCCATCGATGCCGAGGGCAACCTGCCCGAGGGCGGATGGGACACGCTGAACAGCGCGGACGCGATCGTCTTCGGTTCGCCGACCTACATGGGCATGGCGAGCTGGCAGTTCAAGAAGTTCGCGGACGCGTCCTCGAAGCAATGGTTCAGCCAGGGCTGGAAGGACAAGCTCTTCGCGGGCTTCACGAACAGCGCGACGATGAACGGCGACAAGCTGTCCACGCTGCACTACCTGTTCACGCTGGCCATGCAGCACGGCGGCATCTGGGTCGGAACGGGCATGATGCCCGCGAACACCAAGGCGTCGCAGCGCAACGACATCAACTATGTCGGCTCGTTCGCCGGTGCGATGGCGACCTCGCCGTCGGATTCGAGTGCCGACGAGTGCTTGCCCGGTGACCTGGAAACCGCGAAACTCTTCGGCAAACGCATTGCCGAAGTCGCGGCCCGGCTCAAGGGCTGAGGCCGCAACGCCAGCAATGGCTTCGAAGGCGGCCCGCAGGCCGCCTTTTTTTTTTTGCACGATGACAAGGAGAAATGATGAGCCTGCAACTCGCCCTGAACGGACATGCCAAGGACCTGGGCGGCGGCTTCATGGTGCGCCGCCTGCTGCCCTCGGCGCAGAAGCAATCCGTGGGGCCCTTCCTTTTTCTCGATCACTTCGGCCCGGTCACCGAACACCCGGGGCAGGGGCACGATGTGCGCCCCCATCCGCACATCGGCTTGGCGACGGTGACCTACCTGTTCGAGGGCGCCATGATGCACCGCGACAGCCTGGGCGCCGTGCAGCGCATCGAGCCCGGCGCGATCAACTGGATGACGGCGGGCAAGGGCATCGTGCATTCCGAGCGCAAGCCGGACGACCTGCTGGACAAGGAGTTCGTGAACCACGGTCTGCAACTGTGGGCGGCATTGCCTCGCGAACACGAGGAAGCGGAACCGGCATTCGTGCATACGCCAGCCGAGTCGATCCCTGAGGCGGATGTGGGCGCAGCGAAAGTGCGCGTGCTGATCGGCGAGGCGTTCGGTGTGAAGTCGCCGGTGGCCACCTTCGCGCCAACGCTTTACCTCGACGTCCATCTGCCGTCGGGCGGTGTCTTCGAGCTGCCTGCGCTGGTCGAAGAACGCGCTGTCTATCCCGTGTCCGGCGATGTGTTGGTCGATGGCGTGCCGCTGCCACGGCAAACGCTTGGCGTGCTCGAGGCAGGGAAGGCCGTGCGCATCGAATCGACCGGCCCGGCGCGTCTGGCCGTTGTGGGCGGCGCACCGCTGGACGGGCACCGCTTCATGTGGTGGAACTTCGTGTCCAGCCGCAAGGAGCGCATCCTGCAGGCTGCGGACGATTGGGAGGCCGGCCGCTTCGACAAGGTGCCGGGCGAAACGGAGTTCATCCCGCTGCCGGAACGCAAGCCGCTCTGACGGCCGCTCTTTGTCCCGGGGTCAGCGTGGCTCGTCCTGGCTGGCCTTGAGTTCTGCGTCCAGTGCCTCGCGTTCGTCGAACACGAAGCACTGGCCGGTGTAGTGAGCGCCGCCGACTTCCTCGAAGTACTTGAGGATGCCGCCTTCGAGCTGATAGACATCCTGGATGCCTTCCTCGCGCATCAGGATGGCCGCCTTCTCGCAGCGGATGCCGCCGGTGCAGAAGCTCACCACCGTCTTGCCGGTGAATTCGTCCTTGTGCGCGCGCAGCGCCTCGGGGAACTCGGTGAACTTGCCGATGCGCCAGTCGATCGCGCCGTCGAACGTGCCGTGGTCGACCTCGAAGGCGTTGCGCGTGTCCAGCGTCACGACCGGCTGCCCGTTGTCGTCGTGGCCCTGCGCGAGCCAGCGCTCGAGCGTGGCTGCATCCACCGCCGGTGCGCGTGCGTCCGCCGGCTTGATGGCCGGGTGGTTCATGCGGATGATCTCGCGCTTCACCTTCACCAGCAGTTTGCGGAAAGGCTGCGAAGTCGACCAGCTTTCCTTCGGTGCAAGGTCGGCGAAACGCGTGTCGGCACGCAGCGCGTCGACAAAGCCGCGCACGGCCCCGGCGCTGCCGGCCAGGAACATGTTGATGCCTTCTTCGGCCAGCAGGATCGTGCCCTTCAGGGTCGCGGCCTGCGCGCGTTCGAACAGCGTTTCGCGCAGCTGCGCCGCGTCCGGGATCGGGACGAATTTGTAGACAGAAATGTTGAGCACTGCGCCGGGCGCGGACGGGGTTTCAGCGGGATTCACGGGAGTGATTTTAAGAACCTGTCAAGGCTTCAGCGGGGCGGCGCATTTCCTACAATGAGCCCATGTTTGTCCACCTGCGCCTGCACACCGAATTCTCCGTCGTCGACGGAACCAACCGAATCGACGATGTCGTCAAGACTGCGGCCGCAGACGGCCAGGGCGCACTGGCCATCACCGACCTGAGCAACCTGTTCGGTGCCATCAAGTTCTACCGTGAAGCCCGGGGCGCGGGCGTGAAGCCGATCATCGGCGTCGAAGTTTTCCTCGAAGGTCTGGGCAAGGATGCGGCGGTGCTGTCGCGGGTGGTGTTGCTCGTCCAGAACAGGCAGGGCTACCTGAACCTGAGCGAACTGCTCGCGCGCGCGTGGACGCGCAACATCGTCAAGGCGCAGGCTGTCTGCAAGCTGGAATGGCTGCAGGAACTGGGTGAAGGCCTGATCGTGCTGTCGGGTGCGCAGGCCGGTCCGGTAGGGCAGGCCCTGGTGCAGGGCGACGCTGCACGCGCGGCTGATCTGGCTTTGAAGCTTGCCAGCCTTTTTCCGCATCGTTTCTATCTGGAATTGCAGCGCGCAGGCCGCGCCGACGACGAAGCGCACGTGATCGCAGCCGTCCAGTTGGCCGCGCGCCTGAAGTTGCCGGTGGTCGCAACGCATCCCGTGCAGTTCACGGCCGAGGATGACTACGAGGCGCACGAAGCGCGTGTGTGCATCTCCGAAGGTGAAATCCTCGGCAATCAGCGCCGCGTGCGCAAGTTCACGCGCGAGCAGTATTTCAAGTCGGCCGCGCAGATGGAAGCGCTGTTTGCCGACGTGCCTTCCGCGCTGGCCAACACGGTGGAGATTGCGCGCCGTTGCAACCTGGAGTTGCAGTTGGGCAAGCCGCGCCTGCCTGATTTCCCCACGCCGAACGGCATGCCGATCGAGGAGTACTTCCGCGTGGCATCTGCGGAAGGCCTGAACGAGCGGCTCGAGCATTTGTACCCCGATGCCGTGCAGCGCGAGAAGGAACGTCCACGCTACGAGGCGCGCCTGGCGTTCGAGATCGACGTGATCCTGAAGATGGGCTTCCCGGGCTACTTCCTGATCGTGGGGGATTTCATCGGCTGGGCGAAGAACAACGGCTGCCCGGTGGGGCCGGGCCGGGGCTCGGGCGCGGGGTCGCTCGTGGCTTACGCGCTCAAGATCACCGACCTCGACCCGCTGCAATACAACCTGCTGTTCGAGCGCTTCCTGAACCCCGAGCGGGTGTCGATGCCGGACTTCGACATCGACTTCTGCCAGAGCAACCGCGACCGCGTCATCGACTACGTGAAGTCGAAATACGGCAAGGACGCGGTGAGCCAGATCGCCACCTTCGGCACCATGGCCGCGCGCGCGGCCATCCGCGACGTGGGCCGGGTGCTCGACATGAGCTACACGTTCTGCGACGGCATCTCCAAGCTCATTCCCAACAAGCCGGGCCAGCACATCACCATCGACGGCGCGATCAAGGCGGAGCCGATCCTTGCCGAACGGCTGGAGAAGGAAGATGAGGTCAAGACGCTCGTCGCGCTCGCGCAGAAGCTCGAAGGCATGACGCGCAACGTCGGCATGCACGCGGGCGGTGTGCTGATCGCGCCTGGCAAGCTCACCGACTTCTGCCCGCTCTACCAGCAACCCGGCAGTGAATCGGCGGTGAGTCAGTATGACAAGGATGACGTGGAGGCCATCGGCCTCGTGAAGTTCGACTTCCTGGGCCTCGCGACGCTGACCATCCTGGAGATCGCGAAGGACTTCATCGTCCGGCGGCACAAGGGGCAGGAAGATTTCGCGTTCGAGAACATACCCCTGACCGATGCGCCAACGTACAAGCTTTTCGCGGACGGCAAGACCGAGGCTGTGTTCCAGTTCGAATCGCGCGGCATGCAGGGCATGCTGCGCGATGCGAAGCCCACGCGCCTGGAAGACCTGATCGCGCTGAATGCGCTGTACCGTCCCGGCCCGATGGACCTGATCCCCAGTTTTGTCGCGCGCAAGCACGGGCGCGAGGACGTGGAGTATCCGCATCCTGCCGTGGCCGACATGCTCTCCGAAACCTACGGGATCATGGTCTACCAGGAACAGGTGATGCAGACCGCGCAGATCCTGGGTGGGTATTCGCTCGGCGGCGCCGACTTGCTGCGCCGTGCCATGGGCAAGAAGAAGGCCGAGGAAATGGCCGAGCACCGCGAAAAATTCCGCGCGGGCGCCCTGGCCACCCACGGTATCGTCGAAGAGAAGGCTGACGAGATATTCGACCTGATGGAGAAGTTTGCAGGCTACGGCTTCAACAAGTCGCACGCTGCCGCGTACTCCCTGCTCGCCTACCACACGGGCTGGTTGAAAGTGCACTACACGGCGGAGTTCTACTGCGCCAACATGACCGTCGAAATGGACGACACCGACAAGCTCAAGGTGTTGTTCGAAGATGCGGTGAAGCACTTCGGCATGAGCTTCGAGCCGCCGGACGTGAACCGCGGCGTCCATCGTTTCGAGCCGGTGACGGACAAGGTCATCCGCTACGGTCTTGGCGCGATCAAGGGCACGGGCCAGCAGGCCATCGAAGCCATCGTCGCTGCACGTGAAGGGCGCGGCAGTGGCCCGGCCGGCGGGGAGAGCGGCCCGTTCACCAGCCTGTTCGACTTCTGCCGCCGCATCGACCGCACGCGCATCAACAAGCGCACGGTGGAAGCGCTCATCAAGGCTGGCGCGTTCGACGCGCTGCAGCAGAACCGTGCGTCGATGGTGGCGTCCATCGACCGCGCTTTCGACTTTGCGGCCGCAACCGAAGCCAACGCGAACCAGGGCGGCCTGTTCGACATGGGCGACGACACACATGGCTCCAGCACGCAGGAGCCCGACCTGGTCGAAGCCTTGCCCTGGGGTGTGAAGGAGCGCCTCACACACGAGAAGACGGCCGTCGGCTTCTACCTGTCGGGCCACCTGTTCGACGAAGTGGCAGCCGAGGTGCGGCGCTTCGTCAAGCGCGAGATCGACGAGCTCATCGACACGCGCGAGCCGCAACTGCTGGCGGGCATCGTGAGCGACTTCCGCGTCATCAACGGCCAGCGCGGCAAGCTCGCGCTGTTCAAGCTCGACGACAAGTCCGGGATGATCGAGGCCACCGCCGATGAAGGCGTGATCAACGCCCACCGCAACCTGCTGAAGGACGACGAACTCATCGTCGTCATGGGCAAGCTGCAGCCGGACCGTTTCTCCGGCGGCTTCCGCCTGAGCGTGAACCAGGTGTGGGACCTCGCGACCGCGCGCTGCCGCTTCGGCAAGTTCCTGCGCGTCGCGGTGAACGGCAAGGCACCTGACATCCAGCGCCTGCTCAACGACTTTCCGCCCAAGCGCGAGTATTCGGACCAGGGCGAACTCGTACGGGGTCTGGCCGTGCGGCTGCAGGTGCATCGCCAAGGCGCGACGGCGGAGCTGCAACTGGGCGAGGACGCGAAGTTCTTCCCCAGCGACGCGGCACTGGCCAGCTGGATGGCGCAGGCCGACCAGGGGGCCGCATCCATCGTGTACGAATAAGCGCAGGCTTGTCGCTGGATGAGTCACACCCGCATCGCATTCGTTTCGGACATCCACGGCAACCTTCCGGCACTGGAAGCCGTGGTCGCCGATATCGCGCGCAGGTCGGTGGACCGCATCGTCTGCCTCGGGGACAACCTGTCGGGGCCATTGCTGCCGCGCGAGACAGCGCGGTATCTCATGGCTTCGGGCTGGCTCGTTCTCGCGGGCAATCACGAGCGGCAGGTGCTCGATTTCGAGCGCAAGGGCGGTGGGCCGTCCGATGCCTATGCGTTGCGCCAGCTCGGGCCTGAAGAGCTTGCGTGGATGCGCAGCCTGAAGCCCGACGCGTGGCTTTCGCCGGATGTGTTCGTGTGCCATGGCACGCCGCGCAGCGACTGCGAGCATTTTCTTGAATCGGTGCGTGGCGGCAAGCTGGTGGCCGCCAATGCCGATGAAGTCAGGGAACGTCTCGGAACAACCAGGGCCAGCCTGATCGCGTGCGGCCACAGCCATGTGCCGCGCTCGATGGTCATGCCGGACGGAGCCTTGTTGGTGAATCCCGGGAGCGTGGGTCTACAAGCCTATGACGACGATCACCCTGAGCCCTATGTCATGGAGCAGGGAACGCCGGACGCACGCTATGCGATCGTCGAGCGTACGCCCCATGGCTGGCACGTCGAGCAGCATTCGGTGGCGTACGACCCTGCGCCGATGGCGGCGCTGGCCGCGGCGCAGGGTCGGCCCATCTGGGAAGCTGCATTGTTGCGCGGCACTGTGCGCTAGGCGCCTCAGTCCTTCGGGCCGAAGTTCACCGGGAACTGGGTGACGAAGCGGCCGTTCTCGTCTGCAGGAATGCGTTCGGTCTTTTCCACGGCCCGCAGCACGGCTTCGTCCCAGGCCGGCACGCCGCTGGAGCGCGTGAGCTTCGAACCGATGATCAGCCCCGAGGGTGACACGCGTACTTCCACTGTAGCCTTGGGATTGCCGCTGATCGAATCCGGATTCGGGAAACTGATGTTGCGCTTGAACAGGGCCGCAAGACGCGCGCCGTAGCTTGCCGACGGCCCGGCCGATTGCAAGGCGCTGCCTGTTGCATCGGGCGAGCCGCTGGCGCCCGCCATCCCCTGCATGCGGCGGATGTTGTCCTGGCGCCTCTTTTCCTCGGCGGCTTTGGCCAGCTGCTCCTCGCGCCTGGCTTCGTCCTGCTTGCGCTTCTCTGCCACCTTTTTCTCATCGGCAGCTTTGCGGTCGCGCGCGTCCTTCTCGGCCTGGCGCTTCTTCTCCAGTTCACGTTGCTGCTCGCGCTTTTCCTTCTCGAGTTCGCGCTGCTTGCGCTCGCGTTCGATGGCGATATCAGCTTCTTTAGGCTGCGGTGTAGGCGCAGCCTGCTCGACCTTGGCAGTCGGAGGCGGGGGAGGCGGCGGTGTTTCGACGGGGCGAGGTGCGGCCTCGCGCGGCACGCTGGACCAGAGTTCGGCCTCGACGGCCACGTTCTCGGCCTCGCGCTTCCATTGAAGGCCGACGGTGAGCGCAATGACCAGCAGGCCGTGCGCGACGAGTGCGAGGCCGAACGCTCGCGCCATCCCGCTCTGCGGTGGCGGTGCGAACTCGATGCGATCGGCCTGGGCGGGCATGGCTCTGCGTTTCTTTGCGTCCTAAGGCGCGAGCTGGACGGACAAACCGACGCGTTGAACGCCACTCTTCTGCAGCTCGTTCATGACTTTTACAACCGTCTCATACTTGACCGACTTGTCTGCCGCAATCACGACCGGACTTGTCGCATCGCCGGCCTGCGCTTGCTGCACGGCCGCCACGAGTTCGCGCTGCGTGACCTGCGCGCTCTTCTCGCCGGCGGGGCCGGACTTCACCTGCAGCGACTCGTCCTTGCCGATGACGATCTGCACCACGCGGTCAGGCTGCTTGGAGGCGCGGCCGACGCTGGGCAGGTCGATCAGGCTGGGCGTGATGAGCGGTGCGGTGACCATGAAGATGATCAGCAGCACCAGCATGACGTCGATGAACGGCACCATGTTGATCTCGTTGATGGTGCGGCGGCCTCGGCCCCGGGATGCGACGGCGGGCATGGCGTTCGTTCCCGCTCAGCGGCCGGCGGGCGTGCCCGTGCCGAGGTTGCGTTGCAGGATGTTGGAGAACTCCTCGATGAAGGTCTCCAGCTTGATGGCGACGCGATCGATGTCGCGGGCGAAACGGTTGTAGGCCACGACAGCGGGAATGGCGGCGAACAGGCCGATGGCGGTGGCGACCAGTGCTTCGGCGATGCCGGGCGCGACGGTGGCCAGCGTCACCTGTTGAAGGCTTGCCAGGCCGGTGAAGGCATGCATGATGCCCCACACCGTACCGAACAGGCCGACATAGGGAGAGACGGAACCGACCGAGGCCAGGAACGACAGGTTGGACTCGACCACGTCGAGCTCGCGCTGGAAGCTGGCCCGCATCGCACGGCGCGCGCCGTCGAGCAGCGTGGGCGCGTCGACGATGCGGCGCTCGCGCAGCTTCTGGTATTCGCGCATGCCGCTGGCGAAGATGCGTTCCATCGGGCCTGCCTGCCTGGCGTTCTGTGCGGCGGCAGCGAAGAGGTCGTTCAGACTGGTGCCGGACCAGAACTCACGCTCGAACTCGTCGTTGAGCGATTTCACGCGCTTGAGCGCGAAGAGCTTGCGGAAGATGGCCGCCCAACTGGTGACGGACACGCAGACCAGCAACAGCATGACCAGCTGGACGACGATGCTGGCGTTCAGCACGAGATGGAGGATGGACAGGTCTTGTTGGTTCATGTTGTCTGAAGCGATTGCAGGATGCTGACCGGAATCCGCCCGGGGCGCAAGGTGCGGCTGTCGACCCAGCCGATGCGGATGGAGCCTTCGCAGAGAACGGTGGCTTCTGCGGACTGCTCTGGTTTCGATAGCACCTGCTGGGCGATTATGAGCGAGGCCCGCCCCTGCTCTGAGAGGGACGCGGTAACAAGAAGTTCATCGTCGAGCCGTGCGGGCTTGAGATAGCGCACCGAAGTTTCGAGCACGACGAACATGCCACCCGTCTCTTCGCGCAGCGTGCTCTGCGCGATGCCGAGCGAACGCAGCCACTCGGTACGGCCGCGTTCCATGTACTTGAGGTAGTTGGCGTAGAAGACGATGCCGCCCGCGTCGGTGTCTTCCCAGTAGACGCGCAGCGGGAAGCTGAAAGCGCGTCGGGACGACGTTGCCATCACCGTCATGCGAGCAGCGTGCGCAGCCGCGCGACGGCGTCCTGCAGGTGCGCCATGGAGCTGGCGGTTGAAAAGCGGATGAAGCGGTGCGTGCTGTCCGCGCCGAAGTCGCGGCCCGGCGTCACGGCGACGTGGGCGCGTTTCATGATCTCGAACGACAGGTCCCAGCTGTCCTTGACGCCGAGCTTCGCGCAGGCAGCAGAGCAGTCGGCCCAGGCGTAGAACGCGCCGTCGGGCATGACCGGGACGTTCAGGCCGATGTCGTTGAGCGCGGGGATGAACCAGTCGCGCCGCGCCTTGAATTCCGCACGACGGCGTTCGTATTCGGCGATGCTCTCGGTCTCGAAGCAGGCGAGGGCGGCATGCTGCGACACCGTGCTCGCGCAGATGAAGAGGTTCTGCGCCAACCGCTCGACCACGGGGACCAGGACGTCAGGCACCACCAGCCAACCCAGACGCCAGCCCGTCATGTTGAAGTACTTCGAGAAGCTGTTGATGCTGATGACGTGGTCGTCCATCTTCAGCGCGGTCTGGCCGAAGGTTTCGTCGTGGCTCAGGCCGAGATAGATTTCGTCGAGCAGCGTGATGCCACCCTTGTCCTGCACGAAGTTGTGGATGCGGCGGAGCTCGGCGGGGTGGATCGACGTGCCGGTCGGGTTCGACGGAGACGCCAGCAGCACGCCACGCGTGCGCTCATTCCACGCGGCCTCCACCTTGTCGGCGCTGAGCTGGAAGCGTTCCTCGGGTGTCGTGGGAACGAGCACGGCATTGCCTTCCGCCGCACTGACGAAATGCCGGTTGCACGGATAGCTCGGGTCCGGCATGAGGATTTCGTCACCGGCTTCGATGAGTGCGAGGCAGGCGAGCTGCAAGGCTGCCGACGCGCCCGCTGTCACGATGATGCGGCGTGCGGGCACGTCTGCGTCGAAACGCTGGGCGTACCAGCCGCTGATGCGCTCGCGCAGCGCGTCCAGCCCGACGGCATGCGTGTACTGCGTGACGCCATCGCGCACGGCACGGGCGGCTGCTTCCTGCACGAGGGGCGGCGCGGTGAAGTCCGGCTCGCCGATGTTCAGGAAGATCATGGGCGAACTGCCATGCGCTGCTTCGGCCGCCAAGGCGCGCGCGGCCTTGGCCACTTCCATGACGTAGAACGGTTCGATGCGCTGCGCGCGGGTGGCGATCTTCATCTCGGCGTCAGCGTGCCTTGCCCGCGGCCTTGTCGGCCTCGACTTCGGCGGCGCGCAATTGCGGCGCCAGCCCGCCGAGCACACCGTTGACGTACTTGTGGCCGTCGGTGCCGCCGAATTCCTTGGCAAGTTCGATGCACTCGTTGATGACCACGCGCCACGGCACGTCCATGCAATGGCGGAACTCGTAGGCGCCGATCCACATGATGCCGTGCTCGATGGGCGAGATTTCTTCCATCTTGCGGTCCAGCAGGGGCAGGATGAGCGCGTCGAGCTCGGCAGCCTCGGCCACACAGCCATGCAGCAATGCGTCGTAGTGGGCCGAATCAGCCTTGTGGAAGCCGGCCAGGTCACGCGTGAAGACGTCGATGTCTTCCGCCGTGTTGCGGCCCACGAGATGCTGGTACAGCGCCTGCAGTGCGAATTCGCGCGCACGGCTGCGGGTGGACTTGGCGGATGCCTTGCGTGCGCCACTGGCCGTGAGACCGGGGCGCTTGCGCGGGGTGGCCGGCGTGGCGTCTTCCGGCAGGCCGTCTTGCGTCGGTTCGGTCATGCCAGTGCGTCCAGCAGGTTGGCCATCTCGACCGCCACGCGCGCGGCGTCACGACCCTTGTCGGTCTGGCGTGCCACGGCCTGCGGCAGGTCTTCGGTGGTGATGATCGCGTTGGCGATCGGCAGCTGGTAGTCCAGCGCGATGCGGCTCACGCCTGCACCGGACTCGTTGGCGACCAGCTCGAAGTGATAGGTCTCGCCGCGGATGATGCAGCCCAGCGCGATGAGGGCGTCGTATTTGTCCTGCTCGGCCATGGCCTGCAGGGCGACCGGCACTTCGAGCGCGCCGGGCACATACACGTGATCCACGTGCTTTTCCGGCACGCCGAGCGCGGCGAGTTCTGCCTTGCACGCATCGGCCAGTGCGTTCGTGATGTCTTCGTTGAAGCGTGCCTGCACGATGCCGATGTACAGCTTGCGGCCGTCCAGCAACTTGCTGCCCGCTTCGGGGGCTCCCTTGTTTGCGCCAAACATGTTCTTGTCAGTCCTTGTCGATGTAGCAGGCGATCTCGAGCCCATACCCGGCCATGCTGGGCATGCGGCGCGGAGCACCCATGAGGTTCATTTTCTGCACGCCGCATTCGCGCAGGATCTGCGCGCCCACGCCGTAAGTGCGCAGGTCCATCCTGCCGCGTTCTGGCGCCTGCGCCGCACGTGCCTTGCCTTCGAACTGGGCGAGCAGTTCGGCGGCGCTTTCACCGCAGTTGAGCAGCACCGCCACGCCGCGCCCCTCGCGCTCGATCAGGCGCAGCGCCGCGTCCAGGCTCCACGAGTGCATGGACCGGTCGACTTCCAGCGCATCCAGCACCGACAGCGGTTCGTGCACGCGCACGGCCACGGTGTCGTCCTTGCCCCAGCTGCCCTTGACCAGTGCGAGGTGCAGGTCGCCGCTCGTCTTGTCGCGGAAAGCGTGGGCGGTGAACTCACCGAAGTGCGTGGCCAGCGGACGCGAGCCGACTTTCTCGATCAGCGATTCGTGGCGGCTGCGGTACTCGATGAGGTCGGCGATGGTGCCGACCTTCAGGCCGTGCTCGGCGGCAAACAGTTGCAGGTCGGGCAGGCGTGCCATCGTGCCATCGTCGTTCATCACTTCGCAGATGACGGACGCCGGGCTGCAACCCGCCATGGTGGACAGGTCGCAGCCCGCCTCGGTGTGCCCGGCGCGCATGAGCACGCCACCATCCACCGCCTGCAGCGGGAAGATGTGGCCGGGCTGCACCAGGTCGCTGGCCTTGGCGTCGCGCGCGACGGCGGCCTGCACGGTGCGCGAGCGGTCGGCCGCCGAGATGCCGGTGGTCACGCCTTCTGCTGCCTCGATGGACACGGTGAACGCGGTGGAATGCTTGGCACCGTTGCGGGCCACCATGGGCGGCAGTTGCAGGCGCTCGCAGATCTCGCGCGAGAGCGTGAGGCAGATCAGGCCGCGCGCATGTCGCGCCATGAAGTTGATGGCTTCGGGTGTGATGTGGTCGGCGGCGATGACGAGGTCGCCCTCGTTCTCGCGGTCTTCCTCGTCCACGAGGATGACCATGCGCCCGGCGCGGATCTCTTCGACGATTTCGGTGACGGGCGAGATGGGGGCGGGCTGCCGCGCGATGGCTGCTTTGTAAACGTTGGCTGTCATCGGTGGAAATCGTGTTCAGTTAGGCAGCGGCGACAGGCCGTTGATGCCGTCAACAATACAAACAGGACCTTTGTCGTCATAGGCCACGACGCGAACCTTGTAGCTCACGCCGGTGACGCGCTCGCCAGATTGCACCTTGAGTTCATCGCTGGCTTTGATGGTTCGTTCGGCAATGACCAGGGGCGTCGTGGCGCCAGGGGGCAGCTTGGTGAACAACACCGCATATCGTGTGGCGGGCGGCTGCGTGACGGGTGTCCAGGCGAAGCCGATATTGTCCGGCAAGGTGATCGGCTGGAACTGACCTCCCTCCTTGCAGTTGGGGACGTGGGAACCAACGTTGATGCTCAGCGCTGCCTGCGTTGGCTCGATGGTCTTTGCGGCGATCGATGTTCCAGTCTCACCGGACGAGGCACGGGGCTCTTCAGCCCGTTTGCAGCCGGCAAGCACCAGCATGCAAAGAAGTGGGATTGTGACCAGGGTGAGGCGTGAAAGTTTTTCCATTCGAATGTCTCCGAAAGACAAGCCGGCTCAGCCGGCGAAAGTTGCGGGCTGCGGCCTGCTGGTCAGTTGGATCATTCTGTGCAGGTAGCGCGCGAAAAGGTCAATTTCCAGGTTGACGCCAGCACCTGGTGCCAGTCCGCCAAGTGTGGTGTGTTGCATCGTCTGGGGAATCAGGTTGATGCCGATTTCCGTGCCGTCGTCCCCGTCATGGACGGTGTTGACGGTGAGGCTCACGCCGTTGACCGTGACCGAACCCTTGATGGCGAGGAACGGGGAGAGCGCGCCCGGCGCCCGGATACGCAGGTCCCAGCTCTCACCCACCGGTCCGAAATGAGTAATGTGGCCGACGCCGTCTACGTGGCCGGAAACCACATGACCGCCAAGACGATCGCTTGCACGCAAGGCTTTTTCTAGATTCACGGGGCCGGGAGAGTCAAGCCCGGTGGTCTTGTCCAGCGACTCGGCCGAGATGTCCACCGTGAAGCGGCTGGACGACTTGTCGATGCGAGTTGCGGTCATGCAGGCACCATTGAGCGCCACGCTGTCTCCCAGCGCGACATCGTCCAGATAGCCAGGCGGGACCTCGATCTCGAGCTGCTTGCCATGGCTGGAGGATTCGCCCAACGAATGCACGACGACAATGCGACCGATCCCGGTGATGATTCCTGTGAACATGACGCTATTTTCGCAGGGATTGGGTGTCGGTCGCAGGCCTCAGCCGCAGGCGCAGGTCATTGCCCACGGGCTGGATGTCGGTGAAGCGAAGGCGTGACGCCTGGGCCAGGGTTTCGAGGGGGCCTAAGCCTGCGATGGCGGCGCCTTCCCCCAACAGCACGGGGGCCAGATAGACAAGGAACTCGTCGATGAGTGCTTCGCGCAGCAGCGCGCCATTGAGTGTCGCGCCCGCTTCCACGTGCACTTCATTCATTTCGAGGCGTGCGAGATCGCGCACGAGGGCGTGCAGGTCAACACCGGCATTTTTCCATGTCTCGCTGCAAGCGAGGGGTATGACCGTCGCACCGGCGGACTGGAGTGACCTGCATCGCGCATCGGCACCTTCGCTCGCCATGGCATCTTCGCGCCCATAGACGAAAACCCGCCGTGCGGTCCTGAATATCCGTGCCCCCGGAGGCGTCTTGAAGTGGCTGTCCAGGATCACCAGGTCGGGCTGGCGGATTTCCGTCTCGCCCGAAGTGCCGCCGGATGTCGAACGCACGGTCAGGCTCGGGTCGTCTCGCAGCACGGTTCCCACGCCCGTGAGGATGCCGCTCGCGCGTGCACGCCACACGTGACCGTCGGCGCGCGCTGCTTCGCCGGTGATCCACTGGCTCGTCCCGTTGTTCAGCGCGGTCCTTCCGTCCAGCGATGCGGCGGTTTTCAGCCGCAGCCATGGCTGACCGCGCGTCATGCGGCTGATGAAGCCAGCGTTCAGGTCGTGCGCCGCGACGGCGACCGGGTGGTCAGGCGAAAGCAGTTCCACCGCTAATCCTGCTTCGCGCAGAAGCGCCAGGCCGCGCCCCGACACCTGCGGGTTGGGGTCGACCATGGCGACATTCACCTGCGCAAGCCCGGCCGCGACAAGCGCGTCCGCGCATGGAGGCGTGCGGCCATGGTGCGAGCAGGGCTCCAGCGTCACCCAGGCCGTGGCACCCTGCGTGGGCAAGCCACGGGCTGCAGCGTCGCGCAGCGCCATCACTTCCGCATGTGCGCCGCCCGGCTGCTGCGTGAAGCCGCGGCCAATCACTTGGCCCCCGGCATCTGCCAGCACACAGCCGACACGGGGATTGGGCGACGACAGCGGGATGGCCTGCCGGGCCAGGGCGAGAGCGTCGTCCCAGACGGAGGTGTTCATGGATGCGGCGCGACCTGCGCGTCAGTTCGACTGACCTGACACGGCCGAGCCCCGGTTGATCGGCTGGTAATTGATTTCATAGGTGATCTGGCTCTTGACGGCACGACCGTCGAGGTAACCAGGCGAATAGCGGGCCTTGGAGAAGGCGGCGATGGCAGCCGCATCATACTTTCCCTTGGGGGTGGACGTCAGTACGACAACCTCGTCTACCTCGCCTCGGGCGTTGATGAGCACGCGCACGACAACACGGCCCTCGCCAAGGACCGTGGTGCTTTCTGTATCCACATCGCTGAGCAGTCGGGGTGGCGGGTTGAGTGACCCGCTCACGTTGTAGGAGGTCGGTGGCGCAGGAGGCGGGCTGCCGCCTGTTGCCACGCTGGGTGGAGCGGGAGGAGCAGGTGCTGGCGGTTCGGCCGGAGCCGGGGGCATTGCCGGCGCGGGGGGCGATGGCAGGGGCGGTGGCGTGGGTACGGCGACCGGCGTGGGTGAGGGCGCCGGCGCCGGAAGAGGGGCCGCAGCCGGAGTCGGGGGTGCCGTCACCGGCTCGGGCGGAGGTGGTGCTGCCTCCGCCACCACCTGCGGCGCATCTGGCCCTGGCTGGGGTGCGGGTGCTTCCCGGATCATCACCACCTGCATTTCGTTCTCGGCGCGTAGCAGCTCGACCACGATCGGCACCGAGTCGTTGTCCGAGGTGACGCTGCCCTGCATCTGCACCAGCCTGAGCAACACCAGTGCATGAAGCATCACCGAAAGCACAAGACCGAAGGCAAGCCGCCTGCGGGCTGGATCACGCAAAAAGCCGGAGGCTCGCCACTGGGCGAGCCTCCGGCCGAAGGGAAGGGCCGCGAGCACGGTCACGGTGCGGCGGCTGCTCCCGCTTTACTGCTTGGGCGCGGTGATTTCGCGCCAGCTCACCCGCTTGCCAGGGCTGGGCGGTGTCGACACGGGCACCGGGAGCGGGGTGATGACGCCGTCCGAGCCGCGTGCGTTGGCGATGATCGTGCCGTCCTTCAGGCGGAACAACCCGAGACCCACGTTCAGCGACGACGACAGGTGGACCGAGGTCACCCCCGCTGGATCTCCGCCCACAGCCGTGCCCTTGATCAGGTCGAGATAGTTGAGCAGCGAGAAGCCACCGGCGCTGCAGGTCGAGCTGTCAGGGACGTTGCTGGCGAAGACCAGCGTGCCCGAAGTCAGGCGCATGTCGACGTTGATGCGTTCGCCGGCGATCGGCAAATCGACCACGAAGCCAGCGGTACCCGTACAGGCCGTTGCATCCCCGTCGCACGAGATGGTACGGGTGAGGCTGGTACCCGTGCCGCTTTGCGTGAGCTTCATCGGACGCAACTGCTGGCGCAGGCCACCCGCGGAATAATCGGCATCCTTGAACGAGTAGACCGACTGGATCTGCGAATTGGAGTCCACCAGCAGGTCGGTGATGCCCAACAGGCGGCCGGTACCAACCAGGACGATGGTCGATCCATCCACTTCAGCCAGTTCCGGACGGGTGGTGATCGGTTGTGCGTTGCCGTCCTTGTCGCGGGCCACGCCCAGCAAAGTCACCGTGGTGGGCGACGAAGCCATATCGAAGCGCCACACGTTGCCCAGCAGGTCGGTGCCGTACGTACGCAGCGTCGTATTGTCCGCATTCGCATTGATCACGAAGTTGTTGAGGTTGCGCAGGCCACTGGGCGTGGTTTCATTCCCGGTGAACGTATCCGGCGTCGAGGTGACAGCGGCGACCTTCTCCAGGATTCGGCCAGTGAACGCGTCCAGCACATACATGAAGCCACGGCCCTTGTTTACACCGCCCGTGTTGTTGTAGCCCGAGCTCACCAGCACCACCCATTTGCCGTCGCTTGCACGCTTGGTGATGATCGGCTTGCCGAACGTCAGGCCCAGGTCACAGTCAGTGTATTCCTGCGAGCCCGCGACATAGCAGCCGCTGGCCTTGTAGTTGAACTCCCACAGCGCCTTGGGTGTTGCCGGGTTGGTCACGTCCAGCGCGAAGAAGCCCGTATTGGTGTTGGCGACATCGCTTTCCTTGCCGCCGGCGCCCAGACCACCGACGAGAATGGTCCGCCAGGTGCCTTCCGCGCGGTCGGTCGTGTCGGCCGGGTTGAACGCGTCAGAGATCTGTGGTGTGCCGTCCACGAAAAATGCGTGGCGGCTGCCGTACTCGTTGTCTGCCAGCTTGTACAGGCTGGGCATCAGCGCGGTCGGGATGAAGGACCAGACTTCTTCACCGGTCGTGGCGTTGAAGGCGTGCAGCATGCCATCGTTGGCGCCGGCATAAAGCATGGGCTGGCGCGTGGCGTTGGCGGCCTTGAAGTCGCTGTAATAGTCATCCGTGTAATTGCGGGATGGTGCCTTCACGTACTGCGGCTGTGAGCCCACGATGTCACCTAGCACGAATGCGCGCTTGCGGTACAGCTTGGAGTCTTCACCATTGATGTAACCCTCCAGACCCGTCTGGCCCCGGATGAAATTGACCAGGTTGCCCGGTGCGGCTGCTGCCGTGCGCTGCGAGTCGGTCATGTCCAGGTTCTGGCTCAGGTTGGTGATCTGGCTGGCACCGAAGTAAGCCTGAAGGGCGGACGTTAGTGCCGTGGTAGTGCCGCTGGTGCCGCAGTTGCGCGTGTTCCAGGTGAACGGCGCCAGTTTGTCGGTCGCCGAGGCGTTGAAATAGTAGATGCTGCGGGTGTCACAGTTGGCCTGAACCTTGTTGGTGAGCAGATCACGTGCCGACCACTGGCTCTTGGTCGCGACGTCGTCCGTTTCGCCGGTTTCGGAATTCACCTTCACCGAGTTGATCTCACCCCACCAGTCTTCCGTCTTGTAGCTGGCCACGTAAGACGTGTTGTCGCCGTCCGTGATTTCCAGCGTGGTGGTCGAGGCAGCCGAACCGGCGCCGCCCAGACCGGCAATGGAGCCTAGCGCAGCGCGGATGCCGGACACCACGGTGTTGGAGTCGCTCGCGCTGAAATACTGGCCGCGTCCGTTGACGGCAGTGTGCCAGAAGTCGTCAATCGAACGCTCGTCGTTGTAAAGCCCCGGGTCGCTCTCGAAGTCAAGACCGGCTGCCGGCCACACGGGCCAGTTCGCCTGCTCACCGACTTCCGTTGCCTTCCAGTTCGGCAAGGCCTTGACGTTCCCCTTGCGGATGTCGTCGAAAGCGCCAGGGATGCCCTTGCGATAGTCGTCCTGGTACTTGACCGAGCCTGATACGCCCAAGCCGACGACGAACGTCGTCATGTGCTGGTAGCGTGCGCGGTCGTCTTCCACACCGGGGCCCGCCGTGGGCGGGCCATAGACCCCGTCCGGACCGTAGTCGGTGCCGGGGCGCAGGTCGGTCGTATAGAAGTATTGCGCGACGTCAGCCAGCGAATTACTGCTGCCACCTTCGCTGCCCGGGTTGTCCTTGATGCAAGGCCATTCGGTGCAAGTGAACGGGACGCCGTTGAGCGTGCCGGTCTCGTTGGACGCGAGCGGGCTGTAGCCTGCCGCCGGCTTGCCATTGGCCGGCAGGGGCGGCAAGGGGTTTTCGTTGGGCGAGTGGCACACGTTGTCCAGGTACTGGACGGCGCTCACATCGGTGACGTCGCGGAGTATCTGGCTGGTCGTCGTGCCGCTGTACATCACTTCGGTGGTGCGCTTGGTCGTCACGTAGCTCTGGCGCTTGCCGTCCACTGGCGTGCAGGTCGTACCGATGTAGCCGTTGGCGCTGGACGGCGCGGCATTTGCGCAATCCGTAGCCACGATCACATCCGGGCCGGTGGTGGCCGTGTTGCAGGTGGTGATGGTGTAGTCATCCGAAATTCCCGACGTGCAGGAGGCCACCGCCGTCGGGCCGGTCGTGACCGGGCCGACGCAGGTGATCGTCCGCCAGTTGTTGGCGGCGCTTCCGGTCTGCGGCGTGCAGGTGGCGACGCCGGTCGGGCCACCGATGCTGTTCAGGCAGGTGGTCGAGGTGTAAGCGTTGCCGGCATTGGCGGGCGTGTCGGTACAGTTCTGGACGCCAGTGGGACCGGTGTCGACGGCCGTGCAGGTCGTCTTGATGTAGTTGTTGCCGGCACCGGCTGCTGCGTCCGTGCACGAGGCGACGGGCGACGGACCGGTGGTGACCGTGTTGCAGGTTCGCAGTGTCCAGTTGTTGTCGTTGTTCGCCACGGTAGCAGCCTCGCAACTGGCGACCAGGGTCGGGCCGGTGGTGGCAGTGTTGCAAGTAGTGGTTTTCCAGTTGTTGCCGGCGGTGGCCGTAATGGGCGTGCAACTCGCGACGCCGGTGGGACCACTGGTAACCGGTGTACAGGTCGTGGCCGTCCAGCTATTGCCGCCACTGGCCGGGGAGGCCGTGCAGGACTGCACGAAGGTCGGACCGGTTGTGACGACAGGGCAAGTGGTCAGGACGTAGTTGTTTCCAGCATTCTTGCTTTGAGGCGTACACGAGGCTGTGGGCGTCGGTCCCGTGTTGTTGTCTGCGCAGGTGGTCGTGACCCAACTATTGGTGCCGCTGGCCGCGGAAGGGGTACAGGTGTTCACCGCCGTCGGCCCGGTCGTTCCCGTATTGCAGGTGATGGTCAGCCAGTTGTTGCCGGCATTACCTGTCTGCGCCACGCAGGTGCTGGCCTGAACGGCCGTCGGGCCGCTGACCGAGTTGTTACACGTCGTGGTCGTGTAATTGTTGCCACTGTTGGCCGACGACGGGGTGCAGGTCTGCACGCCTGTCACGACAGGCGTGCTCGGGGTACAGGTGGTGGTCACGTAGTTGTTGGCACTGCTGGCTGTTTCTGCCGTGCAGGATGCCACCAGCGTGGGACCGGTGTTGGTCGTGCTGCAGCTGTGGGTTGTCCAGTCGTTGGTCAATGTCGGGGTCGTGATGTTGGTGCACGACGCAACAGGTGTCGGGCCGGTGACGGTTGTGTTGCAGCTTCTCGAGGTCCAGTTGTTGCCAGGACCAGCCGCAGCGTTTGTGCATGAGGCCACGCCGGTCGGGCCGGTGTTCACCGTGTTGCAGGAGGTCGTCTTCCAGCCGTTGAGGGACGTGGCCGTAATCGGCGTGCAGGCAGCGACGCCGGTCGGACCGGTGGTGGCCGTGTTGCAACTTGTGGTGGTCCAGCTGTTGCCCGCATTCGCAGTGACCGGCGTGCAAGTGGAGGCCTCAACAAATGTCGGTCCCGTGGTCTGTTGATCGCAGGTGGTCGTCACAAAGCTGTTGCCGGCATTCGGGGACGAGGGTGTGCAGGTGGCAATCGGCGTCGGGCCGGTGGTCTGGGTGTTGCAGAACACGTTGACCCATCCGTTGCCCGAGGCGGCGGTCTGCGGCGTGCAGGACGCCACCGCCGTCGGGCCGTCGCCACCGTTGAAGTTACAGACGCGGCCGACGTAGCCATTGGTCGGGCCCGGATCTTCCGGAACGCAGGCACCCACGTTGGACGGCGTGCCATACAGCACCGTACAGGTGGTTGTGACCCAGTTATTGCCGGCCGTGCCGCTGGAGGCCGTGCAGGCGCCGGTCGTCGGGCCGGTGGTGACGGTGTTGCAGGTGGTCACGGTGTAGCTGTTGCCGGCATTTGCACCCGAGGCAGTGCAGGAGGCCACTGGAGTCGGTCCCGAGGTCACGGTGGAGCAGGTGCGTGTCAGCCAGTTGTTGCTTGATCCGGCAGTCTGTGCTGAGCAGTTGGCCACGGGCGTCGGGCCGGTGGTCGCTGTAAAGCAGGTGGTTTCCACGTAATTGTTGCCAGCGTTTGCACCTGATGCCGAACAGGTTTGCACGCCAGTCGGGCCGGTGTTCACGGTGTTGCAGGTGGTGGTGGTGTACGTATTGCCGGCGTTGGGTCCGGAAGCCGTGCAGGAAGCGACACCGGTGGGGCCGCTGGTCACGTTGCTACAGGTCGTGGCGGTGTAGCTGTTGCCCGCGTTGGCACCGACAGGCGTGCAGGACGCGGCAGGCGTCGGGCCGGTGGTGACCGTGTTGCAGGTCGTCGTCGTCCAGGAATTGCCTGAGCCAGCTGTGATCGGGGTGCAGGCAGCGCTGGGTGTCGGGCCCGTGGTGGCCGTGTTGCAGGTGGTCGTGAGCCAGGAGTTGCCGCTGTTGCCAGCCGACGCCGAGCAGGTTTGCACGCCGGTCGGACCGGTCGTGACGGTGTTGCAGGAGGTAGTCGTGTAATTGTTGCCTGCGTTGGCGGAAGATGCCGTGCAGTTTTGCACACCTGTGGCCGGGGGGGCTACAACATCACAAGTGGTGCTCGTGAAATTGTTGCCCGCGTTGGCACCCGTGGGGGTACACGTCGCGACGGGGGTCGGGCCGTTGGTCGTCGTGGCACAGGTGGTGGCGGTGTAGCTGTTGCCGGCGTTGGCGCTCGCGTTGGTGCAGGAAGCCACCAGGGTCGGGCCGGTCGTCACCGTGCTGCACGAGGTGGCGACATAGCTGTTGGTGCCGTCGGCAGCGGCAGGTGTGCATGAGCCGACGCCGGTCGGGCCGGATGTCACGGTGTTGCAGCTGGTGGCGACATAGCTGTTGCCTGCATTAGCGGCTGCGGCTACGCAGGAAGCCACGCCCGTGGGGCCGGTATTCACCGTGTTGCAGGTCGTGGTGGTGTAGTTGTTGCCGCTATTGGCGCCTGAGGCCGTGCAGGAAGCCACGCCGGTGGGGCCGCTCGTGACGGTGTTGCAGGTGGTGGCTGTGTAGCTGTTGCCGACGCCAGCAGTCGCCGGCGAGCAGGACGCCGCAGGGGTCGGGCCCGTGGTCACGTCGGCGCAGGTCGTGGTCTTCCACTGGTTGCCGGTGCCCGCGGTCGCCGGGGTGCAGGAGCCGACCGCGGTGGGGCCCGTGGTTACCGTGGCACAGGTGGTCGTCGTGTAATCGTTGGCGCTGGTCGGACCGGAGGGCGTGCACGTCTCCACGCCGGTTACCACGGGTGTGCTGCTGGCGCATGTGGTGGCTGTGTAGCTGTTGCCGGCGTTGGCGCCGCTGGCAGTACACGAGGCAACAGCAGTCGGGCCGCTGGTGAGGGTTGTGCACTTGGTGGCCGTCCAGTTGTTGCCGGAGCCCGCAGCCACAGGGGTACAGCTCGCTACAGGCGTGTAGACCGGCGGCGGCGTATAGCAAGTGGTGCTGGTGTAGTCATTGCTGCTGCTGGCACCAGCGGGCGTGCAGGATGCGACGCCGGTCGGGCCGGTGGTCGTTTCCGTGCAGGTGATCTGCAGATACTCGTTGCCGGAATTGGGCGTCTGCGGCGAGCAGCTGACTACAGCAGTCGGGCCGGTGATGGCTTTGGGGCACGCGACGCCTGGGCCTGTAACGCAGGAATCAATCGGGACTGCGGTGTACGACTCCGCCGTCTGCCGGAAGTCCTGGCGCGTCGAGCGCGTCCAGCGCGAGGTGCTGCGCTGCAGTTGTTCCGTGTAGCTATTGAGCTGGGATGTCGAGCGCAGCAGCTGCGATGTGGTTTTCTGCAGCTGCGAGGTGCTGAGCGTGCGTTGCAGCGTGCTCACATTGATCTGGGCAGTGCTTCGCGTGAGTTGCGACGTGCTCCTGGTCAATTGCGACGTGCTTCGCGTGAGCTGGGACGTGCTCGCACGGATCTGCGCGGTCGTCGCCCGGTTCTGCACCGTGCTCATCTGAAGTTGTGACGTGCTGCGCTGCAGTTGGGACGTGCTCGTACGGATCTGCGCGGTGGAGACGTTGGCTTGCGTCGTACTCCGCGTGAGTTGGGAGGTGTTGCGCTGCAGTTGCGACGTGCTCTGGTTGCGTTGCGACGTGCTTTGCGTGCGCTGAGAGGTGGACCTTTGCAGCGTGGCGGTGCCGGCGGTGATCCAGGTGCGCGTGCGCAGGATCTGCGAGGTGCTCTGGCGATTCTGCAGCGTGCTCCGGCTGGTTTGCGATGTGCTTTCCGTCTGTTGCGAGGTGCTTGCCGTGATGCGCGTGGTGGTGTCGAAAATCTGCGCGGTGCTCTGGCGCACTTGCGACGTCGTCTGCAACCACTGCTGCGAACTACGCATCGTCTGGGACGTGCTGCGCAGCCGCTGGAAGGTGGCTATGTTCAGTTGCGACGTGGCGGCCTGCACCTGCGCCTCGCTGCGCGTCGTGCGGCTGGTCGATTCACTGGTCTGGTCGGTCCTCTGCAGGACCTGGTGCGTCGAGGCCAGCATCTGCTGGAACGATTGCGTGGTGCGCGACGTACTCTGGAAGATCTGGGCCGTGCTCCTGGTGACCCATACCCCCGGGCATGCGGTGTAGCTGTAGGCGTTCTGGGCATCGATGGTTGTCTTGCGGCCAGACGAACGGCCGTCCCACATCGGACGGGGCGAGTTCGGGTTGGACAGGTCACCGTCCTGCTGGCCGACGTTGGCCCCGTTCATGCCGATAGGGCCCCAGGCTTCGGAATTGGCAGAACTGTTCCAGTAGCCATCCGTCGTCATGATGGTGAAGTTGGGCTGGCACGAACCTTGGTAAGGGTCCGACATGCCGGCCACGATGGACGCAGTGGAGCGGCCGCTGGCCGTGTTGCCCAGCAGCTTGGTCCGGTCCGCATAGTGCAGGCCTACGCGGGCCAGGCCCTCGCGGGCGGGTGAAGACGTGGCGTCGGGTACCAGGCCTTCAAGCTTCTGGTACCAGTCGTACTTCTGGCCACTGTTGCCGTCGCCCGCGAAATCGTTGATGGCGAGATACTTGGAGTTGACCACGGGCCCGCCGACTGTGTCGGTGGGCGCCATGGTGACAAGGCCGACCCGGAAGCTATCGGTCAAACCGTTGAAAGCCAAACCCACGCCGCTCTTGATGAGCAGCATACGCGTGCGGTAGTACTGATACCAGATGACGAATTTTTGCTGGATGGTTGCGCCCTGGTTTGCGACCAGTTTGCGCTCCCACGTGCCGCCGCCCGTGGCGGGAATGCTTACCTCCGTATTGGGCGAAACGCCCGATACGGACTCGAGTTGGCGGCAGCCGTCAGCCGTCGGCGTGGGGACCGCCGTGGTGCCAGTAAAGACGTAGTAGTAGGCCTGCTGACGCGTATCGCTATAGCCGGCCGATGGGATCGCCGCAGATGAATTGAAATAGCGGGTCTTGTTGTCGTAGGCCTGGAAGTTGACGTTCAGGTCGACCGTCGTGGCCGGCGTGGGCATTGATGCGCTGGGGACCGGTGCCTCCGAAGGCAGGTAGTAGTTGTAGACAGCATTGGGCCACGTGGGCGTGGGGCGCGAGCTGCCATTGGCGTACTTGGGAACCTGATAGTTCTTGGCCGGATCGAAATACAACCCGTTGCAGACGGCGGAGCGATAGCCAATGGGCATCTCGAACTGGCCCACGACTTCCATCGAGTCCGGCATGTGCGTCCAGGACATCGATTTCGACGAGTCCACCAGCAGCATGATGTTTGGCTTGATGACCGACGTGCGCGCATTGCTGACAGGCACGTTGGCGATGTTCGCCGTGCCGATCACCGTCGAATCGGCCGTCGATGCGCCATAGCCTGCCACAGAGGCGAGAAGCAAGGCACCTGACGCAAGCCCCAGCCGGGCGGCATTGCGCAGGGCGCGCGAGCGGCCCTGGGTTGTGGAAGCGTGTTTCGTTTTCATTTTTCCCCCTGCGCGCTCAGAACATGAGCACCTGGACGTAGCTGACGGTGTTGCGCGGGCCTTGCACGCGCGCGGTAACGCGGAAATAGACGAGATTGCCTGTGCCGCACGCCGGGTCTTCGTCCGGCTTGCAGCCTTGTGCTTCCACCACATACTTCTTGGGCACCAGCACGCACTGCTGGGTCGGGCTGCTGGACAGGTCGCCCGCAGCCTTGCACATGCGGTGGATCACATAGCGGATGGTGTTGCCGCCCTGCTGCTTGATTTCTGCGGAACTCGTGTCGTTGTCCCAGGTGAATGTGAAGGGATCAAACGTGCTCGTGCCGTCGGGCGCGAACCACGTGGGATAGTAGTAAGGGACGGTGGCGTCACGCACGAGGCGCTTGGGAACGTTGTCGTTGTTGACCACCCATTTGATGGCCTCCTCGATGCCTGTGTCCCCGGCAAGTGTTGCGTTCTGGCGGAACGAAAGGTTGCCTGCAACGCTGAGGCTGCTGCCTACAGCGCGCATCATGGCGTAGGCAGCCAGAGTCATCGCGATCAGGACTATGACGGAAAGCACAAGGACCATGCCTTTTTGCTCCCGTGCGAACCCGACGCGGGCTGGCATTGTGCGGTGGCGCAGTTTCATGCTCACGACGACGAAACTCCCCAAATCACGTTGCGCAGCGGGACGAGTGTTTCGTACACCCGATAGCGGTAACGCTTCCAGTTGTTGGCAGGGTTGGCGGGTTCACTGGTACCGTCCGAGCCATCCAGATTGGTCATGACAAAGGGCACCGGCGTGGTCAGCGTGGAGCCAAACCAGGTCGGTACATCGGGCGTGACGTCCACGCAGCAGGTCTTGTCGCCCTTGAGCACGGCTTCGTACTGCCGGCTGCGCGCGAGCATGCCGACGCGGATGGCCCGTACTGTCGTCCAGTCGGTGGGGGCAGTTGTGGTCCAGTTGTCGATGGTCGTTCCGGCGGAGGCAATTCCATAAACGGCCTTGAGGCCTACGATGCCTTCAGCGACCGGTGTAGCGGCGCCCGGAAGAGTGGCAGGGTCGGTGAGGAAGTCGTCGTACCACACCAGATTGTCCGACTGGATTCGCCAGACGTGTCGCCTGGGGGCGTCGCCCATATTGAACAGCAAGCCCGTGGCGAGCGTGGGGTCGGAGCCGGACGTGCGGTTCCAGTCACCGCCAGCATGGACGAGGGTCTTGCCATCGACATTGCTGGCATCGGATATCTCGACCATGTCGCAGGTCATGGTGCCCGATTCACGGGTGGCGATCACCTTGTCGCCGACCAGGAAGCCGGCTTGCCGTGTGGCGACCTTGGAAGTGGTCGTCGCCGCCGTGAACGCGATGTCGGCAGTCAGCAGCTTGGAGTTTCCGTACGTCACCGCGATCTCGTCGCGGCCGGTGACCGTGTCGGGCGTGATGAGCACGGGCATAAGATCGAAAAGGAAATCACCGCCGCGCGCTGCGCTTCTGGCCTTGACGCTGCAGCCCAGAACTGCTGCGTTCGCGGTGCCAAAACCCATTCCTCCCAGCTTGAGGTCCCGGTCCATCGCGTACATGCCGATGCTGCCGTTCAACTGCGCGTCGGCACCGGACGTCGTGGTGCGTTTTTGCGCGTCCCAGACCGACAAGGTCTGCATGATGACGATGATGGCCACCATGCCGATGGCAATCCCGACGATGACCTCCATCAGCGAGAAGCCTGCACTGGCCGGGGGGCGGCGGGTATTGCGAAGGTTGTTCATCGTTCAGTTCACCTGCGTGACGAGGATGTGCTGCCGCTTGGCCAGATCGTTGGGACCTTGCCAGCACAACGTGATCGTCACCTTGTTTCGGCCTGCCGGCTTCCCATCGTCAATGTCAACCGGATCGAGTTCCACTTTGATTTGCTGGCCGGTTTCAAGCGAACCCGGCAGGCCTGCCGTCGATTTCACTTTTGCGAGCCAGGCACCGATGGCCGGGATGGAGGTTGCCGCAGTGGTACTGCCAGAGAAGACGCAGTCTGCCCCGTCCGGTTGATATGCAAACGTATTCAGCGAGGCGCCAAATTCCGGCTTGTCGCTTTCTTTGGTGCGGTCCACGTTCAGCCAGATGATCTGCGCAGCCTCATTTGCCAACTGTGCGGCATCAGTGCGGATGTTGGCATCTGTCTGCGCCGAGATCGCAACGCGGCTGGCGGTCATCATCGCAAGGATGCCAAGGGAAAAAATCAGAAGGGACACCAGCGCTTCAATGACAAAGCTGCCTTGTTGAGAACCTGCGGATCGATGGGTGGTCATGCGGGTCTTCCTTAGCAGGTGCGGGAGTCGCCCACTGCTGTCACCATCGGGTCGCACAGGCGAACCTGGCCGCTGACGGACACGCGTACTTGCAGGCAGCGCATGCTGCCGGGGTCCGTCGTCGCGCTCTGGCAGTTGCCGCCCTGCGGATTGCTGAACAGGAACGAAGCAGGCTCATTGAGTGCACCTGTCGCTCCCGCAGGAGCATTCACACTGAGTTGTCCAAGGCTGTTGAAATAGAGGCCCTTGACGCTGCCGCTGGTCGATGTCGCGGTCAGCGTGACAGGCTGCGAGGCGGACCCGTCGCTGCCGGATTGGCCGCTGATGAACAGGTACGTCGCAGGTGGGCTGGGCGACATGTCCTTGACGCGCACGACCCAGTTCCTGCCGCCGACGGTCGGAACGACTGCGTCGACGTTGCTTTCCAGCGGATCCTGATTGGTCAGCACGAATTCGATTGGCGCGGCCTCCGGTACATTGCGGGTGAGCGCTTCACTGCGGGCTTGTTGCAGTGTGGCGACCATGCTCTCGGCAGCCGCCCTGATTTTGCTATTGGCGCTGAACTCCCGCAGTGTCGGAGCGCCGAGTGCCACCAGAGCGGCCAGGATCGCCATCGCGACCACCAGTTCGATCAGCGTGAAGCCGTGAACGCGGCGCCCGGTCAGCACAGATCCCCCTTCTTCGTGATCCAGCAGGTGGTCGTATTGCCTGCCCCGGGCCAGCCAGTGGGCAGCGCCAGTGTCTGCTTCACGCCGGCTTGGTTGATGGTGTAGGTGAAGCCGGCCATGATGGTGCCCGGATTGCCTGTCGCCGTCACTACATAGGTGGTGTCAGTCCGGGTCGGGCACGCGAAGGTGAATTCCTTGGTCGCTGCTGGCAGGGGGGCGACGGTATTGGCGGTGCACGAATCGGTGTAGGTGCGCTTGTCCTGAAAATACTGCTCCATTTTGAGCTTCATCGAGCTCAGTTCCGCGACCGCTTCGGAAATCTTGCTTCGACGGATGTAATCGGAATAAGCGGGAATGGCAATGGCGGCCAGGATCGAGACGATCGAGACAACGATCATCATTTCAATCAGGGTAAATCCATTCTTGCGTTGCATGTCGGGCCTCTTAGCGGTTGGGGAAGGATATAGATGGTCACAACTGTATCTTCCCGCGTGCCGATGGGCGGGAACTCTTTCCCGACAAGTGGCAATTCGTCGTTACAATTATTGGGAGCCGGTGTGAAATAGTTGGCGCTCCCGGCAGAGGACAGGTGGCGTGGACTCTGTAGCTGCGTAAGTCGCCCAGCTTGCGGAAAAAGGCGTCAACGCCGCACTTCATCCACCAGCGCCCGGAACTCGTCGATGTCTTCGAAGCTGCGGTAAACGCTGGCAAACCGCACGTAGGCGACCTTGTCGAGCTTCTTGAGTTCGCGCATGACGAGTTCGCCGATGCGGGTGGAGGGCACTTCGCGCAGGCCCAGGCTGAGGAGTTTTTCCTCGATGCGCTCGATGGCGCTGTCGATCTGGTCGGTGCTGACGGGGCGCTTGCGCAGCGCCAGGTTCATGGAGGCCAGCAGCTTGGCGCGTTCGTAGTCGATGCGCCGGCCGTCTTTCTTGACGATGGCCGGGTAGTTGACGTCCGGCCTTTCATACGTGGTGAAGCGCTTCTCGCAGTCGGCGCACTGGCGGCGCCGGCGGATGAAATCCCCTTCTTCGGACACGCGCGTCTCGACCACCTGGGTCTCGGCGTGGCCGCAGAAGGGGCAGCGCATGGTTACAGCCCGCCACCGGGCCGCCCCAAGGCGGGCTCGGCCCCCTCGGGGGGCAGCGACGACACGAACTGCTGAGCGTAGGGGCTCATTATTTGTACACAGGGAAGCGCGCGGTCAGCGCATTCACCTTGGCGCGAACCGCCTCGATGTTCGCCGGATCGCGCGGATTGTCCAGCACGTCGGCCACCAGATTGGCCGTGGCGCGGGCTTCCTCGTCCTTGAAGCCGCGTGTGGTCAGGGCGGGGGTGCCGATGCGCACGCCGCTGGTCACCATCGGCTTTTCCGGGTCGTTGGGGATCGCGTTCTTGTTGATGGTCATGTGGGCGGCGCCCAGCACGGCCTCGGCTTCCTTGCCGGTGATGCCTTTGGCACGCAGGTCGACCAGCATGACATGGCTTTCGGTGCGGCCGGAGACGATGCGCAGGCCGCGCTGCGTCAGCGTCTCGGCGACGATCTGCGCGTTCTTCACAACCTGCTGCTGGTATGCCTTGAACTCGGGGCTCAGCGCTTCCTTGAAAGCCACGGCCTTGGCCGCGATCACATGCATCAACGGGCCGCCCTGCAGACCAGGGAAGATGGCGCTGTTGATGGCCTTCTCATGCTCGGCCTTCATCAGGATGAAGCCGCCGCGCGGGCCGCGCAGGCTCTTGTGCGTGGTGGAGGTCACGACGTCGGCGTGCGGCACCGGGTTGGGGTAAACACCTGCGGCGATCAGGCCGGCGTAGTGGGCCATGTCCACCATGAAGATCGCCCCGACGTCCTTGGCCACCTTGGCGAAGCGGGCAAAGTCGATGCGCAGCGAATAGGCAGATGCGCCGGCCACGATCAGCTTGGGCTTCGACTCATGCGCCTTGCGCTCCATGGCGTCGTAATCGATCTCTTCCTTCTCGTTGAGGCCGTAGGACACGACGTTGAACCACTTGCCCGACATGTTCAGCGGCATGCCGTGCGTGAGGTGGCCGCCCTCGGCCAGGCTCATACCCATGATGGTGTCGCCTGGCTTGAGGAAGGCGAGGAACACGGCTTCATTGGCTGAGGCGCCGCAGTGCGCCTGCACATTGGCGGCGTCTGCGCCGAAGATCTGCTTGATGCGGTCGATCGCCAGCTGCTCGGCGATGTCGACGTATTCGCAGCCGCCGTAATAGCGCTTGCCCGGGTAGCCCTCGGCGTACTTGTTGGTGAGCTGTGTGCCCTGCGCGGCCATGACGGCGGGCGAGGCGTAGTTTTCGCTGGCGATCAGCTCGATATGGTGTTCCTGGCGGGCGTTCTCGGCCTGGATGGCAGCCCAGATCTCGGGGTCGGTCTGTTCGACGAGGATGTTGCGGTTGTACATGGATGGCAGTCCTGAAACGTTGGCCTTGCAAAACAAGGGCTGCCCAGGCGAACGGCTGAACACCTGCCGGCGGCAGGCGGTGCGCTTCCCAGTGGTTGACGGGGGCAAGCCCCGTGCTTTTCCACGTCAGCGCCTCGCTCGCGGGAGCGGGCACCTATCGCCAGTTGCGCACGGGCTGGAGTTTAACTGAGCCGGCGCAGTTTGCGCCAGCCGATCAGGACTGGGACAGCAGAGCCACCTTGTCGGCGGAAGGCGGATGTGCGATCGGACCGGCTTCGACCGGGATCACCTGAACCGGCGGCGCGGCAGGCATCGGCGGAACCACCGGCATGGCGCGGCCCGAGGCCACGACCATCAGGCGGGCGTGTTCGGCCATCACCTTGGCGGCATAGCCACCGTCGTCTTCGAGATTGGCCGCACCCACGTAAAAGCGCAGGCCTCCCTCGAGCGAGCCGGCGCGGGCGATGCATTCCTGCAGCACCTTCACGCCCACCCGCAGATTGGCCACGGGGTCGAATGCGGCCAGGGTGCCGCCGAAGCTGTCGTATTTGTCGGTGTGGACCTTGGTCATCACCTGCATCAGCCCCTGTGCGCCGACAGGGCTCTGCGCGAAAGGGTTGAAGCTCGATTCCACGGCCATGATGGCCAGGATCAGCGTCGGGTCGAGTTTGGCCTTGCGGCCGACCTCGTAAGCCTCCGCCACCAGCACGCTCAACGGCTCGGGCGCCACCTTGTACTTGCGGCTCAGCCAGAAAGCCACGGCCGCCTGGTCCTTGGGGAGGGCATGCGGGTTGGCGGCAGTCGCGCGCTCCATGGCGCTCGGCTCGGGCGTGATGCCCAGGGCCGCGATCTGGCGGGCCTGGAGCCAGCCCATCAATTTCTCTTCGCCCGTCTGACGCAGGTCAGGGCGGGCCGTCAGTGTGATCACGCCGAATACGACGGCCAGGCCCAGCAGGGCGAAGCCGTTGTGCGTGATCTCGAAAAAGCCCTCGGCCACATCGGACGCGAACGTCTGTACGGCCTGGACTGTTTTCTCTAACGCTGTCATAGCACTTCCTCATCGTGGCGCGGACCTTGGGAGACTGCAGGAGGCAGTCGCAGGGTACGTCGTTGGATTGGTACGCCATCTGGTTCCTGCCCGCTTGGGAATGCTCTGGGCGTCTGTGGAACCGATGTAGCCGGGGTCGGCAGCGGGTTCGTGTGTCCCTGAAAGCTGGGACGGGGCGGATTGTAAAAACATTCTTAATATCTAGTCAAGAATATCAAATCAATCTTTCATAAGTAAAAATATCTTACAAATGCGGGTTTTCATCAGGCAATCGCTGCTTTGGAAGCCATAGAAAAGCATTTTTTGAAATCCTGAGGCCCATTTGCTAAGTTTCCCGGGCCTGAATGTTCAGGCATACCGCCAGAGGTAGCCGGCACCAGAGGTGACGGAAAACCGACGGCAACCCTTGGGCGCAATCCATTGCGCCCGGCAGGCTGGAACAACACGCTTCCAGTCTTGCAAAACCGAGACGGCATGGGCCTTCGCGTCAGCCGTCGAGCCCGACCATCCGGCTGAAGGCCAGGTGGCCGGGCTTTCTTCTTTCTGGTCGATCCGGGGTACCCGGTCCCGCCTCTCAATGGCTGACTTCGGTTGACCTCGTGTTGCCCGGCGATGGACACTTCCACGCATGAGCAACATGGCGCAGATTCTCGGCAGGAAATGGGTGCGAAAGGTGCTGTGGGCCGTGTTGGGCCTGCTTGCGATCTGGGCCGTGGCGTGGGTCGCCGTGCCCCCGCTGGTCAAGTCCCAATTGCAGAAGCAGGCCAGTCTGGCGCTGGGGCGCGATGTCACGGTAGGCGAGGTTGATTTCCGTCCATGGTCGCTCGAGTTGACACTGCGGCAACTGAGCATCGCCGGTGCGGAGGGTGCGCCGCCCCAGTTGACGGTGCAACGTATCTATATAGATGGTGAGCTGCAGTCCCTGCTTCGGCTGGCGCCGGTCGTCGACGCGGTTCAGGTCGATGAGCCGCTCGTGCGCCTTCGCCATCTGGGCGCGGGGCGCTACGACATCGACGATGTGCTGCAGAAGCTGTCGGGCGGCGTCGAGCCGGAAAAGCCTGCCGACCCGCTTCGCTTTGCGCTCTACAACCTGGCCATCCAGGGGGGCTCCCTGGATTTCCAGGACGACAGCGTCGGCAAGACGCACGCGCTGCGGGATTTCGCGCTGGGCGTGCCGTTCCTGAGCAATCTGCCATCGCAGCGCGAGGTGAAAGTGCTCCCCCGCCTTGCTTTTTCCCTCAACGGAAGCCGCTTCGACTCCACGGCCGAGGGCACGCCGTTCGACGAAACGCGCAAAACGGATGCGGCATTCCGGTTGAATGGCTTCGATCTGTCGCCCTATCTGGCCTATCTTCCGGCTTCTCTTCCTGTCCGGCTCAAAACCGCTTCGGTGGATGCCGACATGAAGGTCTACTTCGAACAAGTGCCCCAGATGGCCGTGCGCCTGAGCGGCACCGTCCAGATCTCCGGTCTCAAGTTGACGGACAGGCAGGACGCGCCCTTGCTCGATTTCCGCAGCCTGCGGATCGGGCTGGCCGACGTGCGCCCGCTGGAACGCTCGGTCAAGCTGTCCGAGCTCGTGCTCGACACGCCGGAGCTGGCGGTAACCCGTGGAGCGGGTGGGCAGGTCAATCTGGTGGAGATCGCCACGCCGCCAAAGCCGGCTGAGGCGAAAAGTGCGCCTACTGCGGTGGCCGTTCCGGACACGGCAACTCCCGGTCCGGCCTGGCGTGTCGAACTCGCCAGGCTCTCGGTCCAGGGAGCCACCGTCAAATGGCACGACGCGACCCTGCGACCTGCAGCAGATCTGGCGCTGACGGATTTCGGCATGGAAGCCAATGCTGTCGCGTGGCCGGCCAGCCAGCCGATCCCGTTCAGCGGCGCCGGCAAACTCGCCCAGAGCCAGATTTCATTCAAGGGAGAGGCGACGGCTGACGCCGCGCAGCTGGACGCGCAACTCGACGGCTTGTCGCTTCAGGTCGTCGCGCCATATCTGCGCCCGTTCATCGAGCCCACCTTGTCCGGCACGCTCAGTGCGCAAACCCGGGTGGCGTGGAAACCCGACGGCCTGCAGATCGCCGTGCCTGCCGCGTCGATTGCCAATGTGGCGCTGGCGAATGGCAAGACGCAACTCGCCGGGCTCGGCAAGCTGGAGGTTGCCGACGTGCAGGCCGACTTGGCAAAGCAGACTCTTGCCGTCGGCCGCCTTGGAATCACCCAGCCCAGGCTGCGTGTCGAGCGTGATGCCGACGGTGTCTGGATGTATGAACGATGGCTGCGGAGCACGACACCAGCCGGCGCATCTTCCGCGGAAAGCTCCAAGCCTTGGGCCGTGACGCTGGCCGAATTCAGCCTTGAGGGTGGCGCCGTGTCGTTTGCCGACCGTTTTGCCGCGCGCTCTTCCCGCAGGCCGGTTGCGCTGGAGGTCTCCGCGCTCAAGCTGCTGGCCCGCAACGTCGCGCCTGACACCGCGCGTGCCGCGCAGGTGAACATGTCGGCGCGCATCGCGACGCCCCGCAGCGAGCCGGGTCGTGTGGATTTCCGTGGCACCGTGGCCCCTCGACCGCTGGTCGCGCAAGGTCGACTCGAGGCCGTTGCCGTGCCGGCTCATGCTTTCGCGGCCTATCTCCAGCAGTTCCTGAACATCGAGCTGCTGCGTGCGGATGCGAGCTTCCGCGGACAAGTCCGGTTCGCGCAGATGCCGGCAGGTCCGGCCGTCCAGGTGTCGGGCGATACGTCGCTGGAAGATTTCCGTGCGAACACGGTGCCGCTGGCGCAGGTGGCTGGAGCGCCGGCCGGTTTCAGCATCAGCGAAGAGCTGCTCAGCTGGAAAGCGTTGAGCCTGCGCGGACTGGAGGTGGCCATGGCACCGGGCACCATGACGCGCGTCAATGTGCGCGAAACAACGCTGGCCGATTTCTATGCGCGCGTGACGATCAATCCGGACGGGCGCATCAACCTGCAGGATCTGGTGAGGCACGACCCGCCATCTGCGGGCCAGCCAGCGACTGCCTCGGCAAGCGCCACAGCAACCGCGCCGGTTGCAGAAGGCCCGCCGGCCGACATCCGCTTCGGCCCGATCTCGCTGGTGAATGGCCGCGTGCTGTTCTCCGACTATTTCGTCCGGCCCAACTACAGCGCCAACCTCAGTGAGCTCACGGGTCGCCTGGGCGCGTTCTCATCGCTGGCGCCGCAAGGCGAGCCGGAGCTGGCGGATCTCGAACTCCGGGGCCGTGCGGAAGGCACGGCTTCACTGGAGATCACCGGCAAGCTCAACCCGCTCGCGAAGCCGCTCGCGCTCGATGTTCGCGGCAAGGTGCGCGACCTCGAGCTCTCGCCGTTGTCGCCTTACAGCATCAAGTACGCCGGGCATGGCATCGAGCGCGGCAAGCTGAGCGTGGACGTCGCCTACAAGGTGCAGCCCGATGGCCAACTCACGGCGAGCAACAAACTCGTGCTCAATCAGCTGACTTTCAGCGAGCCGGTGCCCGGCGCGCCCAACAGCCTGCCGGTGAAGCTGGCGGTGGCGCTGCTGGCGGATCGCAATGGCGTGATCGACATCGACCTGCCCATCAGCGGTTCGCTCAACGACCCGCAGTTCAGCCTGGGGCCCGTGATCTTCAAGGTCATCGTCAACCTGATCGTGAAGGCCATCACCTCGCCCTTCAGCTTGCTGGCCGGCGCATTCGGCGGAGGAGGCGACGAGTTGAGCGCGATCACGTTCCCCGCGGGCACGTCAGAAGTGACGCCACAGTCGCAGCAGAGTCTGGACAAGATCGCCAAGGCACTGGCCGACCGTCCCGCACTCCGCATGACGGTGGTCGGCGCCGCCAACCTCGACGCCGAGCGTGACGCTTTCAAGCGCGACAGGTTGCGCCAGCTGGTGCAGGCTGAAAAGCGGCGCGTCATGGTGCTCGGGGGGCAGAGCGCGTCGGGCACAGTCACCGTCAGCGATGCGGAATACCCGGCGTTGCTGCGCGCGGTCTATCGCCGCGCCGACATGCCGAAGCCGCGAAATCTCGTCGGCATGATGAAAGAGCTGCCGCAGGACGAAATGGAAAGCCTGCTTCTGGCAAGCATTCCCGTCACGCCGGACCTGATGCGGGAGCTCGCTGTCCAGCGCGGCGTGGCCGTGAAGGACTACCTGGCTTCCAGGCAGATTCCGGCTGAGCGGCTGTTCCTCGGCGCACCTGCGTTGCCTGCCGTTGCGGCCACAACGGCCGCCGAAGGTGCATGGCGGCCCCGCGCGGAGCTCAGCCTGGCGACACGTTAGCGGCAGGGTCAGCGTTTATTCCCGGGTCGCCGCCGAAAATAGCGGCGAAAATAGGGGGACAAGGCGCGGCCACCGGCAAACGGTGGTCAGCAGCACGTCGTTGGAATAAAAAAGCAGATCGCATGTTTCCTTTTCAGTCCCGTAAACCATCGCCCGAAGCAGTTCCCGTGAGCCAGCAGTCCCCCAAACCCCAGGAAGCCCATCCTCTCGACGCCACCACGGGTGGCGCGTTTTCTGCGCCCACGGCGGGTGAGCGCGCCTCGCGTGTGCGTGAATGGCTTGCCACCCAGCCCACGCCCGAACTGATGCAGGAAGTCTTCAAGGAGCTGAGTGCGCGCGACAAGGGTGCTGCGCGCCCGGTGCGCGAGAAGCTCGACGAACTGCGCCGTGCCAAGGGTCAGGAAACCATTGCTGCCGAATGGGCCGACAAGGCGCAGGCGCTTCTTGCCCAGACGCGCCTGAACATTGCCGATGCGCTCGCCTGGCAACGCGACGCGGCCAAGGCCGGCGCGCCGCTCAGCCGTGAGCCGCTGGCAGCACTGAAGACGCAATTGGCGGATCGCGTCAAGGCCATTGAAGACTTGCAGCATCGCGTGCAGGTACAGCGTGAAGCCGCCGTGCTGCTCGCGCAACGCATCGAGGTGCTGTCCACCAAGGGCTGGCAGGACGCGCGGGCCGCAGCCGAGACCCTGGGTACGGACGTTGCCGCCTGGCAATCGCAGGCTGATGCACTGCAGGTGGATGCGGGCTGGGCCAGCCTCGATCCGAAGTTCCCGCCCCTGCTCGATGCCTCGCGTGGTCAGCTCCTCGTCGTGTGGGAGGCCTTCTCCGCAGCGCTCGCGTTGGCCGTTGCCGCTGCGTCCGATGCGGCGGCTCCCTTGCCGCCGGTGCCGGTGTGGGCCGACGAATTGCGCGCAGCGCGCGGCGTCGCCCCCGAAGCGGCTCCCAAGACTGCCAAGCCCGCGCGGCCGAAGGTCGACCCGCAAGAGCGCGCGCGTTCGGTGACTGCTGTGCGCGAAGTCCTCACCAGGCTCGAGCAGGAAATCGCCGAAGGCCACGGCAAGGCCAGCGTTGGCGCGGCGTCTGCACTGCGCAATGCGCTCAAGGAACACGGCAAGCTCATCGACGACAAGCTCGAAGCGCAGGCCCATGCCGCGCTGGCAGCAGCCGGTGAACTCGAGGGCTGGCAACGCTGGCGTGCAGACCAGTTGCGCGAGGAGCTCGTCAACAAGGCTGAAGCATTGCTCGTCGAGCCGCGCGTGGGCGGACGCAAGATGCAGGAGACGCTGCGTGGCTTGCGCGAACAATGGAAGCAGATCGACCAGGGCGGCGCGCCGAATCACGCGTTGTGGAAGCGCTTTGACGAAGCGTGCAACGAAGCCCACAAGGTCGTGGAAGCCTGGCTCGACAAGGTGCGCGCCGAATCGGCCGAGCACAAGGCGCAGCGCCTGTCGCTGATCGAAGAGGTCAAGGCCTGGACAACCGCGCAGTCCGCAAACACCGACTGGAAGGCCGTGAACCGCGCCTTGCATCATTTTGCCGAGCGTTGGCGTGAAGCCGGGCATCTGGGTGAAAAGGCTTTCGCAGAACTGCAGCCGCAATGGAAAGAAGCCATTTCTGCAGCGCATGGTCCGCTCGAAGCTGCGCAGAAGGCGAGCCTGCAGCGTCGCCACGCGATGATCGAAGAGGCCACGACGCTGGGTGCCGCGCCGATGTTGCGCATCGACGCGGTGAAGTCGCTGCAGCAGCGCTGGCAGGCCGAGGCGCAAGTGGTGCCGCTGGACCGTCGGCAGGAGCAGAAGCTGTGGGACGCATTCCGCAAGCCCATCGACGACGCTTTCAACCGCAAGACCGCCGAGCGCGAGAAGGCGGCGACGGCGATGAGCGAGCACGATCGCGTGGTGCTGGAGGCGGCGAAGGCTGTCGAGAGTGCCAGCGCGGGCGGTGACGCGCAGCAGATCCGTGCCGCCGTGACCGCGCTGGAAGCGGCGATCCGCAACCAGGCGGCGCAGCAGGCTGTTGCGCCTGGTGCACCCCCCGCGCCTGCGGCGACGGACGCCGATGTCACCACCGCTGCATCGGCTGTCGACGCTGTTCAGGCAAGTGCGGCAGACGAAAGCGCCAAAGCACCTGATGCTGGCGGCACCACAGAATCTGCCGAGGGCGAAGCAACGCCAGTTCCCGCTGCAGCACCCAAGGCGCCGCCGAAGCCGGTGGTCGCCGTGCGTGGTGACGATCGTCCCGGCGCACGCAAGGCTGAGGCACCCACGCCTGCACGTGGCGGACGCCCCGGGGATCGCCGTGACGACCGTCGTGGCGGCGGGGAGCGTCGCTCCGATGACCGTCGTGACGGGGCGCGTGGCCCGGGTGGTTTCGGCGCAGGCCGCGGTGACGACCGCCGTGGCTTTGGCCCGCGAGACGACGCACCGCGCGGCCCGCGCCTGGGCGACGCGGCATTCCGCGCCCAGCGCGACGCGATGGACCGCGCACAGTTTGCACTCAAGAAGCTTGCGGCGCAGGCTCATGGCGAAGCATTGACGCAACTGCTCGACGCATGGTCGCAGCGCAAGCCCGATGCGATCCCGAGCCAGGCGGAGCTGGGTCGTGCGGTGTCCCCGGCGCTGCGCACCGGCTGGACGCAGAGTCTCGGCAGCGCGCCGAAGGGCGACGCTGCGCAAGCGCTGCTGCGCCTCGAAATGGCTGCTGAAGTGCCGACGCCGGCGGAGCACCTCGAGGCGCGCCGTGCGATGCAACTGCAGTTGCTCACACGCCGCAACGATCCGCCGCCGGCGCAGACCTGGGGCCAGGACGTGGCGGCCGTGCTGGCTTCTGCGCACGACGACGCCAGCGCGCGACGTTTGCAGAACGCGCTCAAGGCGCTGCTGCGTCGCTGAGCTGGCTGTTGGCGTTTCCGAAGAATTCGTCGAACATCGGCACGAGCTTCGGGAACGACGCATCGAACTGCGCCCGGTTCACGAAGTACGCCTCGCAGCACACGGCGAAGAACTCGTCGATGGCGGTGGCTCCGTAGGAATCCAGCCAAGGCCAGCTGCCGCCGAATCGCTCTGCAATGATGACTTCTTCGCGGAAGCGGTCGTATTCCGTGGTGAGCGTCGCCAGCCAGTTCACACGCGCCTGCTGGACGCTCGCAGCGCCCATGAAACGCGCGGTGAGCGGCGGACAGCCGTCGTTGTCGCCGTCACGCATGTCGATCTTGTGTGCGAACTCGTGGATGATCACGTTGTAGCCCTGCGGCGCGGTATCTGCGGACTCCGCGACGGCCTGCATGCTCAGCATCACCGGTCCACCGTCCATCGCTTCGCCTGACAGCACTTCGTCGTACTGATGCACAACGCCTGCCTCGTCGACCTGTGAGCGGCGTGCGACGGCGTCGCCCGGATGCACGACGATGCCAACGAAATCGTCATACCAGTGAAGGCCCAGGTTGAGCACGGGCAACACCGCCTGCGCGGCTATCGCGACCGCCATTTCGTCGGTGACCGTCACGCCGTGCACGCCGGTGAATTCCTTGCTGGCGAGGAATTCTTCCGACAGCGCGCGCATGCGTTGCTGCTCATCGACTGTGCGCCGCGCCAGGAAAGGGTGTGCGGCGATGACGGAGTTCCACAGGCCATCGGGGATGGGGCGTGCCTTGGCGCGTCTGCGCAGCCAGCCGAACACCGCTCAGGCCTCCGGTGACAGGCTGCCGAGCGCAATGCGCTGCAGTCCGTCAGCGCTCAGGCGCATCACCTCCAGCCTCTGCGGCTTCGCATCAGCTTCCCAGTCGCTCAACACCACGCGACGCATGCCCTGGCCCAGGGGGTGTTCGGCAGGCTTGTGCGTGTGACCATGGATCAGGGTGCTGGCGTTCGCCGCGCTGAGCCACCGCCGGGCTTCTCCGGCATCGACATCGGCGTACGTCGCGCCACTGCGCTTTCGCGCTTCGCTTTGCGCACGCAGTTCGCGCCCGACCGCCTGCCGCTGTTGCAGCGGCTGTGCGAGAAACTGGTTGCGCCATGCGTCGTTGCGCACCTGTGCACGGAACGCCATGTAGTCGTGGTCATCGAGACACAGTGCGTCCCCGTGCGTCAGCAGCCAGCGCTGGCCGGCAAACAGCAGCACGGTCGGGTCCTGCAGCAGTGCGAATCCGCCGGCGGCGGCCATCGTGTCGCCGAGCAGGAAGTCGCGGTTGCCGTGCATGAAGAAGAGCTCGCGCGTGTGCGCTGCTTCCTGCAGCACCTGCGCGCATTCGTGCTCGAAGCTGCCGGGTTGCGCGGCATCGTCCCCGACCCAGACCTCGAAGAGATCGCCCAGGATGAAGATCGCGTTTGCCGGCGATTGCGCCATATAGCGCTTCCATGCCGCGACCGTTGCCGGCTCGGCCGCTTGCAGGTGAAGGTCGGAGATGAAGTCCACCGCGCGCCATGACGCCGGCGCTTCGAGGAGAGGGGGGTGTTGCGCGGCGTCAATCATGAACGTGTTCATGAATGAGCCGCGACATCGGGGCGCAGTGCCGTCACCCGCCGTGCGTCAGATTGCGACGGCCTTGTCGATGACCACGTCTTCGTTCGGCACGTCGTCGTGGAAGCCCTTGCGGCCGGTTTTCACGCCCTTGATCTTGTCCACCACTTCCGTGCCGGAGACGACCTTGCCGAACACCGCATAGCCCCAGCCCTGGATGGAGGGCGCCGTGTGGTTCAGGAAGCCGTTGTCGGACACGTTGATGAAGAACTGCGCGGACGCCGAATGCGGTGCCTGCGTGCGGGCCATGGCCACGGTGTAGTTGTCGTTCTTCAGGCCGTTGTTGGCCTCGTTCTCGATCGGCGCATCGGTCGGCTTCTGGTTCATGCCGGGTTCGAAACCGCCGCCCTGCACCATGAAGCCGGGGATCACACGGTGGAAGATCGTGTTGTCGTAGTGGCCCTTGTTCACATAGGCCAGGAAGTTGGCCGTGCTCTTGGGCGCCTTGTCTGCGTCGAGTTCGAGGGTGATGACGCCGTGGTTGCGGATGTGCAGTTCGACTTTCGGGTTGCTCATGGTGGCTCTCTTTTCGTTATTTCAGCAGGGTGGCTGAACGGATGACGACGGGCGTCCTGGGCACGTCGGAGGGGAAGGGACCGCCCGCGCCTGTAGGCGTGTCCTTGATCTTGTTGACGACGTCCATGCCGCTGACGATGCGGCCAAACACGGTGTAACCGTACAGCTGCGGTGCGGCCAGCAGGTTCGCGCGCGGTGTGTTTTCATACACGCGACCCTGGTATTCGAAGCGCGGCACCGGGTCGCCCGGCGGGATCGGCGTCGGGTCGAGGAAGGCATTGTCCTTGACGTTCACGAAGAACTGGGCCGACGCAGAGTTCGGGTCGTTGGTGCGCGCCATGGCGACAGTGCCGACCTCGTTGCGCAGGCCGGCAGCCAGCGATTCGCGGCCTTCGTGCATCACGGGCGGCCGCGTCTTCTTCTCGGTGTACGACGCGTCATAGCCGCCACCCTGGATCATGAAGTTGCCGATGACGCGGTGGAAAACCGTGCCGTCGTAGTGCTTGTCGCTCACGTACTGCAGGAAGTTGGCGACCGTCTTGGGCGCCTTGTCGGGATAGACCTCCATCACGAACTCGCCGGCGCTGGTGACGAACTTCACGCGCGGTGCCTTGGCCTGTGCGAATGCGGGCGATGCAGCCATCGGCAAGGCGAGCGCGAGTGCGGCCACGGCCAGCAGCGCGCGGCGGCCGGTGCTGCGGGCCGTGTCGAAAGATCGGGATGCGGAAGATTGAACCATGCGTATGCCTCGTGTATGCCTCGTTGGGCGGAGTGAACGATACGGACGAATTGGGTCAAGCCCGCTTCGTCCTTCAGGCAGAAGCCTCGACAGGCCTCGAAAGCGTTATTTCCTGGCGGCGGTGCGCGACGGCGGATTGAGCACGCTACGCACAGCTGTGAGTTTCGCAGGCAGCGCGGTGCTGCTCGTATCCAGCTGTAAAGCCTTGTTGTACGACTGGCTGGCCAGACGCGCATACACGTCACCCAGATTTTCGTGTGCCACGGCGTAGTTGGGGTTGATGCGCACGGCCATTTCGAGCGCGGCGCGCGCCTTGTCCAGCTGGTTCTGCTGCGCATACAGCGCTGCCAGGTTGTTGTAGGGCTCGGGCAGCTCGGGGTAGTCCTGCGTGAGCGCCTGGAACGCATTCACCGCATCGACCGGGCGGCCCATTTCGGTGAGGATGACGCCTTTCAGGAAGCGCATCTGCGGATCGCGCGACTTGCTCGCGAGGAACATGTCTGCCTTGTTCAGCGCCTCGGAATACTTGCCGGACTTGAGCAACTGGTTGACGTCGCCGTATTCATCTGCATGAACGGCACCCGTCCACAGCAGCGCGCAAACCGCGAGTGCTGCGCCGAGACGGCGCACGGAAACCGGTGTGGAGGTAACCGACGGAACACATGCTTGCTTCATAAAGCCTCTTTGCTCTGGTGCGGTGACAAGCCCGAACAGGGGGCTATATACTGCGGCGGATTGTAGCCGAGGGGGTACGACCTCCTGCACGGCATCCCCCGTTTCCCTACCGTTCATGACCCTGCGCATCTACAACACGCTCACGCGTGCCATGGAGGACTTTTCACCGTTGGAGCCGGGGCATGTGCGCATGTATGTGTGCGGCATGACCGTGTACGACTATTGCCATCTCGGCCATGCGCGTTCCATGATCGCATTCGACGTGGTTCAGCGCTGGCTCCGGCTCTCGGGCCTGCGCGTCACCTACGTGCGCAACATCACCGACATCGACGACAAGATCATCCGCCGCGCTGTGGAGAACGGCGAGTCCATCCGCTCGCTGACCAACCGTATGGTGCAGGCACTGCATGCCGATGCCGACGCGCTGGGCATCGAGCGGCCCACGCACGAGCCGCGCGCCACCGAGTTCGTCCCGCAGATGCTGGACATGATCGGCAGGCTCGAGAAGAACGGACTGGCCTATCGCGTGGACAGCGGCGACGTGAACTACCCCGTGCGCAAATTCAAGGGCTACGGCAAGCTCAGCGGCAAGTCGCTCGACGAACTGCATGCGGGCGAACGCGTGGCCGTGCTCGACGGCAAGGAAGACCCCCTGGACTTCGTGCTCTGGAAGAGCGCCAAGCCCACCGAGCCCGACGAGGTGAAGTGGCCGAGCCAGTTCGGCCCGGGCCGCCCTGGCTGGCACATCGAATGCTCGGCCATGAGTTGCGAATTGCTCGGTGAGAGCTTCGACATCCATGGCGGCGGCGCCGACCTGCAGTTCCCCCACCACGAAAACGAGATCGCCCAGAGCGAAGGGGCCAGTGGCCGGCAACTGGCACGCACCTGGATGCACAACGGCTTCATCAACGTGGACAACGAGAAGATGTCCAAGAGCCTGGGCAACTTCTTCACCATCCGCGACGTGCTGAAAGAGTTCGACGCGGAGACCATCCGTTTCTTCGTCGTGCGTGCGCACTACCGCAGTCCACTGAACTACAGCGACGTGCACCTCGCCGACGCACGGGCCGCGCTCAAGCGCCTGTACACGGCGCTCGATTCGGTGCGTCCTGCCGTGGTCACCATCAACTGGATGGACCCCTACGCCGCACGCTTCAAGGCTGCGATGGACGAGGACTTCGGCACGCCCGACGCCGTGGCCGTGCTGTTCGAACTCGCGACCGAAGTGAACAAGAGCGCCTCGCCGCAACTGTCGGGCCTGCTGCGCGCGCTCGGCGGCTGCCTGGGCATCCTGCAGGGCGACCCGAAAGCATTTCTCCAGGCCGGTGCAGGCCTGGACGAAGCGGCAATCCGCAAGCAGATCGACCTGCGTGTCGCAGCCAAGCAGGCGAAGGATTTTGCCGAGGCCGACCGCATCCGCAAGGCATTGCTGGAGCAGGGCGTGGTCCTGAAGGACTCACCAACCGGCACGACCTGGGAGCGCGGCTGACATGGCGGGTGCGAAGGAGCCGGTTCTCGTCGTCCCCGACTACTGGGAGGAGGCCTGCCGCCACCTCATGAAGAAGGACCGGGTGATGAAGCGCCTGATCCCCGAGTTCGGCGACGCCTGCCTGCAGTCGCGCGGCGATGCGTTCACCACGCTGGCACGCAGCATCGTGGGCCAGCAGATTTCGGTGAAGGCCGCGCAGGCGGTGTGGGACAGGTTCGCCAGGCTGCCGCGCCGCATGACGCCGTCTGCCGTGCTCAAGCTCAAGGTGGACGACATGCGGGCCGCCGGTCTGTCGGCCCGCAAGATCGAGTACCTGGTGGACCTCGCGTTGCATTTCGACAGCGGGGCCATCCACGTCAGCCAGTGGAACGCGATGGACGACGAAGCCATCATTGCCGAACTGGTGGCCATCCGCGGCATCGGCCGCTGGACGGCGGAGATGTTCCTCATCTTCCACCTGATGCGGCCCAACGTGCTGCCACTGGACGATGTCGGCTTGATCAGCGGTATCAGCAAGAGCTACTTTTCGGGTGATCCGGTCAGCCGCAGCGATGCCCGCGAAGTGGCCGAAGCCTGGCAACCGTACTGCAGCGTGGCAACTTGGTATATTTGGCGGTCGCTCGACCCGTTGCCGGTGGCTTACTGAGCAGTGTGCGAGCAGGGGGTGCCAGCGGATGGCCGCAGCGTCCCAGAGCCCAGGAGAAACGTCGTTGGCCAAGAAAACATTCCTCGACTTCGAGCAGCCCATCGCTGAACTCGAAGCCAAGATCGAAGAGCTGCGCTACGTCCAGAACGAATCGGCGGTGGACATCTCGGAAGAGATCGACCAGCTCGCCAAGAAGAGCCAGCAGCTCACGAAAGACATCTACAGCGACCTCTCGCCGTGGCAGATCACCAAGATCGCACGCCATGCCGAGCGTCCTTACACGCTGGACTACATCCACGAAATCTTCACTGACTTCGTCGAGATGCACGGCGACCGCCATTTCGCCGATGACCTGTCCATCGTCGGCGGCCTCGCGCGCTTCAACGGCAACGCCTGCATGGTGCTCGGTCACCAGAAGGGGCGCGACACGAAGGAGCGCGGTCTGCGCAATTTCGGCATGAGCAAGCCCGAGGGCTACCGCAAGGCGTTGCGGCTCATGAAGACGGCCGAGAAGTTCAAGCTGCCTGTGTTCACCTTTGTCGACACGCCCGGCGCATACCCCGGCATCGACGCCGAGGAGCGTGGCCAGTCCGAAGCCATCGGCCGCAACATCTTCGAGATGGCGCAGCTCGAAGTGCCGATCATCACCACCATCATCGGCGAAGGCGGCTCCGGCGGCGCGTTGGCGATCAGCGTGGCGGATCAGGTCCTGATGCTGCAGTACTCTGTCTATTCCGTCATCAGCCCTGAAGGCTGTGCGTCCATCCTCTGGAAGACCAGCGAGAAAGCCCAGGAGGCTGCCGAGGCGCTGGGCATCACGGCGCACCGCCTCAAGGCGTTGGGTCTGGTGGACAAGATCGTGAACGAGCCGGTAGGCGGTGCCCATCGCGACCACAAGCAGATGGCGGCCTTCCTCAAGCGCGCGCTGGGCGACGCCTGGCGTCAGGTGACCGACCTGAAGACGCGCGAACTGCTCGAGCGGCGCTACGAACGCCTGCAGAGCTATGGCCGCTTCACCGACACCAAGGCCGAAATCAGGTAACCCCTGCGCGCAGGCCCTGTCGGTCTGGCAGGGCTCTGTGGCGCTGCCCATGCCGCTGGCCGTCGCGTACAGCGGCGGCGCTGATTCCACCGCCTTGTTGCTGGCTGCTGCTGCCTTGTGGCCTGGTCAGGTGTCGGCGCTGCACGTCAACCATCAACTGCAACCGGCAGCGAACGGTTTCGAGTCGCATGCGCGTGAATTCTGTGCTGCCCATGGCATTGCCTTTCACGCCGAGCGCGTCGATGCGCGGCATGCGACCGGTGAAAGCCCCGAAGAGGCCGCACGCATTGCCCGCTACACGGCGCTCTCCCGTCTTGCGTTGCAGGCCAACGCAACCGGGGTGCTGCTGGCCCAGCATGCAGACGACCAAGTGGAAACATTGCTGCTGGCGTTGAGCCGCGGCGCAGGACTGCCGGGTCTTGCATCCATGGCACCGTCGTTCGAGCGGCACGGGGTGCAATTCCACCGGCCTTTGCTGGGCGTACGCGCTGCAGACATCCGCGACTGGTTGCGGAAAGAGGACGTTGCGTACATCGACGATCCGACCAACACCAACATTGCATTCACGCGCAACCGCATCCGTGCACGGCTGCTCCCCGTACTGGAAGAAGTCTTTCCGCAGTTCCGCGACACGTTCGTGCGGTCGGCGCGGCACGCGGCGCAGGCGCAGCAACTGCTCGCGGCGCTGGCGCAGGACGATCTGCGTAGCGTGGGCGACCCGCCGCGCATTGCCGGCTTGCGCCAGCTTCCGCGCGAGCGGCAGGCCAATCTGTTGCGGCACTGGTTGCGCGCGCGCCATCAGTGCGGTGCCAGCGCAGCGCAGATGGAAGAGCTGCTCGACCAGATCGATGCCTGCACCACGCGAGGACACCGCATCCACATCCGGCTCGGCCCCGGGTTCGCCCAGCGCGAAGGCGATATTCTGGCTTGGTACAATCAACCGGTTTGACCGGATCCACCCGGCCGGCCCGTACCGCGGGCGCTGGCTCAGGGGCCGCCTCGGGGCCAGGCAGCATCACCGCCTTTGCCCACCAGGTTTTCAAGCTTCTTTCATTCTCCATTTCCATTTTCCCGATGGCATTGATCGTTCATAAATACGGCGGCACGTCGATGGGCTCGACCGAGCGCATCCGCAATGTCGCCAAGCGTGTCGCCAAGTGGGTGCGTGCCGGCCACCAGATGGTGGTGGTGCCCAGCGCCATGAGCGGCGAAACCAACCGCCTGCTCGGCCTGGCCAAGGAACTCGCACCCGCCAAACCTGGTGACGCCTACGGCCGCGAACTCGACATGCTGGCTTCCACCGGCGAGCAGGCCTCGTCGGCCTTGCTGGCCATTGCGCTGCAGGCCGAAGGGCTGCAGTCGGTCAGCTACGCCGGCTGGCAGGTTCCCATCAAGACCAACAAGGCCTACACGAAGGCACGCATCGAAAGCATCGACGACGTGCGCGTGCGTGCCGACCTCGCGGCCGGGCGCGTGGTCATCATCACCGGCTTCCAGGGCGTGGACGATGAGGGCAACATCACCACGCTGGGCCGCGGCGGCAGCGATACCTCGGCAGTGGCCGTGGCCGCTGCGATGAAGGCGCACGAGTGCCTGATCTACACCGACGTCGATGGCGTCTACACGACCGACCCGCGCGTCGTGCCCGAAGCGCGCCGCCTGTCCACCGTGAGCTTCGAGGAAATGCTGGAAATGGCATCACTCGGCTCCAAGGTGCTGCAGATCCGCTCGGTGGAATTCGCAGGCAAGTACAAGGTGCCGCTGCGCGTGCTGTCCAGCTTCACCGAATGGGACATCGACATTGACGCGGAAGCCAAGTCCGGCACCCTGATCACTTTTGAGGAAGACGAAAAGATGGAACAAGCCGTCGTATCCGGTATCGCGTTCACCCGCGACGAAGCCAAAATCTCCGTGCTGGGCGTGCCCGACAAGCCGGGCATCGCGTACCAGATCCTCGGCGCAGTGGCAGATGCCAACGTCGAAGTCGATGTGATCATCCAGAACATCAGCAAGGACGGCAAGACTGACTTCAGCTTCACTGTCAGCCGCAACGACTATGCCAAGGCCGTTGACCTGCTCAAGGACAAGGTGCTGCCCGCACTCGGTGCGGCCGAGGTTGTCGGCGACACCAAGATCTGCAAGGTCAGCATCGTCGGCATCGGCATGCGCAGCCACGTGGGCATCGCCAGCAAGATGTTCCGCGCGCTGTCGGAAGAGGGCATCAACATCCAGATGATCTCCACCTCCGAGATCAAGACCTCCGTCGTCATCGACGAGAAGTACCTGGAGCTGGCCGTGCGCACCCTGCACAAGGCTTTCGATCTCGAGCAGGCTCAGGCATAATCACGCCTTTCAGGAAACGTGACCGAGAGGCCGAAGGTGCTCCCCTGCTAAGGGAGTATGCGGTGTAGAGCCGCATCGAGGGTTCGAATCCCTCCGTTTCCGCCATCCAGTCCTTTGATTTCAAAGGACTTTTTTTAGAAGCCGCTTCGAGATGCAAATTCTTGGTGCGGCTTTTCTCTTTGACCGAACGATTCCTGCGCGAGTCCCTTTGCAACGATGGCTTGCGATTTGTGCTGTTGGAGACGCGAGCACATGGGGTCTGGAGCTCGCCACCGTTCATGGAAGACGCATCAGCCGGAAACGCAGTAGATGCGCGGATGAAGTAGAGCGGCGGTTCCAGAAAATCGGGCTTCAGGTGCGATGAGTACGTGTCGCGAAAACCGGACCGGACGCGCCCTGCTCCTACTCGTGCGCTCCGGACAGCGTGAAGCGGAAACAAGCGCCTTGCCCTGGGGATGACTCTGCGTGAATCGTTCCTCCATGCCTGGCGATGATCCGAGCCACGATGGACAGCCCAAGGCCGACACCGGCGAATTCGGATTGCGGGTGCAGGCGCTGGAAGGGCTCGAAGATTTCATTGGCCCGGGCCGAATCGAATCCCGTACCGTTGTCACGCACAAAGAACGTGTGTGGAGACGTGGCGGAATCCCAACCGAGTTGCACCCGTGGCTGTGTGACTTTGGAAGAAAACTTGCAGGCATTGGACATGAGGTTCACCAGCACCTGCCGCAGCAACGTCGCATCCGCCTGGACTGCCGGTAGTTCTGGATCGATATCGAATGTGGCCCCATGGTCCAGGCTCGCTTCGCGGAGGAAGCTGACGATGTCATTTCCCATCGCCGACAGGTCGACGGCGTGCCTGTCGATCGCGGTGCGTCCCAAACGGGAAAGCAGAAGCAGGCCTTCGATCAGTTCGCCCATCTGTTTGACGCTGCTGCGGATGCGGCTCAGGAAATGCAGGCTCCTTTCGTCCGATTGCGTTGTCTCCCTGGCCTCCAGTAATCGGCTGAAACCATCGATGGCTTGCAGCGGAGCGCGGAGATCGTGCGAAACGGAATGCGCGAAGCTGTTCAGATCGGCGTTGGCCTGGCGCAGTTCGTCCATTTGTGTGCGAACGGTTGCTTCAAGCTCGGCTTTCACGCGCCGCAAATGACGAATCTCCAGCGCACGCTCGATCACTGGCATGGCTATTGAGAGGCGAAGGGGCTTTTCCAGGTAGTCCACAGCACCGGCGCGCATGGCTTGCACTGCGTTGTCCACGCTTGCGTGCCCCGTGATCATGACGCACGCAAGATCAGGGTCGATGACCAGCGCGCGGCGCACGAGTTCCATGCCGTCGATGCCCGGCATCGAAAGATCGCAGAGCAACAGATCCCAGGTCTGCGGCCTGAGCAAGGCCAATGCTTCTCCTGCATCGGTGCGGCCTTCGACCTGCAAGCCCCGTACCTCCAGCACGTCGCAGAGCGATCGCAACACCGCCGGCTCGTCGTCGACGACCAGGACCCGGGGTGGGGGCCGTGCGGTCTCGATCTCAAGCATCGACGTCTCCTTTCCGATCCGGCACCAGATCGGCCAGCGCACCACGCAAGATGGCAAGTTTGGGTGGCTTGTTCAGCACGCGATCGACATTCGGGGGCAGCGTCCCATCGTCGATCAGGCGCTGGCCCCAGCCGGTCAGCAGGATGACGGGCAAAGCGGGTGCGAGCTGCTTGGCCGCCGCGGCCACTTCATAGCCGCCCATCCCGGGCATCCCCAGATCCGTGATGACGGCGTCGAAGTTGCGACCATCCGGCGCGAGGCTTTCCTGCAGGTGCGCGATGCCCTCGGGTCCGCTCCCCGCGCACATCGCTTCGTGCTCGTCCACCTCCAGGAGCGCGGCGATGGACTGCTGAAGCAGCGGATCGTCGTCGATGACCAGGATACGCAGTACCCGTGCGTGCCGCACCTGCTCCGCGGGGCTGGGCGCGGGCAAATCCGTGCCCGCCGCAGCGAAAACGAGGCGCACCGTCGTGCCTTGGCCCGGTGCGCTCCTTATCTCGATGTCCGCCTCGTTGCGTTGGGCAATTCCATACACCATGGCGAGCCCGAGACCGGTGCCGCGCTGCCCCTTGGTGGTGAAGAACGGCTCCAGACAACGCCGGCGCGTCTCCTCGTCCATGCCGATGCCGCTGTCGATGACTTCGACATAAGCGCCTGCATGACCTCGTGAATGTTCCTGGGCTCCACATCTCAACCTGAGTGATCCGCCGTGAGGCATCGCATCGACGGCATTCAGTACAAGATTGACGAGCGCCTCGCGCACCTCGGTGGCCACGGCGAGCGCCGGGGGGGTGTCTCCGGCGACCTCGGTGTGCAGCACGATCGATTGCCCCGCTTGCAATGCCTGATCGCTCCAGCGCGCGCGGGTGAGTTCCGCGACCTGCCGCATCGTCTCACTGAGATCGACGGCTGCGCGCGCGTCCTCGGTATCCGTTCGGTAGAACTCCCGCATGCGAGCGACAGTCGCTGCCACATCGTCGACGGAGCGGGCAATGATCTGCAGCTGGGAGCGAGCCCGTTCGCTCAGCCCGCGCTCCGTTTCCAGGAGCGACTCAACATAGACCGACACTGGCGAGATGGCATTGTTGATGTCGTGCGCGATGCCACTTGCCATCTGGCCGAGCGCGCTCAGGCGCTCCTGCTGCAACACCGCTTGCTGCGTCATGCGCAATTCCTCATAGGCACGGCGCAGATCCGTATAGAGGCGCGTGTGCACAGATGCCAGTGCCACATGGCTGCTGAGCTGACGGAGGAACTCACAATCGTTACTGCCGAATCCCTCCGTGGCATCACGGGCAGTTATAAGCATCCCGAACACTCGGGAGTCAGACATCAGGGGCGAAAGCACCACGCTGCCAAAGCCCGCGCCGGCCAGACGCCGGGGAAATTCATGGGCATTGCGGGTGAGTTCGGGTTCATACACCAGTTGCCCTCCGATGCACCGTGAAAGCCCGTTGTCGCCGATCGGCAAGCGGCTGCCGGTTGCCAGACCCATGGCTTGCGCGCGAGCCTGGCCGAGTTGGCCCACTGTCATCACCTCGAGCATTCCCGGCTCGTCACTGAGGTGGCAAACGCAGGCCAGACCCAGTGAAAACCTTTCTTCCAACGTATTGCACAGCGTGTGGTACAGGCTGCCCAAGTCTTCACGTTCGCCGATCCGCTGAGTGATCTGGTCCAGAAGGTTCAACCGTTCGAGCTGGGCGCGCTGGCGTGATTCGAGACGTTTGCGTTCTGTGATATCGGTGGACACACCAAAAACGCCCGTGACGAGGCCTTCGTCGTCCCGCAGCGGTGATTTGACGGAAATGTAGGTGTGCTCACCGTCGTCCTGCGGAATGGATTCTTCCCGGAGCACGGGCTGTGGCGAGCGCGCAACCTCTTCGTCGATCTGGCGGATCACTACCGCAGCCTCGGCCGGGACGATGTCGAAATCGGTCTTCCCGATCACCTGATCGCGCTCGAGACGGAAGACTTGCAGGAACCGCTCATTCACCAGCACGAAGCGGCCATCGAGGTCCTTGACGTAAATCACCGCCGCCGTGTTGTCGATGATGGCATGCAGCAGCCTCTCGTTCTCGCGGACCATGTCCTGGGCATCGACAAGGCGCTCACCTTCCTGCTGCAATCGGATCACGGTCATATCAAGTTCGGCAGTTCGCTCTTGCACGCGGCGCTCGAGCGCTGCATTTGCCTCCCGCAAGGCGCTTTCCTGAGTCTGGATGCGGTCGGCCATCGTGTTGAACGCCTCAGCCAGTTCGCCGAGTTCGTCACCCTGCTTCACAGGTGCCCGCGCGCCCGGGTCCGAGGCAAGTCTCAAGGTCGCGTTCCGCAGGTCGCGCAGCGGACCGATCAGCCCCGTCGCAAAGAGCGCCGCGGCCATTGCGACGATGGTCACGATGGCCAGGGAGAGCAGTATTTTTTCCCGTGCAACCTGCGCCGCCTGCGCCTCCACCACCTGCTGCGGCACCATGTAGAAAATGGTCCATGGAACCGCGGACAGTCGCCGCGCGACACCGTAATTCTGCAAGCCATTGGAAGGGGAAAGTCCTTCGAACCAGGCGTGATCCGGCGACGCGCTGCGCGATCGGGCGAACTGGTCAGGGAAGGGCAGGACGTCCTCAAGCAACTCCCGGGTGCGAGTGCCAAAGCGTGCCTCCCGCACAGCCTGGTTGAGTTCCTCCGGGGGCAGTTCGCCCGCCGGGTGGTAGAGGTTCGAGTCGTCCAGGCTGTGTGCGATCCGGATACCTTGCGCATCGAATAGCACGGCGTAGCTGCCGGCCCCGGCAAGTCCTGACGAACTCTTGATGACTGCCCTGAAGGGTTGAGCCCGGACCCAGAGCGCGGTGGCGCAGATGGTCCTTCCTGCAGCATCCTTCACCGGCACGAGGTAGGCCACCGAAGGCACTGCACCACTGTTGGTCGGCGAGACATAGATGCCGTAAATCCGCGACTCGCCTGCCAGCGCCCCACGGACCGCAGAGTAACCACCGAGATCCGCGTCTACCGTTGAGTCGTCGCTCGACGCGATGACGCGTCCGCGCCCATCAATGAGGGCTGCGCCACGGATGTTCGGATCGCTTTCCGGGAAAATCTTCAGGATCTGCGTTGTGCGCTGAACGGACTCGGCGGTGCGCCCCGCGGCGAGACAGGCCTGAACAACATCGGAAAAGCGCGCCACGCGGCTCGTTGCGGTGAGGTATCCCTCGTGGATGCTGTTGAATTCATGGGTGATCTGTTCGGTACGTGCATCCAGCAGGCTCTTGAGGGCGTTGAAGTCATGGGAGCGCGTGTGCGCGACATCCATCCAGGTCGATACCATCATGGGCAAGGCGACGCATACCACCGTGACTACTGCGAGACGCGTACGCAGAGAGGCGTTCCTGAAGCCCGGGAACCTTCCGATACCACCTTTTGCCCCCATACCACCCCTTTCCTCGGCGTCGTCAGCCGGTGCATGCCTTTGTTCTAATGGTCACCTTGAGTCATCATGCGACTTTGCAGATCGTTCCGCAATAGATGGTCAACCCTCATGCCTTTTGAAACGCTCTTAGATACTGCGTTGCCAGTTCTCGACGGCGAAGCATTTGCCGAGTCCGCTCCGAACGCACGCGTGCGTTCGCTGATGGCCGCAGCCTTCGAGCGGCAATTGCCGATGATCGTCGGTGAACTCGAGGCTGGAGCAGGGGAGCAAGTGCCATTTGCCCAGTGGCAGGACGCAGTCCACAAACTGAAGGGCTCTTGCGCCACGCTAGGGGCGCGTCGCCTGGCCGATGTCCTCGCCCGCTGGGAGCAGATGGCGGCTACCAGTACGCCCACCGACAGGCGACGTGCGAATGAATCCCTGCTCCCGGAGCTCGCCAGGCTGTCGGATGAGTTGCGGAAATATTTGAATTAATTGTTTCTGGCGCTTCGACCCATTAAAATCGCGACTCGTCCGGATCTTCGAAGCACAACATGGACAACGATTTTGTCGGTATAGGCGACGCCGCTGCAGCACTTGGCTTGTCCCGCACGTCACTGCAGAAGCTCGTGGATGGTGGCCATCTGGCTGCGGTGAAAACGGCGGGTGGCCATCGGCGCATCGCGAGGGCGTCGCTCGAGGCACTTCAGGCAAGGATGGGCATCACCGCGTTGCGCGGGGCCCGATCGGTGCCTGACGGCGGTACCGGCGGTGCGGTCCATGCGCGTCCCCTCACGCTGCTGCTTGCAGAAGACGACGAAGTCATCATTGCGCAACTCACTGGCATGCTTGCCGAGAACTACCCCTCCGTGCGTGTCGACGTCGCCCGCGATGGTCTCGAGGCCGTACTCCAACTCGAGCGCAACCGACCGTCGATCGTGGTGACTGACTTGCACATGCAGCCCTTTGACGGGTTCCGTCTGATCCAGCTCATCCGCGCAAAGCCGGAGTACCGTGGGGTGGCGATCCTGGCGGTTTCTTCGCTCTCTCCGCGCGAAATCGAAAAGCGCGGCGGGCTGCCTGCCGATGTACTTTTTTACCGCAAGCCGCTTTCGTCAGAGCGGTTACGCGGGTATCTGGATGCATTTGTGCAGCAACAGCAGCTTGCTCTGGAATGAAAATCCGCTGCCATTCGGAGCATTTCACGCTAGGCATCAAAAGCTGATTTGTTGATTCAACTGATTTCGGAATGCGTTCATGCATCTTCAACTGAATGCCTTGAACGGGTCCCGCGGGGATGAGGCCAGCGCCGCAACCACTGCCGGCGCTATGGCATCGAGTGTCAACACGTGTTGTACTGCGCCGCGGTTGATGGCTTCGCGAGGCATGCCGAAAACCACGCAGCTCGCCTCGTCCTGTGCGAATGTCGGGGCGCCTGCCTCGCGCATCGCCACCAGACCCTCTGCGCCATCGCGTCCCATCCCCGTGAGAATCACGCCGACCGCACGCTGGCCTGCATGTCGCGCGACAGAGTGAAAGAGCACGTCCACTGCCGGGCGGTGCCGGTTGACGGGCGCTTCTTCCGATAACGCCGTGCGCCAGCCGGTGGCGCTCCCGATCATCCGCAGATGCGCATGCCCGGGCGCAAGATAGGCGCAGCCAGGCTCCAGTAGCTGACCATCGACGGCTTCGGAAACATTCAGCGCGCACGAGCGATCCAGGCGTTGCGCGAATCCGCGCGTGAAGCCAGCCGGCATGTGCTGCACCATGAGTACCGGGGGACAGTCAGCTGGCAGCCCGATCAGGAAGTCGCGCAGCGCTTCTGTTCCCCCGGTTGAGGCACCTACGGCGATGACGTGCCGCCGCGCGGCGGCGCCCAGCCGTGCGGATGTGGCCGTGGTTGCGGCCCGCGTCGTGGCTGTCCGTGGGCGTGCCTGCGCCGCGACGCGGAGCTTGGAGCAGATGTCCTCGGCGCAGGCATGGAAAGATTCCGCCACGCCCAGGCGCGGCTTGGCCACCACGTCCACGGCGCCCAGCTCCAGGGCCTGCAATGCCATGTCACTGCCACGTTCCGTGAGACTCGAGACCATCACGACCGGCATGGGGCGCAGCCGCATCAGGTGGCCCAGGAATTCGATGCCATCCATGTGGGGCATCTCCACGTCGAGCGTCAGCACGTCGGGAGCCAGGGCCTTGATCTTTTCGCGAGCCACCAGAGGGTCCGGCGCCGTCCCGATGACTTCCATGTCCGGCTGGGACTGGATGATTTCAGTCAGGAGACGGCGCATCAATGCCGAATCATCGATGACGAGGATGCGTGTCTTGCGCATCGGCTGCGACTCAGGCAAACAGTTCGATGTCGCCGCTCACGCGCTGCCCGCTCAACTGGTGACGGTAGTGCTGTTCGCGCGCGAGCAGTTTGCGATGTTCGTCGAGCATCATGCGCTTGACCTTTGCCACGCCGGTGCGCGGGAAATAGGCGACCTTGCGCGGGCAGGAATCCTCGAGGTCGCGCGCGAGGACGCGGATACCTTCTGTCTTCAGGAAGTCGAGCACGAAACGTGCATTGCGCTGGCCTATGTTCATCTGTGTCATCCCGGCGATCACGTGGGCACCCCCGAAAACCTTGGCTTCCAGATGCTGACGGCGCGCGCCCTGCTTGACGAGTTCGTTGATCAGCATTTCCATGGCGTGCACGCCGTAGCGGGCAGATCCGGAATCCTGGCCGGGGACCAGGCTGGCGGCATCGGGCAGCATGAAATGGTTCATTCCCCCGACCCCCGTGGCAGGGTCGCGGATGCAGGCGGCCACACACGAGCCCAGCACGGTCACGATGGCTGCATCGTCACGCAGAACCCGGTACTCGCCCGGCAGGACCTTGCAGGCGGGTGCCCCCAACACGGGGTCGAAATAGAACTCTCCGGCCTGACGGCCTTCGCCGGGCATTGCGGACGTGGCGCTCACGGTGCTGCCTTCCTGTAGACGGTGCGGCCACAGGGGCGGATCAGTTGCTGGGCATGGAAGAAGTTTTCCGAATGCCCGGCATACAGCCGCCCGTCGGGCGTGAGCAGGGGCTCCAGCCGCGTGAGCACACGCAATTGCGTGGGTTTGTCGAAATAGATCATGACGTTGCGGCAGAAAATGGCGTCGAAGGGTTGCATGGGGCCCCAGTTGCTGTCCAGAAGGTTCAAAGGCCTGAACTGGATCAACTGCGCCAGCTCCGGGCGCACCCGAACCTTTCCTTCCTGGACACCTTTGCCGCGCAGGAAGAAGCGGCGCAGGCGTTCTGGCGAAAGTGACTCGACGCGGTCGCGGCCGTAGACACCTTGCCGGCCGTGGGCAAGCACCTCGGTGTCGATGTCTGTCGCCAGTATGGTGACGGGTGGCGTCCACGTCGCGAAGGTTTCGCATGCTGTCATCGCCAGTGAGTAGGGCTCTTCACCGGTGGACGCCGCGGCACACCAGATGCGTGCCGGTCCGCGTTCTGCCACGGCGCGGAGCTGGTCCGCCAGCATCGGGAAATGGTGCGCTTCGCGGAAGAACGAGGTGAGGTTGGTGGTCAGCGCATTCGCAAACTGCTCCCACTCGGGACCCTTGCCCGCCTCCAGCGAGTCCAGATACGCGCGAAAGCTCAACGCACCTGTCGCGCGCAGCCGCCTGGCCACGCGGCTGTAAGCCATCTCATATTTGCTCTCAGCCAGATCGATACCTGCGTACCCGTGGATCATGCGGCGAATCCGGTTGAAATCCGCGCGCGAGAAAGCCCATTCGTGCGCGGTTGTGCTCCGCGCGCCGGTTGAATCGAGATCGTCGAGCGCGCGCATATCCATCTCAATGCACCTGCATCCCGGCGACGACCTGGTCGATGTCCAGCAGGATGATCATGCGGTCCTCGATCGTGCCCAGCCCGGTGATCATGCCGGCATCGAGCAGGGCGGCGTCCGGAGTCGGGCGGATGCAGTCAGCGCCAAGGCGTACCACGTCGGAGACGCTGTCGACGACGATGCCCACAACGCGGCTGCCGACGTTGAGGATGATCACGACCGTCGGCGCTTCCTGCGCTGCAGGAGGAAGCCCGAAGCGGGTGCGCATGTCCAGGATCGGAACGATGATGCCGCGAAGGTTGATCACGCCGACCATATGCGCGGGCGAATTGGCGATGCGCGTGACAGCCTCGTGTCCCCGGATCTCCTGGACCTTGAGGATGTCGATCCCGTAGTGCTCTTCTGCCAGGCGGAAGGTGAGCAACTCGCGGGCGGTGGAACCGGCTTCGGGCGTGGCACGCGAATGCGTGGCGTGCGGGGCGAGGATGGCGAAACTCATGCGTATTTCCTTTCGAGATGGGCCTGGCGCGCCAGACCGGCGGCGTCAAGGATGAGCGCGACCCGGCCATCGCCGAGGATCGTCGCACCGGAAATGCCCTGGACGCGACCGTAGTGCGTCTCCAGGCTCTTGATGACAACCTGGTGCTGGCTCACCAGGGCATCCACGAAAAGTGCGAAGCGGCCGTGCTCGGCTTCGAGCACGACGAGGATGCCGTCGTGCTCCTGCGACTGCGCGCCCTCGATGCCGAACACCCGGTGCAGTGCCAGAACAGGCAGGTATTCGCCGCGGACATCCACCACCCGGCCCTGGCCGGCGATGCTCTTGACCGCGTCTGGCGCCGGCCGCAGCGATTCGACGATGTTGGCCAGCGGAACGATGAACATCTCTTGCCCGCAGGCGACCGAAAGACCGTCGAGGATGGCCAACGTGAGGGGCAGGCGCACCACGATGCGCATGCCGGCACCCGCCTCGCTGAAGATGTCGACGCGGCCACCCAGCGCCGTGATGTTGCTGCGCACCACGTCCATGCCGACACCGCGGCCCGAGACATCGGTGACTTGCGCTGCGGTGGAGAAGCCCGGTTCGAAAATCAGGTTCCACACCTCGGCGTCCGGACAGTCGTCTTCTACGGGAATGCCGCGTTCGCGTGCCTTGGCGATGATGCGGTCGCGGCGCAGCCCCCGGCCGTCGTCACTTACTTCCACCACGATGCTCCCGCCCTGGTGCGCAGCGCGCAGCGTCACGACGCCGGTGGCGGGCTTTCCGGCGGCGATGCGTTCTGCCGGTGATTCGAGGCCATGATCCAGGCTGTTGCGGACGAGGTGGGTGAGCGGGTCGGTGATTTTTTCGATAAGCCCCTTGTCCAGCTCGGTAGCTTCGCCGCTCATGCGCAACTCCACCTGTTTGCCCAGCTTCCCCGCCAGATCGCGCACCATGCGCGGAAAGCGGTTGAAGACGGCCGAGATGGGCAGCATGCGGATGGCCATGGTGGCTTCCTGCAGTTCGCGGGTATTGCGCTCGAGTTGTGCGAGTCCTGCAGCCAGACGTTCGTTGGCCTGGGGGCGCAGTGTCTCGGCCAGCATGGATTGCGTGATGACGAGTTCGCCGACAAGATTGATGAGTTGATCGACTTTCTCGGTGCTCACACGGATCGAGCTGGATTCGTGGGCGCTGGCCGGCGGGGCGGCTCTGGCGGCTTGCGCTCCCGCAGCCGATGCAAGTCCGTCGTCGGGCGCGGGCGTGGGCGTTGCTGCGGGTGCGTCGTCGAAGAAGCCGAAGGCGCTGCCTTCACCTGGCACCGGCGCGGCCCGCGCCACAGGCTCGGCAGCCGCGGCGGGCGCATCGACGGGAGCTGGAATTGCCAGGCCGGCCAGCCGGGACATGCGCTCGCGAGAGCGTTGCGCGGCCTCGGGGTCGGCCTTCGCCTGACCTTGGTGCGCAGCCAGTTGCGTGCCGATCACGTCTGTCCCTTCGAGCAACGCATCAACCAGATCACCCGTGACATCGAGTTTGCGCGAGCGCAGTTGGTCCAGCAGCGTTTCCAGCACGTGCGCGACCTCGGCCACCTCGGCAAAGCCGAAGGTGGCGGCGCCCCCCTTGATCGAATGGGCAGCGCGGAAGATCTCGTTGAAGTCGGTGTCCGCTCCCGCGTGAGCCTGCAAACCGAGCAGGCGGGACTCCAGCGTCTGGAGATGTTCACCGGCCTCTTCGACGAAGATGGCGGAAAGTTCGCTCAGGTCGAGGTTCATGGGCATTCCAGTTGGTGTTCAGGCCAGCACCCGGCCGACCACATTGAGCAGCGTCGACGGATCGAAGGGCTTGACCATCCAGCCCGTCAGGCCGGCAGCACGTCCTGCGTCCTTCATCGCCTGGCTCGACTCGGTCGTGAGCATCAGGATGGGCGAGCGGCCATAACGTTCCGTGGACCGCAGCTCACGGGTGAGCGTGAGACCGTCCATGTGCGGCATGTTCTGGTCGGTGATGATGAGGTCGACCTGATGCTCCCGGGCTTTCGTCAGACCCTCCACGCCATCGGCAGCTTCGACAACCTCGTAACCACCCATGCGCAGGGTCATGGCGACCATCTGGCGGATCGAGGCCGAGTCATCAACAGTCAGCACAGTCTTGGACATTTCAGACTCCTTCAGAAGCTTTCCCAGTCACCACCGGCGGCGGTGGCGAGCGCAGGCGCAGCGCGCAGGGGTGCGCGGGTGGGCCGGGCCGCAGCGGGACGGCTCGGGGTCGCCGACGTGCGCGATGCGGGAGCGGGCGTTGCGGCGACCGCAGGGGCGCTGGCGGCTTCAGATGCGGCGGTGGCATCGCCACGCACCCTGAACACAGCCACCGAGTGCACCAGCTGGTCGGCCTGGGTCTTGAGCAGCGTCGCGGCAGCGGCCGATTCCTCGACCAGGGCGGCGTTCTGCTGTGTGGCTTCGTCCATCTGTGTGACGGCTTGGCCGACCTGTGCCACGCCCAGGCTCTGCTCGTTGCTGGCAGCGCTGATCTCACCCATGATGTCCGTCACACGACGGATCGCGGTGACGATCTCCTGCATGGTTTCGCCCGCCTGATCCACCAGCGTGCTGCCTTGTTCGACCCGTTCGACGCTTGCTTCGATCAGCGACTTGATCTCCTTGGCCGCATCGGCGCTGCGCTGAGCGAGCGAACGAACTTCGCTGGCGACCACTGCGAATCCGCGGCCCTGTTCGCCTGCGCGGGCCGCTTCGACGGCCGCATTCAGCGCGAGGATGTTGGTCTGGAAGGCAATGCCGTCGATCACGCTGATGATGTCCGCAATCTTCCTGGAACTGTCATTGATGCCGCGCATTGTGTCCACGACGCGGCTGACCACCTCGCCACCTTCCGTCGCGACACCGGAGGCCTTGAGCGCGAGCTGGTTGGCCTGCGAGGCGTTGTCGGCATTCTGCTTGACCGTGGAGTTGAGTTCTTCCATCGACGCCGCCGTTTCTTCGAGGGCCGACGCTTGCTGTTCTGTACGGGCCGACAGATCGTTGTTGCCGTTGGCGATCTGGGCGCTGGCGCTGGCAACGCCTTCGGCGTTGCGGCGCACTTCTGCCACCAGGTCCGAGAGTTTGTTGCGCATGGCCACCAAAGCGCGCAACATGCTGGCAGCCTCGTCGCTACCTTCCACCGGGATGTCCACAGCAAGATCTCCTGCGGTCACGGCATCGGCGGCCTTCACGGCTTGCTGCAACGGTCTGACGATGGAGAGCGTGGCAAACAAGGCACAGACGATGCCCAACAGCGCCGCCAGGGCGCCGCCACCCATGAGCAGAAACTTGCTTGTCTGCGTGATGGCGAGAATCGCTTCCGCTTCTTGTTTGTCGTGCTGTTCGAGGTTGGCTACCACGGCAGCCAATGCCTTGAGGTACGCCTCGGCCGAGGGACGGAGTTCCGAATCGATGCGATCGGCAATGTCGCGACCTGCGGCTTTCTCCTTGATGAGTTCCTGGCGCTTCTCGAGGTACAGCTTGCGGCGCTCGGCAACAGCATCGATGAGCGTCCGGCTATCAGCGTCGGTGATCAGGCCCTGCAGACGTTTCAGGTTGTCGCTGACGGTCTGCGACAGCTCTCCCATCTCCCGCTGTGTGGTCGCAGAGAACTTGGCGTCGTTACTGTAGAACAGCGCGAGCGCCCGGGCATAGTTGAGGTGGATGCTTGCTGCCCATTCATGCGCGAGCGTCAGGCGCGGCAGTGCCACTTCGCGTTCCTGGATCAGGCCCTCGCGCAGCGTATTGAGGCGGACTACCGCGAGTACGACGAGTACGGCTGCTACCAGAACAATGAGGCCGAATGCGGCACCCAGCCGGGTGCCGATCCTGATGTTGTTGAGTTTCATGTTGGTTTCCTTGGTTCAGAACAGATCGATGGGACCGGGGGAAGACGCATGCCGGCCCACCGGTGCACGCATGCGCTCGAGATCTCGTAATTCCTGGGCGCAAGCCTGCAAGTCCTCGCGAAGGCGGGGCCACTGTTCGGGCTCGACGCCACCGAAGGTCCGTGCGGCGAAGAGCTGGTTGGCATGCCCGTTGAGTCGCGCAAGACCCTGGCCGAGCGCGGCAGCGCGGTGATGCACGTGGTCCAGCATCTGGGCCACGGCATCTTCGGCCTGCAGCGCGACGAAGGCTTCGGCCAGACGTGCCTGCAACTCGGGCGAACCGTCGGCCATGAGTTCCTTCATGTCGTCACGCAACTGGGTCAGTGAGCCGCCGAGCAAGCCGCGCGCATGCGCGATCTCTTCGAGCGCGCCATAAAGCTGATTGAGGCCTTCGCTGCCGCACTCGGACAGCAGTCCGTGCGCTTCCACTGCCCAGGGCGGCGTTTGAGCGGGCGCCGGTGCATGGCTCATGCCGCACTCCTGAGCGACAGCAGGCCTTCACCATAGCCGTCGATATCGAGGGACAGATGCAGTCCGCCCGTGAAATCATCAGTGGCGGCATCCGGTGGGAAGACCATGCTGGCGAGCTTGACCCTCCCACCTTCGGCATCGAAGCCGCAGCACAGCACGTTGAGGATTTCCCCGAAGTTCTCCTGCAGGGCAGGTTCGAGCCGGCGTACGCGAATGCAGTCGCGCGCGACATCCGCAGGGACCAGCGATAGCGCTGCGCCGGCGTAGGCGGCGAGCGCCATGTCGGCGCCAACGGTGCCCAACGCTTTTCCCGTGCCGTCCTCATAGCGACCGAAGATCACCAGCTTGCCTTTTGCGGGTGCAGCGGCGGGTTGCACAAAGACTTTGCGGCGCAGCAGCAGCGAAATGTGACGGCTGATGGCGTCGGCCTTGGCGATATGGGTGCTCATGGCTTTTCAGTCCTGTCAGTCGAGGATGGCTTCCAGCGCGTCGCGGAAGTCATCGGGCGTGAACGGCTTGCCGATCAGGAAGGCCGCGCCTTCCGACTGTGCTCGGGTGCGCATCTCCTGGCTGACCTCCGTGGTGACGAAGCCGAATGGCGTCTTTGCGCCCTCGCTGCGCAGGCGGCTGAGTACTTCAATACCGGTGAGGGCGGGCATGTTCCAGTCCGAAAGGATCACGTCCGGCTTCTCCGTCGCGGCAACGGCAAGCGCCTGCGACCCATCAGCCGCTTCGACGATCTGGTGACCGCGGAACCCGGCTTCGCGCAACATGTGGGCAATCAGCTGGCGCATGGCCCGGCTGTCATCGGCAATCAGGATCTTCATGAGTGCTCCTTCAGTGAGGCGTATTGAATTTGTTGATCTAAATGATTTTAACGTTTATTTTGTATTTGTCGCGTGTACTAGTTCACGAAAAGACCGGGGTTGAGTGAAGTCGCGCACCAGCCGGTGAGCCTGCTGCGTCGGCCATCTGTGCAAAGGAAACGGGCTTGATCAGGATGCGGTCGAAGCCGCAGTTCAGCAGCTGGTTGATCTCGTCCTGCATGCAGTGCGCCGTGTAGCCGACCATCTGGATTGCCGGGCCCAACATGGTGCGCACGCGCCTGGCCAGCACGTCGCCCGAGAGGCCGGGCATGCGCACGTCGATGATCATCAGCTCGGGTGTGAAGTCGTGCATGAGCCTGAGAGCGCGCATCGCGTCCTCGGCCTCCTCGACACGCCAGCCGAGCATCTCCAGGTGTGTTCGCGCGAGAATGCGATTGACTTCCACGTCATCGATCACGAGCGCCAGACCTGGTGTCGGCGGTGCAGGCGGCGGCTGGGTGGCCATTTCGTCAAATTTCATTGGAAGGTTCCTTTCGGGGGATGGGCAGGGAAATGCGTACATGGGTCCCGACGCCGACATCCGAATGGAGGTCGATCTGTCCGCCCATGAGTTCCATCAATTCACGGGAAAGGGCCAGACCCAGACCCGTGCCATGGTCAAGTTGCTGTTCGTGGCGGCTTCCGATGGTGTTGAAACGTTCAAACACCTTGGCCTGCATCTCCGCAGCGATGCCGCAGCCCGTGTCGATGACGGACACGACGAAGCGGTCGTCCGTCAGTTCGCCCGCGACGAAGATTGCCCCTTGTTGTGTGAATTTGATTGCGTTGTGCAGCACGTTGTTGAGAACCTGAACGTACTTGGTGCGGTCGAGCATGAAAACGAGCTCTTCATCCGCAGGCAGGCTCAGCGAGAGGGTGAGCTGCTTCTTGTCGGCGCTGACCTTGTGCACCTCCACGATGGCTTCCAGCAATTCGCGCATGTCGATGCGCTCGGGCGTGAGCTCCATGCGACCGGCTTCGATCTTGGCCAGATCGAGAACTGTCCCGACCAGCGCGAGCAGGTGCTTTCCGCTGCGATGCACGAGGTCACCATACTTGCGCAGCGTGGTATCCGGGGCCAGATCACGGATGAGTTCGGAGAAGCCCAGGATGGAGTTGAGCGGTGTGCGCAGCTCATGTGAGACTGCGGCGAGGAAGTTCGACTTCATGCGGTTCGCCTCCAGCGCTTTCTCGCGGCTTTCGCGCAACCGGCGGATCAGCACCGACTGTGCGGAAGCCAGTTGGCTGATCAGGTAGGCGAGAGCGCCGAGCACCAGAGAAAAGGCGGTCGCCAAACCGAGTGACAACGACGTCACCGGATCCCCCAGGTCGATGAACCCCGGCTTGCCGTAGCCCGCGATGACCGAGAGCGGATAGTCTCCGACGCGCGTGAAGGCGTAGTCCCGGATCTGTCCATCGACAGGGCTCTTGCCCGTGAAGCCGCCTCGTGCCGTGTCGCGTACGGCCGACCAGTGCGCAGTACCCTGGATGTCCTGCCCCCAGGTGATGGCGTCCCCCTGCATGCGCAGGCGCACGATGCCGTCGGTTCCCACAAGCGACACCGCGCCGCCGTTGGCCAGGCCGTCGTAGTTGCGGAAATAGGTCTGCAATGCCGTGGGATCGATACTGCCTACGATGACCCCCTGGAATCTCCCGGCCGCGTCGTGCAAGGGGCGAACGAGCTGGAGGGACATGCGCTTGGACACCCGGCCGATCACCGGCTGGCCGATGTAAAGCCGATCGCGCGGATCGGCTTTCACATCCAGGAAATGCTTGCGATCGGCGATGCTGACGGGGCCCGTCAGTGGAAGCGTGCTTCCTACGATGCGGCCAGTGGCATCGGCGACAGCCACTTGAAGAAGGGTCAAACCGAGGCCCGCGGTGCGACGGTCGATTTCAGTCTGTGCGGGCAGGCCTTTTCCGGACAGAAACTCCTGCCCCAGGCCTGCAAGCATCCCGTCGACAGCAAACATGTTGAGGCCGACGTACTCTGCGAAGCCCTTTGCGTTGAGGTGCGCACGCGATACCCGCAGGTCCTGGTCGCTGCGTGAACTAGCGGCCATGGTGGAGGCAAAAGTGGTCCAGATCACCAGAAGGCAGAACCCGTAGATCCCCCAGGCCAGGCGTTGGATACCCATGCGTGCCGCGACCTGCCAGACGATGCCGGATTTGGGAGCGAAAGGTCCATGTCGGAAAGTGGACGACGAGAGAAAAGGGCTTTGCGGCATAGAACTTGGGTGGCGTTGAAGTACCCCAACTATATCGCCTATATCGTTTAAATCATTTTTATCATTAAAATAATCCGAAAAAGTGTGAATTTGTTGGGCGTGTTTGCGAAGTGATGCGGTGTTGCACGTACGGGGCCGCGCCTCATGCCTGGGGGCTGCGGCTACCATGGTCGCCATGCGCAAAACATTTCCCCTTGCCGCCCCGGGCAAACATCCGGAGCGCCTGCTCGAAGCGACCAAGCACGACATCCGCAAATACGTCCGCCGCGAGCGCCGGCGCGAATTGCCTGAAGACATGGACTACTGGGACTTCGACTGCCGCTTCGGCCCCACCGAAGCCGACGCGGCGCCGGTGCACTTCGCCACGGTCATCGGACTTGTCGATGCGGCAGCCAAAGCTGGCGATGCGCAGTTCTTCGTGGAAATCGTGGCCCGTGCTGCAAAGCGGGGACCACGTGGCGTCGGGCAGGACGTGTTGCGGAACGAGCTCGAAGGCGACGCCGAGGACTGAAGCTCCCGCGCGCCGCAAGGTCTACGGCTTGTTCGCCTGGCGCGCGGCTTCGGCGCGCGCCTTGTCTTTTCTGCTCGGCCGTTTGCCCTTGATGCCGCCCGTGCCGGCTGCGGCCTGTGCAGCGGCTGCCGTCGCAACGGCTTGCGCATCGGGCTCGAAACCGGCGACCGTTTCGCGCGCCACAGGGCGACCCTGGCGCTTCTCGATCAGGCGGAAATGTGCCTCGGTCGCCGGTGTCACCAGGCTCACGGCGAGTCCGCTTTCTCCCGCACGGCCCGTACGGCCGATGCGGTGGGTGTAGTCCACGGTCGAGCGCGGCAGGTCGTAGTTCACCACCACGGGCAGGCCGGCAATGTCGATGCCGCGCGCCGCCAGATCGGTGGTGACCAGCATGTCCCACTGGCCGTTCCTGAATTCGGCCAGGCGATCGCGTCGCGCGCCCTGGCTCAGCCCGCCGTGGAAAGGCGCCGCGTGCACGCCACGGTTGTAGAGCTTCCACGCCACGTGCTCGGCGGCGTGCTGCGAGGCGACGAACACCAGCGACTGCTTCCAGCCGTGTTCGAGCACGAGATGGCGCAGCAGCTCGGTGCGGCGACCCTCGTCCACCACAAGGGCGCGTTGCACGATGCCGGGCGTGGTGTCGGGCGTGTCGGGAACCTCGACGCGCACCGGCGACACCAGCAGCCGGGTGGCCAATGCCTCAACGGCAGCCGGAAAGGTGGCGGAGAAGAAAAGATTCTGCCGTCGTGCGGGCAGCAACGCCAGCACGCGGGCAAGTTCGTCGGCGAAGCCGAGATCGAGCAGGCGATCCGCTTCGTCCAGCACGAGTTGCCGGACGTCGCCCAGTTGCAGCGCGTTGTGGTCGACCAGATCGAGCAGGCGCCCCGGTGTTGCGACAACGACGTCTGCACCCCCGCGCAGCGACATCATCTGCGGGTTGATGGACACGCCACCGAACACCACCTCGCAGCGCAATCGCGCAGGCAGGTGCTGCGCGATGCCGTGAAGCAACTCGCCCACCTGCGCCGCGAGTTCGCGCGTGGGCACGAGGACGAGCGCACGCGTGTCCCGCCGCGTGCGGGGAATCGTGCTGAGCGGAGGGCGTTCTTCCAGCAGCCGCTGCATCAGCGGCAGCGCATAGGCGGCCGTCTTGCCCGAACCTGTCTGCGCGGTGGAGATCAGGTCGCTGCCACGCAGGATCACCGGGATGGAGGCGGCCTGCACCGGCGTCGGCCGGTCCAGTGCGAGTTGCGCGGCGGCGCGCAGCAATTCTGCGTTCAGGCCGAGGGAGGGGAAATCGTGCGATGCGGGCATGCGTTCTCAGGGTGCGCGGTGAAGCCGCGGTGCCGACAGCAACGCGAGGTTGGCATCGACCGCCTCATCCACATCGCGCCAGCGGCCCGACAGGCGTTCCACGATCATGGCCGCTTTCAGCGCCTTGAGGTCTTTCACCGTGGGCGCGACCTTGATCTGCGCGATCGCCGCGCCGGTGTTGCCGCCCTTGAGGAGGGCCAGGATCTTCCCGGTCCAGTCGTTTGCTCTTGCCATGCCCGATTGTCGCCGCTATGCCGGCACTGGCCCGCAACCCGTCTACGCGGACACCTTGGCGTCGCGTTTGCGGCGTGCGCGGATGTTGAGCATCTCCACGACCAGCGAGAACGCCATTGCCGCGTAGATGTAGCCCTTGGGCAGATGCCGGTCGAACGACTCGGCAATGAGGGCCATGCCCACCATCACCAGGAACGCGAGGGCGAGGACCTTCACGGACGGGTGCCTGTCCACGAATTCACCGATCGGTTTGGCGGCGATCAGCATCACGCCGACCGACGTGATCACGGCGGCCGCCATCACCCAGAGATGGTCCACCATGCCGACCGCCGTGATGACCGAATCGAGCGAGAACACGATGTCGACGATGGCGATCTGGCCGATGATGGCCCAGAAGAGCCGTGTGTCTGCGGAACGAACGGTAGCGCTGTCGGCCTGCGGCGGGCCGCCTTCCTCCCGTGCCTCGACCTGCACGAAGATTTCGTGCGACGCCTTGTAGAGCAGGAAGAGTCCGCCGAAGAAGAGCACCAGATCGCGCCCGCTGACGCCCATGCCGAAGAGATGGAACAGGTCGGCCGTGAGCCCCATGATCCAGCTCAGCGTGAAGAGCAGTGCCAGACGCGACAGCATTGCGAAACCCAGGCCGAGGCGCCGCGCCTTGTCCCGCAGTTCCGGCGGAAGCCTCCCCACCAGGATGGAGATGAAGATGATGTTGTCGATGCCCAGCACGATCTCCAGTGCCGTGAGCATGGCAAAGGCGATCCATACGTTCGGGTCCATGAGTTGTTCCATGGAAAAACCTCTTGCCCTGCAAGGGCAAGGCTTGCGGCATCGTCCGCCGCCGCAATGATGGTGTCAAGGCGATACGTATGGCTTTGTTACCGGTCGCTCGCGTCATCGGGGAACCGACGGGCGGCAGCCGGCTCCCACAAGGCGAAAGGAATCCTTCAATGAAATGTCCCACGTGCGACGGCGTCCAGCTCGTCATGTCCGAACGCAGCGGTATCGAAATCGACTACTGCCCGCAATGCAGGGGCGTCTGGCTCGACCGCGGCGAGCTCGACAAGATCATCGAGAGGGCCACGCCCCAGGCCGCGCAGGGCGCGGCACCTGCGCCCGTCGCTGCACCGGCACAGGCGCACCATGCGCCACCCCCGAGGGACAGCGGCTATTACAAGGACAGCGGTTACTACAAGGATGGTTACCGCAAGAAGAAGCGCGAGGGCTTCCTGGGCGAGCTGTTCGATTTCGACTGACCGGAGCGGCGCTGGCAACAACGGGGCATCAAAGGGGCATCAACGTGACACGCGGACGGCCTGCATCGCTGCTGCAGCGGCCGCTGACACGAAGGTGCCCCATGCCACATCGACCAGGCTGAGCTTCAATGACCAGCCCTTGAGCGTGGCGAGGTTGGTCATGTCATAGGCGCCATACGCCATCAGGCCCACCACTGCGCCGCGCAGCAGGGCTTCACTCCAGCTACCGGGATTCGCACCGCCGACGAGGAAGACGAGCCCGGCAGGGTAGAGCAAGTAGAACGCAGCAGCTGGCGCGATGCGAACGCTTTCCGTCATGAGAGCGCCCATCTCCTGCTTGTAGAAGTCACGCGCGAGAAAACCCAGCCAGATGCCGTCGAGCACGGCAACGGCGGCGAGTGCCGCGAGATAGGCGAGCACCCAGGTGCTGGTCGAAGTTTCCTGCGTCATGTGGTCTCCTGATCAAGCGACCACTGTACTCCTGCCAGTGTTACGCCATGCAGCGAAATGTCTCAGCAGCATGGGCACCGTCAGCGCCACGCCGGTCAGGGTGCTGGCGAGACCCGGATACACCATCAGCAAAGCCGCGATGATGCAGACGATCTGTTCCCACCGCTTCATTTCGACCAGGAAGAAGCGGCTCAGCGCAGATGCAAGTATGGTGATGCCTGCCACGCACCCGACAAACGTGACGACGAAGTCGAACCAAGTGAAGCCCTTGGCCACCAGCAGCAGCGATGGCGAGAACACGAACACGAAAGGCACCAGAACCTTGGCCATGCCGAGCCTGAACGCCGTGTTGCCGGTCTTGAACGGGTCGCTGCCGGCCATGCCGGCCGCCGCATACGCGGCCAGCGCCACCGGCGGTGTGATGTCCGCCAGCACACCGTAGTAGAAGACGAAGAAGTGCGCCACCAGCGGCTCCACGCCGAGTTGTACCAGCGTCGGCGCTGCCACCGTCACCATGATGATGTAGTTGGCCGTGGTCGGGATGCCGCAGCCCATCAGGATGCAGACGATGCCGGTCATCAGCAGCGCGGCAAACAAGGCCATGCCGTTGGGCGAAGCAATGGCGGCCGGCACGAAAGCCGCGAGCCCGCCTGCGATGGCATTCGCCCACGACGTGATGATGTAGCTGATCTTGAAACCCACACCGGTCAGCGTGACCACGCCGATGACAATGCCCACGGTGGCTGCCGCTGCGCCGACCGCGAGCGCGTATTTGGCGCCGGTCTCGAAGGCCTCGACCAGCACGCCATACCCGATGCGGCCGGTCACCTTGAGGAAGTGCCGCCCTGCAAACGCAAGCGCAACGCCCACGGCCAGGATGCCGAGCTTGATCCACTCGTTGCCGGTGGCGAAGGCGATGGCAATCAGCGCGACATGCAGCAGGATCATCAGCACCCAGTTGGCGGCGCGGTTGCCGCTGGCCTGTGTGGTCACGCCGACGATGGCGCACGAGGTGATGCCGACAAAGGCCGCGAGGTAGGGCGTGCGACCGCTCACCAGGATGGTGATGAGCAGGACCAGCGGGATCAGCGTGGGCCAGCGCAGCTTGAGGCTCTGGCGCAGCCGGGGCATTTCCTCGTCCGTCAGGCCGCGCAGGCCGTAGCGCTTGGCTTCGAAGTGCACCTGCATGAACACGCCGAAGAAGTGCATGAACGCCGGCACCACCGCCGCGGCGATGATGGTCTGGTACGGCACGTTCAGGAATTCGATCATCAGGAACGCCGCAGCGCCCAGTACCGGCGGTGTGATCTGCCCGCCCGTCGACGACGCGGCTTCGACAGCCGCCGCGAAATGCCGCTGATAACCCACGCGGATCATCGCGGGAATCGTCAGCGAGCCGACGGTGACCGCATTGGCCACCGACGAGCCGCTCAGCATGCCGAACAGCGCCGAACCGAACACGCTCACCTTGGCCGGACCGCCCGCATAGCGGCCCGCGACGCTCGACGCGATGTCCAGGAACAGCTGGCCCAGCCCGATGCGCGTGGCCAGCACGCCGAACAGCACGAAGTGGAAGACATAAGTCGCCACCACGCCCACGGCCACGCCGTAAATGCCCTGACTCGTGAGGTACTGGTGGTTGATGAACTGTGACCAGCTCGCGCCCGAGTGCTGCAGCAGGCCGGGGAAATAGGGCCCGAACAGCGAATACGTGGTGAACAACAGCGCGATGACCGGAAGCGGCCATCCCATGCTGCGCCGCGTGGCTTCGAGCAGGGTGAAGAACAGGACCGAGCCGAAGACCACGTCGGTCATGCTCGGGTTGCCGACGCGGAACGCCAGGCCGTCGAAGACATAGGGGATGTACAGGACGCTCAGTGCGCAGCAGATGCCCAGCAGCCAGTCGACCAGCGGCACGCCGCCCGGTGTCGACCAGCTGTGGCGCATCTCCTGCTGCTGGGCCTTCCTGCTTCCGGCGAACACCAGGAAGATCAGGCTCAGCACGAAGGCCATGTGCACGCCACGGTGCGTGGTTTCGCGCAGCAGGCCGAAACCTGCGGTGTAGTAGTGGAAGCACGACAGCGCGATCAGCAGCCACTTCACGATCACCGTGGCCGGTGGCACGGTGGGGCGGAATCGCATCTCGGGGTCGAACTTCTCCTCGAGTTCCTGGAGTTTCCTGTCGTCAGGGAGGATGGTGGCTGCTGCTTCCGTCATGCTTTACTTCAGGACGCCGGCTTCCTTGTAGAACCTCTCGGCGCCCGGGTGGAACGGGATGCCGGCACCCTTCACCGCGTTCTGCAGCGTGATCATCTTGCCCTTGGCATGACCGGCCTGCAGTGTTTTCTGCGTGGCGTCGCTGAACAGGGCCTTCGTGATCTGGTAGACCGTGTCGGTGTCGGCCTTCGCGCTGGTGACCCATTGCGCGCCCACGGCCAGCGTCTTCACGCCTGCGGTGTCCTTGTAGGCGCCGGTGGGGATTTCATCCACGGCGAAGAAGGGGCTGGCCATGCGCAGGCCTTCGGCTTGCGGGCCGTCCAGCGGCAGCAGTTCGATGCCGCTGCCCGAGCTGGCGAGCTCGGCGATGGCACCGGCCGGTGCGCCGCCCACGAAGAAGAAGGCGTCGAGGGAGCCGTCCTTCATCTTGTCGCCGGCCTGGTTGGGCTTGATGTATTCGGGCTTGATGTCCGACTCCTTCACGCCATAGGCGGCCAGGATCAGGCGCGCATTCACCAGCGTGCCCGAACCGGGTTCGTCCAGCGCGACGCGCTTGCCCTTGAGGTCGGCCACGCTCTTGATGCCCGAACCTTTCTTGACCACGACGTGAACGCTTTCGGGGTACAGGTTGGCGATGAGGCGCAGGTCGGGGATGTTGGGCTTGCCTTCGAAGATGCCGGTGCCCTTCTGGCCCCAGGTGGCCACGTCGGACTGGCTGAAGCCGGATTCGAGCGAGCCGCCGGCGATGGCGTTCACGTTGGCCAGCGAACCGTTGCTGGCCTGGGCTGTCACCACGATCTTGCCGGGCTGGGACACGGCGTTGGCGATCATGCCGCCAACGGGGTAATAGGTGCCGGCGGTGCCGCCCGTGCCGATGCGGAAGAACTGCTGGGCAGACACGGTGCCCGTCAGTGCGATGGCCGCGACGACGGCGGTGGCAAGATGCTTCAGTTTCATGGGATCACTCCTCTGGATAGGGAACAAGGATGGGACGCTGTCAGTACAGCACATGCGCTGCTGCCAGCCCATAGTGAAAGCCCGAAGCAGGAACCGTACCCGTTGGCCGGGACGCCTCAATCCAGCGAGGCGCTCCAGCGGTCGCCCCAGCTGTTTTTCTCGCGCTCGAGGTCGCGGCGGTCGCGCTTGGTGGGGCGACCGTGCTCCAGCGATTGGGCGGGCTCGAAGCGCCGCTGCTCCACGGCCTGGGCGCGACGTTGCTGGCTCTCCGCGGTTTCCTCGTAGAGCAGCCGCGCCGTGGGTGCCGGCCCGCGCGTGCCCGAGAGGCCGAGCACCTTGATCGTGCGGGTCGAGACGAGATCGCGCAGATCCACCATGTCGCCGGGCCGGACCTCGCGCGAAGCCTTGGCTTCCTGGCCATTCACATGCACACGGCCTTTCTCGATGTCCTGCGCGGCGAGCGACCGCGTCTTGTAGAAGCGCGCGGCCCACAGCCATTTGTCGATGCGGAGTTTTTCCATCAGCCCTCATTCTGTACCAGCGGTGTGGCGGCCGGTGTGACAGGGGGTGTCATGACCGGCAGGCGCACCGTGGCATCGAGCCCGGCGACGCGCCCCAGCTGCTCGCGGTTGTCCAGCGTGATGCTGCCTTCGAGCGCCTGCACGATCTCACGGCAGATGGCCAGGCCCAGACCCGATCCGCCGCGCGTGTCGCCCGGCGAAAACGGCTGGAACAGCCGCCGCCGCAATTCCCCCGAAATGCCCGGTCCGCTGTCGGAAACGGTGAGCGCCGCATGCCGTGTGTCCGACACCAGGCTCACGTGCAACCGTCCGTGTTCGGGCGAATGCTTGATGGCGTTGTGCAGCAGGTTGCGCGAGAGTTCGCGCAGCATCCATTCATGTGCGTGCACCGGGGCGGATTGCGTGTCGATGCTGAAGTCGAGGTCGCGGTCGGCCATGAGCGGTGAGAGGTCGAGTGCGACGTTTCGCACGATCTCCGCCCAGTCCACCACCGTTGCGTCCGCCTGCTGGCGCAACTGCTCCACCTTGGCGAGCGCCAGCATCTGGTTGGCCAGCTGGGTGGCGCGCTCGACCGTGTCCTCGATTTCGGCGAGCGCCTGCTTCGGTTCCACATCGCCGCGCAGGGCGGACTGCACCTGTGCGCGCAACACGGCGAGCGGCGTGCGCAACTGGTGCGACGCATCGCGCACGAAGCGCTTCTGGTGCTCCAGCAGGTGTGACAACCGTTCCATCAGGCCGTTGGTGGCCTCGATCATCGGCAGCAATTCGCGCGGCGCATGGGGCGCATCGATGGGCGTGAGATCGTCCTCGGGCCGCGTGGCGAGTTCAGCGCTCATGCGCCGCACGGGCCGCGTGGCGCGCTGCACCACGAGCACAGTGATGAACGCGATCACGAGCACGAGCGCCGCTTCGCGCGTCACCGTATCGAGCAGGATCTGCCGTGTGAGGTTCTCGCGCAGTTCCAGCGTCTCGGCGACCTGGATCACGGCCATGCCGCGCCCGTTCGCGCTGACCACCGGCTGCAGCAGCACGCCCACCCGCACCGGCTGGTTGCGGAAGGTGGTGTCGTAGAAATGCACGAGTGCCGCGTAAGTTGTCTTGTCTGGCATCCGGCCCAGCCACGGTGGCAGTTCGTCGAAGCCCGAGACGATCTCGCCTCGCAGGCTGGAGACGCGGTAGAACATGCGGCTCTGGTTGTCGGCCTCGAAGGCCTCGAGCGCGGAGTAGGGCACCGTCGCGCGGATGCGCGCTTCATCGTCGAAGCCCGTCACGTCCAGTTGCTCGCTGATGGTCTTGGCCGACGCGAGCAGTGTGCGGTCGTACGCTGTGTTCACCGCGCGGAAGGTCTGGCGGTACAGCCCCACCGCGTTCACCGTGATCAGCAACGCTGCAGGCAGCAGGATGCCCACGAGCAAGTAGCGCCGCAGCGAGACGGTGCGCGCCGGCCTGGCCGGTGTGGTCGCGCGGCTCAATCGTCCACCTTCAGCAAATAGCCCAGGCCGCGCAGCGTCATCAGCGAGACGCCGGTGCCGGCGAGCTTCTTGCGCAGCCGGTAGACGACCACTTCGATGGCCTCGTACTGCACGTCGGCCTCGCCGGGAAAGACGAGCGTGAACAGCCGTTCCTTGGAAACCGCCTTGCCGGGCGTCGCCATCAATGCCTGCAGCAGCGTGAGCTCACGCGGGGCGAGTTCCATCACCTCGTCGCGCAGGTAGATCGCGCCGTTGTGCCGTTCGTGCCGCAGCGGACCGACGCTCTGGGTGTTGCCGGCCGGGTTCACCGCGTCGCCGCGCTCGGCCGCACGGCGGTGCAGGGCATGCAGACGGGCTTCGAGTTCGTCCAGGTCGAAGGGCTTGGCGAGGTAGTCGTCGGCGCCGGTCTTCAGGCCGATGACGCGGTCGCCCACCGTGCCGCGCGCCGTGAGGATGATGACCGGCGTGCGCAGGCCTGCCGAGCGCGCCTGCTCCAGCACCTGCAGGCCGTCCAGGCCGGGCAGCGAGAGGTCGAGCACGATGACGTCGAAACGCGTGGACTTCCAGATGGCCAGCGCCTGCAGGCCGTCGCCGCAGGCCTGCACGTCCATGCCGCGATTGAGCAGGGCGCGCCGCAGCGTCGCCTGCATGGCGGGTTCGTCTTCGACGAGCAGGAGCTTCATGGGCCGAGATTACAGCGCGTTGCGAACCGGGCAGGGCGCTCGGTACTTTCCCTAGTGTGCCGGACAGCCAACTGACAGGGATGCGGCGCATCATCGCCACCGTTCGACAACCCCAAGAGGAGACACGTATGCGTCGCGACACGTTCCTGAAATCCATGGCCGCTCTCGTGGCTGCCGGTGGCCTGCCCCTGTCGGCACTGGCTGCCGCCAACATCAAGATGATGATCCCCGCCAACCCCGGTGGTGGCTGGGACACGACGGGCCGCGCGCTCGGCCGTGCCCTCCAGGAGGCCGGTGCCAGCTCGGTCAGCTACGACAACAAGGGCGGCGCCGCCGGTGCCATCGGCCTCGCGCAATTCGTGAACGCCAGCAAGGGCGACCCGAATGCGCTGATGGTGATGGGCGCCGTCATGGTCGGCGGCATCATCACCGGCAAGCCGCCGGTGAACCTGTCGCAGGCCACGCCGCTGGCGCGCCTGACCAGCGAATACAACGTGTTCGTGCTGCCGCCCAACTCGCCGCACAAGTCCATGAAGGACGTGATCGAACAGCTCAAGAAAGACCCGGGCAGCGTCAAGTGGGGTGGCGGTTCGCGCGGCTCCACCGAGCACATTGCGGCCGCGATGATCGCCCGCGAAGTCGGCGTCGACCCGGCCAGGATCAACTACGTCGCGTTCCGTGGGGGCGGTGAGGCCACGGCAGCCATCCTGGGTGGCAACGTCACCGTCGGCGGCAGCGGCTACAGCGAGTTCGCCGAATACATCGACACCGGCAAGATGAAGGGCATCGCCGTCACGTCGGCCACCAGGCTCAAGGGCGTGAACATCCCTACGCTCAAGGAGCAGGGCATCAACGTGGAAATCGGCAACTGGCGCGGCGTCTATGGCGCACCCGGCATCACCGCCGCCCAGCGCAAGGAACTCACCGACCTGATCATCAAGGCGACCAAGACCAAGGTCTGGGGCGAGGCGATGGAAAAGAACGGCTGGACCGAGGCCTACATGACCGGCGACGCATTCGGCAACTTCGTGGACAACGAGTTCGCGAGCCTGCGCGCCACCATGGTCAAGTCCGGCATGATCTGACGGCGGGACCATGCAGCACTCTTCCCGTTCCACGACGCTGCAATCGCTGGTTGGCGGTGCCCTTGCCCTCGTGGCACTGGTGCTGGCCGCCGGCGCAGCGCAAACCTCTTCCGACGCAGGCTACGGCGGCGTCGGCCCCAACTTCCTGCCGTGGGTGGTGAGCGTTGCGCTGCTGGCGTGCGGCGGCTTTCTGGTCTGGGAAGCGCAATCCGGCGGCTACCGGGACCTCGAAGAGGGCTCCGGTGCCGGGCGGGGCGACTGGGCAGGCTTTGCCTGGGTGTCTGCAGGGCTGCTGCTCAACGCGGCGCTCATCACGACCATCGGCTTCATCCTGAGTTGCGCGCTGTGCTTCGTGCTTGCCGTACGCGGCTTCCGCAGTTCGGAAGGCCGGCTCGACCTGGGCATCAAGGCGCTGCTGATCGACAGCGCCATCGGCATCGCCATTGCGGCGCCTGTGTACTGGATGTTCACGCAACTGCTGGCCATCAGCCTCCCCGGGCTCACGTCCACCGGCTGGCTCTGATTTCCGTAGATAAAGAGACAACATGGATATCCTGAACCAGTTGCTGGCGGGCTTCGCCACGGCCGCCACGCCCATCAACCTGCTGTGGGCCTTCGTCGGCTGCATCATCGGCACCGCAGTCGGCGTGCTGCCCGGCATCGGCCCGGCTGTTGCGGTGGCCATGCTGCTGCCCATCACCACCAAGGTCGACCCGACGGCGTCGATGATCTTCTTCTCCGGCATCTACTACGGTGCGATGTACGGCGGCTCGACCACCTCCATCCTGCTGAACACGCCCGGTGAATCCGGCTCCATGGTCACGGCCATGGAGGGCAACAAGATGGCCAAGAACGGCCGCGCGGGCGCGGCGCTCGCAACCGCGGCCATCGGCTCTTTCGTGGCCGGCACCATCGCCACGGTGGTCGTCACCTTCTTCGCGCCCATGGTGGCGGAATACGCGGTGCGTCTCGGCCCGCCCGAATATTTCCTGCTGATGGTGCTGGCCTTCACCACGGTGAGCGCGGTGCTGGGCAAGAGCACGCTGCGTGGCCTGACCGCGCTGTTCGTCGGCCTGGCGATGGGCCTCATCGGCATCGACCAGATTTCCGGTCAGGCGCGCTACACCGCCGGCCTGCCCGAGCTGATGGACGGCATCGAGGTCGTGCTGATCGCGGTGGGTCTCTTCGCGGTGGGTGAAGCGCTCTACAACGTGCTGTACGAAGGCCGCACGGTCGAGACGCAGAACAAGATGAGCAAGGTGCACATGACGAAGCTGGAGTGGAAGCGCTCGTGGCCCGCATGGCTGCGCGCCACCGGCATCGGAATTCCGTTCGGCACCATTCCTGCGGGCGGCAGCGAGATCCCCACCTTCCTGAGCTACGCGACCGAGAAGAAGCTGTCGAAGCACAAGGAGGAGTTCGGCACGACCGGCGCGATCGAAGGCGTGGCCGGGCCGGAAGCGGCCAACAACGCGGCCATCACGGCGACGCTGATCCCGCTGCTCACGCTGGGCATCCCGACCTCCAACACCACGGCCATCCTGCTGGGGGCGTTCCAGAACTACGGCATCCAGCCCGGTCCGCAACTGTTCGACAAGAATTCATCGCTGGTGTGGGCACTCATCGCGTCCATGTACCTGGGCAACGTGATGCTGCTCATCCTGAACCTGCCGCTGGTGGGCCTGTGGGTGAAGCTGCTGAAGATTCCCAAGTCCTACCTGTATGCCGGCATCCTGATCTTCTCGACGCTCGGTGTGTATGGCATGCGCCAGAGTGCGTTCGATCTGGTGTTGCTCTATGCCATCGGCCTGCTGGGTGTGGTGATGCGCCGCTACGACTTCCCGACGGCGCCCGTGGTGGTGGGCATGATCCTCGGCCCGCTGGCCGAAGCGCAGATGCGCAACGCGGTGTCCATCGGCGAAGGCAGCTGGACGGTGTTCGTGCAGCGTCCGGGTTCGCTCGTGCTGCTGGTGATCATCGCTTCCGTGCTGGTGTTGCCGCGTGCGGTGCGCTTGTTCCGCAAGGCGCCGGCCTGAACGTTCAATCCCTCGGCCTGTGTGGCGTGGCGAACCACACGAACAGGCCGAGCAGCAATGCTGCAATCCCGCAATAGAACAGCCAGCGCGGCCAGGCATCCGCGCGACGCAGCACCGACAGGTCGCGCACGAAGATCGTTTCGCAGGCGCCGTTGCCTGTGTCGTCCCGCGAGACGGACGTGCCGCGGTGGAAGGCAAAGCCGTGGTTGTGTGAATACTCGGCCAGTTGGCCGCTGATGCGGATCTGGTCACCGATGCGCACCTTGCGCAATGCCCGCGCGATGGCCGGGTCGTCGGTCAGCAGGTGGTTGTTCGACAGCGCGCGGAAGTACTGTGGCTTCGCCACCGCCATGTCGGATGTCTGGAAATAGCAGACGAACTGGCCGCTCCAGAACTTGATGCGCTCGTACGCGCCGTCGGCCGCGTTCACGCCCCAGATCACGCACAGGTCCACTGCGTTCAAATGGTCGTTGCTCGCGGCGTGGATCCAGTCCCACCACGTGTCGGCATCGTGCCGGCTCACCACGAGGCCGTGGATTTCATAGTCGGCCACGGGTTGCACGCGGTAGTCGACACCACCCATGCGTGCTGCGAACGAAGCGTTCGATGACGGCGCCGTCTGCAATGGCTCGCCGCTCATCTGCGGCAGCAGCCGCGCCCGCGGGGGCAGGGGGTCGCTGCACCACCAGCCGACGGCGATCGCTGCTGCGCCTGCCAGCATCAGGGCATCGGCGCGCAGCGAGTGACCGAATGACATGGCGCGAGTTTAATGAGCACGCCCAAGTTAACATCGCCCGATGCCCGCCAAGCCCACTCGAGCAGACTCGCCTACCGCATCGAGCGCAGCATCTCCGCCGCCAGCGCAGTCGCCGCAATCGCCTCTCTCGGGTGATCTGCCCGGCGACGCGCAGAGCATCCTGGAGCTGGCGGCGCGTTCGATGTTCCACCTGTTCTCCAGCGTGAGCCAGGGCATGTTTCTCGTGGACCGCAGTGCGCGCATCGTCTGGGTGAACGAGGGCTACAAGCGCTTCCTGCCGCTGCTGGGCTTTTCGTCGGTGGACGAATTCCTCGGGCATGAAGTGGAAGAGGTGATACCCAACACCCAGATGCGCCAGGTGCTGCAGACGGGCGAGCCGATCCTGATCGACCTGCTCACCAACAAGGCCGGCACCTTCGTGGTCAGCCGCATCCCGCTGCGCGACGAAAGCAACGAACTGATCGGCGCGATCGGCATCGTGCTGTTCGACCATCCGGAAACGACGCTCAAGCCGCTCATCAGCAAGTTCGCGCGCCTGCAGCGCGACCTGGACGACGCGCGCCGCGAACTGGCCACGCAGCGCAACCATCCGCTGTACAACCAGCCCTACGGCCAGCGACAGTCCAAGCACACCTTCGCGAGCTTCATCGGCACCAGTGCGGCAGCTGTGGAGGTGAAGCGCCAGGCACGCCGCGCGGCGCAGTCCACCAGCCCGGTGCTGCTGCTGGGCGAAACGGGCACCGGCAAGGAACTGCTGGCGCATGCGATCCATGCCGCGTCGGCGCGCGCCAAGGGGCCGTTCGTCAGCGTGAACATCGCGGCCGTGCCCGACACGCTGCTCGAGGCCGAGTTCTTCGGTGTCGCGCCCGGCGCGTACACCGGTGCCGACCGCAAGGGCCGCGACGGCAAGTTCAAGCTGGCCGACGGCGGCACGCTGTTCCTCGACGAAATCGGCGACATGCCGCCCGGCCTGCAGGCCAAGCTGCTGCGCGCACTGCAGGAGGGCGAGATCGAACCGCTGGGCTCCAACAAGCTCGTGCCGTTCGACGCCCGCGTGATCGCTGCGACCTCGCGCGACCTCAGCGCGCTGGTGCGGGAAGGACGCTTCCGCGAAGACCTGTATTACCGGCTGAACGTGCTGCCCTTGCGCGCACCGCCGCTGCGCGAGCGGCGCAGCGACATTCCCGCGCTGGTGGAGGTGCTGGGCGAAGACGTCGCGCTGCGCAGCGGGACGCCGCCACCCGAATTCACGCCGGATGCGCTTGCACTGCTTTCGGCGCAGCACTGGCGCGGCAACATCCGGGAGCTACGCAACGTACTGGAGCAGGCAGCGATGCGCAGCGACTCGCAGTTCGTCGATGCTTCGCAGCTCGAACGCATCCTGCTCGAAACGGGCGTGGAGCAGATCGCGCCCGCCGTGCCCGAAACCGCGCCGAGCTCCGATGAAAGCCTGCTGCGGCCGCTTGCCGTGCAGGTCGCGCAGCTCGAACGCCAGGCCATTGCAGCGGCGCTGGCATCGACGGGCGGCAACAAGCTGGCCACGGCGCGGCTGCTCGGCATCTCCCGCGCGACGCTCTACGAACGTCTGGAAAACCCTGACAAGGAATAAGACAGTTGACTGGAATTCGGACAAATTGAATGTCTGAAATTCAGTCAATGCCATTCCTTGTGGCAAGGCATCCTAGGTAAATCAACGACTTGGCGATTGGCATGGACTGTGCAATATTCAGCCAGTCCATCACAAGGAGACATCCATGCAACGTCGCACCCTCGTGGCCCTGGCTGCCGCAGCCACCGCCATCGCCGCCCCCTTCGCCGCGCCCCTCGCGTTTGCGCAGGCCAAGGAAATCCGCATCGCCCACATCTACAGCAAGACCGGCCCGCTGGAAGCCTACGGCAAACAGACGCAGACCGGCCTGATGATGGGCCTGAGCTACGCCACCGGCGGCTCGATGGAAATCAACGGCAAGAAGATCGTCGTGATCGAGAAGGACGACCAGGGCAAGCCCGACCTGGGCAAGTCGCTGCTGGCCACTGCCTATTCCGACGACAAGGTCGACCTCGCCATCGGCCCCACGGCCTCCGGCGTCGCGCTCGCCATGCTGCCCGTGGCCGAGGAATACAAGAAGATCCTGCTGGTGGAGCCTGCCGTGGCCGACTCCATCACCGGCGACAAGTGGAACAAGTACATCTTCCGCACCGGCCGCAATTCGAGCCAGGACGCGATCTCCAACGCCGTGGCGGTGGACAAGGCCGGCGTGACGCTGGCCACGCTGGCGCAGGACAACGCCTTCGGCCGCGACGGCGTGAAGGCCTTCAAGGACTCGGTGAAGACCGCCAAGCTCGTGCACGAGGAATACCTGCCCGCCGCGACGACCGACTTCACCGCCGGCGCCCAGCGCCTGATCGACAAGCTCAAGGACCAGCCGGGCCGCAAGATCATCTGGATCGTCTGGGCCGGTGCGGGCAACCCGTTCAAGATCGTCGATCTGGACCTGAAGCGCTACAACATCGAGATCGCCACTGGCGGCAACATCCTGCCCGCCATGGCCGCGTACAAGAACCTGCCCGGCATGGAAGGCGCGACGTACTACTACTTCGGCATCCCGAAGAATCCGGTGAATGAAGCACTCGTTGCCGCGCACTACAAGGAATTCAAGACGCCGCCGGACTTCTTCACCGCAGGCGGCTTCTCGTCGGCGATGGCCGTGGTCACCGCGCTCAAGAAGACCAACGGCGACACCAACACCAACAAGCTCATCTCCACCATGGAAGGCATGAGCTTCGACACGCCCAAGGGCAAGATGACCTTCCGCAAGGAAGACCACCAGGCCATGCAGAGCATGTACCACTTCAAGATCAAGGTCGACCCGGCGTTCCCGTGGGGCGTGCCGGAGCTCGTGCGCGAGATCAAGCCTGAAGAAATGAACGTGCCGATCCGCAACAAGCGCTGATGCTGGAGACCCGAGATTTAACCGTTCGCTTCGGCGGCCACGTGGCGGTGAGCAGTGTGTCGTGCGCGTTCGCGCCGGGCACGCTCACGGCCATCGTGGGCCCCAACGGTGCGGGCAAGACCACGTACTTCAACCTGATCTCGGGGCAGATTCCTGCCAGCGAGGGCACGGTGACGCTCAATGGCGTGGACATCTCGCGCCACAGCGCGTCGTCGCGGGCGAAAGCGGGGCTGGGCCGCGCGTTCCAGCTGACCAATCTTTTCCCGAACCTGTCGGTGCTGGAGAACGTGCGGCTGGCCGTGCAGGCCACGCGTGCGGGCGCGCACCGCCACGGGCTGAACCTGTGGAGCATCTGGAGCGACCACACGGCACTCACCGGGCGGGCGCAGCAGATCCTGCAGGACGTCTCGATGACGGGGCAGGCGGATGTGCCCGTGTCCAGCCTGCCGCACGGCGACCAGCGCAAGCTCGAAGTCGCGCTGCTGATGGCGCTGGAGCCGCAGGTGTTCATGTTCGACGAGCCGACGGCCGGCATGAGCCACGACGACGCACCAGTCATCCTCGACCTCATCCGCGCGCTCAAGAAAGACAAGACCAAGACGATCCTGCTGGTGGAGCACAAGATGGATGTGGTGCGCGAGCTGGCCGACCGCATCATCGTGCTGCACAACGGTCAACTGGTAGCCGATGGCGACCCTGCCGAAGTGATTGCATCGCCGGTGGTGCAGCAAGCCTACCTGGGCGTCGCTCCTGACAAGGAGGCCGCATGAGCAACCACAACCTCCTCGAACTCAAGGGCGTGCACACGCACATCGGGGCGTATCACATCCTGCATGGTGTGGACCTCGCAGTGCCGCGCGGCGGCCTGACCATGCTGCTGGGCCGCAACGGCGCCGGAAAGACGACGACGCTGCGCACGGTGATGGGCCTGTGGCAGGCCAGCCAGGGCACGGTGCGCTTCAACGGCAGCGACATCACGGCGTCCAGCACGCCGGACATCGCTCAACTGGGCATCGCTTACGTGCCCGAGAACATGGGTATCTTCTCCGACCTCACGGTGAAGGAGAACCTGCTGCTCGCCGCGCGCAGCGCAAGCCATGCGGGCGAGATGGACGACGCGCGCCTCAAATGGATATTCAAGCTTTTCCCGGCCGTGGAGAAGTTCTGGAACCACCCGGCGGGCAAGCTCTCGGGCGGGCAGAAGCAGATGCTGGCGGTGGCGCGCGCCATCGTGGAGCCGCGCGAGCTGCTCATCGTGGACGAGCCGAGCAAGGGGCTGGCGCCGGCCATCATCAACAACATGATCGACGCCTTCGCCGAGCTGAAGGCCAGGGGCGTGACGCTGCTGCTGGTGGAGCAGAACATCAATTTCGCCAAGCGGCTGGGCGACACCGTGGCCGTGATGGACAACGGTGTCGTGGTTCACGCGGGCTCGATGGCCGAGCTGGCGGCCGATGAAGAGCTGCAGCAGTCGCTCCTGGGATTGGCGCTATGAAAGGGCTGGCGCTATGAAACAGATGAATTTCGACTGGAAGCCGCTGGCTTTGGTGCCGCTGCTGGCCGCGCTCGCGCTGCCGCTCATCGGCTCGGGCTCGACCTGGCTCACGCTCACGGTGGCGGGCCTGGCGATGGGCATGATCATCTTCATCATCGCTTCGGGCCTCACGCTCGTCTTCGGGCTGATGGACGTGCTGAATTTCGGTCATGGCGTGTTCATCGCGCTCGGCGCTTTCGTGGCAGTGAGCGTGTTCGGCGGCATGGCCGACTGGACGACGTCCGAGCAGCTGTGGCGCAACCTCGTGGCCATGGGTTGTGCGGTGGCGGCCGCCATGGTGGCCGCCGGCCTGCTGGGTCTCGCCTTCGAGCGCCTCATCGTGCGGCCGGTGTACGGCCAGCATCTGAAGCAGATCCTCATCACCATGGGCGGCATGATCATCGGCGAGGAACTCATCAAGGTGATCTGGGGTCCGCAGCAGATTCCGCTGCCGCTGCCCGAAGCCATGAAGGGCGCGCTGCTCGTCGGCGACGCCGCGGTGGAGAAGTACCGCCTCATCGCGGTGGTGATCGGTGCAGTGGTCTTCGGCGTGCTGGCGTGGACGCTCTCGCGCACCAAGATCGGCCTGCTGATCCGCGCGGGTGTGCAGGACCGCGAGATGGTCGAGTCGCTCGGCTACCGCATCCGCCAGCTCTTCGTGGGCATTTTCGTGGTGGGGAGCGCACTCGCCGGCCTGGGTGGCGTGATGTGGGGCCTTTACCAGCAGAACGTCATCCCGCAGATGGGTGCGCAGGTCAACGTGCTGATCTTCATCGTGATCATCATCGGCGGGCTCGGCTCGACGGGCGGGGCGCTCATCGGCGCGCTGCTGGTGGGCCTGATGGCCAACTACACGGGCTTCCTCGTGCCCAAGGTCGCGCTCTTCTCCAACATCGCGCTCATGGTGGCCATCCTGCTGTGGCGTCCGCAGGGTGTGTACCCGGTGGCCAACCGCTGAGAAGGGGAGGGAACACATGCTCAACCGAATCCTCTCCGGCGACTATCCGCGCAGCCGCGTGCTGGCAGTCGTGCTGGTGGCGTTGCTCCTCGGCCTGGCCTTTGCGCCGTTCATCTTCCCGGGCGTGAAAGCGCTCAACGTCGCGGCCAAGGTGCTGATCTTCATCGTGCTGGTGGTCAGCTTCGACCTGCTGCTGGGCTACACCGGCATCGTGAGCTTCGCGCAGACCATGTTCTTCGGCATCGGTGCGTACGGCGTGGCGATTGCCAGTGCGCGCATGGGCGCGTCGTGGGGTGCGCTGGGCGTGGGCATCGGCTCGGCATTGGCCATCTCGCTCGTGCTCGCGCTGGCGATCGGCCTGTTCTCGCTGCGGGTGCGGGCGATCTTCTTCGCGATGATCACGCTGGCCGTGGCGTCCGCCTTCCAGACGCTGGCCTCGCAACTGTCGGAATTCACCGGCGGTGAAGACGGGCTGACCTTCCGGTTGCCCGAACTGCTGTCGCCCAGTTTCGAACTGATGGAAGAGCCCTTCCTCGGCGTGTCTCTGGACGGCAAGCTCATCACCTATTACCTGATGTTCGTCGCGGCGGTCGTGCTTCTGCTGGCCATGCTGCGCATCGTGAACTCGCCGTTCGGCCGCGTGCTGCAGGCCATCCGCGAGAACGAGTTCCGCGCCGAAGCCATCGGCTACCGGGTGGTGGTGTACCGCACCGTGTCCAGCGTGCTCTCCGCTTTGTTTGCGACGCTGGCCGGCTGCATGCTGGCGATCTGGCTGCGCTACAACGGGCCGGACACGTCGCTGTCCTTCGAGATCATGCTGGACGTGCTGCTGATCGTCGTCATCGGCGGCATGGGAACGATCTACGGCGCGGCCATCGGCGCGGTGCTGTTCGTGGTGGCGCAGAGCTACCTGCAGGACGTCCTGCGCCTGGGCAGTGAAGCGGCATCGGGCATCCCGGGCCTGTCGTCACTGCTCTCGCCCGATCGCTGGTTGCTGTGGCTGGGTCTGCTCTTCGTGCTCTCGGTCTACTACTTCCCGACGGGTGTCGTGGGCAAGCTGCGCGCACGGGCTGCGGCAGGGCGCGTCAAGGCGGTGAAGGCGGTAAAGGCATGAGCCCCACACCCACGTCGAATTACGTTGTCTGCGCCGGCCGCGAGATCCACTACACCGAGTGGGGTGCTGGCCATGCCGAAACGGTGATTGCCTGGCACGGCCTTGCGCGCACCGGTCGCGACATGGACGAACTGGCGGCGCACCTGGCCGCTCGTTATCGTGTGATCTGCCCCGACACGCTGGGCCGCGGCCTGAGCCAGTGGAGCCCGGACCCGCTGTCGGAATACCAGCTGTCTTTCTATGCACGCCTTGCGGCCGACCTGATGGACCAACTCGGCATCGAACGCGCGCACTGGGTGGGTACTTCCATGGGTGGGGCCATCGGCACGGTCTGCGCCGCGGGTCTGTATGAGCCGCGCCTGAAGGGGCGCATCCGCAGCCTCGTGCTGAACGACAACGCGCCCCAGTTGGCCGATGCCGCCATCGGCCGCATCCGCGACTACGCGGGCAATCCGCCCGCGTTCGATTCGGTGCGGGAACTCGAAGCCTTCTTCCGGCAGGTCTACAAGCCCTACGGCTGGTTGAGTGATGCGCAATGGCGACGCCTGACCGAAACGTCCACGCGCCGCCTGCCGGACGGCCGTGTCACGCCGCATTACGACCCGGCGATGGTGCAGCAGTTCATCCAGCATCCGGACGACTACCTGATCTGGGACCACTACGACGCGCTCGACATTCCCGTGCTGTGCCTGCGCGGCATGGAGTCCGACCTCGTATTGCCCGAGGTGACGGAAGAAATGCTCCGTCGCGGCCCCGGCGCGCGCGGCCTCGCACGCGTTGTGGAGATCGCCGGTTGCGGCCATGCGCCCGCGCTGAACGTGCCCGAGCAACTCGAACTCGTCACCGGATTCATCGACGCGAGCGCCTGAAAGCGCGCGGCCGTTGCCGGCCATTCGCGACCACTACTGGCGCGCGCCGCGTGATTGCGCCAGTTCCCTCTGCAGCGCCAGCGCTTCCACCTGCGTGGCATCCAGCGTCGGCCAGCCCGCGAGGTGCCGCTCGGCGATGTCCGTCAGCGCGCGTATCCAGGCCGGGCTGTCGTTCAGGCAGGTGATGTAGCTGAATTCCTTGCCGCCTTCATGCAGGAACGCTTCACGCGCTTCCTGAGAAATTTCCTCCAGCGTTTCGAGGCAATCGCTGATGAAACCAGGGCACACCACGTCGACGCTCTTCACGCCCTGGCGCGCCATCTCGCGCAGCGTCGGCTCGGTGTAAGGCTGGAGCCACTTCGCCTTGCCGAAACGTGACTGGAACGTGACGCGATAGTCCGCCTGCGCGAGGCCCAGTCGTTCGGCCAGCAGCCGCGCCGTCTTGAGGCATTCGCAGTGGTAGGGATCGCCCAGGTGCAGCGTGCGTTCGGGCACGCCATGGAAGCTCATCACCAGTTGTTGTGCGCGGCCGTTGGCCTGCCAGTGCGCGCGGATTCGCGAGGCCAGCGCCTCGATGTAACCCGCGTCATCGTGATAGCGGTTCACGAAGCGGAACTCCGGCACGTGGCGTGCACCGGCCGACCACGCGTTGATGGCGTCCACCACGCTGGCCGTCGTCGTGCCCGAATACTGCGGATACCCGCTCAGCACCAGAACGCGCGTCACGCCTTCGCTGCGCATGGCGTCCAGCTGCGAGGCGATCGATGGCGAGCCATAACGCATGGCGGCGCGCACCGTCAGCCTGTGGCCGCGTTCGCCCAGCCAGCCGGGCAGCAGCGTGGCCTGCTTCTGCGTCCACACCTTCAGTGGCGAGCCATCGGGCGTCCAGATGCTGGCGTATTTGGCGGCAGACTTCGAAGGACGCGTCCGCAGGATGATCCCGTGCAGGATGGGCAGCCACGCGATGCGTGGAATCTCCACCACACGCGGGTCGCGCAGGAATTCGGCGAGATAGCGCCGCACCGCGGGCGCGGTCGGTTCGTCGGGTGAGCCCAGGTTGCACAACAGGACACCCGTGGATGGGGGTTGCCCGTGGGTGTACGTCGGTTCTTTGCGGAAAGCCATGTGCGTTATTCTCCCACCCACCATGTTCGAAGCCGCACGCGTCAGGGCGATCACCCTGGATCTGGACGATACCCTCTGGCCGGTGTGGCCCGTCATCGAACGCGCGGAGCAGGCGCTTGCAGCATGGCTCGAGGCAAATGCCCCGGCCACTGCAGCGCTCTACGCTACGCCCGGAGCCTTGAGGAAAATCCGCGAGGCCATGGTCGACATGCGACCCGATTTGTTGCATGACTTGAGCGGGTTGAGGCGCGAGTCCATCCGCCATGCGCTCACGCAATCCGGCGACGACCCCGCTCTCGCGGAGCTTGCTTTCGATGTGTTCTTTGCCGAGAGACAGAAAGTCGAGCTCTACGAAGACGCCTTGCCGACACTCGAATTCCTGATGACGAAATTTCCCGTCGTCGCCATCTCGAACGGCAATGCAGACATTCACAAAACCGGTGTGGGAAAGTATTTCCGGGCCGCTTTCAGCGCCCGGGAGTTCGGCGTGGGCAAGCCCGACGCCCGCATTTTTCACGCGGGAGCCCAAGCTGCGGGCGTCATGCCCTCCGAGGTCTTGCACGTCGGTGACGACGCGCATCTCGATGTCGTCGGCGCCTTGAACGCCGGCATGCAGGCTTTCTGGCTTGCGCGCGATGGCAAGCCGTGGTCACTGCCACAGCAGCCCCATCCCCATATCACGGCAAGCAGCCTCCACAAGCTGGCCGAATTGCTGGCCTAGCCCGTGAAGGCGAGTCTGCCCGGACTGGGCGGATGATCAGCGGCGCTGATCCTGACGCTTGCCCAGTTCGTTGCCGATCAGCGCGCCGGCCGCTGCACCGCCTACGGTGGCTGCGGTGCCGCCAAGTGCGCTACCTGCCACGCCCCCGACCAGGGCACCGGCGCCTGTGCCGAGTTGCTGGCTAGTCGGGTTGGAGGAGCATGCGGTCAGCGTCACCAGCGAGGCGGTGGCCAGCAGGGTCAAAATTTTCGTCTTCATGGTTGTCACCTGTCAGTTCTGGGTTCGCAGGCGCATCGCACATGAGGCGACGGCTTGTTTTGCCTGTGACCCCACTGTAGGCAGCGCGCCGTGGGCGCCATGTAGGAGCGTGCCGACCTTGCGTGTCGGCCTTGAACGTTCGATTCAGACCGCGCGGTTGCGTGCCAGCGGTGGGTTCTTCGCGAAGTAGCGAACGATGCCTCGCATCAGGGCATCGGCCAGTTCTTCCTGGTACGCATCGCTGGCCAGGCGCTTTTCTTCTTCAGGATTGCTGATGAATGCCGTCTCCACCAGCACGCTCGGGATGTCCGGTGCCTTGAGCACGGCGAAGCCCGCCTGCTCCACGCGCGGTTTGTGCAGGCGGCCGACGTTGCCGATCTCACCCAGCAGCGCGCTGCCGAGCTTCAGGCTGTCGTTGATCTGCGCGGTGGTGCTCATGTCGAGCAGCGCGCTCTGCACCTGACGGTCGTTGTTGCGGATGTTGACGCCGCCCACCAGGTCGGCACTGTTCTCCTTGTTGGCCAGCCAGCGCGCGGCACTGCTCGAAGCGCCACTCTGGCTCAGCGCGAACACGCTCGCGCCGCGCGCCGTTGGCGTGGTGAACGCGTCGGCGTGGATGCTCACCATCAGGTCGGCCTGCACGCGGCGCGCCTTCTGCACGCGCACATGCAGCGGCACGAAGAAATCCGCATCGCGGGTCATGAACGCGCGCATGGGGTTGCCGTTGATCGTGGTGCCGTTGATGCGCTCGCGCAGCTTGTGCGCCACACGCAGCACGACGTCTTTCTCGCGCGTGCCTGCCGGGCCGATGGCTCCCGGATCCTCGCCGCCGTGACCGGGGTCGAGCGCGATGATGATGAGCCGATCGGTGCGTGATGGCGCCGGCACCGCGCCGGGGGCAGGCGCGGGTGGGCGCGTCGCAACAGCAGGAGGCGACGCGTTCCTCGTTGCGCTCGGTGCTGGCGTTTCACCGGGCCTTGCATGGCGCGCGATCAGTTCTTCGAGCGGGTCGTTGCCCGCATCTTTCGGGTCTGCGGCTGAGGCTGCAGCTGCTGCGGCAGGCGAGGGTGCCGGCGCGTTCCTGTCGCGCATGCGCTCTGCGATCAGGGCTTCCAGCGGGTCTGCCGGTTGGGCGGGATACAGGTCCATCACCAGGCGATGCTGGTAGGCGGCCACAGGCGCGAGCGTGAAGACCTGCGGCAGCGCGGGTTGCTTCAGGTCCAGCACCAGGCGAACGACGCCCGGCGCGTTCTGGCCGGCTCGCACGCCGCTGATGAAAGGGTCGTCGCTGCGCACCTTGCCGACCAGATCTCGCAAGGCCGCGTTGAGCTCGATGCCTTCGATGTCCACCGCCAGGCGCGGCGGGTCGGCCACGAAAATCTGCCGGGTCACCAGCGCACCGTCGGACTCGATGGTCACGCGCGTGTAGTCGGGCGCGGGCCACACACGGACCGCCAGGATGGTGGCGCCCTTTGCGATGTGATGCCGGCCGAGCAGGAGGACCAGCAGTCCACCTTGCAGCAGGTCACGACGGCCGATGGCCCGTCCCGCCTTCATGCCATGGAGCCCTGTTGCAGCGCGCGCAGCAGCGTGCTGCCACGAGCGCCTTGGGCACCGTGAGCGGTGAGGGAAACCCGGCGGGATTCATCGGCCTGCATTTCGAGGTGGATGGCGAGGTCTTCGACCGGCAGGAAGCCGCGCGCATTCTGCGGCCACTCGGCCAGTTTCAAGCCCGGCTGCGCGAAGATGTCGCGCAGGCCGGCGTCTTCCCATTCGCGCGGGTCGTTGAAGCGGTAGAAATCGAAGTGCCAGATGCTCAAGTGTTTGCCACTGGATGCCGGGACTTCATGGGGCTCGACCACGGCGTAGGTGGGACTCTTGATGCGCCCCGTCACGCCGAGGGCGCGCAGCAGGTGCCGCACGAACGTCGTCTTGCCTGCGCCCAGATCGCCGTGCAGCGAGATGAATGCATCGCGCACGGAGGGGCTCGCGGCCAGCGCTTCCGCGGCGGCCTGCGTGTCCTGTTCCGTGCGCCAGGTCACGGTTTCTACAATGGGCGGGTGGTGAACGTCGACAGCACTCAACTCGTTGCTCGCATGCAGGCTTGGGCCCGCGAACTGGGATTCTCCCAAATCGGCATCGCAGGGGTCGATTTGTCCTCCGCCGAGCCGGGGTTGCTGCAATGGCTTGACAACGGCTTCCATGGCGAGATGGCCTACATGGAAACCCATGGCCTCAAGCGCGCGCGCCCTGCCGAACTCGTGCCCGGCACGGTGAGCGTGATCACCGCACGCATGGACTACCTGCCGCGCGACACGCCTGCCCAGTGGCAGGACAAGGAACTTTCCCGCCTGAATGACGCCGCCGAAGCGGTGATCTCGATCTATGCACGTGGTCGCGACTATCACAAGGTCCTGCGCAGCCGCCTGCAGAAGCTGAGTGACCGCATCGGCGAAGAACTGGGCCCGTTCGGCCACCGCGTCTTCACCGACTCCGCGCCCGTGCTCGAAGCCGAGCTTGCAGCGCGCAGCGGGCAGGGCTGGCGCGGCAAGCACACGCTGCTGCTCAACCGCGAGGCCGGGTCGATGTTCTTCCTCGGCGAAATCTATGTCGACATGGCCCTTGAGCCCAGTGAACCTGTCGCCCCGCATTGCGGCAGCTGCAGCGCATGCATCGACGTCTGCCCCACGCAGGCCATCATCGCGCCGCACCGGCTGGACGCACGCCGATGCATCTCTTACCTCACCATCGAACATGCGGGGCCGATTCCGTTGGATTTGCGCCCACTCATCGGCAACCGCATCTACGGTTGCGACGACTGCCAGCTCATCTGCCCGTGGAACAAATTCGCGCAACGCAGCACCTTGCCCGACTTCGACGAACGCCATGGTCTCGGGCACGCCCAACTGGTCGACCTGATGGCGTGGACCGAAGACCAGTTCCTGCACTACACCGAAGGCAGCCCCATCCGCCGCATCGGGCATGAGCGATGGCAGCGCAATGTGGCGGTGGCCATGGGGAACATGTGGCGCGAGAGTGGGGATGTCTCCCTGCGCGATGGGCTTGCGGTGCATCGCGCGCATTCGAGCATGCTTGTTCGCGAGCATGTGCTTTGGGGGCTGGCGCAGCGCTGAGCCGGTAGGCGCACGCATTGCGGTCGGGCTGCGTTGGCGCGGGCCGTTGCGTTGACTGGCCGCGCATTGTTCTGCAATGATGCGCGGGGCACCATCGGACCACCTGTGGACATTCAACGTAAGAAGCGTCCCGATGAACGCCCGTTTTCCAGATGCCGAACATCAGAACATCGCCCTGGCCCGGCCATGCAGTCCGCCGCCTCATTGCCGCTCTTGTGGCCTCCGTCGCCATGGCATCCATGGTAAGCGCCGCTCCTCCGAGCGAGATGTCACCGACTCCGGCAGCCGCAGCCCCGATCGCGATGAGCGACATCCTGTCGAGGGCCGCCGAGGACCAGCAGCGCGCCGAGCGCGCGTCCCGATTGCTGGCGTCCACCGATCCGGTCGTGCGACTGGCTCGCCAGCTCGACGAGATTGCCCGCTCGGTCGATTCCAAGCTGGACGCCGAGGGAACCGCGAACCTGCATGCGTTGCCGATCCGGCGGCTCGAAAGCCTGTCGCGCCACTGGAGTTTCGACGCCGAGCGCGTCGCGCGATGGGAAGCGCAGGCGCGGCGCGACTTCACACCTTACGCCGACAGTGCGCTCCAACTCGCGCAGCGCCGACAGGCGTGGTCGGCCACACGGGCGTCCGGATTACTGGATGGTCTGCCCGCCGTCATGTCGCAACGCGTGGATGCGATCCTCGCCCAGATCGACAGCGCCGAAGCTGAATTGGGCACCGCATTGACACGCCAGTTCGCCCTCACGCAGCGCGCGGGGGAACTGAAGGCGCGCATCGAGGCCGGCGCCAGCGCCTCGCAAGCTGCCATGGAAGAGATCGACCGCCGACTGCTGCGGATCGATTCGCCGCCGATCTGGCGCGGCCTGGGCGCAGGGCTGGGCGCCGGTGAGGCGCGGGAGGCCATGGAGCGGGGGCTGGACGTGGAGAGCCGGTTTGCGGTCGACTACAACGCCGCCAATACAGCCAACCAGCAGGCACTGCGTGCGCTGCAGGTGTTGCTGCTGCCACTGATTGTGTGGCTGAACTACCGCAGCCGGCAGTCGCCTGCGGAGGCGCCGTCCGCCGGCCATGTGGCGCCGGCCTTGCGGCGGCCGATCTCGTCATGGTTGTTGCTGTCGATGCTGGCCGTGCTGCTGCTGGAACCCGACGCGCCGCAACTGGTGCAGGAGTTCGCCTTGCTGATCGCGCTGGTGCCAGTGTTGCGCTTGTTGCCCGCGGCGGCACTATCGGCGCTCGGCGCATGGCCTTACGTCGCGATTGCAATCTACGTGCTGGACAGGCTCGGCGTCGCGGTGGTCGCCGATGCGCCGATTTATCGCCTCTTCGTGCTGGCGCAGACCCTGCTCACGCTGGGGCTGACAGTCTGGTTGCTGCGCCATCCGGTGGCCAACGCGGCAGCTCCCCGTAACGGCTTGGTCCGGGCGCTGAAAGCAGTTGGCTGGCTGGCAGTGCCGCTGCTGGCCGTGTCGGCTCTGGCCAACGTGGCGGGCAACGTCTCGCTGGCCGAGATGCTCACCAGCGGATTGACCGACAGTGGCTACATGGCGCTTGTGCTGTACGCGGCCGTCGTGGCCGGTATGGGGATCGTACGCGCCTTGCTCGGGCAGCCGGAAATCGCGCGTCGCAGGCTCCTGCAGGAACACGGGATGCTGCTCCTGTCGGCTTGCAAGCGCGTCCTGGTGCTGGCTGCATCGCTGGGGTGGCTGCTGTATGCGCTGGGCTCCTTCCGTGTGCTGCAGCCCTTGCAGAATCTTGGCGCCATGGTGCTCAAGCTGGGCGTCGACGTTGGCGAGATTTCCATCGACGTGGGCGACGTGCTCGCCTTCGCGGTTTCCGTCTGGCTTGCCTACTGGGTCGCCCGCGCCGTTCGACGCCTGCTGCACGACGAGTTGCCGCGTTACTCGCATCTGCCACGGGGCGCAGGCAACAGCATCGCTACTCTCAGCTACTACGGCGTGCTCCTGCTCGGTTTGCTGGTGGCTTTGTCGGCAGCCGGTCTGAAGCTGAACCAGCTGACACTGATGGTTGGCGCCCTTGGCGTGGGCGTGGGCTTCGGGCTGCAGAACGTTGTGAACAACTTTGTCTCGGGCCTGGTGCTCATGTTCGAGCGGCCAATCCAGCCCGGCGACATGGTGGAGACCGGAGGCGTCGGGGGCACCGTGCGCGCGATCGGGCTTCGCGCGACCACCATCCGCACTTACGACGGCGCCGACGTCGTCGTGCCCAACGGCCTGCTGCTCAGCAGCAATCTCACCAACTGGACGATGTTCGACCGCAGCCGCCGCTTCGAGATTGCAGTCGGCGTGGCCTATGGCAGCGATCCAGCCAAGGTGTTGCAGCTGCTCGAATGCACCGCGCGGGCCACTCCGGGCATCGCCGGCAATCCTGCGCCGAGCGCTCAGCTCGCAGGCTATGGAGACAACGCATTGAACTTCGTGCTGCGCGCCTGGACACTGAACATCGACAACTGGGGCGCGTTGCGCAGCGAGCTGCTGGCGCGCATCCTGGCTGCGCTGCAGGCCGAAGGCATTGCCATTCCGTATCCACAGCTCGACCTGCATCTGCCCGACGACGAGGGCCTCCGGCGGCGCGAGTCTGCGCGCGACGGCCCGCAAGGTGCTGCGTAGACTCTCTCAGTTGCTGCAGCCATTCGACAAAGGAGCGAAGAAATGAAACCACACCTTCCTGCGGCCGTGACACTGCTTGCCGCCTTGTTGATGTGCGCGCCGCTGGCGCAGGCACAAACGCCGCCCGACCTCGAGGACCTCGTCGGTGCGCGTGGGGCAGGGGGCGAGACCCAGCTGCTCGCGCGTGGGTACCAGCAGGTCCGCGCGACCCTGGTTCGCGATCAGTCGTGGACCATCTGGTGGAGCGAAGTCCAGCGCGCCTGCGTCGCGGTGGCCACCACGGAAGGACGCTACGCCACGATCAACCGCATCCCGGAGCAGAACTGCCGCCCTGGCGGCATGGCCGGAGCCAGCCCTGCGGCGCCGCGCCCCGACGTCCTCACGCTCGTGTGCTACGGGCAGGGCGAGCATGCGGTCTATTCGAGCCATTCCGGCTACCAGTGGAACGAGAAGAGCAAGCGCTACGAGCCGATGCAGCGCATGGAAACCGCATCAGAGCAGTTCCAGACCGGCGTGCAGTTCGACTTCCGTGACGGCAGCGGACGGGTGCATCTCAGCGAGAAGATGATCCCGCCCCTGAATTCCGGTGGCACCGATGGCTGGTGGCCCCTTGAAGACCTGCAGATGGGCGCGGACCGCATTACTGCGCATTACCGTGTGAATGGGCTCAACCGATTGGCTGTCGAAATCGACCGGCGCAGCGGGTTCGCCGAGATCAAGGGCCGACCCGGATTCAGTGGCAAGTGCGACGTCGGCGACTGGGGCGCAAGCCGGCGGTTCTGAACATGGCCCGACCCGCGCAATCATCCTCCTGGGCCATCCGCGTCTCGACGCTGACATGGGCCGCGCTCGTGATCTCATTCCTCTGCGGATTGCCGGTGGTGCTGGGATTCACGTGGCTGCTGCTCCCGGCGCTTGCCGCGCTGGCGGCAGTGATCGCCTTGCCGGTGGCCTGGCTGTGGCGGTGCGGCTGGCGGCCCGCGCGCAGCCGGCCTTGGGCCAAGGTATGGGCGCGCACGAGCGCCGGCCTCTGGTTCCTGTTGTGCGGGGCGGTGGCGGCGCCCATCTACTTCCTTGCGGTGACCACGGAAGCGCGACCGGCCATCGTGCCCACCATCACCCTGGGTAATGGAACGCGCACCATCGTGCTGCAAGGTATGCAGCACGTCGGCGCGGAGCGCTTCTACCAGGCCGTGGTGTACGACCTGGAGAAGGCGCTGGCAGACGGTTACTTGCTCGCCTACGAGGGCGTGGCCGACAGCGATGCCGAGGCCAACGCGTGGTTCCGCACCACCCTGAGCCACGGAAAAGATCTGGGGGACAGTTATCGCGAACTGGGAAAGATGTGCGGCCTGTCATACCAGATCGACTACTTCGGTCCGCTCGTCGCTGACGCCCGCACCCATCCAGAGCGCCACGTCACCATGGACGTGAACACCCGCGCCATGAAGCAGGAATACGACCGTCTGATGCAGGCCGATCCGGCCTTTGCCGCCGCCATGCGCGAACGCGAGGCGCCAGCGGCGGCGGATGACGACGCGCCGGACGTGATTGGCTGGCTCATCGAGCGGCAAAAGGCCGGTGACGAGCGCCGGCGCGTGCTGGCCGGCACGCTCTGCCGCGGCCTGATGACGCAAGTCATGCGCCGCACCAACGAGCGGCAAGGCGGCGCGATGGACTCGGTGGTGCTCGATTTCCGCAACCGCCATCTCGCAGCCCAACTGCTGTCCGATCCGCATCCCAGGATCTATGTGACTTATGGTGCCGCCCATCTGCCGGGCGTGATGGACATCATCAAGCGCGAACCCGGCTGGAAGGTCGAATCCATCAAGTGGATGCGCACCATCGCAGCGCCGGAACATCTGGAGGGTCAACTCTGACGGCGTGGTGCCGCCCCGAAGACCCGCTGAAGGTGCTGCCGATTGCGATCTGATCGACCTGGGCGAGCGGGTTCAGCCCCGCAATACCCCGAGCGCAAACGGCAGACTCAACATTCCCAGCAAGGTGGAGAGCGTGACCAGCCCCGCCACGTACGGCCCGTTGTAGCCCATGCGCGCTGCCAGTACATAGCAGGTCGATGCCGTGGGCAGGGCGGAGAAGGTGAGCAGCGCGGTGGCCTGCAGCGGCGTGAGCTTGAACACCCAGGCCATGCCGGCGGCGATCAGCGGGGTGATGAGGTGGCGGATGGACAGCACGGCCACGGCCAGCGTCTTGCCGCGGGCGAGCGAGCCCAGCTGCATGCCGGCGCCGGCGGACATCAGGCCCAGCGCGATGGACGCTGCGCCGATGCGCGATACGGTGGGTTCGAGCCAGAAGGGGATATGCAATCCGGCGATGTTGGCGACGAGCCCGGAGGCCGTGGCGATGATGAGCGGGTTGCGCACAAGCTCGCGCAGGAAACCGCCCTGGCCGTGGCGCGCCATGGGCCAGACGGCGGCGATGTTGAGGATCGGCACGCACACGCCGATGAGCACGGCGATCAGCAGCAGGCCCTCGGGCCCCGCGATGCGGTCGGCGAGTGCGAGGGCGATGAACGAGTTGAACCGGAACGCCACCTGCGCCGCCCCCGCATGCTCGCGCCGATCGATGTGACCGCCCAGCACCGGCAGGTAGGGCAGCGCGTAGGACAGGCCGATGGCCGAAAGGCCGCACACCACACCGGCCGCGATGAGGCTGGACGCTGACCCCAGATCGAGCGGGCTGCGCACGATGGACTGGAACAGCAGGATCGGGAAGAGGAAGTAGTAGACGAGGCTTTCGACCTTTTCCCAGACCGAACGGTCCAGGGCGGTGTAGCGGCACACCAGATAACCACACAGGATCAGGGAGAAATCGGGGAATAGCAGCTGCGCGTAGTTCACGGCGCGAAGCATAACCGCCCACAGGGGCGTTCATTGGGGTTTGCCCTTATGGATTGGCCGTATCGAGGGGGCATGTAGGGAACACGAGCGTTTAGCATCGAACGTTTCGATCGCATAGAGGAGTTAAGCAATGCAACGACGTCAATGGATGGCCGTGACCGGCGCCTTCACCCTGGCTGCCGCGGCCGGTTCTGCGCTTGCGCAGGGCTACCCCAACAAGCCGATTCAGCTTCAGGTTCCATTCGCGCCCGGTGGCACGACCGACATCGTCGGCCGCGTCATCGCCGATCCGCTGGGCAAGGCCCTGGGACAGAGCGTGGTGGTGATCAACAAGGCTGGCGGAGGCGGCGTGGTCGGCGCGACCGAAACCGTGCGCGCGACGCCCGATGGCTATTCGCTTGGCGTGGCCACCGTGTCCACCACGGCAGCCAACCCGGCCATCAACCCCAAGATTCCCTACAACCCGGTGACCGACTTCACGCCGATCATCAACATCGCGGCCACGCCGAACGTGATCGCGGTGCATCCTTCATTCCCTGCCAAGGACTACAAGGCGTTCATCGCCGAACTGAAGAAGTCGCCCGGCAAGTACTCGTACGGTTCGTCGGGCACGGGCGGCATCGGCCACCTGCAGATGGAGCTGTTCAAGAGCCTGTCGAATACCTTCGTCACGCACATCCCGTACCGTGGCGCGGGCCCGGCACTCAATGACGCGGTGGCCGGTCAGATCCCGATGATCTTCGACAACCTGCCGTCGGCGCTGCCCTTCATCAAGGAAGGCCGCCTGATCCCGATCGTCGTGGCTGCGCCCCAGCGACTGGCCGCGCTGCCCGACGTGCCGACTTTCAAGGAAGTCGGCCTCGAACCGGTGAACCGCATGGCGTACTACGGCATCCTGGGCCCCAAGGGTCTGCCCAAGGAAGTGGTGGACAAGGTGTCCGCCGGCGTGAAGAAGTCGCTGGAAGACCCGGCCGTGCGCAAGCGCATCGAGGACACGGGTTCCATCGTCGTCGGCAATACGCCCGAGCAGTTCGCCGCGCAGATCAAGGCCGAACTCGAGGTCTACAAGGAAGTGGTGGTCAAGCAGAAGCTGACGCTCGAATAAGCGCAGCTTTCTTTTCCGCGAGGCCGCACGGTTCGCCCTGCGGCCTTTTCATTTCTTGATTCGTTTTGCTATCGTCGCCCCATGCAGTCCACCGCGCAGAATGACAGCGCCTCCAGCATCGACACTTTCATCGACGCCCTGTGGCTGGAAGAAGGCCTGTCGCGCAACACGCTGGCCGCTTACCGGCGCGACCTGGCGCTCTATGCCGGCTGGCTTGCCGGGCAGGGGCTGCGACTGGATGACACCACCGAGGAAAAGCTCAACCGCTACCGTGCGGAGCGTCATGCGGACACCAAGGCCACGACGGCCAACCGGCGCCTGACTGTCTTCAAGCGCTATTTCCGCTGGGCGTTGCGCGAGCGGCGCATCGACGCCGACCCGACACTTCGCCTCGAAGCTGCGCGGCAGCCGCTGCGCGTGCCCAAGTCGCTGAGTGAGGCGCAGGTCGAGGCCTTGCTCGCTGCGCCGGACGTGGACACACCGCTCGGCCTGCGTGACCGCACCATGCTCGAGCTGATCTACGCCAGTGGCCTGCGCGTGAGCGAGCTTGTGGGGCTGAAGGTCTTCAATGTTGGCATGAACGAAGGCGTGCTGCGCGTCATGGGCAAAGGCAGCAAGGAACGGCTCGTGCCCTTCGGCGAAGTGGCGCGGCAATGGCTCGAGCGCTATCTGGCAGAAGGGCGGGGCGCGATCCTCGCCGGCCAGCAGACGCAGGACCTGTTCGTCACCTCGCGCGGCGCGGGCATGACCCGGGCGATGTTCTGGGTAGTCGTGAAGAAGTCCGCGCAGCGGGCCGGCATCGACGTGCCGCTGTCGCCGCACACGCTGCGGCACGCGTTTGCGACGCACCTGCTCAACCACGGCGCCGACCTGCGTGCGGTGCAGATGTTGCTGGGTCATGCGGACATATCGACGACCACCATCTACACGCACGTCGCGCGTGAAAGACTGCGCCAGCTCCATGCACAACACCATCCACGCGGGTGACCGCGACATACCAGCATGACCAAGAAAACGCGAGTTGCCATCGTGGGAGGCGGTGCGATCGGCACCGCCGTAGTCCGCCATCTGGCGCAGCATTCGCCGGATGTCCAGGTCGTTTGCCTGGTCACGCGGTCCGTGCATGCGGTTGCGCAGGCCGTGCCATCCGCTGGCGTGGATCTCGTCGTCGAATGCGCCGGTGGAGCCGCCGTGGCGCAGCATGTCCTGCCTGCGCTGGGCAGGGGCATTCCCTGCATCGTCGCGTCGGTCGGTGCGCTGGCCGATGAGGAACTTGCCGCACGACTGGAAGAGGCGGCCAGCAAAGGTCGCACATTCCTGCGGCTCGTTGCGGGCGGGGTGGGGGGCATCGATGTGCTGTCGGCCGCCGCGCTCGACGGTCTTTCGCACGTGGAATACGAAGGGCGCAAACCGCCGCGCGCCTGGGGCGGCACACCGGCTGCCGAACAGGTCGATCTCGATGCGCTCGCGCAACCCGTGGTGATCTTCGACGGTTCGGCGCGCGATGCGGCGCGCCTCTATCCGCGCAACGCCAACGTCGCGGCGACCGTCGCCCTCGCGGGCATGGGGCTCGACCGCACGCGCGTGATGCTGACGGCGGATCCTTCGCTCTCGCTCAACCGCCACGTCATACGCGCGCGGGGTGTGTTTGGCGAGTTCGAGATCACGCTCTCCAACGAGCCCATGGCTTCCAACCCGAGAACTTCGGCGCTCGCGGCCATGAGCGTCGCACGAGCCGTCATGGATTTCCATGCATCGGTGCGCATGCCCTGATGCTCGGGTGCCCTACAGTGGGCGCAGTTCCGGCAGCGGCGATGGCGATGGGTCCAGTGCTGCCAGTTCTTCCGGCGTGAAACCGGCCCGCGTCCGCGCTTCGAAATTGAAAGGCGCTTTCAGCCGCGGCGCCTCGTGCAGGCGATACAGCACGCGATAGTGCGCCAGCGGATCCAGCCCGTCACGCTCGCAAAGCCAACGGTACCAGCGGTTGCCGACGGCTACATGGCCTACTTCGTCACGCAGGATGATGCCCAGGTTGTCCACGGCCTTGAGCGCGTCCGGCGTACCGACCTTGAGCAGCTTGCCCTGGATCAGCGGCGACGCATCCAGTCCGCGCGCTTCCAGCGTGCGCGGCACCAGCGCCATGCGGGCAACGACGTCGTCCTTCGTCTTCTCGCACATCGTCCAGAGGCCGTCGTGCGCGGGAAAGTCGCCGTACCGGTGGCCGATCGCCTCCATGTGCTCGCGCAGCAAGGTGAAGTGGCAGGCCTCTTCGCGCGCCACGTGCAGCCAGTCCATGTAGAAATCGCGCGGCATGCCGGAATAGCGCCAGATGGCGTCAAGCGCGAGGTTGATGGCATTGAATTCGATGTGACAGATCGAATGAAGCAGACCGGCCATGCCCTGCGGGGTAAAGGGTGACCGGTGGGGCACGTCCTTGGGCGGAACGAGCGTGGGGCGCGCGGGACGGCCGGGCAGCGGCTTTGATGGAACGGGCGCGCGAGCCATGTCCACGGCGATGCCGGGTGTGTTGGCCCACGCGGCCTTGAGGCTGTCGGCCTTTTCGACAGGGTCGGCCAGGCACAAGGCCTGCAGCGCGCATTGTCTGAGTTCCATCCCTACAATTCTATTTTTCCCCACACGAAGAGACATCAGCATGGCGATCTACGAACTCGATGGCAAGGCCCCCAAACTGGCCGAAGGCGCCTGGGTAGCGGACAGCGCCCAGGTGATCGGCGAGGTTGAACTGGCCGAAAACGCCAGCATATGGTTCGGCGCGGTGTTGCGCGGCGATACCGAGCTGCTGAAGATCGGACGCAACAGCAACATCCAGGACGGCAGCGTCCTGCATGCCGACGTGGGTTGCCCGCTGAGCATCGGCGACAACGTGACGGTGGGCCACCAGGTCATGCTGCATGGCTGTACGGTGGGCGACAACTCGCTGATCGGCATCCAGGCCGTGGTGCTGAACCGCGCGAAGATCGGGAAAAACTGCATCGTCGGCGCGGGCAGCGTGGTGACAGAGGGCAAGGAGTTCCCGGACAATTCGCTCATCATCGGCGCGCCCGCCAAGGTGGTGCGCACGCTGGACGATGCGGCGGCGGAAAAGTTGCGCCAGAGCGCGGAACACTATGTGGAGAACGCGCACCGCTTCGCGCGCGGGCTCCGCAGGATTGATTGAATCCAAGAGAAGCGGAAAGAAGATCCGGTTTTGAGCGAGCTACACAAATTCCTGTTCGAAGGCCTGCCGGTGCGCGGTTGCATCGTGCGGCTGACCGATGCGTGGACGGAGATCCTGCAGCGGCGTGCGTCGAACAACGAGACGGGCGCCTATCCGGCCGCCGTCTCCCGCATGCTGGGCGAGATGGCTGCTGCCGGTGTGCTGATGCAGTCGAACATCAAGTTCAACGGTGCGCTGGTGCTGCAGATTTTCGGCGATGGCCCCGTGAAAGTGGCCGTGGCCGAGGTGCAGTCCGACCTGTCGCTGCGCGTCACCGCCAAGGTGATGGGCGATGTGGCGGATGACGCGTCGCTCAGCCAGCTGGTGAACGTGAACAACCAGGGTCGCTGCGCGATCACGCTGGACCCGCGCGAGAAGCTGCCCGGCCAGCAGCCCTACCAGGGCGTGGTGCCGTTGTTCGGTGACCAGCGCGAGAAGCTCGAGAAACTCAGCGATGTGCTGCAGCACTACATGCTGCAGAGCGAGCAACTGGACACGACGCTGGTGCTGGCCGCCGATGACAAGGTGGCCGCTGGCCTGTTGATCCAGCGCATGCCGCTGGAAGGCGAAGGCAACCTTGCGGGGACGCAGCGGGCGAACGAGGACGAGATCGGTGTCAACGAGGACTACAACCGCATCGCCACGCTCGCCGCCAGCCTGAAGCGCGAGGAGCTGCTGTCCCTCGACGTGGACACCGTCCTGCGGCGACTGTTCTGGCAGGAACCGGTGCAGCGGCTGGAGCACAGCACGCCACGCTTTGCATGCTCGTGCAGCCGCGAGCGCGTGATGCAGATGATCCGCGGCCTGGGCGTCGAAGAAGCCGAGAGCATTCTTTCGGAGCGAGAGGACATCGAGGTCGGCTGCGATTTCTGCGGTCGGCAGTACCGCTTCGATGCGGTGGACGCGGCGCAGATTTTCATGTCGCGCAACGACCAGCCGCCGGGCAGCGCGACCGTCCAGTGACCGTTACGGTTCGTCGGCCCGGTTCGTGAGCCGGCTGAACAGCCGATGTTCACATGCAGGGTCAGAACACTTCTCGCAGGTCCAGACCCAGGGCACGGTGGAAGAGGGGTCTTGCCGGTCCGGGTTGAGCCGTTCTTCCACTGCACGCAGGGCGTTTGTCAGTCGCGCGGGGCCCCGGCCATAAATCACGCGGTAGGCAATACCTGCCGATGCAAGTTGTGAACGCAGGTCGACATCGGCTTTCTCTCCTGCCTGCGCATTTCCGAGGTCCAGCCCCATCAGGAGGTGCAGCGCATCGCCTTCATGCGAAGGGCTAGGGCTGTCGGGCAAGGATGAAATCTCCGAGACGACAACGTCCGCACCGCGCGCCTTCAAGGCCTGGGTGAGCTCGCTGTGGAGCGTTGTCTTGCCGGTATGGCCGGCACCGAGGATGTGGATGCGCAGTGCCATGAGCGGCGTGGGCGGCATGAGCCGCGTCAGCGCGCGATCTGCACGAAGACCTCGTTGGGCCGGACCATGCCGAGCTCCATGCGCGCCTTCTCTTCCACCATCTCCAGACCTTCACGCAGGTCGTTCACCTCGGCGGCGAGGCGTTCGTTGGCGACCTGCGACTTCGTGTTGGCCGCTTTCTGCACGTCCAGCTTCTGCTGCAGGCGCGATACGTCCGGCAGGCTCCCGCGGCCGAACCACAACTGCGCATGCAACACCACCAGCAGGGTGATGAGGATGGCCGGGACGACGCGGGTGCTCATGCGGGTGGAGGCGAACGGTCAGCGCAGGTTGTAGAACGCCGCGCGGCCGGGGTAGCTGGCCACGTCGCCCAGGTCTTCCTCGATGCGCAGCAGCTGGTTGTACTTGGCGATGCGGTCCGAGCGCGACAGCGAGCCGGTCTTGATCTGGCCGGCGTTGGTGCCCACGGCGATGTCGGCAATCGTGCTGTCTTCGGTTTCACCCGAGCGGTGGCTGATGACGGCGGTGTAGCCCGCGCGCTTGGCCATCTCGATGGCGGCGAAGGTTTCCGTCAGCGTGCCGATCTGGTTGATCTTGATGAGGATCGAGTTGGCGATGTTCTTCTCGATGCCTTCCTTCAGGATCTTCGTGTTGGTGACGAACAGGTCGTCGCCCACGAGCTGCACCTTCTTGCCCAGGCGTTCGGTCAGTGTCTTCCAGCCGTCCCAGTCGCCTTCATGCATGCCGTCTTCGATGCTGATGATCGGGTACTTGTCGACCCACGTCGCCAGCACGTTCGTCCACTCTTCGGACGAGAGGCTCAGGCCTTCGCCTTCGAGGTGGTACTTGCCGTCCTTGTAGAACTCGCTGGCCGCGCAATCGAGGCCCAGCGCGATCTGCTCGCCGGCCGTGTAGCCCGCCTTGTCGATGGCTTCGAGGATCAGCTGGATCGCTGCTTCGTGGCTCGCCACGCTGGGCGCGAAGCCACCTTCATCGCCGACGGCCGTGCTCATGCCGCGGTCGTTGATGATCTTCTTGAGCGCGTGGAACACCTCCGCGCCATAGCGCACCGCTTCGCGGAAGTTGGGCGCGCCCACCGGCAGGATCATGAATTCCTGCAGGTCCAGGCTGTTGTTGGCGTGCGCGCCGCCGTTGATGACGTTCATCATCGGCACTGGCATCTGCATGCCACCCATGCCACCGAAGTAGCGGTACAGCGGCAGGCCGGATTCTTCAGCGGCAGCGCGGGCCACGGCCATCGAAACGGCCAGCGTGGCATTGGCACCCAGGCGCGACTTGTTGTCGGTGCCGTCCAGATCGCACAGCGTGCGGTCGAGGAAAGCCTGCTCGGTGGCGTCGAGGCCGAGCACGGACTCGGAGATTTCGGTGTTGATGTGTTCGACGGCCTTGAGCACGCCCTTGCCAAGGTAGCGGCCCTTGTCGCCGTCGCGCAGCTCGATGGCTTCGCGCGAGCCGGTGGATGCGCCCGACGGAACGGCTGCGCGGCCCATGGTGCCGGATTCGAGCAGGACGTCGCATTCCACGGTGGGATTGCCACGGCTGTCGAGAACTTCGCGGCCGACGATATCAACAATTGCACTCATGTGTGTGTCTCTCGGTTCAAGTCAAAAAATCGGTCAGATGCCCAGGGTCAAACGCCTTCGATCACCACCATGCGCATGATGGCGGCACCGGCGCGTGCTTCGCGGGCTTTCGTGTATTCGGGTGATGCATCGAAGGCCTTGGCAGCTTCGACGCTGGGAAATTTGAGCAGCACCACGCGGTCCGGCTTCCAGTCACCTTCCAGCACTTCGACCGCACCACCACGCACGCAGATCTCGGCCCCATGCATCTGGATGGCAGCCGTGGACCATTTCTTGTACTCGTCGTATTGCTGGGGATTGGTGACCGTGACATTCGCGAAGATATAGGCGCTAGACAAGGTGTGTCTCCAGTTGGCCGCTTCAGGCAACTGCCTTCAGGCTCTTCTTGCCGCCCATCGCCTGATGGTCGAGTGCGGCCTTCACGAATGCGTTGAACAGCGGATGGCCGTCCCACGGCGTGGATTTGAATTCCGGGTGGAACTGCACGCCCATGAACCACGGATGCACAGTCTGCGGCAGCTCGACGATTTCGGTGAGCTGCTCGCGCTGGGTGAGCGCGGAAATCACGAGGCCGGCGTCGCGCAACTGGTCCAGGTAATTCACGTTGGCTTCATAGCGGTGGCGGTGGCGCTCGTTCACCACGTCGCCGTAGATCTTGTGCGCCAGTGTGCCAGGCTTCACGTCGGAGCTTTGGGCACCCAGGCGCATCGTGCCGCCGAGGTCGGACTTCTCGTCGCGCGTCTTGATCGTGCCGTCCGCGTCTTTCCACTCGGTGATGAGGGCGATGACGGGGTGCGGTGTGTCGGGCTCGAACTCGGTGCTGTTGGCGTCCTTCAGGCCTGCGATGTCGCGGGCCACTTCGATGGTCGCGACCTGCATGCCCAGGCAGATGCCGAGGTAGGGCAGCTTGTTCTCGCGTGCAAAACGGGCCGCGGCGATCTTGCCTTCGATGCCGCGCTTGCCGAAGCCGCCGGGCACCAGCACCGCGTCGAATTTGGAGAGGCGCGAGACGGTCTCGGGCGTGATGGTTTCGGAGTCGACGTACTCGATCTTCACGCGCGCATGGTTCTTCATGCCGGCGTGGCGCAGTGCTTCGTTGAGCGACTTGTAGCTGTCCGACAGGTCGACGTACTTGCCGACCATGGCGATGGTGACCTCGCCCTTCGGGTGTTCCGTTTCGTAGACGAGGTCGTCCCAGCGCTTGAGGTTGGCGGGCGGCGTGTTCAGGCGCAGCTTGTCGCAGATCAGGCCGTCCAGGCCCTGCTCGTGCAGCATGCGCGGCACCTTGTAGATGGTGTCCACGTCCCACATGGAAATGACGCCCCATTCGGGCACGTTGGAGAACAGCGAAATCTTCGCGCGCTCGTCTTCGGGGATCGGTCGGTCGGCACGGCAGAGCAGGGCGTCGGCCTGGATGCCGATTTCCCGCAGCTTCTGCGCGGTGTGCTGCGTGGGCTTGGTCTTGAGCTCACCGGCGGCAGCGATCCACGGTACGTAAGACAGGTGGACGAAAGCGGCATTGTTGGGGCCGAGCTTCAGGCTCATCTGGCGCGCGGCTTCCAGGAAGGGCAGGGACTCGATGTCACCCACGGTCCCACCGATCTCGACGATGGCCACGTCCACCGCATGGTCGGAGCCGATGCCCGCGCCGCGCTTGACGTATTCCTGGATTTCGTTGGTGACGTGCGGGATGACCTGCACGGTCTTGCCGAGGTAGTCGCCGCGGCGTTCCTTTTCGAGAACGCTCTTGTAGATCTGGCCGGTGGTGAAGTTGTTGGCCTTGCGCATGCGCGTCGTGATGAAGCGCTCATAGTGGCCGAGGTCCAGGTCGGTTTCGGCACCGTCGTCGGTCACAAAGACTTCACCGTGCTGGAAGGGCGACATCGTGCCGGGGTCGACGTTGATGTACGGATCGAGCTTGATGAGGGTGACTTTGAGGCCCCGCGATTCAAGGATCGCGGCGAGGGAGGCTGAGGCGATTCCCTTGCCCAGGGAGGACACCACACCGCCGGTGACGAAGACGAATTTGGTCATGTCAGGTTCGGGGCGTGACCCCGAAGGAGGTGGTAAAGCGAGATTATACGCTCGGCATCCTTGATACCATGCGCCCCATGAACGACCTCGCCGGCAAACACATCATCCTCGGGCTGACCGGTGGCATCGCCTGCTACAAGGCGGCGGAGCTCTGCCGCGCATTCATCAAGGAGGGGGCGACTGTCCAGGTGGTGATGACAGCCGCTGCCGAGCAGTTCATCACCCCGGTGACGATGCAGGCGCTCTCGGGTCGCACCGTCTACGACTCGCAATGGGATGCCCGCGAGTCCAACAACATGCCGCACATCAACCTGAGCCGCGAGGCCGACGCCATCGTGCTCGCGCCCTGCAGCGCGGATTTCATGGCCAAGCTGCTGCACGGCCGTGCGGACGACCTGCTCAGCCTGATGTGCCTGGCCCGGCCGATCGATCGCGTGCCGTTGCTCATCGCGCCGGCCATGAACCGCGAGATGTGGGCGCACCCGGCGACGCAGCGCAACCTCCGGCAGCTCGATGCGGACGGTGCCGTCATCCTGGGTGTGGGCAGCGGCTTCCAGGCCTGTGGCGAGACGGGCGACGGCCGCATGCTCGAACCGCCACAACTGCTCGAGGACATCATTGCGTTCTTCCAGCCCAAGCCGATGCGCGGTCAGCACGTGCTCGTGACGGCAGGGCCGACGTTCGAGGCGATCGATCCGATCCGCGGCGTGACCAACCATTCGTCCGGGAAGATGGGTTTCGCCGTGGCCCGCGCTGCGCGCGAGGCGGGTGCCGACGTGACGCTCATTGCCGGCCCCGTCGCCGTGCCCACGCCACGTGGCGTGACGCGCATCGACGTGCAGTCCGCGCGCGACATGCTCGATGCGTCGCTTCGATTTGCGTCGCAGGCGACCGTGTTCATCGCCACTGCGGCAGTGGCGGACTGGCGGCCAGCGTCGCCAAGCGAACAGAAAATCAAGAAGGACGGCTCGGGGCAGGCACCCGTCGTGGCCTTCACCGAAAACCCGGACATCCTGCATACGCTGGCGCAAAGCGAGCGCGCGCAGAAGGGCGATTTGTATTGCGTGGGCTTCGCGGCCGAGAGCCATGACCTGCTGGTCAATGCGCAGGCCAAGCGCGCGCGCAAGGGCATTCCGCTGCTGGTGGGCAACATCGGCCCGGCGGCCTTCGGGCAGGACGACAACCAGTTGCTGCTGGTGGACGCGCAGGGCGTGCGTGAAGTGCCGCGTGCCAGCAAGCTCGTGCTGGCCCGTCAGCTCATTTCGGAAATTGCCGGCCGCATGGCGCAGGCACGCAGGGAGCACGCATGAACAAGCTGTATGACACCCCGCCGGATGGCGATTTCGTGCGTTATGTCGAGCAGTTGACGTCGCCGCCACCGGGAATCGTCATGCGCAAGGCCAGGGCCGCGCCGCAACCCATGCAACCGATGTCCGGCCCGCCGGACCTCGCCACCATTCTTCGCCAGCTGCTCGGGCAGCGTGGCAACCGCTGAACATGAACCTCGACGTCAAGATCATCGATCCGCGCATGGCGGATCAACTCCCCGCCTATGCAACGCCGGGCAGCGCAGGCCTGGACCTGCGGGCCTGCCTGCAGGAGCCCCTCACGCTCGAACCGAATGCATGGCAGCTCGTGCCGACCGGCATTGCGATCTACCTGCGCGATCCATCGTATGCAGCACTGATCCTTCCGCGCTCCGGGTTGGGGCACAAGCACGGCATCGTGCTGGGCAACCTGGTGGGTCTGATCGACAGTGACTACCAGGGCCAGCTCATGGTGAGCGCCTGGAACCGCAGCGATACCGCCTTCACCATCCAGCCCCTGGAGCGCATCGCCCAGCTCGTCATCGTGCCGGTGGTGCAAGCCACGTTCCGCGTGGTGGATGAGTTCCCGCCCAGCGAGCGCGGTGAGGGCGGTTACGGCTCCACCGGCAAAGGCTGAGCTGCAGGGCGGCTCTGCCGGCTGGCTGTCGGACACGTCTTACGCGACGCTACGCGCGCGTCGTACAGGTGGCCGTGCCGGTGCCTGACCGCGCGACGCTGCGGCGCGCCCTGTAATTGGCGCATGGGTTTCTCCTTCGAGGAGCCCGGACTTTTCCAAGGAGATGTCATGCGCACTATCGCTCGAACCTTTACCTATGTGTCTGCTGCGGTCGTCGTGGCGACGCTCGCTGCTTGCGGCACCAACCCGAATCTCCCGCCTGAGCAGGTGGTGACGAGCCGTCCGTACTCACCGGCATATCCGCCTGTCGCCTCGGCCAGCTACGTCGAATTCGGTCGTGTATCTTCCGTCGACATCATCCGTACCGAAGAGCGCGGCGGCCGTCCCTCGGGTGCTGGCGCCGTGATTGGCGGCATCGCAGGTGCGGTGATCGGCAATCAGATCGGCGGTGGTTCGGGTCGCGCGCTGGCTACCGCTGCAGGCGCTGTCGGCGGCGCAGTGGTCGGCAACAATGTGGAAGGCCGCAACCGCAACACCGTCAACGAAACCTACCGTGTGTCCATCCAGGTCGACAACGGCACCATGCGTTCATACGACGTGCCGTCCCCTGGGGATCTGCGCGTGGGTGACCGCGTGAGGATCCAGGACGGCCAGATCTCGCGCGTCTGACCGCGCGCAAGACCTCCGCGAGTAAGACACTCGCATCGGTCGGGCACTTCAGTGCCCGACCGCGCACACGGGAAGCTCGTCGCTCAATGCAGTGACGAGCTTCCCGGCGCTTGTGGCGTGACACGGAAGAAGCCGGTGCCGGCCGTGCCCTCACCGATTTCCTCTTCGGTGGCTTCACGCACGGTATGAACTTTGAGGGCAATGCGCAGTGCAATGCCTGCCAACGGATGGTTGCCGTCCAGCACGACATGCTCCGGATAGATTTCCGTGACGGTGAAAAGCAGGTTCTTCGGTGCATCAGCGTTGCCGCCTTCCGGTAGGCCTTCGAAGGTCATGCCTTCTTCGAGGCCTGCGGGAAACAGCGAGCGCGCTTCGAGGAACACCAGTTGCTCGTCGTAGTCGCCAAACGCCTCTTCCGGCTCCAGATGCAGGTTCAGGGTCGCGCCCGGTTCATGCCCTTGGAGGGCTTCCTCTATCTTGGCGAGGAGGTCGCCCCCGCCCACGAGGAACTCGACGGGTTCCTCGAGGACGTCCAGTTCTTCGCCCAGTGTGTCCTTGAGCGTCCAGGTGAGACCGACCACGCATTGCTGTGAAATTTCCATAGGAGAATTGTCCCATGGACTCCCGGAAAAACATTGGCTTGCTCGGCGGCCTCTCCACAAGCCAGTTCATGTCGCGGCATTGGCAGAAAAAGCCCTTGCTGGTCAGGCAGGCCGTGCCGGACATGCAGGCCCTGCTGTCCCGGCAGCAGCTCTTCGCGCTCGTGTCGCACGACGATGTGGAGTCGCGCCTGGTCGAGCAACGGGGCGGTGCCTGGAAGCTGCGCCGCGGGCCCTTCGGGCCGCGCAGCCTGCCGCCGCTCAGCCGGCCCCAATGGAGCCTGCTCGTTCAGGGGACGGACCTGCACGATGATCGCCTTCACGAATTGCTGACGCGCTTCCGCTTCGTGCCCGATGCCCGGCTCGATGACCTGATGATCAGTTACGCCACGGATGGTGGCGGCGTCGGGCCGCACTTCGACAGCTATGACGTATTCCTGCTGCAGGCGCATGGCAAGCGCCGCTGGCGCATTGGCCTGCAGGACGATCTGACCCTGCGCGACGACGTGCCGCTCAAGGTTCTCGCCAACTTCCGGCCACAACAGGAGTGGGTGCTTGAGCCCGGTGACATGCTCTACCTGCCGCCCCGCTATGCACACGATGGCATCGCCGAGGGCGAATGCATGACCTACTCGATCGGCTTTCGCGCGCCGGCCCGGCAGGAGCTCGCGCGCGAACTGCTTCAGCGCATTGCCGACGAGGACGGCGACGAACCCGTGCTGTACCGCGATGCCAGGCAGCCTGCCGTGGAGTCGCCGGCGGAAATCCCGCAAGGCATGGTCGATTTCGCGCGTGATTCCGTAGCGCGCGCCTTGGGTGAAACCGGGGCGCTGGAGCGGGCGCTCGGGGAATACCTCACCGAACCCAAGGCCAACATATGGTTCGATGCGACCCGTGTTCCACGCAAGCTGGTGGCAGTGGCGCTGGATCGCCGTTCGCGGATGATGTATGACCGCAAGCGCATCTTCATCAATGGAGAGAGCTATCTGGCTGCCGGGCGCGATGCAACGCTCATGCGCAAACTGGCAGATACGCGCAGGCTCGACGCCAAAACCCTTGCCGGGGCCAGCGACGATGCGCTGGAGTTGCTGTCTTCCTGGTGTGCGGCAGGGTGGCTGCACGCGGCGGGAAAACCTGAGGAGATGTGAATGGCTGAATCCACGACGGGTGTCACGCCCGAACCTGGCGAACTTCCCCAGGGCCGGTTTTCCGGCCGGAACGATTTCCGCGACCTCGTGCGCGACGCGTTCGCTGCCGCAGTGCGTGAAGACTGGCGGCAGATCATCATCTCCGACGCCGATTTCGACGACTGGCCATTGGGCGAGCGCGCAGTCGCACAGTCGCTGAACGACTGGTCCCGCAGCGGGCGCAGTTTCGTGATGATTGCGCGCAACTACGACACGCTCATCCGTGAGCATGCGCGATTCGTGACCTGGCGCAAGACCTGGGGCCACATCATCGAATGCTGGGCCTGTGGGTCAGCTGACCCGCTGGAAATGCCCAGCGCGATCTGGAGTCCGCAATGGGCCATGCACCGCCTCGACCCCGAGCGCTGCAATGGTGTCGCGGGCCGCGAACCGGAGCGGCGCGTGGCTTTGCGCGAAAGCCTGGACGAATGGGTCCGCAAGAGTGCTCCTGGCTTCCCGGCCTCCACCCTCGGCCTATAATTCCCGGCTGAGCAGAAGGTCATCAGAACCTTCGCTCGGCCGTGCGGCGCCGCCCACGGCTCATCCAACTGAAGACTCCTGTTTCAAGGAAATGAAATGAAGAAATCGCTCGTACTGGCTACCCTGGTTGCTGCCGTTGCCCTGGCCGCTTGCGGCAAGAAGGAAGAAGCCGCTCCTGCACCCGCACCGGCCCCGGCTGCTGCACCGGCCCCCGCACCCGCGGCTGCACCTTCCGCACCCGTTGCCGACGCAGCCACTGCAGCTCCGTCTGCCCCTTCCGCACCTGCGGCTGACGCATCCGCCGCTGCTTCCGACGCTGCCGCCAAGGCCGCTGAAGCTGCCAAGGAAGCCATGAAGAAGCCCTGATACGTCGGCTCTCCGACTGTCAGAAAGCGAAAAGCCACCGCAAGGTGGCTTTTTTCATGGACGTCATCCGTCCTGTCCCTGGCCTGTCCCTGGCCTGTCCGGCCTAGGCGTCGAGCCAGACCGTGCCTTCCTGCGGGTGTGCAACGAGGATGTCGTCTGGCGAGCAGGCCAGGGCCGCCGACAGCGCTGCCGTGGCCAGCTCGGGCCGGTTGTTCTGCTGGCTCAGGTGTGCCGCCACTACATGTCGCAGGCCGTCATGGCAAAGATGCGCCGCGATTTCTGCGGCACTCGCATTCGACAGGTGACCATGATCGCCGGCGACCCGCTTCTTCAGGAACCACGGGTAGTTGCCCGTCTGCAGCATGTCCAGGTCGTGGTTGCACTCGAGCAGCAGGGCGTCGCAGAGCGCGAGCTGCTCCAGCACGTGCGCTGTCGCATGACCCAGATCGGTGAGGATGCCCAAATGCCGTGCGCCGTCGCTGCAACGCAACTGCAGCGGCTCGCGCGCGTCGTGGGGCACGGTGAACGGCGTGACGTGCATCGCGGCCAGCTCGAACGCCACGCCGTCATGGGCTGTGCGAACCAGGCCGCCGATGTCGGGTGAACCCAGCGCCGCGTGCGTGCCATGGCTCATCCAGACCGGAATGCCGTGGCGCGGTGCCCACTGGCGGGCGCAGCCGATGTGGTCGCTGTGCTCGTGGGTGATGAAGATGGCATCGACGTCGGCGGGCTGCAGGCCGGCCTCGGCCAGGCGGGCCTCCAGGTTGCGGACGCCGAGGCCGCAGTCCACCAGGAGCCGTGATACGGAGACGTCGTCACGCGCCTCGACCAGTGTGGCGTTGCCGGTGCTGCCGCTACCCAGGTTCTTGAAGCGCAGCATGCCCCGGCCCCGTCCGTCCTCCCGCGGCTTACTTCAGGTCGTCGGCGATGACCTTGACGATGCGTTGCGCGTTGGCGGAGGTGTCGGGTGCGCCTGCGGCGTTCAGCACGGATACCGTGGTGGAGTTGCCTGCGCTCTTCAATGCGATGCGGTACTTGAGCGGAGCGACCGAATCGGACTTGCTGCCGAACGAGAACAGCTTGCCGAAGAAGCCCGGCTCCTTGCGATCCGGTGCGGTCGGCTCGACGTAGCGCACGAAGTACATGCCCTGGCTGCGGTCACGATCTTCCACGGTGAAGCCGGTGCGATCGAGCGCAAGGCCGACGCGACGCCAGGCCAGGTCAAAACCTTCGTCGATCTGCACGACCGGCGTGTTGCCGACGGTGGAGACACGCGAGGTGGGCTTGTCGGCGCCAGCGGCGACGATGGCACGCGACTGCTCTTGCGTCACGCCCAGCTTGACCATCAGGCGACGCAGGAATTCGGTTTCGAGTTCCGGGTCGGTGGGACGCGGTTGCCAGACCGTCTGGTCCTTCTGCGTGTTGCTGTAGACCTCGATCATGCCGCGATGGCTGATGTAGATCTCGGTACCGCCGGAGGCCGTGCGTTCCAGACGCGTGCGGAAGCGGTCACGCTCGCCGCTCGAATAGAGCGAGTCCAGCGCCTTGCCGATCATGCTGCGGATGGCGTCCTGCGGGATCTTGGCGCGATTTTCGGCCCAGTCGGTTTCCATGATGCCCAGGTTGGCCTGGTCCATGGTGAGCAGGAAGCCGTTTTCCTGCCAGAAGTCACGCACGGAATTCCAGAGCTGGTCAGGCGCACGGTTGACGACCAGCCAGCGCTGGCTGCCCGAGCGTTCGATGCGCACATCGCCCAGCGTCGCGGCGGCCGTCGGCACGGACTGCGTGGTCTGGCCGACCTGGTAGCTGCTGGCCGTGACGGGGCGGCCCGGCACTGTGTAGCGCGAATCGCGCGAGAGCTGCGTGAGGTCCGGCGGGACCTCCAGCGTGGGGGCCTTGGTCGCACTCTTGTAGTCGACCTTGTCGGTTTCCAGGACCGAGCAGGCGCTGAGGGCAATGGCGAGCGACAGGACGCACAGACGGGAGATTGGCTTCACTTCGGATCCCTTGGATTTCAATTTTGCAGATTAGATCAGGCCGCTGGCGCGCAGGGCGGTTTCCACCACGGCTTCGCTGGACCTGGACAGTTGCGTCATCGGCAGGCGCATGGCCGGGCCGCACAGGCCCATGCGGGCCATGGCCCACTTGAGCGGGATGGGGTTGGCTTCCACGAACAGGTGCTTGTGCACGGGCATCAGCTTGAACTGGATTTCCATCGCACGCTTCGCGTCGCCCGCGACGGCGGCCACGCAAAGCTCGTGCATGAGGCGCGGCGCGATGTTGGCGGTGACGCTCACGTTGCCCTGGCCGCCGCACAGCATGAGCGCGACGGCGGTCGGGTCGTCACCGGAGTACACCGAGAAGCCCTTGGGCACGTCGCGGATCAGCCATTGGGCGCGTTCGATGTTGCCCGTCGCTTCCTTGATGCCGACGATGCCGGGCACCTGCGCCAGTCGCAACACGGTGTCGTGCAGCATATCGGCGACCGTGCGGCCGGGCACGTTGTAAAGCACCATGGGCAGATCGCCCGTGGCTTCGGCGATGGCCTTGAAGTGCTGGTACTGGCCTTCCTGCGTCGGCCGGTTGTAGTAGGGAACGACCTGCAGCTGGCAATCGGCACCGACCTTCTTGGCGTAGCGCGCGAGCTCGATCGCCTCGGCGGTGGAGTTGGCGCCGCAGCCAGCCATGATGGGCACACGGCCGGCGGCTTGCTCGACGGAGACGCGGATGATCTCCTGGTGTTCCTCGACGTTCACCGTCGGCGACTCACCGGTCGTGCCCACGACACCGATGCAGTCCGTGCCTTCGGCGATGTGCCAGTCGATCAGCTTGCGCAGCGTGGGGTAGTCCACGCTGCCGTCTTCGAGCATCGGGGTGACGAGCGCCACGATGCTTCCGGTAATGGGTGTCATGTCCGCAAAGCCTTGCAGTTTCAACGGTAGCCCGCCATTCTACTCAGGCCGCCGGGGCAGCCAGAGGGTATCTGACCGGGGTTTCAGGGGCTTGACGCACAGCGGCAATGCGCTGCACGAAGCGTTCGGGTGAATCGAGAAAGCCATCTTCGTAGGCCACGACGCGCAGGTCCTGGCAGGCCGTGATCAACTCGCCCGGCCTGAGCAGGAAATCCGGCCTCGACGGCTTGCCGACGGTTTCATTGCCTGCGGCGAAGGTTTCGTAGAGCAGCACGCCGCCGTCGGCCACGCTGGCGACGATCTCCGTCAGCAGCGGCCGCCACAGGTAGTTGGTGACGATGACCGCATCGAACTGCCGGCCATCAAATGGCCAGGGCCCGTTCTCGATGTCCGCCAGCACGGCCTCGCCCGCGGACGCGGTGAATGGCCGGACCGCCTCGATGGCGGCCGGGTCGCGGTCCACCCCCGTCATCCGGAAACCCAGATCGTGCAGCCAGCGCAGATGGCGACCCTGTCCGCAGGCAACGTCCAGCACGGTGCCGCCGCGCGGAATGAGGTGGACGAAACGCCGGAGCCAGGCCGAAGGGTGACCGGAGTGCGGATGCGAAGGCAATGAAACCGGCCCGCCGGTCATTGGAAACATGCCCAGATCTGGTCCGCGAGTGTGACCATGAAAGCCGGCCGCGTGTACAACAGGAACACCCCCACCAGTGCCGCGAGCGCAGCAGCGTAGGCGAGCAACTTGCGATGGCGTGGCGTGGGCGTCATGCAATCAGGCAGGGTCAGGCCGGACGCGGCGTCACCCGCGCGATGGCCGTTTCCTTCACGGGCAGGTTCATCAGCCCGGCGAAGATGCCCAGCGCGATGGAGATGTACCAGACCACGTCATAGCTGCCGGTCCGGTCGTAAAGATAGCCACCCAGCCACACGCCCAGGAACGAGCCGATCTGGTGGCTGAAGAACACGACGCCGCTGAGCATGGACAGGTGGGCCACGCCGAAGATCTGCGCCACCACCGCATTGGTCGGCGGCACGGTGGACAGCCAGAGCGTGCCCATCACGGCAGAGAAGATGTACACACTCATCGGCGACAGGGGAACCACCAGGAAGACCGCAATGGCGGCAGCCCTGGCGAAATAGATGAACGCGAGGATGTTCTTCTTGAGCATCCTTTCCCCGAGGACGCCGGCTATATAGGTTCCCACCACGTTGAACAGCCCGATCAGCGCGAGGGCCACGCTTGCCACCTGCGGGGCAAGGCCGTGATCCTTGAGATAGCTGGGCATGTGCACGCCGATGAACACGACCTGGAAGCCGCAGACGAAATAGCCGGCCATGAGGAACTGGAAGCTGCGGTACTGGAAAGCCTCCGCCACCGCCTGGCCGATGGTCTGGTCCCGCTTGGCGGCGGAGGCACCGGCGAAGCCGGGTTCGCGCAGGCCCCAGGCCATGGGAATGATCAGCAACGCAACGATGGCCAGGGCCGCCAGCGCCTGCTGCCAGCCGAAGCTGCTGATCAGGAAGCCCTCGGTCGGCACCATGAGGAACTGGCCGAACGATCCGGCCGCCGCCGTCATGCCCATGGCCCAGGACCGCTTTTCCGCCGGGATGTTGCGACCGATGATCCCGTAGATCACCGCATAGGTGGTGCCCGCCTGCGCGACACCGATCAGGACGCCCGCCGTCAGGGTGAACAGGAACGGCGTGGGCGAATAAGCCATCCCGGCAAGACCGAGTGAATAGGCAATGGTGCCGGCGACCAGGACGCGGAAGGCGCCGAAGCGGTCGGCCACCATGCCGGCGAAGATGCCCGCGAGACCCCACGCGAGGTTCTGGACGGCGATGGCAAAGGCAAAGGTTTCGCGCGTCCACCCGTTGGCCTGGGTGATCGGCTGCAGCCAGAGGCCGAAGCCGTGGCGGATGCCCATGGAAAGCGTCACGATGGCGGCACCGCATATCAGCAGCTGGACCATCGGAAGCCGGTTGTCTTGGGTGTTGTCTCTTGGATTCATGCGGCGAATGTACCGGGAACAGGCCTTTTGCGCTGTCGCGGCCAGCGCGATGAGGCCGTGAAATTTTCGGTGCAATTTGATGACGCCCGCGCATCAAATGCCAGCCGGGTGCGGTCCGGCGCGGCAGAAAAGCCCCGGGCGTGGCCGGGCTGTACGGGCATACAGCTTCTTCGGGGTGCCGAAGCTACAATCCGCCGCTATGGCAGTCAAACCCCCGTCCGATTATTCCGAAGGCTCGATCCGCGTCCTGAAGGGGCTGGAGCCGGTCAAGCAGCGCCCGGGCATGTACACCCGGACCGACAACCCGCTTCACATCATCCAGGAAGTGCTGGACAACGCCGCCGACGAGGCGCTGGCCGGGCACGGCCGCAAGATCAAGGTCGTCCTGCATGCCGACGGCTCCGTCAGCGTGGAAGACGACGGCCGCGGTATCCCGTTCGGCCTGCACCCGGAAGAGAATGCGCCGGTCATCGAGCTGGTGTACACCCGCCTGCATGCGGGCGGCAAGTTCGACAAGGGCAAGGGCGGCGCCTACAGCTTCTCGGGAGGCTTGCACGGCGTGGGTGTGTCGGTGACCAACGCGCTCGCCAAACGCCTGGAAGTGACCAGCTACCGCGAAAGCAAGGCTGCGCGCATCGTCTTCCAGGGCGGCGACGTGACCGAAGTGCTGGCCGTGCGACCGCAGGGCGAGGGCGACCGCAAGCAGGGTACGACCGTGCGTGTCTGGCCCGACGCGAAGTATTTTGAATCCGCCGCACTGCCCATGGGCGAACTGCAGCACCTGCTGCGCAGCAAGGCCGTGCTGATGCCCGGTGTCACAGTCACGCTCCTCAATGAAAAGGCGAAGGACACCCAGACCTGGCTCTACAAGGGCGGCCTGCGTGACTACCTGATGCAGACGCTGACTGCCGATCCGGTGATTCCGCTGTTCGAGGGCGAAGGCTATGCCGAAACCAACGACAACTTCGCCGAAGGCGAAGGCGCGGCCTGGTGCGTGGCCTTCACCGAAGACGGCCAGCCGGTGCGCGAGAGTTACGTCAACCTGATCCCCACCAGCGCGGGCGGCACGCACGAGTCCGGCCTGCGCGATGGCCTTTTCAACGCGGTCAAGAGCTTCATCGACCTGCATTCGCTGCTGCCCAAGGGTGTGAAGCTGCTGCCGGAAGACGTGTTCGCGCGTGCTTCGTACGTGCTCTCGGCCAAGGTGCTGGACCCACAATTCCAGGGGCAGATCAAGGAACGCCTGAATTCGCGCGACGCGGTGCGGCTGGTGTCCACCTTCGTGCGTCCCGCGCTGGAACTCTGGCTGAACCAGCACGTCGAATACGGCCGCAAGCTGGCCGAGCTCGCCATCAAGGCGGCGCAGAGCCGCCAGAAGGCCGGCCAGAAGGTCGAGAAGCGCAAGGGCTCGGGCGTCGCCGTGCTGCCCGGCAAGCTCACCGACTGCGAAAGCCGCGACCTGAGCCACAACGAAGTGTTCCTCGTCGAGGGCGACTCCGCCGGCGGCAGTGCCAAGATGGGGCGCGACAAGGAGGCCCAGGCCATCCTGCCGCTGCGCGGCAAGGTGCTCAACACCTGGGAGGTCGAACGCGACCGCCTCTTCGCCAACACCGAAATCCACGACATCGCGGTCGCCATCGGCGTGGACCCGCACGGCCCGAACGACTCACCGGACCTCTCCGGCCTGCGCTATGGCAAGGTCTGCATCCTGTCGGATGCCGACGTGGACGGCTCGCACATCCAGGTGCTGCTGCTCACGCTGTTCTTCCGCCATTTCCCCAAACTCATCGAGGCGGGGCATGTCTATGTCGCGCGGCCACCGCTGTTCCGCGTGGACGTGCCCGCGCGGGGCAAGAAGGCCGCGGGCAAGGTTTACGCGCTGGACGAAGGCGAGCTCACGGCCATCCTCGACAAGCTGCGCAAGGAAGGCGTGGCCGAGGGCAAGTGGAGCATCAGCCGCTTCAAGGGCCTGGGCGAGATGAGCGCCGAGCAGTTGTGGGAAACCACGCTCAACCCGGACACGCGCCGCCTGCTGCCGGTGCAACTGGGCCAGCTCGATTTCAGCCAGACCGAAGCCGAGATCACCAAGCTCATGGGCAAGGGCGAGGCTGCCGCGCGGCGTGAGCTGATGGAGCTGCATGGCGATGCGGTCGAGGTGGATGTGTGACCCGTGTCCGCCTGCGCCCCACGATGCAGTCCGATCTGGACTTCGTGCTCACGCTCGAGCGTGATCCGGAGAACCTGCCGTTCATCACGCCGTGGGAGCGTACGCAGCATGAGGCGGCGATCCGGTTTCCGGATTTCAGGCACTTCATCATTGAGGCCGGACCCGATTTCGAGTCGGCGGGTTTTGCCATCGTGATCGGCTGCCGCAGCCAGCATCAGTCCATCGAACTCAAGCGCATGGTGGTGCAGGTCAAGGGGCAGGGAACCGGGCGCGCCGCATTCCGGGTGCTCAAGCGCATTGCATTCGACGACCTCGGCGCGCACCGGTTGTGGCTGGATGTGAAGAGCATGAACACACGGGCGCGGGGCCTTTACGAGAGCGAGGGCTTCCAGGTCGAAGGCACGCTGCGCGATGCCGTGCGTGTCGGCAAGCTCACGCCGAGCGGGTTCGATTCGCTGGTCGTGATGTCGATGCTGGCGTCGGAGTTTGCGGGTCGCCGCACGGCGGTGCAGGAGTTGCCGGCATGAAGCCCGTGCTGCGCTGGAGGATCGCGCATGCCGTGGCCAGCGCTGCAGCGGGCGTCTGCATGCTGCTGGCGCTCGTGCCGATTGCCGCACGCGCCGACGTCTGGGGTTATGTGGACGACAAGGGCGTCGCGCATTTCGCAACCGAGCGCATCGACGAGCGTTACGAGCTCTTCTTCAAGAGCGGCGAGAACTTCAATACCGCCGACGGCGTGTCCGCGCGCATCGAGACGCCGCGTGCCGTGGCCGTGCCGACGGCGCCGCCGAAGCTGCTGGCGTTCTTCGATGTCTCTCCGAGCTACAAGTCGGTCAAGCACCTGCTGCGGGAAGCGGCCATGCAGCACGAGATCGACTACGAGCTCCTGCAGGCGCTGATCGCCACTGAATCGGGCTTCGACGCGACGGCCGTTTCCCCGCGCGGCGCGGTCGGTCTGATGCAGGTGATGCCGGCGACGGCCGAGCGCTACGGCGTGAGCAGCGACAAGAAGACGCCGGTCGAGAAGAAGCTGGCCGATCCCCGCACGAACATCCGCACCGGCAGCCGTTATCTGCGCGACCTGATCCGGCGCTTTCCGGGGCAGCTCGATCTCGCACTGGCGGCCTACAACGCGGGCGAGGGCGCGGTGCAGCGGGCGGGCAACAAGATCCCGAACTACCGCGAAACCCAGAACTACGTGAAGACGGTGATGCAGCTGTACACCGTCCTCAAGCCGCCGGCGACGGTGGCCGAAATCCGGCAGCCGGGCCGCGTGCGGATGGAAATGCCCACGGGGCGCATACCCGGCGGTGTGACCGGGGGCGCGGTGGGGCGCGGCAACATGGTGCCCTCCCTCACGCAAGGCCCGCGCACCGTGGCGACGCCGGAGCCCTGAGCGAACAAGCAAGACACATGAGCGATCAAACCACTTTGGACCTTCTTTCCGAGCCTTCCGGCGACGACCCGCTTTCACTTGCGGGCTACGCCCAGCGGGCGTACCTCGAATACGCACTCTCTGTCGTGAAGGGCCGGGCCCTGCCCGACGTGTGCGACGGCCAGAAGCCGGTGCAGCGCCGCATCCTCTACGCGATGGAGCGCATGGGTCTGGGCTTCAACGGCAACACTGGCGCGAAGCCGGTGAAGAGCGCGCGCGTCGTCGGCGATGTGCTCGGCCGGTTCCACCCGCACGGTGACCAGGCAGCATACGACGCGCTGGTGCGCATGGCGCAGGACTTCAGCCAGCGCTATCCGCTGATCGACGGGCAGGGCAACTTCGGCAGCCGCGACGGCGATGGCGCGGCTGCCATGCGTTACACCGAAGCGCGCCTGTCGCGCATCACCTCGCTGCTGCTGGACGAGATCGACGAAGGCACGGTCGATTTCATCCCCAACTACGACGGTTCGACCGAAGAGCCACGCCAGTTGCCCGCACGGCTGCCTTTCACGCTGCTCAACGGCGCGAGTGGCATCGCGGTCGGCATGGCCACGGAAATCCCGAGCCACAACCTGCGTGAGGTCGCCGACGCCTGCGTGGCGTTGATCAAGACCCCCAAGCTGAGCGACGAAGAGTTGTTCACGCTGCTGCCCGCGCCCGATTTCCCCGGCGGCGGACAGATCATCAGCAGTGCATCGGACATCGCCGATGCGTACCGCAGCGGCCGTGGTTCGCTCAAGGTGCGCGCCCGCTGGAAGATCGAGGAACTCGCGCGCGGCCAGTGGCAGCTCGTGGTGAACGAACTGCCGCCCGGGGTGAGCTCGCAGAAGGTGCTCGAAGAGATCGAGGAACTGACCAACCCCAAGGTCAAGACCGGCAAGAAAGCGCTTACGCAGGAGCAGACACAGCTCAAGGCGAACATCCTCGCCGTGCTGGACGCCGTGCGCGACGAATCGAGCAAGGACGCGGCCGTACGCCTGGTGTTCGAGCCCAAGACGAGCCGCATCGCGCAGCAGGAGCTCATCACCGCGCTGCTGGCACATACCTCGCTGGAAACCTCGTCGCCGATCAACCTGACCATGGTGGGCCTGGATGGCAGGCCGGTGCAGAAGTCCCTGCGCGACGTGCTGGTCGAATGGATCGAGTTCCGTCAGCAAACGGTGCAGCGGCGTTCGCAGCACCGGCTGGACAAGGTACTGGACCGCATCCACATCCTCGAGGGGCGGCAACTGGTGCTGCTCAACATCGACGAGGTGATCGCGATCATCCGCCAGGCTGAAGAGCCGAAGGCCGCACTTGTTGCGCGGTTCAACCTGTCGGACCGGCAAGCCGAGGACATCCTGGAAATCCGCCTGCGCCAGCTTGCGCGACTGGAAGCCATCAAGATCGAGCAGGAGCTCAAGGCGCTGCGTGAAGAGCAGCAGAAGCTCGAGGAAATCCTGGGCAGCCCGGCGGCGCTGCGCCGCCTGATGATCAAGGAGATCGAGACCGACGCGAAGCAGTTCGCCGATGCGCGCCGCACGCTCATCCAGGAAGAGAAGAAGGCAGTCGCGGAAGTGAAGGTGGTCGACGAGCCCGTCACCGTCATCGTGTCGCAGAAGGGCTGGGTGCGTGCGCGCACCGGCCATGGCCATGAGGCCGCGAGCTTCGCCTTCAAGTCGGGCGACGGACTGTACGGCACGTTCGAATGCCGCACCGTCGATGTGCTGCTGGTGTTCGGCAGCAACGGACGCGTGTATTCGGTACCGGTGTCACAGCTTCCCGGTGCGCGCGGCGACGGCCAGCCGGTGACGACGCTCATCGAACTGGAAGCCGGCTCACAGTTGGCGCACTATTTCGCGGGTCCGGCCGGAGCGACGCTGCTCGTGTCGGCTTCCGGTGGCTACGGCTTCCTGGCGAACGTCGAGAACATGGTGTCGCGCCAGAAAGGTGGCAAGTCGTTCATCAGCGTGGGGGACGGGGAAACTGTGTGCCGGCCGTCGCATGTGGGCGGCACGTCGGGCTCGGCACTGCTGCCGGCTGCCACGCATGTGGCGTGCGCCTCGACGGGTGGACGCATCCTGACTTTCGACATCGCCGAACTGAAAGCGATGTCCAACGGCGGGCGCGGCCTGATGCTGCTGGACCTGGAGGCGAAGGACAGCCTTGCGGGTGCCGCTGCCTACACGCGCAGTGTGAAGATCGAGGGCATCGGCCGTGGCGGCAAGGAGCGCGAAGAGACGCTGGAAATCCGCAGCCTCAACAATGCGCGCGCGGCGCGCGGCCGCAAGGGCAAGGCAGCGGACCTGGGCTTCAAGCCCACGCAGATCACCCGCGTCGAGTGACCGGCGGGCTGCGTGGGCCTGCTCAGGAAGGGCGGCTCATGAGCGCCGCCCGCAGGCACAGCAGCGCAGCGATCACGAACAGGCCGAGGCTCCAGAATTCGTAGGGCAGCCCGAACAGGTTGACGGCCGCATCGGCACACGAAGCCTGCGGCGTGAAGATGTCCGGCGCCAGGCCGAACAGGCCGAGGTCGCCCATCACGCGATCGGCGAACGTCATCGCGCAGGAGTCGCTCTTCGACGCCACGAAGTGCTGCCAGAGCGCCGCAGCCATGCCGCCACCCGCGAAGACCATGGCGATCAGCGCGGCGATGCGTTGCACCAGGCCGGGCAGCACAGCAGCAACCAGGGCCACGATGCCGACGGCCAGGAAGATGGCGCGCTGGAACACGCACCACACGCAGGGCTGCATGTCGAACTGGTACTGCGACACGAGCGCGGCGCCCACGGCGCCGAAACAGAGCACGGCGACGATGAGCAGCCAGCCGGAAGGAGTGCGGAGGGAGAACATCAGGCAGCCACCTCGGCGATGAGCTCGATCTCGACACAGGCGCCCAGCGGAATCTGCGCGACGCCGAAGGCGCTGCGGGCGTGCGCGCCCTTGTCGCCGAAGACCTGGCCGAACAGCTCGCTCGCGCCGTTGGTGACGAGGTGCTGCTCGGTGAAATCGGGCGTGGAATTGACCAGGCTCATGACCTTGACGATGCGGTTGACCTTGTTCAGGTCGCCCACGGCGGCGTGCAGGGTGCCGATGAGGTCGATGGCCACGGCGCGCGCAGCGGCCTTGCCGGTTTCGGTGTCGATGTTCCTGCCGAACTGACCGACCCAGGGCTTGCCGTCCTTGCGGGCGATGTGGCCGCTCAGGAAGACGTTATTGCCGGTTCGTACGAAGGGCACGTAGGCGGCGGCGGGCACGGCCACCGGCGGCAGTTCGATGCCCAGTTCTTTCAATTTGTCGTAGACGCTCATGGTTTCACTTCCTCGGATGATGTTGGGGCAGCGGGTTCGGTCGCAGTTTCGTTCACGGGTTCCACTGTGACTCCGACATGCAGCGTATGGTTCGCGCCGCCGTGGATGACGCCGCGCATGGGCGAGACGTCCGAATAGTCGCGCCCGATGGCCAGGGTCACATAGTCTTCACCGGGCGCGCGGTTGTTGGTGGGGTCCAGGTCGCACCAGGTTCCCCGCCCCAGCTCGTCCGGCACATAGACCGAGACCCAGGCGTGCGACGCGTCACTGCCCACCAGGCGCGGCTGGCCCGGTGGCGGCTCGGTGAGCAGGTATCCGCTGACGTAACGGGCTGCCAGCCCCATGGCCCGCAGGCTCGCCACCATGATGTGCGCGAAGTCCTGGCAGACCCCCTTGCGCTGGGCCAGCGCTTCCAGCGCGGGCGTGTTGACCTCGGTGCTGTCGGTTTCGTAGGTGAAATCGGTGTGGATGCGGTCCATCAGGTCGCGGGCAGCCATCAGGACAGGCGTGCCGGCGGTAAAGCTCGGACGCGCGTACGACGCGAAATTCTCGTGGCGCGGCACGTACGGCGAGGCGAACACGAATTCGGCCGCGGCGTCATAGTCACCACCCGCGTGGTAGCGGAAGCGCTCGCGCACCTGCTCCCACGGCAGGCTGCCGCGTGGCTGGGGTGGGTCTGTGGTGACGACGGTGCTGCGCGCGACGACCACCAGCTCCTCATGCACGCCTTGCAGCGAGAAGAAGGCGCGCGTGTTGCCGTAGACATCGCTGGTTTCGCTTTGCTGCGCGGGCGTGGGCGAAATCTCGAGCGCATGCGCCATGACGCGCTGCCACGGCAGGTTGAGCGGACGCAGGTGGGCCATGTGCTGCGCCGTCTCGACGGGCGGCGAGTATTCGTAGCGCGTTTCGTGCGTGATGTTCAGCAGCATGCTCGGGAGACTTGGCGGGAGGCGTTCGGTTCGCCCGCGCGGGCGTGTCAGGCGCCGACGCTGCGCTTGGACTCGCCTGAATGGGTGAAATAGGTGGCGCTGATGGTATCGGATACGTGATAGGCAGCGGCTGTGCACTGGTTCAGCAGGTCCAGCAGCATCGCGTATTTGCCATCGTCGTCGAGTCCGCAGAGCTGTTCCAGCGACCAGGACGACGGGTCGGGCACCAGCTGGCCGAGTGCACTCATTTCGGTCGGCGCACTACCGGCCAGCTTGGCCAGGCGGCCGCGCAGCGTCTGCGCCACCCAGCCCAGCGAACGGGGATTGTCACGGTCCAGCACCAGCAGGTCGAGCAGGGCGGCGACGTCGCGGCTTTGCTGGTACTGGGCGTGGAAGGTGATGGTGCTGTCGAACAGCGCGATCATGGCTTCGAAGCCGCCCTCGTCGTGCACGGCGCCGGTCTCGAAGCCTTCGGCCAGCGCGCCGGCCAGGAAGCCCAGCCGCTCGATGTGCCGGCCGATGGACAACAGGCGCCAGCCGTCGTCGCGCGTCATGCGGTCGGTCTGCGCGCCGGTCATCGCGGCCATGTGGCCGCTCGCGGCTTCGAGCACACGCACGGCTTCCACCGGCGAATAGTCGCCCTCCGAAACGTGCTCGGCGCAACGCAGGAAGAACTCGCGCTCCGCGTGGACGATCACGTTCCAGTGTTCGTGCGACAGGCGCTCGCGCACCGATGTGGCCGCCGACTTGATGGCGCTCAGGTTGAAGCCCACGCTGGTGGCAACCTCGCTGTTGCCCAGGCCAGCGATCAGCGAGCGTTCGAACACGCGGCGCGCCTGCGTGGCGGCCGGCACGGTGGGCAGCACGAGCCCGGTGTGCACGGCCAGTTCGGTCAACCAGGTCAGCAGCGGCTGGGAGGACTGGTCTTCGCCGTTCAGGCATTCGAGGGTGAGCCGGGCCAGGCGGATCGTGTTCTCGGTGCGCTCGGTGTAGCGGCCGAGCCAGAACAGGTTTTCGGCGGCGCGGCTGGTGACCAGGCGCTTGCGGTGCGCCACTTCGAAGGGAGTCAGGTGCGGCTGCAGCAGCGTGGTGTGGTCCACCTCGTCGCGTGTGAGCACCCAGGCGTCGGCACTGCTGCCACCACGCTGCATGGAGGCGATCTCTTCATCGGCAGTGGCGATGCGCACCAGCCCGCCGGGAAGCACATTCCAGGTCTGCTCGCCGCTGGCCACGGCGAAGACACGCAGCATGGCCGAGCGCGGCGCGATGCGCGCGCGGCCACCCAGGCCGTCCTGCCACGTGGGCATCTGCGACATGGGCAGATAAGCCTGCACCGTGTGTTCGTCGCCCTGGCGCATGATGCGGCCGGACCATTCGTCCAGTTCGCGGCGCGAGAGGCTGCGGCCGAGCACCGCGTCGAAGGATCCGTGGCTCGCCATGCCGGGGTAGGTCGGCTTGACGACGCATTCCCCCAGTTGCGGCAGCACTTCCTCCATGGCGGCGCGTTCGCCGCACCACCAGGTCGGCAGGGCGGGCAACAGCAGTTCCTCACCCAGCAGATGACGCGACAGCGCCGGCAGGAAGCCGAGCAGCGCGGTCGATTCGAGGAACGCGGAGCCCGGCGCGTTGGCCACCAGCAGGTTGCCCGCGCGGATGGCTTGCAGCAGGCCCGGCACGCCCAGCGTGGAATCGGGGCGCAGTTCGAGCGGATCGAGGAACTGGTCGTCCAGCCGCTTGAGCAGGCCATGGACTGGCTGCAGGCCCTGCAGTGTCTTGAGGTACAGCCTCTGGTCGCGCACCGTCAGGTCGCTGCCCTCGACCAGCGTCAGGCCGAGGTAGCGCGCCAGATAGGCGTGCTCGAAATAGGTTTCGTTGTAGGGGCCGGGCGTGAGCAGCGCAATGTGCGAATTGGCGCCGGCCGGGCTCATGGCCTTCAGCCCTTCGACCAGCGCGCGGTAGGTGGCGGCCAGGCGCTGCACCTGCATGGCCTCGAAGGCTTGCGGGAACAGGCGCGAGATGATGAGGCGGTTCTCCAGCAGGTAGCCCAGGCCCGAGGGAGCCTGCGTGCGCTGCGAAACCACCCACCAGTTGCCGTCGGGGCCGCGTGCGAGGTCGAACGCGGCGATGTGCAGGTGGGTGCCGCCCACGGGTTTCACGCCGTGCATGGCACGCAGGTAGCCGGGATGCCCTTGCACCAGCGCCGGGGGCAACAAGCCGTCGGCCAGCAGTTTCTGCGGGCCATAGACGTCGGCCATCACCCGGTCGAGCACGCGCACGCGCTGCTGCACGCCGGCTTCGATCTGCGCCCAGCTTTCGGGCGAGATGATCAGCGGGAAGAGATCGAGCGACCAGGGCCGTTGCGGGCCGTTGGTGTCGGCGTAGACGTTGTACGTGATGCCGTTGTCGCGCACCTGGCGGGCCAGGTTGGCGGTGCGGCGGGTCAGGTCGTTGAAGCCTTCGTGGCCGAGATGGGTAAAGAACTCTTCCCACGGCGCGGCGATGCCGGAGCCGGACTCTGCTGTCGCTTCGGCATCGGGGTCGTGCGCGCCGTCGCGCAGTTCGTCGAAGTGGCCGCGAACCGCCCGGGGGGCCAGCGCCGAGGCCAGCTCGGCGGGTGCTTCCAGGGCGTGGTCAGAGAAGAGGGAGTCGCTTTGCTTTTCCACGTGTCAACGAATTGTCACATCTGTAGTGTTCGCTAAACGCGCGATCAGCCGAATTGGCTGATCGCATGTTGTGCTGATGCGACTTATTTGACGATGGATGACAAAGTCGGACGCAGTCAGCCTCTGTCAGGTGCCGGCCGGCTTGCGCAGGTCCAGCGTGAACGGGAACTCGCGGCTGCCCGGCATGTTGATGGTGGCCGGCGGAATCGAGAGGCCGCCGGGGGTATGGCCCATGCGGAAGAAGCGCGCGAGACGCCGGCTTTCTGCTTCGTAGGCATTGACCGGGAAGGTCACGTAGTTGCGGCCGCCCGGATGCGCCACGTGATATTGGCAACCGCCCAGCGAATGCTTCATCCAGGTGTCGACGATGTCGAAGACCAGAGGCGCATGCACGCCGATGGTCGGATGCAGGGCCGAAGGCGGGTTCCATGCGCGGTAGCGCACGCCGGCCACGAATTCGCCGACGGTGCCCGTGGGCTGCAGGGGCAGGGCGCGGCCGTTCACGGTGACGGCGTAGCGGCTTTCGTTCAGGCCTGTCACGCGCACCTCGATGCGTTCCAGCGACGAGTCGACGTAACGGACGGTGCCGCCGGGCGCGCCCTCTTCGCCCATGACGTGCCAGGGCTCGAGCGCGTTGCGCAGCGTGAGTTCGATGCCGCGCGACTGGACCTCGCCAACCAGCGGAAAGCGGAACTCGAAATGCGGCGCGAACCACGACGCATCGAAGGCATAGCCTTCGGCCTGCATCTCGGCGATCACGTCGTCGAAGTCCATCTTCACGAAGGTGGGCAGCAGGAAGCGGTCGTGCAGCTCGGTGCCCCAGCGCGTCGCGGGCGCCTCGTAGGGCCTGGCCCAGAAGCGGGCGATCAGCGCGCGCAGCAGTAGCTGCTGCACGATGCTCATGCGCGCGTGTGGCGGCATCTCGAACGCACGCAGTTCCAGCAGGCCGAGGCGACCGGTGGAGCCGTCGGGCGAGTACATCTTGTCGATGCAGAACTCGCTGCGGTGGGTGTTGCCGGTCACGTCGATCAGCACGTTGCGCAGCGTGCGGTCCACCAGCCAGGGCGGCATCTCCTGGCCATGGACCTCGCGGTTGCGGCGGATTTCCCTCAGCGCGATTTCGAGCTCGTAGAGCTGGTCGTTGCGCGCTTCGTCCACGCGCGGCGCCTGGCTGGTCGGGCCGATGAACATGCCCGAGAACAGGTACGACAGGCTGGGATGGTTGTGCCAATACAGCAGCAGGCTGGCCAGCAGTTCGGGCTTGCGCAGGAAGGGGCTGTCCGCCGGCGTCGCGCCGCCCAGCACGAAGTGGTTGCCCCCGCCGGTGCCGGTGTGGCGGCCGTCGGTCATGAACTTTTCGGCCGACAGGCGCGACTCGAACGCGGCCTGGTAGAGGAACTCGGTGTGCTGCACCAGCTCGCCCCAGTTGTGCGCCGGGTGGATGTTCACCTCGATCACGCCGGGGTCGGGCGTGACTTGCAGCATTTTCAGGCGCGGATCGCGCGGCGGCGGATAGCCTTCGAGCACGATCTTCACGCCCAGCTCCTGCGCTGTGGCTTCCACCGCAGCGAGCAGGTCGAGGTAGTCTTCCAGGCGTGCCAGCGGTGGCATGAAGACGTAGAGCACGCCGGTCTTCGTACCGACGGCCTCGGCCTTGGGGCCGTTCGCGCGACGCGGGTCGCGCGCTTCCACGCAGAGCGCGGTCCGGGTGATCCAGTGGGCCGATTCGAAGCGGTTGGGATTGCGCACGAAATCGGCGGGCTCGGCTTGCAGATCGACCGTGGCCCGACCCTCACCCGTGCCCCGGCCCGCGCCAGCGCTGGAGCCAGCCCCGGCGCCGGCTGCGGAGCCTTGTGCGCCCGATCCTCGCGTGCCCAGTACGTCCTGCATGCGGCGCGTGGCTTCTCCCGTGGCGGGGGTGTTGCCCGCCTGATAGGGGACGGCGTAACGCGACTGGATGGAGCCGGCGTCCGGCAGCGCATCGCGAGGCGCCATCGGATCGACTTCGATCAGGTAGGGGTAGTCGCCCTTGCTGACCCAGGGCATGGAGTCCAGCGGCAGACGGTAGCCCATGGCCGAGTCGCCGGGAATCAGGTACATGCGCTCGTCGCGGAAGAACCAGGGGCCGGTGCTCCAGACGGGGCCGGAGAGCGCCGGCCCGTCGTTGGCCTGCAGCGGCAGTACGTAGCCGATGACGGTGTCCAGCTTCTGGTCGAACACCCGGCGCAGGCGTGCGCGCTCGAGTTCGTCGTCCAGGCGGGAATCGAACGGGTCCACGTTCACCGGCAGGCGGCGTTCGCGCCAGAGGTAGTACCAGACGTCCTCGTAACCGGGTTCGATGAACTTGTCCGACAGGTTGAGCTTGCCGGCCAGCGTGTTGATGAAGCGCTGCGCGTCGTCGCTGGTGTACTTCGAGGGCAGCCGCTCGTCGGCGAACAGGTCGGGGTTCTTCCAGGCCGGCTGGCCATCGGCCCGCCAGAAGATCGAGAGCGCCCACCGCGGCAACTGCTCGCCCGGGTACCACTTGCCCTGCCCGAAATGCAGGAAGCCACCGTCACCGTATTCGGCGCGCAGCTTCTGCACGAGCTCGGTGGCGAATCCGCGCTTCGTGGGGCCGAGCGCGTCGGTGTTCCACTCTGCGGCGTCGCGGTTGTCGACAGCCACATAAGTCGGCTCACCGCCTTGCGTGAGACGCACATCGCCAGCGATGAGCTGCCGGTCCACCTGCTCGCCCAGGGCCAGCACGTCGGTCCACTGCTCGTCGGTGTAGGGCTTGGTGACGCGCGGCGATTCGTAGATGCGCGTGACCTGCATGTGGTGGGCGAACTCCACTTCGCTCTCGTCCACCCCGCCCTCGATGGGCGCGGCGCTCGACGGCGTGGGCGTGCAGGCCAGCGGAATGTGGCCTTCGCCGGCCAGCAGGCCCGACGTAGCGTCCAGGCCGACCCAGCCGGCGCCGGGCAGGTAGACCTCGCACCAGGCGTGCAGGTCGGTGAAGTCGTGGTCGGTGCCGCTCGGGCCGTCCAGCGATTTCACGTCGGGTGTGAGCTGGATCAGGTAGCCCGAAACGAAGCGCGCGGCCAGGCCCATGCGACGCAGCAATTGCACCAGCAGCCAGCCCGAGTCGCGGCACGAACCGGCGGCCAGCTCGAGCGTTTCTTCCGGCGTCTGCACGCCGGGTTCCATGCGGATCAGGTAGCGGATGTCACCGGCCACCTTCTGGTTGATCGCCACGAGGAAGTCGATGGTGGGCTTCGGGGTGAGATCGATCTGCGCCAGATACGCCTTCACCAGGGGCGTCATCGGGTCGGTGACGAGGTAGGGCGCGAGCTCGGCCTTCAACTCGTCGCCGTACTTGAACGGGAATTTCTCGGCGCTCGGCTCTAGGAAGAAGTCGAACGGGTTGTAGACCGCCATCTCGACCACGAGGTCCACCGTCACCTTGAACTCGGTGACTTTCTCCGGCACGACGAGGCGGGCCTGGTAGTTGGCGAAGGGGTCCTGCTGCCAGTTGATGAAGTGCTGCGCGGGCTCGACCTTGAGCGAATACGAGATGACATTGCTGCGGCAATGCGGCGCCGGACGCAGGCGCACGACCTGCGGGCCCAGGTTGACGGGCCGGTCGTATTTGTAGTGGGTGACGTGGTTCAGGGCTGCGTGGATGGACATGCACTTGTCTCGGAAAGCATGGAAACACGGCCATCCTAGCAAGTCCCGAGCCAGTCGGCATGAAGAAATGATGGCGCGTTGTGCTCCGCTGCATGCATTTTCACGAGACAAACAACGACTGGCCCACCGATGCGTTGTGGCCGGCCATGGTGGGTTGGGTTGCCGGTACTGCCATCCATCTTCAGTTGGCATCACTCCCCAACCCGGTTGTGCTGACGCTTTGGCTGATCGCGGGTGTGCTGGGCTGGCTTTGCGCGTTGTTTTGCGCGTCGAAGTGGCGTGGCCCGCAGTCCGGGCATCGGCGGCAACGACGGCAATGGCTGGGTGTGGTCGTGATCCTGCTGGCACAGGTCGCGTTGGCGTTCTCGCTTTGCGGTTTGCGCGCCAGTCATTTCGCGTCCGGGGCGCTGCCTGCAGCGCTGGAGGGGCAGGACCTGCGCATCGTGGGCGTCGTGGCTGCCATGCCGCAACGGCAGGAGGACGGCACTCGCATGCGATTCGACGTCGAGCACGCGACGCTGCGCGGGCAAGTCGTGCGGCTTCCGCCACTGATCGATATCGGCTGGTATGCGCAGGGTGCCGCGCAGCCCGTGCCGGAGTTGGTCGCAGGCGACCGGTGGGAGCTCACCGTGCGGCTCAAGCGGCCGCACGGTCATCGCAATCCGCATGGCGTCGACTACGAACTCTGGCTCTGGGAGCAGGGCGTGCAGGCCAACGGTTATGTCCGCACGGGGGCGGGCGACAACCCGCGCCGGCTCGCAAGCTCATGGTCGAAGCCGGTCGAGCGGCTGCGGCAATCCGTGCGTGACGACATCCTGGCCGCGGTGGACAGCCCGCGTGCCGCCGGCGTGGTGGCTGCTTTGGCTGTGGGCGACCAGCGCGCCATCGAGCGCGCGGACTGGGACGTCTTTCGTGCAACCGGTGTTGCGCATCTCATGAGCATTTCCGGACTGCATATCACGATGTTTGCCTGGCTGGCCGCAGCGGTGACGGCAGTGCTGTGGCGGCGATCGGCGCGTCTTTGCCTGGTCTTTCCTGCGCCCTTGGCGTCACTGGTGCTGGGCGTGTCGATGGCTGCGGCATACGCCGTTTTCAGTGGTTGGGGCGTGCCCTCGCAGCGCACCGTGCTGATGCTGGCCACCGTGGCGCTGCTGCGCCTGTGCGGTCGGCGCTGGCCGTGGCCGCATGTGTGGCTGCTGGCGTGTTGCGTGGTGCTGGCGGTGGATCCGTGGGCGCTGCTGCAGGCGGGCTTCTGGCTGAGCTTCGTCGCAGTGGGTGTGCTTTTCGCGACGGATCCTGGAGGCGGGCACAAAGCCCTCCAGGGCGCGGCAGCTGACAACTCGACCGGCAGCCTGCTGCACGCATTCCGGGAGCGCGCCTGGCAGCTGCTGCGCGAGCAATGGATCGTCACGCTGGCGCTTGCCCCGCTGGGTCTGCTTCTTTTCCAGCAGATGTCGGTGGTGGGGCTGCTGGCCAACCTGATCGCGATTCCCTGGGTCACGCTGCTGGTGACGCCGCTCTCGTTGGCGGGCTGCTTGTGGGCGCCGTTGTGGGTGGCTGCTGCCGGTTGCGTGCAGGCGTTGGGTTGGCTGCTCGGTCAGATGGCCGCATGGCCGCTGGCGACGTTCTCCATGGCGGCTTCGCCGTGGTGGGTCGGCGCGGCCGGGGTGCTCGGCGGTGCTGTGCTGGTCATGCGCTTGCCCTGGGTGCTGCGCATGCAAGGGGTGGTGCTTCTGCTTCCCCTCGTGCTGTGGCAGCCGGCAAGACCGGCGCAGGGCCAGTTCGAACTGATCGCCGCCGATGTCGGGCAGGGCAATGCGGTGCTCGTGCGGACGGCGGCGCACACGCTGGTCTACGACACCGGCCCGCGTTTCTCGCGCGAGTCCGACGCCGGGCATCGGGTACTCGTTCCGCTACTGCGCGCCCTGGGCGAGCGGGTGGACCGGGTCGTCCTCAGCCATCGCGACATCGACCACACCGGCGGCGCGCCTGCGGTGTTGGCGATGCAGCCGCAGGCCGACCTGTATGCGTCCATCGAGCCGGAGCATGAGTTGCAGGCCATCCGCCCGGCCACACGCTGCGAAGCCGGGCAGCAATGGACCTGGGACGGCGTGCGCTTCGAGATGCTGCATCCCCAGCCGCAGGACTATGAAGCCCGTGCGAAATCGAATGCGCTGTCGTGCGTGTTGCGGATTTCGTCAGGCGGCGCGGCCGCCCTTCTGGCCGGCGACATCGAGCTGGCCCAGGAGCGGGCGCTGGTGGCCAGCGATGCGGACCTCAAGGCCGACGTGCTGCTGGTGCCACATCACGGCAGCAAGACATCGTCTTCACCCGCCTTCATCTCGGCGGTTGCTCCAACGCTGGCCGTGGTGCAGGCGGGCTACCGCAACCGCTTCGGACACCCGGCGCCGGAAATACGCGAGCGCTACGAATCGCAGGGTATCCATGTCGCCACCAGCCCCGAGTGCGGTGCCGCACGATGGGCATCATCCGCGCCCGGGCAACTGCATTGCGAGCGCAACGTCGCGCGCAGATATTGGCATCATGAGGCCCGAAAATTGCTATCCTGTCGTCAGGAGAAAAGCGATCCATGCTGAAATTCGATGAAATGCACGACGCTGCCGGCAGCGTGCGGGACCACTACAAGGGATACGACAAGTGGCTGGCGCGGCAACCCGCCGACGTGATGCGGGCCCGGCGCGACGAAGCGGAAATGATCTTCCGCCGTGTGGGCATCACCTTCGCGGTCTACGGTGCCAAGGACGAAGACGGTTCCGGCACCGAACGCCTCATCCCGTTCGACCTCATCCCCCGCATCATCCCGGCCCATGAATGGTCGAGCATGGAAAAAGGGCTCGTGCAGCGCGTCACGGCGCTCAACCGCTTCATCCACGACGTCTACCACGACCAGGAAATCATCAAGGCCGGCGTCGTGCCTGCCGAGCAGATCGTCAACAACGCGCAGTTCCGCCCCGAGATGGTCGGGGTGACGGTGCCCAACCAGATCTACTCGCACATCGCCGGCATCGACATCGTGCGCGCCCCCAATGCCAAGGGTGACGGCGAGTATTACGTGCTCGAAGACAACCTGCGCGTGCCCAGCGGCGTGAGCTACATGCTGGAGAACCGCAAGATGATGATGCGGCTCTTCCCCGAGCTGTTCAGCCAGAACCATGTGGCACCGGTCGCCCATTACCCCGACCTGCTGCTCGAAACCCTGCGCGCTTCCGCACCGCCGGCCACGGCCGAGCCCACCGTCGTGGTGCTGACGCCCGGCATGTACAACAGCGCCTACTTCGAACACGCCTTCCTCGCCCAGCAGATGGGTGTGGAACTGGTCGAAGGGCAGGACCTGGTCGTCAAGGACAACTTCGTCTGGATGCGCACCACGCGCGGCCTGAAGCGCGTGGACGTGATCTACCGCCGTGTGGACGACGACTTCCTCGATCCCGAAGTATTCCGCCCGACCTCCACGCTCGGCGTGGCCGGGCTGATGAAGGCCTACAAGGCCGGCAACGTGACGGTGTGCAACGGCGTGGGCACGGGTGTGGCGGACGACAAGTCCATCTACCCGTACGTGCCCAGGATGATCGAGTTCTACCTGGGCGAAAAGCCCATCCTGAACAACGTGCCCACGTACATGTGCCGCAACCCGGAAGACCTGAAATTCACGCTGGCCAACCTCAAGGACCTGGTCGTCAAGGAAGTGCACGGCGCAGGCGGCTACGGCATGCTGGTCGGCCCGGCAGCGACGAAGGCCGAGATCGAGGACTTCCGCAAGGCCGTGGAAGCCAACCCCAGCGGCTACATCGCGCAGCCCACGCTCAGCCTGTCGAGCTGCCCGACCTTCGTCGAATCCGGCATTGCGCCGCGCCATATCGACCTGCGACCCTTCGTGCTCTCGGGCAAGGAGGTGCAGATGGTGCCCGGCGGCCTGACCCGCGTGGCATTGAAGGAAGGTTCGCTCGTCGTGAACTCGTCACAGGGCGGTGGTACCAAGGACACCTGGATCCTCGAAGACGGGCTGTATCCGTCCCAGAGCCAGAGCCAGTCACAGCAGGCAAGGAGCTGAAGTCATGTTGTCCCGTACCGCCGACCACCTTTTCTGGATGTCCCGATACACCGAGCGCGCCGAGAACACCGCGCGCATGCTCGACGTCAACTACCAGACCTCGCTGCTGCCGCAATCCGCCGCCGTCGCGCAGATGGGCTGGCAGGGTCTGCTGTCCATCAGCGAGCTGCTGCCGTCGTACAACGCCAAGTACGGCGAGATCGTTCCGCAGGACGTGATGGAGTTCATGGTGAAGGACGAGAACAATCCCTCGTCCATCATTTCGTGCCTGCGCGCTGCACGCGAAAACGCGCGGGCGGTGCGCGGCTCGCTCACCACCGAGACGTGGGAGACGCAGAACCAGACCTGGCTCGAAGTGAACCGCATGCTCAAGAGCGGCGAGTTCGAACGCGACCCTGGCCAGTTCTTCGAATGGGTGAAGTTCCGCTCGCACCTCTCGCGTGGCGTGACCGTGGGCACCATGCTCATGGACGAAGCGCTGTACTTCATGCGCATGGGCACCTTCCTCGAACGCTCGGACAACACCGCGCGGCTGGTGGACGTGAAGTTCCACGCCGTGCAGAGCGACTTCTTCGGCGCCGCCAGCGAGAAGGACCAGGAGTACGACTTCTATCACTGGAGCGCGATCCTGCGCAGCGTCTCGGGCTTCGAGATCTACCGCAAGGTGTACCGCGACGTGATCAAGCCCGAGCGTGTGGCGGAACTCCTGATCCTGCGCCCGGACATGCCGCGTTCTCTTGCCGCCAGCCTGAACGAAGTGGTGAGCAACCTCGTGATGGTGGCGGAAGACCCGACCAGCGAAACGCTGCGCCGTGCCGGCAAGCTGCGCGCCGACCTGCAGTACGGCCGCATCGACGAGATCCTCGCCACCGGGCTGCATGCATTCCTCACGCAGTTCCTCGACCGCGTGAACGAACTGGGCACGCGCATCAGCCGCGAGTTCCTGGTGCCGGTGACGGCTTGACGCGAGGCAGCGCTCGCCAGCCGCTCGTCGCGCTGGCGGCGGATGAGATCGAACTCACCGCCATCCGCGCGCAGGGCGCGGGCGGGCAGAATGTCAACAAGGTGTCGAGCGCGATCCACTTGCGCTTCGACATCCGCGCTTCGTCGATTCCAGAGGACATCAAGGCCCGGCTGCTGGCACTGGATGACCAGCGGATCACGGAGCAGGGCGTCGTCGTCATCAAGGCGCAGACGCAGCGCAGCCAGTTGCTGAACCGGGCGGAAGCCATCGAGCGTTTGCAGGAACTGGTGGACAGCGTGGCCGTCGTGCGGAAGAAGCGCAAGGCGACGAGGCCAACGCTGGCTTCGAAAGTGCGGCGGCTGGAAGGCAAGGCTTCGCGCAGCGGCGTGAAAAGTCTGCGTGGGCGGGTTCGTGGGGATGACTGATTTCCCCGGTCGTTTGTTGCGCGCGGCCTGAGAGGCCGGGGTAAACAGCTCCGCGAATGTCCCCCGCCGCTCCAGCGGCTCCTCCTTTATTTCGCTGCGCCGTTCACCCCGGCCTCTCAGGCGGGAGGCGTGGTGGAGATCGGGAAAGCATTCGTTAGGATGTTTGGTTGTCGTCTGCAATTCGGACTGGTCAATGTCCTGCTCGGTTAAGCCCGCAAAAGTGGCCGTTCTGACTGAGAACTTTTTGCTTGCCTTGGCGAGCACTCCTGTTGACAATTCGTGCGTCAAAACACGAAAACACTGGAGAGGGATTGCATGGACTTCATTGACCAGCTCAGGGCTTTGTCATCGCGCGTGGCGGATGCGAAAGAGAAAATCAGCACTGAGGAGGCGACCAAGAATGCGATGGTCATGCCCTTCATTCAATTGCTCGGGTACAACGTATTCGACCCGAATGAAGTTACTCCCGAGCTGGTTGCAGATGTGGGCACGAAGAAGGGCGAGAAGGTCGACTACGCCATCTTGAAAGATGGCAAGCCCATCATGCTGTTCGAGTGCAAGAAGAGCGGCGGAGACCTCCACATCAATCATGCTTCGCAGTTGTTCCGCTACTTCCACGTCACCGAAGCTCGATTCGGCGTACTCACCAACGGCCTGACGTATCGCTTCTTCACTGACCTTGAAAAGCCGAACAAGATGGATGAGAAGCCATTCTTCGAGTTCAACATCCTTGATTTCCGTGAGCAAGAGGTCGAAGAACTGAAGAAGTTCGCGAAGTCCGCGTTCGACCTCGAGAACATCCTCACGACAGCCAACCATCTGAAGTACACGAGGGCCATCCAGAACACGCTCAATGATTGGATGATCAACCCGCCCGAAGATTTCGTGCGACTCGTGTCCGCTGAGTTCCTGGTCGGAAAGCAGTTCCGCAGCACTGTGAAGGATCAGTTCACGCTCATCACGAAGCGAGCTTTCCAGCAGCTAATCGGCGACAAGATCAATGAACGCCTGAAGGGAGCCATGAGCCCCGAGCCGACACTTGCGCCAGCGGAACTGGAGAATGCGGGCGAACCTGCGCCTGTCCCAGAGGGCGCAGAGCCATCCGCTCTCGAAGTGGAGGCATTCCAGATCATTCGCGCCATCGTCCGTCCTCTGGTGAAGCCTTCAAGAGTCAGCATTCGAGACGCTGCGAGTTACTGTGCGATCTTGTTCGACGACAACAATCGACGCCCGATCTGCCGCCTGAGGTTCAACAATGAGAATCGACTGATTCTCGGCTTGTTCGACGACAACAAAGAGGAAGAGCGCATCGCGTTGGCTAGCGTGGATGACATCTTCGATCACGCCGACCGACTGAAGTCTGCTGTTGCCGGGTACTTGAATCCAAACCCGAAAGAGGCCGGAGAGCAGACACCGGCCTGATGTCAGCTAGCGTTTTTCGATGAAGCGAAATTCCGTCTAAGGCGGATGGACGCAGTCTGTTTCACTGGCGCTCGATCTACAAAAGCTGGGCTTCACGCAAACCCGCGTGAAGGCCTAGCCTAGCCCGATGGCGGCAGGCGTTCTCGCCTCTCGAGTTCCACGCAAGTCCCGGAGCGGGGCGGTAGCGGTGCCTGCCGCAGCGAAATAAAGGAGGAGCCGCTGGAGCGGCGGGGGACATTCGCGGAGGCAGGTACCGCTGCCGCCCCGCGCTCGTCAGCAAGCCTAGAACCAAGTAGAAACCCGTATTTTGTTGTAAGTCATCGTACAACACGAGTGCGAATTCCTATCTAGTAAGCCGGGCTCGCCCAGCAGCCGGATTTGTCCTGTTGACAGACGAAATCGAGCATGCTGATAATCGCGACCGTAGTTGTACGACAACTGATCACATAACAACGCGACAAAGAGACATGAGCAACGAACAACGAATGAACCGGCTGCTGCTCACGGGGGCGGCTGGCGGGCTGGGCAAGGTGTTGCGGGAGCGGCTGGCACCGATGGCGCGTACCCTGCGCGTTTCCGACATTGCCGACATGCAACCCGCGCAGGGCCACGAGGAGCTGGTCGTCTGCGACCTCGCCGACAAGGCCGCAGTGGACCGGCTCGTCGAAGGCTGCGACGCCATCGTGCATCTGGGCGGCATTTCCGTGGAGCGGCCGTTCGAGCAGATCCTCGAAGCCAACATCAAGGGCATCTTCCACCTCTACGAAGGCGCGCGCCGCCACGGCGTGAAGCGCGTGGTGTTCGCCAGCTCCAACCACGTCATCGGCTTCTACAAGCAGACAGAGCGCATCGACGACAGCGCGAAGCGCCGGCCCGACGGGTACTACGGCCTCTCCAAATCCTTCGGCGAAGACGTCGCGCAGTTCTACTTCGACCGCTGGGGCATCGAGACGGTGAGCATCCGCATCGGCTCGTCGTTTCCCGAGCCGGTGAACCGCCGCATGATGAGCACGTGGCTGAGCTATCGCGACCTCACGACGCTGGTGGAGAAGTCGCTCTTCACGCCGCATGTGGGCCACACCGTGGTGTATGGCGCGTCGGCCAACCGCGATGTGTGGTGGGACAACTCGGGTGCGGCGCACCTGGGCTTCGTGCCGCAGGACACGTCCGAGGTGTTCCGCGACAAGGTAGAGGCGCAGCCACCCGTGGCGCCCACCGATCCCAATGCGATCTACCAGGGCGGCGCCTTCACGGCCCAAGGCCCTTTCTGAAGCTGGGGCGATATGAGCCAGCCGCAAGCCGAACTCGTTCTCGACGTACGCAATGGCACCGGTGAAAGCCCGGTGTGGGACGCGCGCGAGCAGGCGCTGTACTGGGTGGACATCCCGTGGCGCCGGCTGTACCGGTGGCAGCCCGGTGGTAAGGCCCAATGCTGGGAGGCGCCGCAGATGATCGCGTGCATTGCGCGGCGGCGGAGCGCGACGAACGAGTGGATCGCCGGGTTGGAGACGGGTGTGTTCACCTTGGCGCCACAAGCCGATGGCACGCTTTCTACGACCTTGATTGCACCCGTCGCGCACGCCATGACACCGATGCGCTTCAACGACGGCCGCTGCGACCGGCAAGGCCGCTTCTGGGCCGGCACGATGGCACTGGACATGGCGGGCGCGCACAGGGTAGGGCGCGTGTACCGCTTCGACGGTGCGTCGTCATCGCCCGTCGCCGCGCAGTTCGACGACTTCATCGTGCCCAACGGCCTTGCGTTCAGCCCCGACGGGCGGACGATGTACCTGTCGGACTCGCATCCGGTCGTGCAGAAGGTCTGGGCGTTCGACTACGACACCGACACGGGCATGCCCACCCATCGACGCCTCTTCGCCGACATGCAGCCGCTGCCCGGACGCCCCGACGGCGCGGCCATCGACACCGACGGCTGTTACTGGATTTGCGGCAACGACGCGGGTCTGGTGCACCGCTTCACACCCGACGGCAAGCTCGACCGCTCGCTCGCCGTGCCGGTGAAGAAGCCCGCCATGTGTGCGTTCGGCGGTGCGAACCTCGACACGCTTTATGTCACCTCCATCCGGCCCGACAACATCGATCTGTCGGACCAGCCGCTTGCAGGCGGCGTCTTCGCATTGCGGCCCGGTGCACAGGGTGTGCCCGAGCCGGAAGCCGTTCTCTAGAAAACCATTCACCACCAACGAAAGAGGAAGACAAATGAAACTCAAGCAGACCCTGCGCCGCAGCCTGATCGGCCTGGCCGTCATGTTCGCCGTCGGCGCGCAGGCCATGGAATTCCGCTCGTCGGACATCCACCCCGACGGTTACCCGACCGTCGACGCGGTGAAGTTCATGGGCGAACGCCTGAAGGTGCTCACCAACGGCAAGCACTCGATCCGCGTATTCAACAACAGCGCGCTGGGCAACGAGAAGGACACCATCGAGCAGACGAAGATCGGCGCGCTCGCCATGACGCGCGTGAACATCGCGCCGATGAATAACATCTGCGCCGAGACGCAGGTGCCTACCATGCCCTTCCTGTTCCGCAGCAAGGACCACATGCGCAAGGTGCTGGACGGCCCGATCGGCGAGGAAATCCTCGCGTCGTGCGCGCCGCAGGGCTTCATCGGCCTGGCCTACTACGACAGCGGCGCGCGTTCGATCTATACCGCCAAGAAGCCGGTGCGCACGCTGGCCGATGCCAAGGGCATGAAGATCCGCGTGCAGCAGTCCGACCTGTGGGTCTCCCTGCTCGAAGCCATGGGTGCCAACGCCACGCCGATGCCGTTCGGTGAGGTCTACACCGCGCTCAAGACCGGCCTGGTCGACGGTGCCGAGAACAACTACCCGTCGTACGAGAGCTCGCGTCACTTCGAAGTCGCCAAGTACTACTCGGTGACCGACCACTCCATGGCACCCGAGATGCTGCTGTTCTCCAAGCGCACCTGGGACACGCTGTCGGCCGACGACCAGAAGGCGATCCGCCAGGCTGCGAAGGAGTCGGTGCCCTTCATGCGCAAGCTGTGGGACGAACGTGAAGAGAAGTCGCTCGCGATGGTGAAGTCCGGCGGTGCCGAGATCATCCAGGTCGACAAGGCTTCCTTCCAGAACGCGATGAAGCCGGTGTATGACAAGTTCATCACCGACGCCAAGCTCAAGGACCTGGTGCGCCGCATCCAGGACACCAAGTAAGGCCACGCGTCCAGTCCATCCATGTACACACGCATCTGCCGCAGGCTCGCCAGGGCCTGCATGTGGCTGGGCATTGCCGGCATCATCGCGCTCATCTGCGCGGTGAGCTGGCAGGTGTTCGGTCGCTATGTCCTGAACAACACGCCGACCTGGGCCGAGAGCCTCGCGCTGCTGATCGTGCTCTACGTCACCATGCTCGGCACCGCCGTGGGCGTGCGTGACGCGGGGCACATCGGCCTCGAATCGTTCCTCGTCCTCGCGCCGGAGAAGTTGCGCCTGAAGATGGAATACCTCATCCATCTGTGCATCCTCGCGTTTGGCGCCGCCATGGCCTGGAACTGCGCGTCGCTCGCGCTGTCGGTCTGGAGCTACCGGCTGCCGACCCTCTGGATTTCCGAAGGATGGAAGTACGTCCCGGCCGCCGTCAGTGGCGTGCTGATCGTGATGTTCTCCGTCGAACACATCATCGCCCTGGCCAAGGGCCAGGACGTCGAACCGAGCTGGTCATGACCGTTCCTCTTCTCGTTCTCTCACTCAGTTTCGTCGGGTTCCTCGTACTCGGTGTGCCTGTGGCTTTCGCCATCGGCCTCTCGGCCCTGGCCACGCTGCTCTACGAAGGCCTGCCCCTCGCGGTGGGCTTCCAGCAGATGACCTCGGGCATGAGCATCTTCTCGTTTCTTGCGATTCCGTTCTTCATTTTTGCCGGTGAGCTCATGCTCTACGGCGGCATTGCCGACCGCATCGTCAACTTCGCGCGCAATCTCGTCGGGCATGTGCGTGGTGGCCTCGGCATGTCCAACGTGGTGGCCTGCACGCTGTTCGGCGGCGTGTCCGGCTCGCCGGTGGCCGACGTGTCGGCCATGGGCGCGGTGATGATCCCGATGATGAAGAAGGAGGGTTACCACGCCGACTACGCGGTCAACGTGACCACGCACGCGGCACTGGTCGGTGCGCTCATGCCCACCAGCCACAACATCATCATCTATTCGCTCGCTGCGGGCGGCAAGGTGTCCATTGCCGCGTTGATCCTGGCTTGTCTGGTGCCTGCAGCGGTGCTGACCATCAGCAATCTTGCGGCCGCTTATCTCGTGGCGGTCAAGCGCGGCTATCCGGCCGGCAGCTTCCCGGGCTGGGAAATTGTGGCGCGTTCGTTCGCGGCGGCGCTGCCGGGCCTGTTCGTGGTGGTGCTGATCCTCGGCGGCATCCTGTCGGGCGTGTTCACGGCGACGGAGTCTGCGGCGGTGGCCGTGCTCTATGCGCTGGCGCTCACGGTGTTCGTGTATCGCACGCTCAAGTGGGAGCACTTCATCAAGGCGGCGGCGAAGGCGGTGCGCACGACAGGGGTGATCCTGCTGCTCATCGGCATCTCGAGCACCTTCGGCTATCTCATCAGCCTCTACGGCGTCGCCGAACTCACCGGCAAGATGCTCTCGCAGATCACGACGACGCCGTGGATGATCTTCCTGCTCATCAACGTCATCCTGTTCGTGCTCGGCACGTTCCTGGACATGGCGGCGACCATCCTGCTCTGCACACCGATTTTCCTGCCGATCGCGCAGCAGTACGGCATGACCTCGGTGCAGTTCGGCGTGGTGATCCTGATCAACTGCGCGCTCGGTCTCAATACACCGCCGGTGGGCACGACGCAGTTCGTCGGCTGTGCGATCGGTGGCGTGTCGGTCGGGACGGTGATGCGGACGATCTGGCCGTTCTACGGCGCGCTGATCTTTGCGTTGGGGCTGTGCACCTTTGTGCCGGCGTTCTCGACCTGGCTGCCGGGCTTGTTCATGTCGGTGAGGTGAGCGACATCAGCAGCGTCATGTGCGCCTGAATTGATCCACCAGCCGCCAGTGTGCGAACGCCGAGCTCATCGGCGTTCGCCTTGTCGAACGCGTTGTTGACATGACTCACCGGTTCGATCGCAATGAAGTCCCGCGTGTCATTGGTGAAGACGACGAGGCGTGACAGGTCGCTGCGGATGCGTGTGACCAGCACCTCGTCGCCCAGCACCGCTTCACCGGGCCAGCCGTCGAAGCAGTGATCGACATCGAGCGACGCGCACCGGGCATCGATGCCGGTCACGTTCCTGCGCTGCGTCGGCAGCTTGTCTGCACCCATCTCCCAGCGACCTGATGCAGCGAAGCGCAAGTGGCTGCCAGGTCGCTTGATGAAATAGGGATGCCAGCCGAGACCGGCTGGGGCAGGGCGACTGTCGTCGCTGGTGAGTGTCATCTGCACTTCGAGCTTGCCGTCAGCCAGACCGAAGCGTTGTTCGGCGCGGTACGCGAACGGCCAGCTTGGGTCACCACGATGGGTGTGCGAGAGCGTGAGATGCGCGGGCGATGAATCCACGATGTCCCACGCGCGCTGCCAACCGACGCCGTGAATGGCGTGCGGCTCGGGCGGATTGTTCGCGGACAGGCGATGCTCTTCATCTTGCCAGTGCAGCACGGCGTTGCCGATGCGATTGGAATACGGCACCAACGGATAGCAACCCGACTGCCGCGAGGTCGCGAGCGATTCCGGTGGAGGCGAACGCAGCACCGCATGGCCCGCGTGCCAGAGACCTGCAATGCACGCACCCATGTCCGTGCGGATGATGCAATGCGTATCGCCTGCTGTCAGTTGGTGTATGGATGTCAACCGCTGCTCCTCGTTGCTTTTTTTGGCTGTGGCGTGAGTCTATTCAGCAAGCACTGGGCTGGATGGGTGGTGCTGCCTGAGAGGCCGCCGTAAACGACTCCGCAGGGATGAAAGGGGGCGCTACATCACGTACGTATGGGCCTCGCTGATTGCTGGCTCCACACTTCAACTTGGAGCTGAGCGCTTCGTCGGCTTGCAATACGGCACCATTGCCGCGATCTCGGTAGGCCCAAGACATACCGAAACATCACAAAGATGACCGCGCCAAAGAATGGAAAAACGGGCCGTTGCACGCGATTGCCCGGGCCGCCGCTCACTTGTTCTTCAGTTTGCCCTTGGGCATGACGGTCGTGGTTGGTGGTATCGGTCGGGTCGAGGTGCTCGATGACTCCTGCGGCGGGCTGGTGTTCTTCTTCGGCTTCTTCGCCATCTTGTTGCTGCGTTGATCGCCTTTGGCCATGGTCGCTCCTTGTTGACGAACTGAATGTAACCCGGTCGCGCTGACCGGGCGCCGTCGATGCCGCGAAAGCTCAGCGACGCTCTGTAGTCGGCTGCCAGCCACGCGAAGAGAACGGCAGCAGGCCCAGCACCAGCCCCAGCAGCGCCAGCGCAGCAACGTAGTGTCCGGGCGCCATCGGGTCCTTCTGCACCCACAGCGTGATGATCACCGGCGTCAGGCCGCCGAAGATGGCGTACGACATGTTGTACGCGAATGAGAGGCCGGTGAAGCGCACGGCCGGCGGGAAGGCGCGAACGCCGACGATCGGCGTCGTGGCGATGGAGCCGACGAAGAGGCCGACGAGGCCGTAGTACATGAACAGCGACGTCGTCGTCCCCGGCAAGCCGCTGTAGAACAGGTAGCTGGTGACGATCAGGCCGCCCCAGCCGATGATCATCACTGCGCGCGTGCCGATGCGGTCCGTCGCCCAGCCGACGATCACGCAGCCGATGGTGAGCATCAGCGTGGCGAGCGCATTCGCTTCGAGTGCGATCGCTGCGGGGATGTGATGCACCTTCTGCAGGTACGTCGGCGTGTACAGCACGACGACCACGATGGCGGCCGACAGCACCCATGTCATCAGGCCCACCACCACGCTTGCGCCGCGATGCTCGCGCAGGATGGTCTTGAGCGGAAGTTCAGCCGCGACCGTGCGGCGCTCGGCGAGCTCCTTGAACACCGGGGTCTCCTGCAGGAAGCGGCGCAGGTACACCGACACCAGACCGAACACGCCACCCAGGATGAACGGGTAACGCCACGTGCCACCCAGGATTTCTTCGGGCGTGAAATGCGTGTTGATGAACACGGCCACCAGCGAACCCAGCAGGATGCCGCCGGTGATGCCGGCCGTCAGCGTGCCGACACCCAGGCCGTAGCGATGCCTGGGCACGTGCTCGGCGACGAACACCCACGCACCCGGCATTTCACCGCCGATGGCAGCGCCCTGCAGCACGCGCATGGCCAGCAGCAGCAGCGGTGCAGCCACGCCGATGGCAGCGTAGGTGGGCAGCAGGCCGATGATGAGCGTGGGCGCGGCCATCAGGAAGATGGACAGCGAGAACATGCGCTTGCGGCCGAGCTTGTCGCCGAAGTGCGCAATGATGATGCCGCCCACCGGACGGGCCAGGTAGCCTGCCGCGAAGATGCCGAAGGTCTGCAGCAGGCGCAGCCAGTCGGGCATGTCGGTCGGGAAGAACAGCGCGCCCAATACGGCAGCGAAGAAGACGTAGATGACGAAGTCGTAGAACTCGAGCGTGCCGCCCAGTGCGGAGAGGGCCAGGGTCTTGTAGTCGTCGCGTGTGAGCGGGCGCGCGGGTGCAGGCGAAGATGCCGGCGGCGCATTGGCGCCTGCTGTCGTATTCAGGATGTTCATGGCAAAGCGACCCGCGAGTCTAGGGAAAACCCTCTGTCAGTGCCTGACGAGGGCCTTGCGGTCGCTGACAGGCCGCTGACGCAGGCTCAGCGCTGCATGGCCTCGGCCACTTCGCGGCCGAGTTCGATGACCGCCATCGCGTAGTAGCTGCTCCAGTTGTAGCGCGTGATCACGTAGAAGTTTTCGGTGCCGGCCACGTAGCTCGGTGCATCGCCGCCGTTCTGCAGTTCGATCAGCGCGAACTTGCCGGTGTGCCTGAGTGCATCGCCCTCGATCACTGCGCCCTTGGCGACGAAGCCTTCCGCGCTGAAGGTCGGCAGGATGTCGGGTGCCATGAGTGTTTCCATGTCCAGACGCGATGTGTCGAAGCGCACGGGGTAGTGCGTGGGCATGCCGGTCTGCCAGTTGAACGCCTTGAAGTAACTCGCCACCGAACCGATGACGTCGGCAGGGCTGCCGCGCAGGTCGATGGTGCCGTCGCCGTCGAAGTCCACCGCATAACGCACCCAGCTGCTGGGCATGAACTGCGGCATGCCCATGGCGCCGGCGTAGCTGCCCAGAGGTTTCATCGGGTCGTTGCCGGTGCGGCTTTGCAGGCTGAGGAACTGCTCGAGTTCGCTGCGGAAGAATTCGCTGCGTTCACGTGCACGCGGATGGGCGGAAGGAAAGTCGAAAGCCAGTGTGGTCAGCGCGTCGATCACGCGGAAGCTGCCCATCTGCTGGCCGTAGATGGTCTCCACACCGATGATGCCGACGATGATGGAGGCAGGCACGCCGTACTCTTCTTCTGCGCGCGCCAGTGTGTCGGCGTTCTCGCGCCAGAAGCGCACGCCGGCCGCAATGCGGACCGGGTCGATGAAACGGCTGCGGTACACGCGCCAGTTCTTGGGCGTGCCCACGGGCGGCGGCGACATCAGGCGCGGGATGGACGGGATCAGGCGGGCCTGGCCGATGGCCTGGCGCACCCAGTCACGGTCGAGGTCGCGGCGCGAGGCGAGGTCGTCGGCGAAGGTCATGGCGTCGGCACGCGTCGAGTAGGGCACGCCGGTGTTGCGCGTTGCCGTGCTGGCGGGCTTGACCTTGGACGGCGTGGCTTTTTTTGCCTGCGACTGGCCGAATGCAGGCGAACCGGCGAGGCCGGCGAGAAGCCCCGCCATGAGGGCAGTTGCAGAAAGACCGAGCGCCACGCAACGCGGCGCCTTCGAGGCAATGGATCGCATCAGGGAAATCAGGAAAAAAGATCAGGCCCGGGGCCAGATGATCAGTTTGAACTCGCGTCTCAGTGTAGCGAGCGCGGTGCGATTGTCGTGCTTCGAGGCAGAGGAAATTGTTGAATAACGTTGCGCCTCGAGGCGCAGCAGCCAGTCGTGGGCAGGCCTGGCGTCGTCGCCGAACTGCGCGATCGCCATGCGGGCCAGTTGCCGCGGTGGGCTGGTGGGCGCGACCTTGAGGCCGGCCTTGCGCAGGTTCGACTGCGCCCGCCACAAGAGGCGCAGCCACGGGTCATGCCGGCGCTTTTCCCACAAGGCCCAGGCACCGCCCGCAATGCTTGCGCCGACCAACAGGGCGATCAGCAGGTACACGAGGTCTTCCCAGCCGGGCGACTGGAAGCCGAAGTTCTTCAGCAGATTCAGCTGGTTGCTCTGCGTGTAATTCAGGATCCACTGGTTCCAGCCGTTGTTGAGTGCTTCCCACGAGGCGCGCATGCGCAGCAGCAGGCCGGGGCTTACGGCATCAACGGCGGTGGCGAACACGTTGCGCGGTGGCGTGAGCCGGTTGAATGACCCGATCCGCGAAGGTGAGACCGCGGCGGTCGGGTCAACACGCACCCAGCCCTGGCCGCTGATCCACACCTCGGCCCACGCATGTGCATCCGACTGGCGGATGACCCAGTAGCCGTCGACGCCGTTGAGCTCGCCCCCTTGATAGCCTGTCACGATGCGGGCAGGCACGTCCATGGCGCGCATCAGCAGCACGAATGCAGAGGCGATGTGCTCGCAGAAGCCTTGCTTGCGGTCGAACCAGAATTCGTCGGCGGAGTGCTGGCCGTACGTGCCGGGCTCGAGCGTGTAGACGTAGCCGCCGGTACGCAGGCGCTGCAGCACGGCGTCCACCAGCTTCATGTTGTCCGTGGTCAGGCCAACGGTGTTGCGGATTTCGTTGGCCAGTTCGCGCGTGCGCGGGTTGAAGCCGTCGGGTAATTGCTGATAGGCGGCGAGGCCTGGCGCGAAGCGCGTGGGGCCGTGACGGAAGTCGGGGTAGCTCTCGGCGCGGTAGCGCAAGAGGTCGGTCACCGCGCGGTTGGTGGTCCACTGGAGTTCCGGCGACATCGCTGACTCGTAGCCCGGCACACGCGGCTCACGCGTTGCGGCCTCCAGCACGAAGATCCATGGCCTGCGGCTGGGCTCCATCGTCACTTCATAGCGATAAGGTTCGCCAGCGACCTGGAGCTCGGAGGCCATCGGGAATCGCTGCGAGAAGCGGGAGTTCGATGCCGTCCATTCCCGCCCGTCGTAGGTGCCCAGCACAGGGCCGCGGAAATAGAGCGAATCCTGTCGCGGCGGTTGTCCGTCGAAGCGGATGCGCAGGGCGATGCTATCGTCGAGCACGAGGCTCGCCATCGCGCCCACCTCCATGGTGGAAGACAGGCCGCTTCGCCCGGCCATCGCGTCGCCGGGTACGCCCCACAGCGGCGCGAACCGCGGGAACAGCACGAACAGCACGGCCATGATGGGCGCGCCGAGCAAAGCCATCCAGCCCGCCGTGCGCGCGGCGCGCGCCAGCGAGGGCCGGCCGACCGGCATGTGCGCATTGACCAGCGCAGTGAGCAGCCCCAGTAGCGCGATGAGCATGGCGGCGGCGGTGAGCAGTGACTGCGAGAAGAAGAAATTGGTGAGCATCACGAAGAAGCTCAGGAAGAACACGACGAAGGCATCGCGCCGCGCGCGCAGTTCGAGTGTCTTGAGTGCGAGCAGCACCACGGTGAGCGTGACGCCGGCGTCGCGGCCGAGCAGGGTACGGTGCGTGTACAGCGTGGCGGCCACGGTGACGGCGAGCAGCGCCACCACCCACCAGGTACTCGGGAGCGGGCGGCTGCCCCATGCGAGCAGGCCACGCCAGACCAGAACGCCACCTGCCAGCAGGCTGCACCACAGCGGCAGGTTGCCGATCTGCGGCAGCACGACCCACGCGATGACCAGCAACAGGAACAGCGTGTCGCGGCTGTCGCGGGGCAGCGTGGCAAGGCGCCGCATCAGCATAGGGCCAGCGCCTCCAGACAACGACGGCGATGCGCTTCGCCACTGGCGGGCTTGATCTGCAGGCCGGGCACGCGAAGCCCGTAGTCCACGCCGAGGCGGTCGGCCATCATCACCCACGCGCACAGGCGCGAGAGGCGCGCCTCGGGGTCTGCGAGGCCTGCCTGAGCGTAGTCGAGCCAGAGTTCGTGACGCTGGGCCTGTTGGGCGTCGCGGCTCACGAGCTCGCCGGAGCCGGTTGCGAACGCGTTCGCCGCCTTCTTCCAGACCACGAGCTTCATCGGGTCGCCGCGACGATAGCTGCGCACGCCGTCAAACTCGCCGGTGGTCGCGGTGACGCTCGACGCCGTGGCGCCACCGGCGCGCGGTTCACCCGGCGGCAATGGCGGAGGTGTGGCTTCCGCTGCCGGGTAGACAAGCACCTGCGCGGCGGGTCGCCAGATGGTCCACACGCGGAACGTACCGAGCGGGAAGCGCGTCTCCGCCGTGAGCACCGGGACGGCGTGCAGGCCGCGCCGGGTCGGGCGGAACGCGATCTGCACCGAACTGCTGCCTTCCGGTGGGACGTCGGCCCAGGCCCAGTGGCCACTGTCCAGCACGGCAAGCCCGATGCCGTAGCGGGTCTGTCGTCGGGTGCTGTCCAGCTTGATCTGCAACGGCGCGTTGCCGCCGGCAAAACATGGATCGGGTGGGCGCAGGGTCAGCGTGAGACCGCGCAGTGTGCCGTGGCACAGGTGCATGCCGACGGCCGCGCTGCCGGCCAGCAGGAAGGTCAGCAGATAGCCGAGATTGAGCTGGTAGTTGATGGAGGCGATGAGCAGCAGCAGCAACGTGAACGCGAGCATCAGCCCCGGCTTGGTAGGCAGGATGTAGACGTTGCGTTGCGTCAGCACGGCGGTGTCCGACAGCGGCAGCCGCGCCTGCCACCAGCGCTGGAACCGGGCGCGCACGTGCGCGAGCGGCCGCGTGAGCGGGTTGGGCAACGCATCTGGCAAAGATTTCAGGGCGGCGGCGTGGGCCATGCGCTCGTTCCTGCGACGCGTCAGGGCAGGGGAACCGATTCCACCATGGCGCGCACCTGCTCGACGGGCCCGCGACCTGCGTCGCTCACCGGCACGAGGCGGTGCGCGACGGTCTGCGGCAGGACGGACTGCACATCGTCCGGCGCCACGTAGTCACGACCGGCGAGGAGCGCCTGCGCCTTGGCTGCACGCACCACGGCGATGCCCGCGCGGGGCGACAGGCCTTGCAGGAACCACTGGCCCGAGCGAGTGGCGGAGATCAGGTCCTGCACGTAGTCGAGCAGCGGCCCGGCGGCATGGATCTGCAGCACCTGCTGCTGGATCTGCATGAGTTCATGGGGTGTCACAACGGCGGGCAGGGAATCGACCAGGTCGCGCCGGTCGGCGCCGCCCAGCAACTCGCGCTCCGCCGCGCGGTCCGGGTAGCCGATGGAAATGCGCATGAGGAAACGGTCGAGCTGCGACTCGGGCAGGGCGAAGGTGCCCAATTGATCGTGGGGGTTCTGCGTTGCGATGACGAAGAAGGGCGTGGGCAGCGGCCGCGTTTCGCCTTCCACCGTGACCTGCTTTTCTTCCATGGCTTCGAGCAGCGCGCTCTGTGTCTTGGGGCTGGCACGGTTGATTTCGTCGGCCAGCAGCACCTGTGCGAAAACCGGGCCGGGATGGAACACGAAGGCCTGCTGGTTGCGTTCGTAGATCGACACGCCCGACAGGTCGCTGGGCATCAGGTCGGCGGTGAACTGCACGCGCGAGAACTGCAGGCCGAAACTGCGTGAGAGCGCGTGCGCCAAGGTGGTTTTGCCGACGCCCGGAACGTCCTCGATCAGCAGGTGGCCACCGGCCAGAAGGCATGCCACGCAGTCCTGGACCTGGGGCTTTTTGCCCACGATCACCGTGTTAAGCTGATTGAGAAGGGCCTTGAGTTTTTCTTGTGCGTCCATGGCGTTTACATCTTGATGCAGCGACGTTAGCCGAAAATCAGAGACATCTGGCAATGACTGTGAATAGAACAGGTTATTTCTCCCACCCCGATTGCCGACGGCACGAGATGGGACCGGGGCATCCGGAATGCCCCGAGCGCCTGGATGTCATCGACGACCGCCTGCTCCTCACCGGTGTGGCCGATGCACTCGACCAGCGAGAAGCGCCAAGTGCGTCGGTGGCTGACCTCGAGTTGGCCCACACCCGCATGCACGTGGCTGCGCTGCGCGGCCTCGGCGACCAACTGGTCGAGGACATGCAGGCCGGTGGTCGCCCCTATGTGCAGATCGATCCCGATACCGCGCTGAACCCGTACACATGGAGCGCAGCCTTGCATGCGGCAGGCGCCGCGGTCGCTGCCACCGATGCGGTGATGGCGGGTGAGATGGAGAACGCCTTCTGTGCCGTTCGTCCGCCGGGGCACCATGCCGGTCGCGCGCAGGCCATGGGCTTCTGCTTCTTCAACAACGTGGCCGTGGCAGCGCTGCACGCGCTCGAGCGGCATGGCCTTTCGCGTGTGGCGGTGGTGGACTTCGACGTCCACCACGGCAACGGCACCGAAAACATCCTGGGCGGTGACGATCGCATCCTGATGGTGGGCTTCTACCAGCATCCGTTCTATCCGAACATCGTGCTGCCGCATCCGTCGCCCAACATGCTGAATTTCCAGGTTCCGGCCTATACGCGTGGCGATGCGATCCGGGAACAGATCGAGAGCCTGTGGATTCCACGGCTGGAAGCCTTCGAGCCCGAGATGATCTTCATCAGCGCTGGCTTCGACGCGCACCGAGATGATGACCTCGGCCAGCTCGGCCTGACCGAGCAGGACTATGTGTGGATCACCTCGCGCATCAAGGACGTGGCGCGGCGCTTCAGCAAGGGCCGCATCGTTTCCTGCCTGGAAGGCGGCTATAACCTCGACGCCCTGGCGCGCAGCGTGGAAGCCCATGTGCGCGTTCTGGCCGATCTCTGAACATTCATGGAACTACTCGCGCTCCAGCGTCTTCTCGAAGATTTCCAGCAATCCAATACCTGGATCGAACTGGCTGTTCTGGCCGGGTGCGTCGCCCTCGCCTGGAGCGTCTGCCGCGTGATCGGTCGCGACCAGCCGAAGGATTCGGTCTGGTTCGGTCGCAACGTGTTCGACGGACTGCTGTTCCCGGTGCTGGCGCTGGCTTTCACCTATGCGGCAACACATGTCGTGGTTCGCTTCCAGCCGCTGGTGGTGCTCAAGGTGGCAGTGCCCATCCTGATCTCGCTGGTGGTCATCCGCTTTTCCGCGCGTGTGCTGACGGCGGTCTTCCCGACTTCCGGCCTGGTGCGGCTCATCGAGCGGCTGGTGTCGTGGCTGGCATGGATTGCTGCCATCCTCTGGGTTGTGGGGTTGCTGCCCGATGTGATGCGCGAGCTCGATTCGATCAAGCTTTCGTTCGGCAAGTCGAGCGTGAGCCTGCGGACGATCATCGAAGGCACCCTGTCGTCGGCGCTGGTGCTGGTCGTGGCCCTGTGGATTTCTTCCACGTTCGAGAAGCGCGTGCTGCGCGAGGCGGTGGAAGACCTGTCGATGCGCAAAGTGGCGGTGAATGCCACGCGCGCTGTGCTGCTGCTGGTGGGCCTGCTCTTCGCTCTGTCGGCCGTCGGCGTGGACCTGACGGCGCTTTCCGTCTTCGGCGGTGCGGCGGGCGTGGGCTTGGGCTTCGGCATGCAGAAGCTCGCCGCCAACTATGTGAGCGGCTTTGTCATTCTGCTGGAGCGCTCGCTGCGCATCGGCGACAACGTGCGCGTGGACAACTTCGAAGGCCGGATCACTGACATCAAGACGCGCTATACGCTCATCCGCGCAGGCAACGGGCGCGAATCCATCGTGCCCAACGAACTCCTGATCACGCAGCGCGTGGAGAACCTCACAGGTGCCGATCTGAAGTTCAACATCACGACCATCATCGTTGTCGGTTACGACAGCGCCGTGGCGCAGGTCCAGCAGATCCTGTGTGAATCTGCCGCCGCCCAGCCGCGCGTGCTGCAGGATCCGGCACCCGTCGCCTTCCTTTCCAACTTCGCGCCCGACGGACTGGAGTTCACACTGAATTTCTGGGTGGCCGACCCTGGCAAGGGCCAGGCCAATGTGCGGTCCGACATCAACATCGCGATCCTCAATGGCCTGCGTACGGCGAAAATCGACATCCCATTTCCGCAGCGTGTGATGCATGTACAGCCGCCACCGGCAGCGCCCGCAGCGGGTGCGCATGCACAGGAAACCTCCTCCGGCTGACGCTTGGCGGCGTGGTGATTGTCAGCGTGCGCCGGGGTGCACGTGCTGGCCTTCGGAGTTCATGAGCGGCCGCTGATCCGAAGTCACGATCCGTCCAGGCACTTCGAGTGTCTGCACAGGCGACCACGGGCCCTCCATGCCGAAATCGTCGAGTTGGCGCACGCGGAGGTGATACGTGCCAGCAGAGGGCGTCGGTCGCTGATGGACGGGGGCCGGGAGCTGGAGGTCCTCCAGGAGATCGGTGAACATCGCGTCGCGCGCAATCTGCAACCGGTAACGCCATGGGCCGCCGGCACCCGGGTTCCATTGCACCGTCAGCTTGTCCGGGTCTTTCATGTCGATGATGGAACGTGCAGGTGCCGGTGGAACCGCCGCGACACTGAACCCGATGGACTGGCTGTAGGGTCCCACGTCCTGCCCGCCTTGCGCGTCGCGCGCCACGGCTGCCACGCGCCAGTGGTAGTCGCCGGGGGTGAGGTTGAAGGTGCCGGCGCACTGCGTGGCATCTTCGGCCGATTGCGCCACCACGTCCGTGAAGCGCGCGTCACGTGCGATCTGGAAGCGGTAGCCGACGAGCCCGCCGGCCTCGGTACAAAGCAGTTCCACCGCGGGCCCGTAGACGCGGGAGCCTTCGCGCGGCTCGCGCAGCAATGGTGCCTGCGGTCGCGTATTGACGGTGAAAGCGCGAACCGATTCGCCGCCCGGAATGCCGCGCTCGTCCATCGCGCGCACGGCCAGCCGATAGACGCCATCTTCGAGCCCGGCAAAGCGGGCGCGCGGCTGCCTGAAGACCGCGTTGCGTTCCACATGTTCGAGTGCGGCATCGCTGGCGATGCGCACCTGCCATGCGCCGGCGCCTGGCAGCACCGGAAGCGCGAACTCGATGAGCGAGATGTCTTCCACGACGGCGGGGAGGGCGGAGAGATCCGGCGCTTCCAGCAACGGTGTTGTCTCGATGGCGTCCTGCCGGCGCGCTGTGACGCGCGTTCCCTGTCCCGCGCGTACGAGGGTGTACGTGGAAGACAGCGCGCCGGGCGCGCTGCCGCGTCCGCCATGGACCGGCAATCGGTGCACCTGGACCGCGCCTTCCTGCACGTCGTTCACGAAGGCGCCGCTCTCGTCCAGCGCAACGCCGAAGGTCGTGCCGCGGACGCCACCCACCGCAAGGGGCGTTCGGACCTCGAAGCGGCTGCGGGGCGAAGACAGGGGTGTGACTTTCGCGTCGACACGCCCGCGCTGCAGCTCGATGGTGGACCTGATTTGGCCTGCCGGTGCGGCGTAGCGCAATTCGCGCAGCTGCACCGCCGTGCCCGAGGGCAGGCGCACGACCGTGCCGTCGGCGAGCCGCAACGTGACGAAGCCCCCTTCGGCGACTTCGATTCGCGCGCCCTCCGGAACCTGCTGACCCACTTGCGCTGGCGAGTGGTCGATCGTGGAGGCACCGGCCACGTGGAGGACCTGCGCGGTCGCCGGTTGGGGACGCATCAGCGCACCCGGGATGACGAGGCGCGTGCCTGGCGTCAGGCGCAGCGGGTCCCGCACCTGGTTGAGCGTCTGGAGTTCACGCCATTGCGACGGATTTTCGAGGTAGTCGCGCGCGAGGCTGTAGAGATTGTCACCGCGCTGGACGATGTGGACCGTGCCGCCGGCGCTTGCGAGTCCTGCGAACGACAAAAGCACGATCGCAGCCGCGTATTGCGCACGTTGCGCACGTTGCGCAGGTGAGGCGGATGGTGCGCGCAGGAATGCGGCGGTGTCCAGGGTGATGTGCACGTTGACGGCGGGTGGATGCGGATGGCGGGGAGTCAATGTAGCCATTGGTTCTCCGGACCGCAGCGCGTTTGACAATGTTTAAAGATTCATCCCCGCACGTGCATGAATTCCGTCGCATCCCTGCATCGGGCGTGGACGAAGGCCTACACTTGCGCTACGCCTCTATAATCCCAATAAAAGCACGATCGTTCTTTTTGTTGCGAGAGCCGCAGCCATCGCGACATAGAATCTGACGTTTACGTAAACGTCAACTCTCAGACGTCAACAGTTTCAATCAACTCTCCAGGAGCGCATGGCATGAAAGTGCTGGTACCCGTGAAACGCGTGGTGGACTACAACGTGAAAGTCCGAGTGAAGTCCGATGGCAGCGGGGTGGACATTGCCAATGTGAAGATGAGCATGAACCCCTTTGACGAGATTGCGGTCGAAGAGGCGGTGCGCCTGAAAGAGAAGGGTGTTGTGACGGAAGTCATTGCTGTCTCCTGCGGCGTGACGCAATGCCAGGAGACGCTGCGCACGGCGATGGCCATCGGCGCTGACCGCGCGATCCTGGTGGAGACGGCCGAAGAGCTGCAGCCGCTGGCCGTGGCCAAGCTGCTCAAGGCCCTTGTGGACAAGGAGCAGCCCTCGCTCGTGATCCTGGGCAAGCAGGCGATCGACGACGACGCCAACCAGACGGGCCAGATGCTCGCTGCCCTGGCCGACCTGCCGCAAGCGACGTTTGCCAGCAAGGTCGAAGTCGACGGCGACAAGGTCAAGGTCACCCGTGAAGTGGACGGCGGTCTGGAGACGCTGGCGCTCACGCTGCCGGCGGTCATCACGACCGACCTGCGCCTCAATGAGCCGCGCTACGTCACGCTGCCCAACATCATGAAGGCCAAGAAGAAGCAGCTGGATACCGTCAAGCCCGAAGACCTGGGCGTGGACGTGAAGCCGCGCCTGAAGACGCTGAAGGTGACGGAGCCTGCGGGCCGCAAGGCCGGCATCAAGGTGCCGGACGTGGCCACGCTGGTGGACAAGCTCAAGAACGAAGCCAAGGTTATCTGAGGAAGCAGGAGAAATACATGTCCACTCTCGCAAATGCTCTCGTTGTGGCAGAACACGACAACGCTTCCATCAAGCCCGCCACGCTCAACACCGTGACGGCCGCTGCCGCTTGCGGTGGTGATGTCCATGTGCTGGTCGCTGGTCACAATGCGGCGGAAGCCGCCAAGGCCGCCAGCCAGATCGCTGGCGTCACCAAGGTCATCCACGCCGATGGCGAAGGCTTCGCCCACGGCCTGGCCGAGAACGTCGCGGCGCAAGTCCTCGCGATTGCCGGCAACTACAGCCACATCCTGTTCCCGGCCACGGCCAGCGGCAAGAACGTGGCACCTCGCGTCGCCGCCCGGCTGGACGTCGCGCAGATCAGCGACATCACCAAGGTCGATGCTGCCGATACTTTCGAGCGCCCGATCTACGCCGGTAACGCCATCGCCACGGTGCAGAGCGCTGATGCCACCAAGGTGATCACGGTGCGCACCACGGCCTTCGACCCGGCAGCAGCCACCGGCGGCAGCGCGGCCATTGAAACGCCCGCAGCCGCTTCCGGCAACGGCAAGAGCAGCTTCGTGGGCTCGGAAATCGCCAAGAGCGAACGCCCCGAACTCACCGCCGCCAAGATCATCGTCTCCGGTGGCCGGGCGCTGGGCAGCTCGGAGAAGTTCAATGAAGTGATGACGCCGCTGGCCGACAAGCTGGGCGCTGCCATCGGCGCCAGCCGCGCTGCGGTGGACGCGGGCTACGCGCCCAACGACCTGCAGGTGGGCCAGACGGGCAAGATCGTGGCGCCGCAGCTGTACATCGCAGCGGGCATCTCGGGGGCCATCCAGCATCTGGCCGGCATGAAGGACTCCAAGGTGATCGTGGCGATCAACAAGGACCCGGAAGCCCCGATCTTCAGCGTGGCCGACTACGGGCTGGAGGCCGACCTGTTCACTGCAGTGCCCGAACTGGTGAAGGCGCTGTAAGACACAGCGGCCCGAAGGCATCGCCCCGGCGATGCCTTTTTTCTTTGCAACGGAGACAACAACCATGAGCTACATCGCCCCCGTCAAGGACATGCTGTTCGGCATCCGCCATCTGGCCGGCATCGAACGCATCGCGCAGATTCCGGGCTTCGAAGAGGCGGGGTACGACACCGCCCAGGCCGTGCTGGAGGAGTGTGCGCGCTTCAACGAAGGCGTGGTCGCGCCGCTCAACGTCACGGGTGACATCAATCCTTCGAGTTTGAAGGATGCGAAGGTCACTACCACCCCCGGTTTCAGGGACGCGTACAAGCAATACGCCGAAGGCGGCTGGCAGGGCCTGCAACATCCGCAGGACTTCGGCGGGCAGGGCCTGCCGAAGACCATCGGCGCGGCATGCGGCGAAATGCTCAACTCCGCCAACATGAGCTTCGCGCTGTGTCCGTTGCTGACGGACGGCGCGATCGAAGCGCTTCTCACCGCTGGCAGCGACGAACTCAAGTCCACTTATCTCGAGAAGCTGGTGTCCGGCGAGTGGACGGGTACGATGAACCTGACCGAGCCGCAGGCGGGCAGTGACCTGGCACTTGTGCGCACGCGCGCCGAGCCGCAGGCCGACGGCACTTACCGTGTCTTCGGCACGAAGATCTTCATCACCTACGGCGAGCACGACATGGCGGACAACATCGTCCACCTGGTGCTGGCGCGCGTGCAGGGCGCACCCGAGGGCGTGAAGGGCATCAGCCTGTTCGTCGTCCCCAAGTTCATGGTCGGAAAGGACGGCGTCCCCGGCAAGCGCAACGACGTGCAGTGCGTGAGCATCGAGCACAAGATGGGCATCAAGGCCTCGCCGACCTGCGTGCTCCAGTACGGCGACGGCATCGGTGACGTGGGCAAGGGGGCCATCGGCTACATCGTGGGCCAGGAGAACCGCGGCCTCGAGTACATGTTCATCATGATGAACGCCGCGCGCTACGCCGTGGGTGTGCAGGGCATCGCGATTGCCGAGCGTGCTTACCAGCGCGCCGTGGCCTACGCGAAGGACCGCGTGCAGAGCCGCCCGGTGGACGGCAGCATTGCCGCCAGCGCGCCGATCATCCATCACCCGGACATCAAGCGCATGCTGATGACGATGCGGGCCTACACCGAAGGTTGCCGATCGATGGCGGTAGTGGCCGCTGCCGCGTATGACGCCGCGCATCACCACCCCGATGCCGACACGCGCAAGCAGAACCAGGCGTTCTACGAATTCCTGGTGCCGCTGGTCAAGGGCTACAGCACCGAGATGAGCCTCGAAGTCACCTCGCTGGGTGTGCAGGTGCACGGTGGCATGGGCTTCATCGAGGAGACCGGCGCGGCGCAGTACTACCGTGACGCGAAGATCCTCACCATCTACGAAGGCACGACGGCCATCCAGGCCAACGACCTTGTGGGCCGCAAGACGGCGCGTGACGGTGGCCAGACAGCGAAGGCGATTGCGAAGCAGATCGAAGCGACCGAAGCGGAACTCGCCAAGGGCAGCGCCGATGCGAAGGCCGTGGCGAAGCGCCTGAAGACTGCGCGCGAGGCCTTCATCGACGTGGTGGAGTTCATCGCCGGCAACACCAAGGGCAGCCCCAACGCCGCGTTCGCGGGCAGCGTGCCTTACCTCATGCTCGCCGGCAATCTCGTTGCCGGCTGGCAGCTCGGCCGTGCACTGCTGGCGGCCGAAGGCGAACTGGCTGCCGGCACCGACGCCGCATTCATGAAGACGAAGATCGTGACGGCGCGCTTCTATGCCGACCACATCCTCACCAAGGCACCAGGCATCCGCGACGCCATCGTCGAAGGGGCCGACAGCGTGACCGCGCTCGCGGCCGACGCATTCTGAACAACGACAAGGAGACCGAACGCATGTCCCGCATTCCCAAGGCGCTGCAGAAACTCGCGCTGCCCGTCATCGGCTCGCCGCTGTTCATCATCAGCAACCCCAAGCTCGTCATCGAGCAGTGCAAGGCCGGCATCGTCGGCTCCATGCCCGCGCTCAATGCGCGCCCGTCTTCGCAACTGGACGAGTGGTTGGCTGAAATCACCGAGACGCTTGCGGCATGGGACAAGGTGAACCCGGACCGCCCGTCTGCGCCGTTCGCCATCAACCAGATCGTGCACAAGAGCAACGACCGGCTCGAGCACGACATGCAGATGGTGGTCAAGTACAAGGTGCCGGTGGTCATCACGTCGCTCGGTGCACGCACCGACGTGAACGATGCGATCCACAGTTACGGCGGTGTGGTGCTGCATGACATCATCAACAACATGTTCGCGCGCAAGGCGATCGAGAAGGGCGCGGACGGCCTGATCGCGGTGGCGGCGGGTGCAGGCGGCCACGCGGGCGTGAAGAGCCCGTTCGCGCTGATCCAGGAAATCCGCCAGTGGTTCGATGGCCCGGTCGCCCTGAGTGGCTCCATCGCCACCGGTGGCGCGGTGCTCGCCGCGCAAGCGATGGGCGCGGACTTCGCCTACATTGGCTCGGCCTTCATCGCCACGCACGAAGCGCGCGCGAGCGATGCCTACAAACAGGCCATCGTGGACGGCAACTCGGACGATATCGTCTACTCGAACCTGTTCACCGGTGTGCACGGCAACTACCTGAAGCCGTCGATCATCGCAGCGGGGCTCGACCCGGATCATCTGCCCGAAAGCGACCCGACGAAGATGGACTTCGGCGGTGAAGGCGCGAAGAAGGCATGGAAGGACATCTGGGGCTGCGGCCAGGGCATCGGCGCGGTGACGGAGATCACCGCCGCCGGCGAACTGGTGGCCCGGCTCAAGCGCGAGTACGACGCCGCCCGCACGCGGCTCGCGGCCTGACGCCTGGCTTCTGCAGGGAAGCCTTTGTGGCGCGCGGGAGCGCAAAAGTTCCCGCGCGCGGCAATGTTTGTCAAAGTGCGTCGGCGTGACATTCCGCCGGCTGAAAAATTCTTCGGAATATCAGGGGGAATCCGCTTTCTTCACAGAGTGTTTACACATGCAGATGAACATCCGCGGCTATAAAGCCTTTCCGGTTTGTTGATCGCCCGTACATGCACCCTGTCCAGTCAATCCGCGTGACGCACTCGTTGCGCCATGCCACCAATACTGCGTTACTCCTCCTGACTGCTGCGCTCCTCGGCGCGTGTTCACGAGGCGCGGAAGCGCCCAAGGCAGCGAGCGGCCCACCCGAAGTGGGCGTCATCACGCTGCAGACCACGCGTCAGACCTACACCACGGAACTGACGGGGCGCACGGTGGCTTTCCTTTCCGCAGACATCAGGCCCCAGGTCGGCGGCATCATCCAGAAGCGCAGTTTCACCGAAGGTGCCAACGTGCGCGCAGGCGATGTGCTCTACCAGATCGACCCGGCGCCATTCGAGGCGACATTGGGTAGCGCGGAAGCCGCGCTCGCACGCGCGCGCGCGACAGCCGAATCCGCGCAGGCCACGGCGCGTCGCAATGCCGAACTCGTGAAGATCGATGCGGTGAGCCAGCAGGTCAACGAGCAGAGTCAGGCCGCGATGAACCAGGCCCGTGCCGATGTGGCTGTGGCGGAAGCCACCGTGCAGACGGCACGCATCAACCTGGGTTACACACGCATCACATCCCCTATCCCAGGCCGGGTGGCCATCTCCTCGGTGACGCCCGGCGCGCTGGTCACCGCGAACCAGACGGCCGCGCTCACCACCGTGCAGCAGATCGATCCGATCTATGTGGACGTCACGCAGACGAGCGCGGAAGTGCTCCGGCTCAAGCGCGAGCTGGCTGCCGGACGCCTGACGCGCAGTGGCGGTGCGGATGCAGCGCGCATGCGCATCGTGCTGGAAGACGGCTCTTTATACGGCCGTGAAGGCCGCCTGCAATTTGCGGGCATCGCCGTGAACCCGACCACCGGCGCCATCACGCTGCGCGGCACGGTGGCCAATCCGGATGGCCTGCTGCTGCCCGGCATGTATGTGCGCGCCGTGATCGAAGAGGGCGTGGACGAACAGGCGCTGCTCGTGCCCCAACAGGGCATCACGCGCGACGCCACGGGCCGCGCGACCGCGCTGGTGGTCGGCGCGGACGACAAGGTCGTGCGCCGCAACGTCACGGTCGATCGCGCAGTGGGCAACCGCTGGGTGGTGCGTCAGGGGCTTGCAGCCGGCGAACGCGTGATCATCGAAGGCGTGCAGCGCGCGCGTGTGGGCGAATTGGTGAGGACCGTTGCCGTCCAGGCACCGGAAGCCCCGCGTGGTGTCGGTGCACCGGCTGTGCCGGGGGCGCCTTCGGCCCCTGTCCCCGCGAAGACCAACTGACCGCGCAGCGCGCAGGACCGCTTCTTCATGGCTCGCTTTTTCATCGACCGGCCCATCTTCGCGTGGGTTATCGCCATTCTCATCATGCTGGCGGGGACGCTGGCCATCCGCACGCTGCCCATCGAGCAGTACCCGGACATCGCGCCGCCGGCCGTGTCCATCGCGGCCAATTACTCCGGTGCCTCGGCGCAAACCGTCGAGGACTCCGTCACGCAGGTGATCGAGCAGCAGCTCACGGGCCTGGACAACCTGCTCTACATGAGCTCGTCCAGCACGAGCGCGGGGCAGTCACGCATCACGCTGACCTTCAATGCGGGCACCAACCCGGATGTGGCGCAGATCCAGGTGCAGAACAAGCTTCAGTCGGCCATGGCGCGCCTGCCGCAGGCGGTGCAGAGCCAGGGTGTGACGGTCACCAAGGCCGGCAACGATTTCCTGATGATCGCGTCGCTGTATTCCGAGAACCCGCAGCTGTCGCGGACGGACGTGGGTGACTTCATCTCCAGCAATCTGGTGGATGTGATCTCGCGTCTGGACGGTGTGGCCGAAGTGCAGGTGCTCGGCTCCGGTTATGCGATGCGCATCTGGCTGGACCCGCGCAAGCTGCAGAAATTCGGCCTGATGCCCTCCGACGTCGGTGCTGCGCTCGCGGCGCAGAACGCGCAGGTGTCGGCCGGACAACTCGGCGGGCTGCCCGCGACGCCGCAACAGCAATTGAACGCCACGGTCACCGCGCGCAGCAAGCTGCAGACCGTCGAGCAGTTCCAGAACGTGCTGCTGCGCGTGGCGAGCGACGGTTCACAGGTCCTGCTCAAGGACGTGGCGCGCGTCGAACTCGGCGCCGAGAGCCTGAACATCCAGTCGCGCCTGGCGGGGCGCGCTTCGGCCGGCATGGGCATCGTGCTGGCCAACGGTGCCAATCCGGTGGACGTGTCGCGTGCCGTCGCGGCCAAGCTCAAGGAACTGGAGCCCACCTTTCCCAACCAGATGAAGTCGATCGTCAACTACGACACCACGCCCTTCATCGAAGCCTCGATCGAGGAAGTGGTCAAGGCCCTGATCGAGGCCATGCTCCTCGTGGTGCTGATCATGTTCATCTTCCTGCAGAACTGGCGCGCGACCATCATCCCTGCGATGGCGGTGCCGGTGGTGCTGCTCGGCACCTTCGGCGTGCTGTCCACGTTGGGCTACACGATCAACACGCTCACCATGTTCGGCATGGTGCTGGCCATCGGCCTGCTGGTGGACGACGCCATCGTGGTGGTGGAGAACGTCGAGCGCGTGATGGCGACGGAGCACCTGCCGGCGAAAGAGGCCACGCGCAAATCGATGGCCGAAATCACGCCGGCTTTGATCGGCATCGCGATGGTGTTGTCGGCCGTGTTCATTCCGATGGCGTTCTTCGGAGGGTCCACCGGCGTGATCTATCGCCAGTTCTCTGTCACCATCGTGTCGGCCATGGCGCTGTCGGTGCTTGTTGCGCTGACACTCACACCCGCACTTTGCGCGACCATCCTCAAGCAGCATGAGGCCGATGCCCAAGGGCATCGCGTCATCCGCAAGGGGCTGCTGGGCTGGTCCGACCGTTTCTTCGGCGCGTTCAACCGTGGCTTCGACAGGACGACCCGCGGCACCGAGCGGGTGGTCGACAAACTGATCCATCGTGGCTGGCGCACCATGGTGATCTACCTGGCCATCACGGCCGGCATGGCCGTGCTGTTCATGCGGCTGCCGACCTCGTTCATTCCGGTGGAAGACCAGGGCATCCTCACCGCCGAAATCCGCATGCCGCCGGGCGCGACGGACGCGCGCATCCAGGGCGTCATTGCGCAGTTCGAGGAATACGTGAAGCAGCAGCCCGAGGTGGTGACCTACAACGTCACCACCGGCATGGCCGGCAATCAGGGTTCGGGCCGCGCGTTCATCAAGCTCAAGCCTTGGGCGGAGCGTTCGGGTGCGGAGCATTCCGCAGCTGCGATTGCACGGCGCGCGAATGCCGAGTTCTCCAGAATCCGCGACGCGCAGGTGTTCGTCAACCTGCCGCCCGCGGTGCGGGGGCTGGGTTCGGCGGCTGGCTTCAACTTCTTCATGCAGGACGCGGCGAACATCGGACGGCAGGCGTTGACGGCGGCGCGCACCCAGTTTCTCGACCTGGCGCGCAAGGACGCCGAGCTGACCGGCGTGCGCACCAACACGCTCGAAGACACGGCGCAATTCGCCATCGACATCGACGACCGCCGCGCAGGGGCGCTGGGCCTCTCGACGTCGGACGTGAACAGCACGCTGTCCACCGCCCTGGGCGGCACGTATGTGAACGATTTCATCGAGCGTGGCCGCGTCAAGCGCGTCTACATGCAGGGCGACGCGCCCTACCGCATGCTGCCGGCCGATGTGAACACCTGGACGGTGCGCAACAACGCGAACGAGATGATCCCGTTTTCTGCGTTCACCGAACAGCGCTGGACGTTCGGGCCGCCGCAGCTGCAGCGCTTCAACGGACAGTCTGCCTTCGAGATACAGGGCAACGTGGTGCAGGGCGTGAGCTCGGGCGAGGGCATGGCGAAGGTCGACGCGATGATGGCGGAGCTGCCGTCGGGCACGGCGCATGCATGGACCGGTGCGTCGTTCGAAGAGCGTCGCTCGGGCGCACAGGCACCGCTGCTCTACGCCATCTCCATCCTGTTCGTGTTCCTCTGCCTTGCGGCGCTGTACGAAAGCTGGTCGGTGCCGTTCTCCGTCATCCTCGTCGTGCCGCTGGGCATCATCGGGGCGGTGCTGTTCACCGGGACGCGAGGGTTGTCGAACGATGTGTACTTCCAGGTCGGGTTGCTGACGACGGTGGGCTTGTCATGCAAGAACGCGATCCTGATCGTCGAATTCGCCAAGCAGTTGCAGGAGCAGGGGCGTGACCTGTTCGACGCCACGCTCGAAGCGGTGCGCCTGCGCCTGCGCCCGATCCTGATGACCTCGCTGGCCTTCGGTTTCGGTGTTCTGCCGCTCGTGATCGGTACGGGTGCCGGCGCTGGCGGCCGCCAGGCCATCGGTACCGCCGTGTTCGGCGGCATGGTGAGTGCGACCGTGCTCGGCATCTTCTTCGTGCCGGTGTTCTTCACGCTCATCCGCGCGCGCTTCAATCGCAGGAAAGACGCAGCAACCACGGCACCGACGGAGGGCGCGGCATGATGCAGCGTCGGTCCTCATCTTCGCGCGCAGTGCCCGCAGCGCTCACGACCCTGGTGATGGCGATGCTGGGCGGCTGCGCCAACCTCGCTCCGGAATACGAACGCCCTGTCGCGCCCTTGCCTGCGCAGGCGTGGCAGTCGCCATCGCCTGCAGGCGCAGTGGCGACGCCCGCTTCAGACTTGCCGGTGCAGGACTTCTTCACCGACGCGCGACTCCTCGGCGTGGTGAACCTTGCGCTCGCGAACAACCGCGATCTGCGTGTCGCTGCGCTGAATATCGACCGTGCGCGGGCCCAATGGGGGCTCACGCGATCGGCGGAGTTGCCGACGGTGAATGCCACGGGCGGTGCAAGTCGTGCGCGCACGTCGGCGGATACCAGCGCCTCGGGCAACCCGGGCACCGGCAACACATTCAGCGCCTCGATCGGCCTGTCTGCCTGGGAGATCGACTTCTTCGGCCGTTTGCGCAATCTCACGCAGGCGGCGCAGGAGACATTGCTCTCCACGACAGAAACACGTCGCGCCACGCAGATCAGCCTCGTGGCCGACACGGCCACCGCCTGGCTCACGCTGGCTGCAGACCAGCGCAGGCTTGCGCTGGCAACACAGACGCTGCGCAGCCAGCAGGCGACGTACGACCTGATCGAGCGTGCGCGCGCACTGGGTGCGGAATCCGGCCTGACGCTGGCGCAGGCGCGCACGACGGTCGAGGCCGCGCGCGCCGACGTCGCCACGTACACGCGACAGGTCGCGCAGGATCGCAATGCACTCGAGCTGCTGACGGGTTCTGCCGTGCCGGCCGATCTGCTGCCCGCCGCGCCGTCGTACGCCAGTGGAGCGACCAACCCGGTCGCGGCCGCAGCAAGTACGGCATCGCTTCTCGTCGCCGTTCCTGAAGGCCTGTCGTCCGAAGTGCTGCAGCGTCGGCCCGACGTGCTGGCCGCTGAATACACGCTGCGCGGTGCCTACGCGAACATCGGCGCAGCGCGTGCTGCGTTCTTTCCGCGCATCTCGCTCACCGCGTCGGCCGGCTCAGCCAGTCGCGAACTCGACGGGCTGTTCGGCAACGGCACGGGCACATGGAGCTTCGCGCCGCAGATCGTGTTGCCGATCTTCAACGCGGGCGCACTTCAGGCGAGTCTGGACGTGGCGCGCATCACGCGTGACATCAACATTGCGCAGTACGAGAAGACGCTGCAGACCGCTTTCCGCGAAGTGGCCGATGCGCTCGCGGCGCGCGCCACGGTGAACGAGCAGCTCGAAGCGCAACGCGCACTGGTCGATGCATCCGGCAAGGCGCTGGAGCTCTCGCAGGCGAGGTTCCGCGCCGGTTCGGACAGCTTCCTCGACGTGCAGGTGTCGCAGCGTTCGTTCTACACGGCGGGGCAGGGCCTGATCAGCTACGAGCTGGCCGAGCAGGTCAACCGCATCACGCTGTACAAGGTGCTGGGCGGCGGCTAGCCGGCGTTCTGGCGTTCGCGCCATTTGCGGCGCTTGTCCAGATACCAGGCCATGAAAGGCAGCAGCAGCATCGAGCCTGGAATGGCCCAGATGAACAGATAAGGGCTGACAGACGACGCGGAGCGCAGCATCTTCTTCAGTTGCTGCTTGTCTTCGGGTGTCCATTTGCCACCACCGTTGCGCTGCTTCATCAGCAATGGCATCGCGCCCTTGATCTGGGCGAACTCGTCGGCCAGGCGGCGCTTCTCGCGCGAGTTCCCCGCGAGAAACGAGCAGAACCAGACAGGTGCCTTCTTCATCTTCGCCTGGAACATCAGTGTGGAGTCCGCGTCAAAGCCCGACTTCAATGCATTGCCCGCATCTTTCACGGTCGCTGCTTTTGTAACAGTGGATGACGGCAAGTCGGGCGGCGGCATGCGTCGGATTATGGGTGATAGGGCCTGCAGCGGCTACGCTTGATTTACATTCGTTTTCGAGAAATACTGTATTTATGTACAGTCATTTCATCGAGTTGATCAGGGTACGGGCATGGCCGACGTCACCATCCCGCTGAGCGTCATCAAGGGGCGCGGTGCTGCGAGCCGCATCGCGCACCGCTTCATGGCGGAGGACCGCAACGCCTACGACGACGGCTGGGACACGCTCGCGCTCGCGCAGGACGAGCGCATCATTCCGCAGACGCAGGTGACCTTCGAGCAGGCGCGCAGCATCCTCACGCACAACGACTCGCCGGACATCCCGTTCACCCAGGGCCTGAATCCGTACCGGGGGTGCGAACACGGCTGCATCTACTGTTATGCGCGGCCCACGCACAGCTATCTGAATCTTTCGCCGGGCCTCGATTTCGAAACGAAGATCATCGCGAAGCAGAACCTGGCCGACGTGCTGCGGCGCGAACTCGCAAGCCCACGCTATGTGCCCAAGCACACCGCCATGGGCACGGTGACCGACTGCTATCAGCCCGTGGAGCGCGAGTTGCGATTGACGCGCGCTGCCATCGAGCTCTTCAGCGAGACGCGGCATCCTATCGGGCTCGTCACCAAGTCGAGTGGTGTGGAGCGTGACATCGATTTGCTGGCACCGATGGCGGCTGCACGTCTTGCGGCGGTGTACGTGACCGTGACCACGCTCGATGGCGATCTCGCGCGCAAGCTCGAGCCGCGGGCGGCGGCGCCGTGGCGGCGCATCCGCACCATCCGTGCATTGGCGGACGCAGGCATTCCCGTCGGCGTGAGCGTCTCGCCGCAGATCCCGTTCGTGAACGAAGACATGGAGCAGGTGATGGAAGCCGCGTGGGAAGCCGGAGCGCGCAGCGCGTTCTACACGGTGATCCGGTTGCCGTGGGAAATCAACCCGTTGTTCAAGGAGTGGCTGGAGCTGCATTACCCGCAGCGTGCGGGCCGCATCATGGCGCGCATCCGCGACATGCGCGGAGGCAAGGACTACGACGCCGACTTCGCCACGCGCATGAAGGGCTTCGGCATGTGGGCCGAGCTCATCCGCCAGCGGTTCGAGAAAGCCTGCGCGCGCATGGGCTTCAACCAGCAACGCAGCGTCACCGGTCTGGATCTCACGCAGTTCCGGCATGCATCGCTGTCGGGCCAGGGGCATCTGTTCTGAAACGTATTCAGGGGATGACATGCGGCGGCTTTCGAATTCAAATGACGGCATGAACACAGCCACACTCATCGGCCGGCCCCTGGTGCGACCCACCGAGCCGGCGTCTGCCCCGGACTACCTCAACCCCGGCGTGCCACCCGGCACACGATCGGTCCGGATTCCACTGGTGGAAGCCACGGCCGAATCGCTCAAGGGGTATGGCGTGCTCGTGGACGACCCCAAGAACGAGAAGATCGAGATCGTGCGTTGGCCCGCGCAAGGCTGGCGCGCGGTGGACATCGACAGCGGCAACGAAGGCGGCGTGACCACCGGCACCTTCGTGTCTGAATGGCGCGGCGACATCCTCTATGGCGTCAACGAGGCGGTCAACGGGCACTACATCATCGGCTACGGCACCGCGCCGGAAAACGCCGACGACACGCACGCGCGGGACCCCGAGCGCCTGCTGCTGTGGCACTGCAACTACCACCCGGACGGCGGGCAGATGTTCTTCCCGCTGGAGCCCGGCCCCTTCCTCGTGCCCATGGCATTGCCCGGCGACGACGTGCGCCCCGAGGACTTCAAATGCTTCTGGTTCAGTGGAGGGCAGGGGCTGCGCATGCACCCCAACGTGTGGCACGAAGGCGTGTTCGCCACGCGCGGCAAGCGCCGCTTCTTTGACCAGCAGGGTGCCGTCCACGCCCGCGTGTCGGTGAACTTTCCGAAGGAGTTCGGTTGCCTGCTGGAGATGCCGCTGGCACCCTGAGGGTTTGCCAGCGGCCGGAAGGGCGCTCAGCTGAACAGGTTACGCGCCTTGTCGAACCAGCTCTGGTCGGCCGGGTGGTGCTTGGCGCCGCCCTTCTTGAGCGACTCGTCCAGCTCCTTGAGCAGCTTGCGCTGGTGCTCGGTGAGCTTGACGGGCGTCTCCACGGCGATGTGGCAGTACAGGTCGCCCGGGTAGCTCGAGCGCACGCCCTTGATGCCCTTGCCGCGCAGGCGGAACTGCTTGCCGGCCTGCGTGCCTTCGGGAATGTCGATGGCTGCGCCGCCGCCGAGCGTGGGCACTTCGATCTCGCCGCCGAGCGCGGCGGTGGTCATGCTGATCGGCACGACGCAATGCAGGTCGTCGCCATCGCGTTCGAACACGTCGTGCTTCTTCAGGCGGATCTCGATGTACAGGTCACCGGGCGGTCCACCGTTCGTGCCGGGCTCGCCGTTGCCGGCGCTGCGGATCCGCATGCCGTCGTCGATGCCGGCGGGAATCTTCACTTCCAGCGTCTTGGTCTGCTTGATCTTGCCCTGTCCATGGCAGGTCGGGCAGGGCTCGGGAATGATCTTGCCCGTGCCGCGGCATTGCGGACAGGTCTGCTGCACGCTGAAAAAACCCTGGCGCATCTGCACGGAGCCCTGCCCGTTGCAGGTGGTGCAGGTGATGGGCTTGGTGCCAGGCTTGGCGCCGTTGCCGTGGCAGGTTTCGCAGGTGTCCCAGCTCGGGATGCGGATCTGCGCTTCCTTGCCGAGTGCGGCGTCTTCCAGCGTGATTTCCATCGCATAGCTCAGGTCGCTGCCGCGGTAGACCTGACGCCCACCACGTGCACCGGCTGCGCCGCCGCGTTGCTGGCCGAAGATGTCGCCGAAGATGTCGCCGAACGCTTCGGCGAAGCCGCCGTAGCCGTCCGCGCCGCCACCGGGGCCGCCGCGCATGTTCGGGTCCACGCCAGCGTGGCCGAACTGGTCGTACGCACCGCGCTTCTCGGCGTCCGAGAGCATCTCGTAGGCTTCCTTGGCCTCCTTGAATTTCTCTTCGGCTTCCTTGGCTGCATCACCCTGGTTGCGGTCAGGGTGGTACTTCATCGCGAGCTTGCGATAAGCCTTCTTGATTTCTTCGTCCGCGGCATTCTTCGGAACACCCAGGACTTCGTAGTAGTCGCGCTTGGCCATCGGTTCGTTCAATCCACATTCACGCAAAACGCCGCGCTGAAGGTCCTTGGGAGACCATCAGGCGCGGCGGGGGTCCTTCGCCACATGGGCGCAGGCTCCTGGGCAATCAGCCCTTCTTCACTTCCTTGACCTCGGCGTCGACCACGTTGTCGTCCGCCGCGGGCTTCTGGGAAGCAGCTTCCGCGCCATCCGCCGCCGATGCGCCGGCCGCCGCCTGGGCTGCCTGTGCGTCGGCGTACATCTTCTCGCCCAGTTTCTGGCTGGCTTCGAGCAAGGTGTTGTTCTTCGCCTCGATCGCGTCCTTGTCGTCACCCTTCAGGGCTTCTTCCACGTCCTTGATCGCAGCCTCGATCTTTTCCTTCTCGCCGGCGTCCAGCTTGTCGCCGTGTTCGCCCAGCGACTTGCGCACGCTGTGCACCATGGCGTCGGCCTGGTTGCGGGCCTGGATCAGCTCCAGCTTCTTCTTGTCTTCGGCGGCGTTGAGTTCGGCGTCCTTCACCATCTTCTGGATCTCTTCCTCCGAGATGCCCGAGTTGGCCTTGATGGTGATCTTGTTTTCCTTGCCCGTGGCCTTGTCCTTCGCGCCCACGTGCAGGATGCCGTTGGCGTCGATGTCGAAGCTCACCTCGATCTGCGGCGTGCCGCGCGCGGCCGGCGGGATGCCTTCGAGGTTGAACTCGCCCAGCAGCTTGTTGCCCGACGCCATCTCGCGTTCGCCCTGGAAGACCTTGATGGTCACGGCCGGCTGGTTGTCGTCGGCGGTGGAGAAGGTCTGCGCGAACTTGGTCGGGATGGTCGTGTTCTTGCTGATCATCTTGGTCATCACGCCACCCAGCGTCTCGATGCCCAGAGACAGCGGCGTCACGTCCAGCAGCAGCACGTCCTTGCGGTCACCCGAGAGCACCTGGCCCTGGATGGCGGCACCCACGGCCACGGCTTCGTCGGGGTTCACATCCTTGCGCGGTTCCTTGCCGAAGAATTCCTTCACCTTCTCCTGCACCTTGGGCATGCGCGTCTGGCCGCCCACGAGGATCACGTCGTGGATGTCGGACACGCTGACACCGGCGTCCTTGATGGCGGTGCGGCAGGGCGCGATGGTGCGCTCGATCAGGTCGTCGACCAGGCTTTCCAGCTTGGCGCGCGTGAGTTTGACCAGCAGGTGCTTCGGACCGGTGGCCGGGTCGTGCGCGATGTAGGGGATGTTGACTTCCGTCTGCGCGCTGTTGGACAGCTCGATCTTGGCCTTCTCGGCCGAGTCCTTCAGGCGCTGCAGCGCGACGACATCCTTGGACAGGTCGATGCCGCTGTCCTTCTTGAACTCGCCGACGATGTAGTCGATGACGCGCTGGTCGAAGTCTTCACCGCCGAGGAACGTGTCGCCGTTGGTGGACAGCACTTCGAACTGCTTTTCGCCGTCGACATCGGCGATCTCGATGATCGACACGTCGAACGTGCCGCCGCCCAGGTCATACACGGCGATCTTGCGGTCACCCTTCTCTGCCTTGTCCAGGCCGAAGGCGAGGGCGGCTGCAGTGGGCTCGTTGATGATGCGCTTGACGTCCAGACCGGCGATGCGGCCGGCATCCTTGGTGGCCTGGCGCTGTGCGTCGTTGAAGTATGCAGGCACGGTGATGACGGCCTCGGTGACGGCTTCACCCAGGTAGTCTTCCGCGGTCTTCTTCATCTTGCGCAGCACTTCGGCGCTGACCTGCGGGGGCGCGAACTTCTTGCCGCGCACTTCCACCCACGCGTCGCCGTTGTCGGCCTTGGCAATCGTGTAGGGCATCAGGTCGATGTCCTTCTGCACTTCCTTCTCTTCGAACTTGCGGCCGATCAGGCGCTTGACGGCGTACAGCGTGTTCTTCGGGTTGGTGACGGCCTGGCGCTTGGCGGAAGCGCCGACGAGCACTTCGCCATCGTCCTGATAAGCAATGATGGACGGCGTGGTGCGCGCGCCTTCGGCGTTCTCGATCACCTTGGTCGAGTTGCCTTCCATGATGGCCACGCACGAGTTGGTGGTGCCCAGGTCAATACCGATGATTTTTCCCATGTTTTCTCTCCTGAAGGGGGCTGTCGCTATCCGCGGGCCCTCCGGTTTTCCTGTGAATCAGATGTTGATTACTTGTGTATAACTGGCCGGGCTTCAAGAGCACGCAGCCGATTTTTTGCGTGCTTATTTCGGGGCCGCCACGGTCACCAGTGCAGGGCGCAGCACACGCTCGGCGATCACGTAGCCCTTCTGGAGCACGCTGACGACGGTGTTGGGTTCCTGGTCGGCCGGCACCATGGAAATGGCCTGGTGCTGGTGCGGGTCGAAGCGGGTGCCGGCGGCGGGGGCGATCTCCAGCACCTTGTTGCGCTCGAGCGCGCTTTTCAACTGGCGCAGCGTGGCTTCGGCACCTTCGCGGATCTGTTCGGGACCGGCGTCCTTGATGGCCAGACCGGCTTCGAGGCTGTCCGCCACGGGCAGCAGGCTTTCGGCAAAGCTTTCCACGGCAAACTTGCGGGCCTTTGCCACTTCCTCATCGGCGCGGCGGCGGGCGTTTTCCACCTCGGCCTTGGCGCGCAGGTACTGGTCGGCCAGTTCGGTGTTCCTGGCCTGGAGCAGGGCGAGTTCGGCCTGCGCGGCAGACAGCGCGTCCTGGGCCTCGGCTTCGTTTGCGGCCTGGGCGGCTTCCAGCTCCTCGGGCGTCGGCGCGCCGGACAAGGCGTTCGGATTTTCGGGTTGGTTGGGTTCGGACATTGTTTTCAATTAGGGCTGCATTAGCCCTTTTCAAGGCAAGGGGAATCGCAAAAAGGCAGCAATTATCGCGTCAGGGCATTTCGCGGCGGTATCTGGCCGTGTACCGGTCGTATCCGGGCCAGTAAAGTTCGGCCGCCACTTACATCTACAGGACGGCAAGGAGTTCAGGAATGACAAGACAACGCATCAGCTCGGGTTCCACCTTCGAGGAACAGATGGCCTATTCGCGCGCCGTGGTCGACGGCGAATGGGTCTTCGTCTCGGGCACCACCGGTTTCGACTATTCGAAGATGACCATTTCGCCCGATGTGGCCGAGCAGGCAGAGCAGTGCCTGGCCAACATCGGCTCGGCACTCGGACAGGCCGGAGCGAGCTTCGCGGACGTCGTCCGCGTGACCTATGTGCTGCCCGATGCCAAGGACTTTCCGGCCTGCTGGCCGACCATGCGCAAGTACTTCGGTGACGTGCGCCCGGCGGCGATGATGATCTCGGCGGGCCTGGTGGACCCGCGCATGAAGATCGAGATCGAGGTTACTGCGCGCCGAGCAGTTCCACATCGAACTTGAGCGTGGCGTTGGGCGGGATCACGCCGCCCGCGCCGCGCGCGCCATAACCCAGCGCCGGGGGAATGATCAGCGTGCGCTTGCCGCCGATCTTCATGCCGGCCACGCCTTCGTCCCAGCCACGGATGACCATGCCCGCGCCCAGCGAGAACTGGAAGGGGTCGTTGCGGTCGCGGCTGGAGTCGAACTTCGCGCCCTGCGTGCCGTTCTCGTACAGCCAGCCGGTGTAGTGCACGGTCACGTGCTGGCCGGCTTTGGCCTCGGCCCCTTCGCCGATGGTGGTGTCTTCGTACTGCAGGCCGGAGGGCGTGGTGGTCATGGATGCTTCCTTCGAGAAATTGAAAAGTTCGTGGCGGGGGTCAGCCGAGCAGGCCCCGGCGAGCCAGGTCGCGCATGAGTGCGCCGGTGCCGTAGGTCCAGGGCGCAACGCGATCGCTGGTGTCGACACGATTGGCGAGTTTACCGAGGCTGGCGGTCGAGACCGTGACAACATCACCGACGGCATGGGTGAAGCCCTGGCCGGGGCCGTTGCGGTCCTGCGTGGGGGCGAACATGGTGCCCAGGAACAGCATCAGGCCGTCCGGGTACTGGTGATTGGGGCCGATGGCCTGGCCCACGAGGTCCAGCGGATCGCGGCTGATGCGCGACAGCGAGCTCGACCCCTTCATGGTGAAGCCGTCGGCGCCCTGCACCTGCATGGCCAGGTCGCACTGGCGCACATCGTCGATGCCGAACTTCGCATCGAACAGGCGTATGAACGGGCCGATGGCGCAACTGCCGTTGTTGTCCTTGGCCTTGCCCAGCAGCAGCGCGCTGCGGCCTTCGAAGTCGCGCAGGTTGACGTCGTTGCCCAGCGCCGCACCCTTGACCTTGCCATCGGGCGAGACGGCCAGCACGATCTCGGGCTCGGGGTTGTTCCATTCGCTGCGCGGGTGGATGCCGACGTCAGCCCCCGTACCCACCGCGCTCATGGGTTGCGACTTGGTGAAGATCTCCGCGTCGACGCCGATGCCGACCTCCAGGTACTGCGACCAGACGCCTTTGCCGATCAGCACGTCCTTCAGTTTCAGCGCGTCGGGCGAGCCGGGGCGCACCCGCGCCAGGTCGTCGCCGATGACGGCTTGCACGGCGCGGCGCACGTCTTCCGCGCGGGACGCATCGCCGCGCGCCTGTTCCTCGATCACACGCTCCAGCATGGACGCGACAAAGGTCACGCCAGCCGCCTTGATGGCCTGCAGGTCGCACGGTGCCATGAGCCAGGGCAGGGCCTTGCTGCGCGCAGTCTGGGCGGAGTTGGCGAGCACGGCTGCCGCGTCGCCGATGCGCGGTGCGTCATGCGCACGGACGGCAGCGGCCGGGTCGGGCAGTTCGAGCAGCGCGCTGATCGTCGGTGCAAGGCCCGACAGGTCGAACACGTCCTGCGCCGTGAAGCGGATGGCGACGGCTCCCTGTCCCTCAACCCATGCGCGGCCGACAAGGATTGCGTCTTCGTGGTCGTGGGGCAGTGTTTCGTTCAGCGCGAGATGGGTGTTCATGGTCAGCTTGATCGATCGGGGGTGGAGGGGGATGCCGCTTTCGGCTTGCGTGCCTGGGCCGCCGACCACTTGACGGCGAAGGCCTGCAGGTCCGACAGGCGCTTGAGCAGATCGGCGCCGGAAGGCGTCACGAGGTAGCCTTCGTCGCCGTGCGACATGAGACCGGCCTCGCGCAATTCCTTGATCCGGGTGTTCAGCGTGTTGGGAGTGATGCCGCCCACGCTGTCCTGCAGCAGGCGGAAGGTCTGCGGGTGCCCATCGCGCAGGGCCCAGAGCACGCGCATGGCATAACGGGACTCCAGCAGGCCAAGCAACTGGCCGACGGCGGCAACGTCCCTGGAACTCATCCCGTTTCTTCTCCTCGCGCTTCGTTCGTGTTTTCGCGCGGGCAACTCGTTCAACTGTCCGGGCGGACGGCGACTATACCGCAGATGCAGGCGTGCTACAAGTTTGATAGCTAGGACAACGACCGATGTCCTGCGCAAAGCGATTCAGAGATAGATTTTCTGGAGCAGCCGCATGAGCGACTTTCGCTCCGCCGCCGTCAGTCGCGCACTCACATCCGACTCGAGCTCCGACGCCGAGCGTTCCGCATCGCGGCAGAGCTTCTGCCCGGCGGTGGTCAGGTGCAGGCCCACCGCGCGCCCATCGCTCGGATGCGGCTTGCGCTCGATCAGTTCGCGCTTCTCCAGTGCGTTCACCATGCCCACGAGGTTGGGTGGCTGGATGCTGAGTACCGAGCACAGCTGGCGCGAGGTGATGCCCGGGTTGTGTGCGATCAGCGAGAGCACCGAGAAATTGACGGGCTTGAGGTCATACACGGCCATGCGTTCGAGGAACACCGTCACCACCGCGAGCGACACGCGGCTCGCGTTGTAACCGATCAGGCTCTGCAGATAGCTCGCGTCCACCGTGTCGACGGCGGGGGCCGGGGCGTGGCGCACGCGGGTGTTCATCAGCGGCGTGGTCACTCGGCGCAGCGGAAGCTGGCGGCGCTTTCCACGTCGCCTGCGACGTAGCGGGCCACCTGCGGGTAGGGGCACAGCAGGCGCGTGCGGTTCGCGCTCCATGAAGCCGGGACTTCAGGGTTGGGGACAGCGCTGCCTGGGCCGCGCGCCTGCGCGACGATGGACTGCGGGGCCTGGCCGCGTTCCACCCAGTTCACGAGCGCGTCGACGAGGTCCATCTGGTCCGTGGCGGGGCCACCGCGGCTGTGGTTCATGCCGGGCACGAGGAACAGGCGTGCGGAGTCGCTGGCCTTCGATCCGTGCGCGTAGACATAGCCATCCCACCAGGCGATGGTGTCGAGCGCCGAGAACACCGGGTCGGCCGTGCCGTGCGCCAGCAGCAGCTTGCCGCCGCGCTTCGTGAATGCACGCAGGCCGGTGTCTGTCGGTGTCATCATCTTCATGGCGGAGTCGGTGAACAGGGCATCGCTCGCCCACACCTTGCCGGCATCGCGGTCGAGGCTGAAGCCCAGCGCGTAGTCGATGAGCGTGTTGCCCTGGCCGTTGACGACAGCGGGCGATGCGGGCGGCGTGGTGAATACGAAGGCGAGTGCGACGGCGTCGCGCGGGCCGACGCTGTGCGAGAACTTCCATTGCGCCCAGTCGCGGCCGGCGATGCCGGCGTCCCATGGCAGGCCGGAATAGATGCGCGTGCCGGCGGAGTCCACCGGGCCTTCGAACACCTTGGCGAGCACGGCCTTCTGCGCGGGTGTGAGGCACTGGCCGGGTTGTGCGGCACCTGCGCAGACGGGGATGTCGCGGTCGGCGCGGAAAGCTTTCTGACAACCCTGCACATCGGCCACGACGCCATCGGCCAGGCCGTCGAGCGCGTCGCAGCGCGCGAGCACGGCGCGCGCGACGAGGTTCAGGTCTGCGGGCGGGAACGAGGTCGTCAGGTCGGGCCGCTGCGTGGCCGGGTTCGGCCGCGAGACTTTCGCGAACTGCTGCGCACCCCAGACCTGCGCAACAGCGGCGAGCGGAAGGTTGTAGCCCGGCGTGCTGACGAGGATGCCGTCGTATTCCTCGGGAGTGCGCGATGCCGCCACCAGGCCGTGCCGCCCGCCGTTGCTGGTGCCGACGAGGTAGGAAGTGACCGGCCGCTTGCCGTAGAACGTCTGGATCAGCGACTTGGCCATCGGCGTGAGTTGCGCGACGGCGTTGTAGCCGTAGTCGCGCCGCGCCTGTGGGTCGATGCCGAAGCTGGCACCGCCGATGGGTGTGGTGCGGTCGAAGGCGTGACCGGCGTCGGAGCTCAGCACGGCAAAGCCCTTGAGGAGGCCGTTGCTGGCCGGGCCGCCGCCGAGGATGTCGCCATAGGCCGGCGTGACGAAGCCGTCGAGCCCGCCGTTGGCCTGGTAGAAGAAGCGGCCGTTCCAGTAGGTCGGCAGGCGCATCTCGAAGCCGATGGCGTAGCGCTTGTTGTCCACCGGGCTGGTGCGTTCGTTCATCACGCCCTTGACCACGCAGTGCTCGGGCATGTACCGGGCGATGCCGGGCAACGCCAGTTGGCCGTCCGCCACGCGCTCGGTGGCCGTGACGCGCACGCCGGCGTAGGCAAAGCGCGCTGCCAATGCGTCGCAGGTCATCACCGGCGGTGCGCCCGATGCAAGGGGGCGAGGTGTCGGCGGTGCAGGCGGTGGTGGCAGGGTTCCGCAGGCGGTGAGCAATACGGCAGAAGCGAGAGCGGCGAATTTCGCGAGTGACATGGCGTGAACCTTTCCTGATCGGGTTTCTCTGGTCATGCGTGGGTGCGTGTCGTGGCGGCCTGCTTCTCTTTCACCCTCAGGCTGCCACCGCGCCAAGTATCGTCTTGCAGCGTGTCTGGATCATGGAGACGCGCATGGCGAACTCCGGGAGTATGCGCGAATGCATCGCGGCGTCGGCCTGCTGCCAGCGGGGTGCATCGCCGCCTTCGGTGGCCGAGATGCGCGCCCACGACCAGGACAGCAGCGCCAGCGCCACGGCACGCAGGTAGTCGTCTGCCACTTCGTAGGGCAGCATGGCGTCCTGCTTGGCCGCTTCCACCAGCGTCGCGGTGAGGTAACGCAGTTCGGCGAAGCGGCGCATCACGGCCGCATCGGTCTCGCGCCCGGCATCCATGTCGGCGCGCAGCGAGAGCAGGGCCTTGCCAAGGGCAGCCCCGCCGTCCGGCAACACTTTGCGCACCAGCAGGTCGATGGCCTGGATCTCGTTCGTGCCTTCGTAGATCATCGCCACACGTGAATCGCGCACGATCTGCTCGATGCCCCATTCACGCACGTAGCCGTGGCCGCCGAAGACCTGCAGGCATTCGCTCGCCCCGATGAAAGCCTGGTTCGTCCATGCGGCCTTGAGCACCGGCGTGACGAGGCTGCACCAGGTCTGCGCGGCGTCACGGCGCTTCGGGTCGGGATGGTGTTTCGCGATGTCCAGTTCCAGGCCGGTGCGGTAGGCGAGCAGGCGGCCGCCGTCGATCCAGGCGCGCTGCACGTCGAGCATGCGACGCACTGCGGGGTGCTCGATGATGAGGTCGGGGCCGGTGGCTGCTGTTGCCGGCGCTGCGGCGGCTGCGCGCGGCGCACGCATCTGGCGACGCTCTTTCGCGTACGCGTCGGCCTTCTGCCACGCGGCATCCAGCAGGCCGATGCCCTGCAGCGCGACGTGCACGCGCGCGGCGTTCATCATCACGAACATCGCGTTGAGGCCGCGTCCCGGCTCGCCGACGATCCAGCCGGTGGCCTCGTCGAAGCGCATCACGCAGGTGGGGCTGCCGTGCAGGCCCATCTTTTCCTCGATGCGCTCGCAGTGCACGGCGTTGCGCGAGCCCTCCGGCATGAACTTCGGCGCAAGGAAGAGGGACAGGCCTTTCGGCCCGGGCGGCGCATCCGGCAGGCGCGCGAGCACGAGATGGACGATGTTGTCCGTCAGGTCATGCTCACCACCTGAGATGAAGATCTTGGTGCCCGAGAGGCGGTAGCTGCCGTCGGACTGCGGGGTTGCCCGGGTGCGCGCAAGCCCCAGGTCGCTGCCCGCATGCGGTTCGGTCAGGCACATCGTGGCAAGCCATTCACCACTGGCGACCTTGCCGAGATAAACGGCCTTCAGTGCATCGCTGGCGTGGTGCCTGATGCATTCGTACGCACCATGCAGCAGGCCCGGGGCCATGGTCCAGCCGTGGTTGGCCGCGCTCAGCCATTCATAGAGCACGCCTTCCAGCACCCAGGGCAGGCCTTGGCCGCCGTCTTCGGGAGCGCAGGACAGCGCGGGCCAACCGGCTTGCCAGAACGACTGGTACGCGTCGCGGAAGCCCGGAGCCATGACGACGCGGCTGAAGCCCGATGCATCGGCGCCTTCGAAGCGTGCGCCGATCTCGTCGCCATCGCGCGTGAGCGGCGCGACGCGCTCCGCGACGAACTTGCCCGCTTCTTCGAGCACCTGCGAGGCGAGGTCATCGTCGGTTTCGGCGAAAGGTGCGAGTTCGCGCCATTGCGTGCCGGCGTCCAGCACGTCGTTCAGCAGGAAGCGGATATCGGAGAGCGAAGGCTGGTAATCCATCGGGCGCTGGGCTTCGGAAATCGGTTGGCAGTTCAGGCGGCTTGTCCGGACGGCTTCTTTGCCGCGCCGAGATAGGTATCGATCACACGCGGGTCATTCGCGAGTTCAGCCGCCGGCCCCTGTACGCTGATCTCGCCCATCTCCAGCACGTAGCCGTAGTCGGCCACTTCGAGCGCGGCGCGTGCGTTCTGCTCCACCAGCAGGATGGTCACGCCGGTCTTGCGCAATTCGTCGATGGTGCGGAAGATTTCCTTCACCACCAGCGGCGCGAGGCCGAGGCTGGGCTCGTCCAGCATGAGCAGCGAAGGGCGCGACATCAGCGCGCGGCCCACGGCCAGCATCTGGCGCTCGCCGCCCGAAAGCGTGCCCGCGAGTTGCGTGCGGCGCTCCTTCAGGCGCGGGAAGAGCGCAAACACTTCTTCGAGCCGTTCGCGCCACTGCCGGTTGCGCAGACGAACCTGGCGGAACGCGCCGAGTTCGAGGTTGTCTTCAACGGTCATGGTGCCGAAGAGCTCGCGCTTCTCGGGTACGAGCGCCATGCCCTGCATGACGCGGGTTTCGAGTTCGGCGGTGCGGATGTCGTGGCCGTCGTACTGCAGCGTGCCCTGCGCGGGCAGCACGCCCATCAGTGCGTTCAGCAGCGTGGATTTCCCCGCGCCGTTGGGGCCGATCACGGTGATGACGCTGCCGCGGGCGGCTTCCAGGTCGATGCCGTGCAGCACTTCGGCGCGGCCGTAGCCGGCGCGCAGGCCTTGCACCTTGAGCATGGGGGTGGTGTTGGCATTGTTGTTGTTCGTCATGCCCGTTCCTTCAATGTTCCGTGCCCAGGTACGCAGCGCGCACCGCAGGGCTCTGCTGCACTTCGGCGGGCGTGCCTTCCATCAGGTGCGTGCCGAATTCCATGACCTTCAGGCGGTCGCACACATCCATCACGAGGCCCATGTCGTGCTCCACCAGCAGGATGCTCATGCCTTCGCTGCGCAGCTGGCGCAGCACGTCGGCAAGAGCCTGCTTCTCCTTGTGGCGCAGGCCGGCAGCGGGCTCGTCCAGCAGCAGCAGGGCGGGGTCGGCGCAGAGCGCGCGGGCGATTTCCAGCAGGCGCTGCTGGCCCATGGCCAGGTTGCCCGCCTGCTCATGCAGGTAGTCGCCCATGCCCACGCGTTCGAGCTGGCGCTGCGCTTCACGCAGCAACTGCCGCTCTTCGGCGCGGTCGATGCGCAGCATCGCCGAGACAGCGCCCTTGCTGCCGCGCAGGTGACCGCCGAGAGCCACGTTCTCCAGCACCGTCATGTCGGCGATCAGCTTCACGTGCTGGAAAGTGCGTGCCACGCCGCGCCGCGCGATCTCGCGCGAGGGCAGGCCGCTGATGGTCTCGCCCCGGAACTTCACGTCACCACCCGAGAGCGAGAGCAGTCCGGTGATGAGGTTGAACGTGGTGGACTTGCCCGCACCGTTGGGGCCGATCAGGCCGACGATCTCGCCGGCATGCGTGTTGAAGCTGATGTCGTTGACCGCGACCAGGCCACCGAAAGTCTTGCGCACGGCCTTCACTTCGAGCACGAGCTCGTTGGCGGCAGGTTGCGTGCGTGACGGCAGCGGCGGCGCATCGGCCCAGTCGATGCGGCGCACGCGGCGCGGCAGGCGGCGGTCCACGAACTCCCACAGGCCACTGGGCAGGTACTTGAGCACCAGCACCAGCAGGATGCCGAAGACGATGATCTCGTAGCTGCCGCTGGTGCCGATGAGCTTGGGCAACAGCACCTGCAGCTGGTCTTCCAGGATCTTCACGATGCCCGCGCCGGTGATGGCACCCCACACGTAACCCGCACCGCCGAGCACGGCCATGAACAGGTACTCGATGCCCATCTTCAGGCCGAACGGCGAAGGGTTCACCGTGCGCTGGAAGTGCGCGAACAGCCAGCCCGAGACGGAGGCGAACATGGCAGCCAGCACGAAGATGCCGATCTTGTGGCGCAGCGTGTTCACGCCCATGGCCTCGGCCATCTGCGAGCCACCGGCGAGCGCGCGGATGGCGCGGCCGCTGCGCGAGTCCAGCAGGCGAATGACAGCGAAGGCGGCAAGGAGGGCGAGTGTCCAGACCAGCACGTAGAAGATGCGCTGCTGGCCGAACTCCAGGCCGAAGAGCGACATGCCGGGCACGCCGAGCAGGCCGTCGTACTTGCCCAGCGTATCCAGGTTGCCCATGAGGTAGTACAGCGACAGCGCCCAGGCGATGGTGGCCAGCGGCAGGTAGTGGCCCGACATGCGCAGGGTGAGGGCGCCGATGACGAGCGCGCTCACGGCGGTGAAGGCCAGGCCCACGAACACGGTGATCCACGGCGATGCACCCATGTTCACCGTCAGCCATGCGGAGGTGTATGCGCCGATGCCGACGAAGGCCGCTTGCCCGAAGGACGTGAGGCCGGCGACGCCGGTGAGCAGCACGAGGCCGAGCACGGGCAGGGTGTAGATGCCGATGTAGTTGAGCTGGATGATCCAGAAGTCGGGCAGCGGCAGCAGCGGGATGGCGGCGAGCACGGCGACGAGCAGGGCAGGGCCCCACGTGCGCAGCGTGAGGCCGAGCGACTGGGCGCTTCCTGCGAGCGGCAGGGCGGCTTGGGTTCGTTGGTCGGTCGATGACATGTTGTTGGTGTTCTCAGAACTGCTTGTTGTCGACGGGCTTGTTTTCTTGATTTGCGGGTGTGGTGCGGCAGGCGGTGTGCCTGTGGGCCTCACGCACGAGCGGTCGGCGCGTTGCGCCGACTTCCCTGCGCTGCTCGGCGCTCCTGAGTGAGGCCCACAGGCACACCGCCTGCAGCACTGGCGCAATGGTGGCGCACTGAGAGACTGGGGAACAGGCATCGATCCTTACGGAAACGGCACCGGAAATAGTTGCATGCCCACACTGCCGCAAAGCTCCGGGGGTGACTGCGCCCGCTTGCCTGTGCGCAGCCGAGAAGCGCAGATGGGACGGCCAGCGCGCGCAGCGTGCTTCAACCTCATGCTTGCGGCGCTTGTCTGAACGAAGCGCTCGAAGAGCGCGTAGTGAGTTGCGCCGCGTGGCCGTCCCGTCGAGCATCGCAGGGCACCCCTGCGCAGCAGGGGCAAGCACCGGCAAGCGGGCGCAGTCACCCCCGGAGCTTTGCATTCCACCCACGAACATGTCAGTGCTCTTCATCCGAATGCCCACTGGCCAACGAACGCCAAAGCAACACAGGCAGGATCAGCGTGAACACGATGACTTCCTTGAACGCCGAAGCCCAGAAAGAGCCGAATGCTTCGACCACGCCCACGGCCAGCGCACCGATCAGAGCGCCCGGGTAGCTGGAAAGCCCGGCGATCACCGCCGCAACGAAGCCCTTGAGGCCGATGAGGAAGCCCGAGTCGTAGAACACCGTCGTCGTCGGCCCGATCAGCAGGCCCGACAGCGCGCCGATCAGACCGGCCATCGCGAACGTGAGCTTGCCCGCGCTGCGCGTGGAGATGCCCATCAGGCGCGCACCCAGGCGGTTGACGGCGGTGGCGCGCAGCGCCTTGCCGTACAGCGTGCGCTCGAAGAACAGCCACAGCATCACGATGAGTGCGGCCGAGGCCAGGAAGATGATCAGCGCCTGGCCGCTCACGTTCAGCGGGCCGGCGGCAAAGCGCGCGTCCCAGAACGAGGGATTGCGGAAACCCTCCGCGCCGAAGAAGAGCAGGCCGAGGCCGGTCATGGCGAAGTGCACGCCGACCGAGACGATCAGCAGCACCAGCGTGCTCGCGCCGGCCAGGGATTCATAGGCCACGCGATACACGAGCGGGCCGAAAGCGGTCACGATGCAGATGGTGAGCAATGCCTGCACCAGCAGCGGGAAGCCACGCGTCGCCGCCCATGCGGAAACCGCGCAGATCACGGCAGGGATGACGAAAGTCCTGAAGCCGGTCTTGAATGCCAGCGCCGCATTGCGGTTCTCGCGCCACGACGACACGATGTCCATCAGTGCTGCAATGACGGCCACGATGAGCAGCAGCCACACCGTGCCCGGTGTCTTGCCGGTCTGGAAAATGGCGAGCGTGAGCGCACCGTACGCCACGAACTCCCCTTGCGGGATGAAGATGACACGGGTCACCGCGAAGACCAGCACAAGCGCCATGCCGAGCAGGGCGTAGATCGCGCCGTTGGTGAGTCCGTCCAGCAGCAGGATGCTGGCAATTGAGAAGTCCATGGCTTTTGTTGTTGTGGTTGGGATTCGCTAAAAAAGACGCGGCGGTCCGCTTGCGCGTGCCGCCGCGTCCGCGGAGGTGCTTACTGCTCGACCTTGAACTCGCCGTTCACGACCTTCAGCATCACACCGGTTTCGTTGGTGTAGCCCCAGTGGTCGTCAGCGGTCCAGTTCAGCACGCCGTGCGCCAGCACCGTGCGGCCCATGCCCTCGAACGCGTCGCGCAGCGCGGCGCGGAACTCCGGCGTGCCCGGCTTGGCCTTCTTCAGGGCGACCGGCACGGCCTTTTCCAGCACGATGACTGCGTCCCAGCCGTGGCCCGCGAACTGGTTGCGCGAACCCGGACCGTAGGCTTTCTCGAATGCCTGCACGAAGGCGATGGCCTGCTTCTTGGAGGGATGGCTGTCGGGCAACTGCTCGGCGATCACGGCCGGGCCGGAGACCACGAACGTGCCGTCGGCGTCCTTGCCGGCGGTGCGCATCAGGTCACGCGTGGCGGCGGCGTGCGTCTGGTAGACCTTGCCCTTGTAGCCGCGCTCCATGATGGCCTTCTGCGGCATGCCGGCACCCGAACCGGAAGCCACGATCAGGATCGCGTCGGGGTTGCCCGATACGAGCTTCAGTGCCTGCGCGGTCACGCTGGTGTCTGCGCGCGCGAAGCGCTCGGCCGCGGTGACCTTGATGCCGCTTTTCTCGGCCGTGGCGGTGAAGTCCTTGAGCCACAGTTCGCCGTAGGCGTCGGTGTAACCGAGGAAGCCCACGGTCTTGATGTTCTGCTTCTTCATGTGCTCGACCATGGCGTGGGCCATGACGGCGTTCGATTGCGGCAGGCGGAACATCCACTTGTCCTTGCCCGGGGGCAGGCCGGCGGGGGCGGTGGAAATCTGGGGCGTGCCCGAGCTGGTGGCGATGTCGGCCATCGGGATGGCGACCGGCGTGGCGGTGGAGCCGACGATCACGTCGACCTTGTCTTCCGTCACCAGGCGCTGCGTGGCCTTGGTGCCGGCGGTCGGGTCGGTGGCGTCGTCCAGCACGATGACCTTGAGCTTCTCACCGGCGATCGTGGTCGGCCAGATCTTGACGGCGTTGCCGACCGGGATGCCCAGGCCGGATGCCGGGCCCGTCAGCGGCTGCACCACACCGATGGTGATGTCGGCCAGGGCGCTGCCGGCGACAGCCAGCGCCACGGCAGCGGTGATGATTGTTTTCGTGAATTTCATGCGATGTCTCCTTGCGGGGGTGGTTGAAGTTTCAGCGCGGCGCCATGCGCAACGCTCCGTCGAGCCGGATCACTTCGCCGTTGAGGTGCCCGTTGGTCACGATGTGGGCGGCCAGTTCGGCGAACTCCTCCGGTTTACCCAGTCTCTGGGGGAATGGGATCGACGCGGCGAGCGATTGTTGCACCGCTTCGGGCAGTTGTTTCATCAGCGGCGTAGCGAATAACCCGGGGGCGACGGTGCACACACGGATGCCGTGCTGCGCCAGGTCGCGTGCCATCGGCAGCGTCATGCCCACGAGTCCGCCCTTGGACGCACTGTAGGCCTGCTGTCCGACCTGCCCATCGAAGGCCGCGACCGAGGCGGTGTACATGATCACGCCGCGCTCGCCGTCTTCCATGGCCGTCAGCTTGCTGCAAGCCGCAGCGAACAGGCGACTCATGTTGTAGGCACCGACGAGGTTCACGGTGATGACACGCGTGAAGTCTTCCAGCGGCGCGGGCGAGCCGTCCTTGCCGACCACGCGTTTGGCGGTGCCGATGCCGGCAACGTTCATCAGGATGCGCGCGGGGCCGTGCGCAGCCGCTGCCTTGTCGATGGCGGCCGTGGCGCTTTCGGTGCTGGTGATGTCGCACTGACAGGCGACTGCCGTGCCGGCGCCGTGCGCGGCGTTGATGCTGCCCGCTACCTGCTCGGCCAGCGCGAGGTTGACGTCGAGCAGGGCGACCTTCGCGCCCAGCCGCGCGAGTTCGCGCGCCGTCGCTTCGCCGAGGCCGGAGGCTGCGCCGGTGACCAGTGCGGCCTGTCCCTGGATATTCATGTGCTCTGTTCCTTCGGAATCAGTGTGAAAGGCAGGCTGCCGTCGTGCAGTGCCTGCACCATGGCGTCGCGGTGCTTGAGCACGGCACGCTGGTTGATGGAGCCCTTGTCGGTGACCTCGCCCTTGTCGATGGACGGCGGCTCGTGCATCAGGTGCATGCGCGCGACACGGTTGGCGCTGCCCGTGGCCGAGGCGGCAAGTCCGTCGAGCACCTGCTGGAAATGGGCCTGCACAGGTGCGCTTTCGAGCACCGCCTTCATCGGCGCATCGGCCGCCAGGCCTGCGAGCTTGCGCACGTTCGCCGTCGGCACGACGAGCGCACCGACTTCCTTCATGTTGATGCCCGTGAGCACGACGTCCTGGATGTAAGGCGCGCCGGCGGCGGTGATCTTCGCGCGCAGCGGACCGACGGAGACGAAAGTGCCGGTGGCGAGCTTGAAATCTTCGGCGATGCGGCCGTCGAACTTCAGGCCCTGGTGCGGGTCGGCATCGTCGATCCACAGCACGGCATCACCCGTGCAGAAGAAGCCTTCTTCGTCGAAAGCCTCGGCCGTCGCGTCAGGCGATTTCCAGTAGCCGGGCGTGATGTTGGGGCCCTTGTAGCGCAGCTCGGTCTTGCCGTTCATCGGGACGAGCTTGAGTTCGAGGCCCGGCGTCGGCACGCCGATGTAGCCGGCCTTGACCTTGTGGCTGGTGATGAACAGCGCGAAGGGCGAGGACTCGGTCATGCCCATGCTGGTGGCCATGACGATGCGCTCGCCGATCTCGGCTTCCTGCATCTCGTGCAGCGTGTCCCACACGTTCTGCGCGAGGCCGGCGCCGGCGTAGAAGAACATCTTCACGCGCGACAGCAGCGTCCTGCGCAGCTGTGCGTCGGTCTTCATCGCGGCGGCGATGGCCTCGAAGCCGGTGGGCACGTTGAAGTACAGCGTGGGGGCGACTTCGCGCAGGTTGCGCAGCGTCTCGCCGACGAGCGCAGGCGTGGGCTTGCCATCGTCGATGTACATCGTGCCGCCGTTGTAGAGCACCATGCCGATGTTGTGGTTCCCGCCGAAAGTGTGGTTCCACGGCAGCCAGTCCACCAGCACCGGCGGCTCCTGCTGCAGCACCGGCATCGACTGGCGCATCTGCTGCTGGTTGGCGCACCACATGCCGTGCGTGTTGATCACGGCCTTCGGCAGTTTGGTGGAGCCAGAGGTGAAAAGGAACTTGACGATGGTGTCCGCGCCGGTCGCCGCCATGGCGGCATCGACAGCGGGCGTGGGCTTCGTCGCCAGCAGATCGGCGAATGGGGTGGACTTCGCCGTGCTTCCCGGCAGCGGGTTGGCGTAAACCACTTCCACGTCGTCGCCCAGCGTTGCTGCTGCCGCGCGGCCATAGCGGGCTTCGTCGGACGCGAACACCAGGCCCGGCGTCAGCGTCTTCAGGATGTGGCGCAGCTTCTCGAAGTCCTGGCTGATGAGCGAGTAGGCCGGCGATGCCGAGCAGAACGGGATGCCGGCCACCATGCAACCCAGGGCAAGCAGCGCATGTTCGAGGTCGTTTTCGCTCAGGATCACCACGGGGCGTTCGACGCCCAGGCCGCGATCGAGCAGGGCCTGCGCGATGCTGCGTGCCGTCGTCAGCGCCTCGGCATAGCTCACATGACGCCAGTCACCGGTGCTGCCGTCGGCATTGCGCACGCGCCGGGCGAGGAAGGTGCGGTCCGGCGCGGCCTGGGCCCAGTGCACGAGCCGGTCCGTCATGCGCGGCGCGTAGGCCTCGAGCGACTTGTCGGCGCGCACGTAGCGGATGTCACCGACATCGCGCAGTTCCACGCGCTTCACTCCGAATTCGAGCGGGCGGTACCGGGGTTCGGCCCCGGTGCCGGGTGCGGTTGCTGTCGCTGTGTTCATGTGTCTCTCTCTGCCCTCGACGTTCTTGTCATGCGTCCTTGCTGACCTTGGCAGCACGCTTCTCGAGGAAGTCCCGCACCCGCTGCTTGGCTTCGGGGGCGCTTTGCGCGATGCCGGCCATCAGCGCCTCGGTGAAGTAGCCCAGGTCCGCAGGCTGGTCGGCGATGCGGGGCAGGCCGTGCGTGAGCGCGTAGTTGGTCAATGGTGCGTTGGATGCGACCTTGCGCGCGAGTTCCATGGCCTTGTCGAAAGATTGGCCGTTCGGCACGAGATACTGCGCGAAGCCGGCGCGCTCGCCATCGACGGCGTTGTAGACGCGGCCGGTCAGCATCATGTCGGTCATGCGCGGCACACCGATCAGGCGCGGGATGCGCACCGAACCGCCGCCACCGACGAAGATGCCGCGCGAGCCTTCGGGCAGCGCGTAGAACGTGGTGTCGTCGGCCACGCGGATGTGGCAGGAGCTCGCGAGCTCCAGGCCACCGCCGACGACTGCGCCGTGCAGGGACGCGATGACGGGCACCGGGCCATATTGCACGCGTTCGAGCGCGTGATGCCACATGCGCGAGTGGTGCACGCCTTGGCCGGCATCGCGTTCGTTGATTTCGGAGAGGTCCAGGCCCGCGCAGAAATGCTCGCCCTCGCCGTCGAGCACGGCGGCGCGCGCGGTGGACGGCAGCTTCTCGAACACGTCCCGGATGGCCAGCACGAGCGCATCGGAGATGGCATTGCGCTTGGCCGGACGTGTCAGGCGGACGACGGCGATGTCGCCCTGCATTTCGAAGTGGAGGTCTTTGTTCTGGGTCATGATTGCTTTGGATCGGTGGTTGGATTATTGTTATGAAATATAATCAATTCAACCCGAATAAACCAGTGGTTCATTGGTGTTTACCCTTGGAGAGCAGACATGGACGCCAGCAAACTCATCGCCATCGACATCCACACCCATGCAGAAATCAGCTGCTGGAATCCGTTCGACAGTTATGGTGAGGAGTACGACCGCGCGGCGGACAAGTACTTCCGCTCCAACCGCCGCCCCACCATCCAGGAAAGCATCGACTACTACCGCGAGCGCAACATCGGCCTCGTGATGTTCATGGTGGACGCGGAGTCCAACCTCGGCCGCATGCGCATCCCGAATGAGGAGATTGCCGAAGCGGCCTCGAAGAACAGCGACATGATGATTGCCTTCGGCAGCATCGACCCGCACAAGGGCAAGATGGGCGCACGCGAGGCGCGCCGCCTGATCGAAGAGCACGGCGTGCGTGGCTTCAAGTTCCACCCGACCGTGCAGGGCTACCACCCTTACGACCGCATGGCCTGGCCCATCTACGAAGTGATCGCCGAGCACAAGCTGCCCGCGATCTTCCACACCGGCCACAGCGGCATCGGCTCGGGCATGCGTTGCGGCGGCGGCTTGCGCCTGGAATACAGCAACCCCATGCATCTGGACGACGTCGCCATCGATTTCCCCGACATGCAGATCGTCATGGCGCACCCCAGCTTCCCATGGCAGGACGAGGCGCTGTCCGTGGCCACGCACAAACCCAATGTGTGGATCGACCTGTCGGGGTGGAGCCCGAAGTACTTCCCGAAGCAGCTGGTCCAGTATGCGAACACGCTGCTGAAGGACCGTGTGCTGTTCGGCAGCGACTACCCGCTCATCACGCCCGACCGGTGGATGAAGGACTTCCAGGACGCCGGCTTCAAGCCCGAAGTGATGCCCGGCATCCTGAAGGACAACGCGGTGCGCCTGCTCGGTCTCGATGCCGGCGGCGCTGCAGAGAAGGCAGCCTGAGCGCCGCCTTCCGCGACGGAATCAGGCTGCGAGATACGCGGCCTGCGGACTCGACAGGCTCGCTTTCACCTTGCGGGTGTTGTCGTCCGCAAGAATCTCCTCGATGCCCGCCTCGATGCCGTCGAGCGCGGTGTTCACCACTTCGGCCGGTGTGAGCTTCGGTGCATCGATGCCCGTCGTGAGGTCGGTGTCGATGAAGCCCACATGCAGGCCCGACACCAGCGTGCCCTGTTCGCGCAGTTCGTGGCGCAGACCGTTCGTTGCGGCCCATGCGGCCGACTTCGTCGCGCCGTAGGTGCCGAGCGCGGGCCGGTTGATCCAGCTGGCGATCGACAGGATGTTGAGCAGCGCGCCACCGCCGTGCGCAGCAAGCACGGGCGCGAAAGCCTGGCTCACGCGGACCAGGCCGAAGAAGTTGGTTTCGAGCTGCCGGCGCGCGGAGTCGAGCGATGGGTCGGTCAGGAAGCCGCCGAAGTCCGCGATGCCTGCGTTGTTGATGACGAAAGTGACGTCGCCGCACGCCTGCGCCGCCGCAGCCACCTGCGCTGCATCGGTCACGTCCAGCTTCACGGGGACCACGCCTTCGAGCTTGATGGTGGACGGGTCCCGTGCCGCGGCATACACGCGCTTCGCGCCACGCGCGAGCGCTTCCTTGGCGAATGCGAGTCCGAGCCCGCGGTTCGCACCGGTGATGAATACGACGCTGTCCTTGATCTTCATGATGTTTTCCTTTCGTTGATGGTGAACCAGGCCCCGAGTGCGACGGCGCTGGCGTTGACGAGCCCGTAGGCCACGATCGCCGCGCCCTGTGCGGCAAAGACCCAGCCCAGGCCCAGCCCTGCGTGCAGTGCGAGCAGGCCGCCGACGGCCGCGATCGCGAGGCGGACGCCATTGCCGATCACGGGCCAGAGCAGACGGCCTGCGCCCTGCGACGCGAAGTAGAGGACCAGGCCGAGCCCGAAAAAGCCATAGACCGGGCCGACGATGCGCAAGTACAGCGAGCCGGTCTCCAGCATCGCCGGGTCGGTATCGAATAGCGACAGCCATTGGATGGGGAAGAGGGCGGCTGAAAGACCGATGACTTCACAGACCGCGAAGGCGATGGCGGCGCCGATCCATGCAGCCTGAAGCGCGCGGTCGTGCTTGCCGGCGCCGATGCAGGTGCCCACCATGGCGAGCAGCGGACCACCCAGGCCGAACACCAGCGGCACCAGCAGGTACTCGAGCCGCGATGCCGTGCCGTACCCCGCCACTGCGGCGACGCCGAAGGTGGCGGCCAGGGCCGTTGCGATGGCAATGGCGAGGTTGGTCGAGATGGAGGATATCGACGCCACCACGCCCACGCGCAGGATGTCACCGAACAGGGCCAGCCGCCACTTCACCGCAGCCAGCGATGGCTTCAGCAGGCTGCGCGGCGAGCGGAGGTAGAGCGCCAGCACGAGCGTGCCGCCGGCGTAGAAGATCAGCAGTGCGAGCGCGCCGCCTGCGATGCCCATGCCGGGAACCGGGCCCCAGCCGAAGATCAGCAGTGGCGACAGCGGCACCAGCGCGAGCGTGCCGATGAATGTGACCCAGGCCGGCACCGCCATGTTGCCTGTGCCCCGGATGACCGAAGCGAGCGCGTTGAATGCCCACACCAGCAGCGCGCCGGCGAACACCCAGTGCGAATAGACCAGCGCCGCCTCCAGCGCCGCGCCCGAGCCGCCCATACGGCCGTACAGCCAGCGCCCGCCCGCAAGCATGAAGACCATGTAGACCAGACCCAGGAAGAGGCTGGCGGCCAGCGCGTGGAAGACGAGGTCGTCGGCGTCCGCACGGCGGCGTGCGCCCAGCGCCCGCGCGATCGACGACGAGATGCCGCCGCCAATGGCTCCTGCGGACAGCATCTGCATCAGCATGACCAGCGGGAACACCAGCGCCATGCCGGCCAGCGCATCGGTACCGAGCTTGCCGATGAAGTAAGTCTCGATCAGGCCTGCGCTGGCCTGCGCCACCATCACCAGCATGTTGGGGGCGGCCATGCGCAGCAGCGTGGGGGCGATCGGGCCTTCGAGCAGTCGCCGCGTGCGGGCATCGAGCGTGCCGTCTGGAGCGGAATGGGCGGGAGCCGGGTTGGACATCGTTTTTTGGTGCATATGCACGTATTTGAAGCGACATTCTATGTGCATATGCACTTTCGTGCCAGAATGCTTTCATGGCTGACGCAAAGCTTCCCCAGTTCACCGAATGCAATGCGCTTGCGCTCCGGCAGGCGGGCAGGGCCATCGGGCAGTTGTACGACCGGCACCTTGCGCAGGCAGGGCTGCGCGGCGGGCAGTATTCGCTGCTGCTGCGCCTGTGGCGGCACGGGCCCATGGGTGTGAGCGCGCTTTCGACGGCCGCCGGCATGGATCGCACCACGCTCACGCGCGTGCTCAAGCCGCTGCAGCGCGACGGCTTCATCGAGACCGCCGTGTCGGCCACCGACCGCCGCAGCCGCCTGCTGCAGTTGACGCCCGCCGGCGAGGCCAAGCTGTCAGAAGCCATCCCGCACTGGGAGGCCGCGCAGGCGGCGTTCGAGACGACCTATGGCGTCGCTGAAGCCGCGAACCTGCGCGACATGCTGCGTGCCTTTGCGCCCGGCGGACCGGCCAGCTTCAGATCGCCGGCCTGAAGGCGCTCAGGCCCGATCCGCCATCGGCTCGCCCAGGCGCACCGGCCCTGCGGGCTGCCAGGCCGGATTGAAGGCCAGCGGCTTCCGGGCATCGCGCGGGAACAGCATCACCACCGTGGAGCCGAGCAGGAAGCGGCCCATCTCGTCGCCTTGCTTCAGCCGCACGTCCTGCGTGTCATAGCGCCATTCGCGCAACTGGCCGTGGCGTGGCGGGTTCACCACCCCGTGCCAGACGGTGGCCATGCTGCCCACAATGGTGGCGCCCACAAGCACAAGCACCCATTGCTGTTTCGGCGCGTCCGGCCCGTCTTCGCTTTCGCTTCCACTTTCGAACACGCAGACCACGCGCTCGTTGACCGCGAACAGCCCCGGCACGCCGCGGGCCGTCGTCGGGTTCACCGAGAACAGCTTGCCCGGCACATGGATCATGCGAAGCAGCCGGCCGTCGCAGGGCATGTGGATGCGGTGGTAGTCGCGCGGGCTGAGGTAGATGGTGGCGAAGTGGCCGTCGTGGAATCTGCGGGCGAGGGTCTCATCGCCGCCCACCAGCGCCGTCGCGCTGTAGCGATGACCCTTGGCCTGGAAGATCTGGCCGGCGTCGATGTCGCCGAACTGGCTGATTGCGCCGTCCACCGGGCAGATCAGTTCGGCATCGGCCAACGTGCGGGCACCGGGTTTCAGTGCTCGTGTGAAGAAATCGTTGAAGCTGGCGTAGGCGGCCGGATCGGGCTCCAGCGCCTCGTCCATGTTCACCTTGTACTTGCGGATGAACCCCTTGATGAGCTTTTGCGTCTGTTCGCCCCGCCGCGCGTTGGCCACGCGGCCCGCGAAGGTGGTGAGGGCCTGCTTGGGAAGCAGGTATTGCGGCAGCACGGCAAGGCGGTCGGACACGGGAGCTTCCATTCGAAATGAAAAGGGGCAGCGAAGAAAAAAGGGTGGTCGATTCTATCGGCCACCCCTTGCGTCTGCGGCGCGTGCGTTACATCCGCGTGCGCACTCCGTGCAGACTGTTACGTCCTTGCGCCGTTCATTCCACCTTGATGTTCGCGGCCTTGATCACCTGGGCCCACTTGTCGACCTCGGCCTTCTGGAAGGCGGCGATCTGCGCGGTCGTCATGTTGGCGGGCTCCATGCCGAAGCCCTTCAGGCGGCCCTGCATGTCGGGGGTGGCGAGAATCTTCGCGATCTCGGTGTGCAGGCGGTCGATGACCGGCGCCGGCGTGCCGGCCGGCACGAAGATCGCCTGCCAGGAGACGACCTCGAAGTCGGTCAGGCCCTGAACGCCGGACTCGGCCACGGTCGGCACGTCGGGCATCGACGCGAGGCGCTTGGCCGACGTGACGGCGATGGCCCGCAGCTTGCCGCTCTGGATGTGCGGCGCGGCGACGACAGTGGTGTCGAACATCATGTCGACCTGGCCGCTGATCACGTCCTGGATCGCCGGACCCGAGCCCTTGTACGGCACGTGCGTGAATTTCACGCCCGACTTGTAGGCCAGCAGTTCCAGCGACAGGTGCTGCGAGGTGCCGCTGCCCGCCGACGCGGACGACAGGCCGCCCGGCTTGGCGCGGCTCGCGTCCAGCACGTCCTTGAGCGTCTTGTAGGGGCTGTCGGCCTTCACGACCAGCACGACCGGGTTGGTGCCGATCAGCGTGACGGGCGAGAACGACTTGATCGGGTCATAGCCGATCTTGGGATACAGGCTCACGTTGATGGCGTGCGAGCTGATCGTGCCGCCGAGGATGGTGTAGCCGTCCGGCGCGGCGCGCGACGCGATTTCCGAACCGACGCTGCCACCCGCGCCGCCCTTGTTGTCGATGACCACGGACGTGCCCAGCACCGTGCCGAGTTGCTGCGAGATGAGGCGGCCCAGCACGTCGGTCGTGCCGCCAGCGGGGAAGGGCACCATGTAGGTGATGGCCTTGCCCGTGGGCCAGGTGCCTTGCGCGGTGGCCGGCACGGTGGCCAGCGATGCGGCGATGCCGAGTGCGGCGGCTGCCGCGGTGATGAGGGATCTGCGTTGCATGGTTTGTCTCCGTATGCAGTTGTTGAAATGCTGTCTTCTTTTCGTTGTGTGTCTCTTCGATGCGCCGTGCGTCGCTACGTCACGGGCGCCGGGTTGAACAGCACCAGTGCGTTGTGCAGCTTCCACTGTTCGGTCCAGGTTTTCTTGCGGCCGCTGGCCACGTCGAGCATCAGCTGGAAAAGCTCCCAGCCCATTTCCTCGATGGTGGCTTCGCCGTCGGCGATGCGGCCCGCGTTCAGGTCCATCAGGTCATGCCAGCGGCGCGCGAGCTCGGTGCGCGTTGCGACCTTGATCACGGGGCATTCGGCCAGGCCATAGGGCGTGCCACGTCCGGTGGTAAAGACGTGAAGGTTCATGCCGGCCGCCAGTTGCAGCGTGCCGCAGATGAAATCGCTGGCCGGCGTGGCAGCGTAGTACAGGCCGTGCTGCGTGACCTTCTCGCCGGGGGAGAGCACGCCGGTGATCGGCGCGCTGCCCGACTTCACCACCGAGCCCATGGCTTTCTCGACGATGTTCGAGAGGCCGCCTTTCTTGTTGCCCGGCGTGGTGTTGGCGCTGCGGTCCACGCTGCCGCGCTGCAGGTAGGCGTCGTACCAGGCCATCTCGCGCACCATGGCGGCGGCCACTTCGGGCGTTGCAGCGCGCGCGGTGAGCTGGTCGATGGCGTCGCGAACTTCTGTCGTTTCCGAAAACATCACCGTCGCGCCGGCCGCCACGAGCAGGTCGGTGCAAAAGCCCACGGCCGGGTTGGCCGTGACGCCCGAGAACGCATCGCTGCCGCCGCACTGCACGCCGACCACAAGCTCGCTGGCAGGCACGGTCTCGCGACGTCGTGCGTTCAGGCGTTCGAGATGAACCTTCGCCTGCCGCAGGATCGAATCGACCATCGACATGAAGCCGACGTGTGCTTCGTCCTGCAGGCAGACGACGTCCAGGCCTTCCGCTTCCTGCTCGCCGCGCGCGTCGCGGATGGGAATGCTGCCTGCGGGCAGCAGCCGCTCGGGCTGCAGCTTCTCGCAGCCCAGGCTCACCACCATCACTTCGCCGCCGAAGTTGGGATTGAGCGCGAGGTTGCGCAAGGTGCGGATGGGGATCACCGCGTCCGGCGCGTCGATGGCGACGCCGCAGCCGTAGCCATGCTCGAGTGCGACCACGCCGTCCACGTTCGGATAGCGCGGCAGCAATTCGTCGCGGATGCGCTGCACTGCGAAGTCGGTGACGCCGGCCACGCACTGCACGGTCTGCGTGATCCCCAGCAGGTTGCGTGTGCCCACACTCCCGTCGGCATTGCGGAAGCCCTCGAAAGTATGGCCGGTGAGGGGGGGGCGTACCGTGCCGCGCGACCCGGCGGGCGGCAGGCCGGTGAGTTCTCGCGCATCAGGCATGCGCAGGCGCTTCTCGTTCACCCAGCCCCCGGCCGGGATGGCGACGAGTGCGTGGCCGATGGTGACGTCATAGCGGCGCACTTCGCCGCCTTCGGGAATGTCCTCGAGCGCGACCTTGTGGCCTTGCGGCACGTTTTCGACCAGGGTGAGTCCGTTGGAAAACGAATCGCCCGAGCGCAGACCGCCCTCGTTGGCGACGATGGCCACGTTGTCGCGCGCATGCATCTGGATGAACAGCGGCGGCATGTGAGTTGTGTTATCAGTTGTCATACAACTAGAGAGGAATTATCATCAGCCCATGTCAAGCCTGTCAACAGGGCAGACCCCGGCCGACGCTTCTGCGGCATCGGCCGATGTCGTGCCCACGTCCATGCCGCCGCGTGCCCGCTCGCGCAGCCTGGCGCATGGGCTCGTCGACAGCTTTTCGCGACGCATCCAGTCCGGCGCCTTGCGTCCGGGCGACAAGCTTCCGACCGAATCCGAAATCGTGCGCGCCCATGGCGTGAGCCGCACCGTCGTGCGGGAGGCGCTCTCGCGCCTGCAGGCGGGCGGTCTCGTGGAAACGCGTCACGGCATTGGCACCTTCGTGCTGGAGCCGGGCAGGGCCGCGATTTTCCGCCTCGAACCGGCTGACATGGCCAATGCGGTGGACGTGCTGCAGGTGCTGGAGTTGCGCATCAGCCTGGAGTCGGAATCGGCGGCGCTCGCTGCCTTGCGCCGCACCGATGCGCAGCTCACCGAGATGCGCGATGCGCTCGATGCCTTCGAGGCCAATGTGGGCGAGGCATCGGAAACCGTGTCACAGGATTTCCGTTTCCACCTGCAGATCGCCCGCTCGACGGGCAATCGTTACTACGCCGACATCATGAGTCACCTGGGCGAGACGCTGATTCCGCGCACGCGCGTGAACTCGCCGCGCCTGGCGATGGAAGATGCCGGCGCCTACCTGCGCCGCGTGAACCGCGAGCACGAGGAAATCTACGAGGCGATCAAGCGCGGTGACCCGGAGGCGGCACGCGCCGCGATGCGGCTGCACCTGACCAACAGCCGTGAACGGCTGCGTCGCGCACAGGAAGAGGCGGGCCGCGCGCCCGCTGCAGACTCTCGGGGTTAATCTGGATTGCTGGCGACTTGCGGTAAAGTTTTTTAAGTTGTACGATGACATACAACAAAACACGAAAGATCGATGGAAAAGCGATCGACATCGCGCATCGCATTCACCCGCATTGCATTCACCGTTAGACACGCCAGGAGACAAAAGACATGACCGCATCCCGACGCCACGCACTTGCGACGGCCATTTCTGCCACTGCCATCGCCGCATTCGGCGGGCTCGCTGCTGCGCCTGCGCCCGCAATGGCACAGGCTTTTCCGAGCAAGCCGATCCGCATCGTCGTGCCATACCCCCCGGGCGGGTCGTCCGACATCATTGCCCGTGCCATCAGCCAGGGTCTGTCGGAGGCGCTGGGCCAGTCGGTCATCGTGGAGAACAAACCCGGTGCCAACGGCAACCTGGGCGCAGAGTTCGTCGCACGCGCCGCGCCGGACGGCCACACCGTGTTGTTGTGCGACGTGGGCGCGCTGGCGATCAGCCCGTCCGTTTACACCAAGCTGTCGTTCGACCCGGGCAAGGATCTGCGCGGCGTGACGATGCTCGCGTATTCGCCGCATCTGCTGGTGGTGCATCCGTCGGTGCAGGTGAGCAACCTCAAGGAACTCGTCGCCCTGTCGAAGACTGCCAATCTCAATTTCGCCGTCACGGCCACCGGCAGCGCGCCGCACCTCGCGGGCGTCGCAGTCGAACGCGCTTCCGGCGCACGCTGGCAGTACGTGCCCTACAAGGGCGGCGTGCAGGCCATCCAGGACACGGTGGCCGGCCAGACCCAGGTGCTGATGAACGGCATGCTGGCGACGCTGCCCCAGGTGCAGGCCGGCAAGCTCAAGGTGCTGGGCGTTTCCAAGCGCACGCGCATGCCGCTGATCGGCGACGTGCCGACGCTCGCCGAACAGGGCCTTTCCAATTTCGAGTCCGGCACCTGGCAGGGCGTGCTCGCGCCGCGCGGCACGCCGGAAGCCGTCATCACCCGCCTGAACACCGAACTGATCCGCGTGATCCGCTCGCCCGACATCCGCGCACGCCTGACCGGGCAGGGTGCCGAGGTCGTGACCATGAGCCCCGCCGAGCAGGACAAGTTCTTCGTCGCCGAACGCGCCCGCTGGGCCGAAGTCGTGACGCAGGCACAGATCAAGCTCGACTGATTTCCTTCACCATCACCCATCACTCCACGCAAGCCATGGATCCACAACAACTCAAATCCATCATGGGCAGCGGCCTGCTGTCTTTTCCGCTGACCGACTTCGACGCCGACGGCAACTTCAACGCGCGTGGCTACGTCGAGCGCCTGGAGTGGCTCGCACCCTATGGCGCGACCGCGCTGTTCGCCGCGGGCGGCACAGGTGAATTCTTCTCGCTCACCGGTGACGAGTACCCCGCCATCATCAAGACGGCGGTGGACACCTGCCGCGGCAAGGTGCCGATCATCGCGGGCGCAGGCGGGCCCACGCGCTTCGCGATCGCTTGTGCGCAGGCGGCCGAGAAGGCCGGCGCCCATGGCGTGCTGCTGCTCCCTCACTACCTGACCGAAGCCGGCCAGGAAGGCCTGGCCGCGCACGTCGAAGCCATTTGCCGCAGCGTGAAGTTCGGCGTCATCGTCTACAACCGCGCGCAAAGCCGGCTGATGCCCGAGACGCTGGCGAAGCTGGCCGAACGCAACCCGAACCTCGTGGGCTTCAAGGACGGTATTGGCGACATCGAGCTCATGAGCTCGATCTACATGCGCATGGGCGACCGCTTCGCCTACCTCGGCGGCCTGCCGACGGCCGAGGTCTATGCCGCCGCCTACAAGGCGCTGGGAACGCCGGTGTATTCGTCGGCGGTGTTCAACTTCATCCCGAAGACCGCCATGCAGTTCTACGAAGCCGTGCGCACCGACGACATGGCCACGCAGCACCGCCTGCTGCGCGATTTCTTCATGCCGTATCTCGCGATCCGCAACAGGGGCCACGGGTATGCGGTGAGCATCGTCAAGGCCGGTGCGAAGCTTGTCGGTCACGACGCGGGCCCGGTACGCGCGCCGCTCACCGACCTCAAGCCTGACGAGATGGCCGAGCTCGATCAGCTCATCAAGGCGCTCGGTCCGCAATAGGCGGACCGGGCCATCGTTGATCATCAAAGAAGGAGACAAGACATGAAAAATTCCCGTTCGCTTCGCGCGTTGATGGCGGCCGCCGTCGGTGGTGCCGCCCTCATCCTTGCCGCTGCTGTACCCATGGTGGCACATGCGCAGACCAGTTGGCCCGAGAAGACCGTCACCATCATCGTGCCGTTCCCGCCGGGTGGTTCCACCGACACCATCGCGCGTGTGATGGCGCAGCACATGCAGGAAAAGCTGCAGCAGACCTTTGTGGTCGACAACAAGCCGGGCGCAACCGGCACCATCGGTGCGGCGCAGGTCAAGCGCGCGCCGGCCGACGGCTATACGCTGCTGTTTTCGTCGCTGGGTGCGTATGTGATTGCACCGCACCTGGTGAAGGGCGTGCCGTACGACGCAGTGAACGACTTCGACTACATCACCGTGCCGGTGCAGGCGCCCAACGTGCTGGTGGCCAGTCCTGCGCAGTCGGCGAAGACGCTGCAGGAAGTCGTCGCATTGCTCAAGCGCACGCCGAACAAGGTGAGCTTCGCGAGTTCGGGAAACGGCTCTTCGGACCATCTGTCGGCCGAGATGTTCTGGCAGCAGAGCGGCACGTCTGGCGTGCACGTGCCCTACAAGGGCGGCGCACCGGCGATCAACGATCTGCTGGGCGGGCAAGTCGATTTCTCGTTCCAGAACGTGAATGCCGTGCTTCAGCACATCCGCACCGGCAAGCTGCGCCCGATCGCCGTCACCGGTGACAAGCGCTCGCCCGTGCTGCCCGATGTGCCCACGCTCGCCGAAGCCGGCGTGCAAGGTGCCGAGGTGTATTCGTGGCAAGGCCTGGCAGCGCCCAAGGGCCTGCCCGCAGCCGTGAAGAAGAAGATCGCCGACGCAGCCGTTGCATCGATGAACGACCCCGCGATCCGCAAGCGCATGGAAGAGCAGGGTCTGGAGATCGTGGCGAACACGCCCGAGGCCTTCAGCGCTTTCCAGGCTCGCGAGTTCGCCCGCTGGAAGAACCTGATCGAAACACGCAAGATCACGGCTGACTGATTTTTCTGCAGAGCTTTCCTGATGACATCGACTTCCCCTGCCAGCCTCCAAGGCATGCCCGTCGTGCACGATATGCGCGTGGTACCCGTCGCCGGACATGACGGCATGCTGCTCAACCTGAGCGGCGCACACGGGCCGTTCTTCACGCGCAACATCCTCATCGTCACCGACAGCGCCGGTCGCACCGGCGTGGGCGAAGTGCCAGGCGGCGAGAAGATCCGCCAGACGCTGGAAGACGCGCGGGAGCTCGTGGTCGGGCAGCCGCTCGGCCGTCATCAGGCGATCCTGCAATCGATGGAAGCCCGCTTTGCCGACCGCGACTCGGGCGGCCGCGGGCTGCAGACCTTCGACCTGCGCGTGACCATCCACGCCATGGCGGCGATGGAGTGCGCGCTGCTCGATCTGCTGGGGCAGTTCCTCGGCGTTCCTGTCGCTGCGCTGCTCGGCGAGGGGCAGCAGCGCGACCGCGTGCTCGCGCTCGGCTACCTGTTCTATGTGGGCGACCGCAAGTTGACGGACCTGCCGTACCGTGAGGAGCCGGAAGCGGCCGATGACTGGCAACGCCTGCGTCATGAGAAGGCGATGACGCCCGAGGCCATCGTGCGTCTGGCGGAAGCGGCGCACGCGCGCTACGGCTTCGCGGACTTCAAACTCAAAGGCGGCGTTCTGCGCGGCGAGGAAGAGGTCGAGGCCATCCGTGCATTGCACGAACGCTTTCCGCAGGCCCGTGTGACGCTGGACCCGAACGGCGGCTGGCTGTTGAAGGACGCGATCCGCATCACGCGCGACCTGCATGGTGTGATGGCGTATGCCGAAGACCCGTGCGGCGCGGAAGAAGGCTTCTCCGGACGCGAGGTGATGGCCGAATTCCGCCGCGCCACCGGTCTGCCGACGGCCACCAACATGGTCGCGACCGACTGGCGGCAGATGGCCCATGCGCTCGCGCTGCAGTCGGTCGACATCCCGCTGGCCGACCCGCATTTCTGGACGCTGTCGGGCTCGGTGCGCGTGGCGCAGACCTGCCGCGACTGGGGCCTGACCTGGGGCTCGCATTCCAACAACCACTTCGATGTGTCGCTGGCGATGTTCACGCACGTGGCTGCGGCTGCGCCGGGCAAGGTGACGGCCATCGACACGCACTGGATCTGGCAGGACGGCCAGGCGCTCACGCGCGAGCCGCTGCAGATCAAGGGCGGCTACATCGATGTACCCGGTAAGCCGGGCCTGGGCGTCGAGCTCGACATGGCGGCACTGGAACGCGCGCACGCACTCTACAAACAGCACGGGCTGGGTGCGCGCGACGATGCCATCGCGATGCGGTACCTCGTGCCCAACTGGAAGTTCGACCCCAAGCGGCCGTGCATGGTGCGTTGACCTTCTTCATCTTCCGCGAGAACATTCATGACCCGCTTCGACAACCTGATCGCCGGCCAGTGGACGGCGGGCAGCAGTTACAGCCGCAACATCAACCCGTCTGACCTGTCGGACGTGATCGGCGAATACGCGCAGGCCGATGCCGCACAGGTGGCGCTCGCGGTGGCCGCGGCGCAAAAAGCCTTCCCTTTCTGGGCGACCGGCAGCGTGCAGGCGCGCAGCGACGCGCTGGACAAGATCGGCAACGAGATCATCGCGCGCAAGGACGAGCTGGGCACGCTGCTCGCGCGTGAAGAAGGCAAGACCAAGGCAGAGGGCATCGGCGAAGCGGCGCGCGCGGGGGCCATCTTCAAGTTCTTCGCCGGCGAATGCCTGCGCCTGTCCGGCGAAGTGCTGCCTTCCGTGCGACCGGGCATCGGCGTGGAGATCACGCGCGAGCCCATCGGGGTGGTCGGCCTCATCACGCCGTGGAACTTTCCGATCGCCATTCCCGCGTGGAAGATCGCGCCCGCGCTCGCCTTCGGCAACTGCGTGGTGATCAAGCCGGCCGACCTCGTGCCCGGCTGCGCATGGGCGCTGGCGGACATCATCTCGCGCAGCGGCATTCCTGCGGGCGTGTTCAACCTCGTCATGGGGCGCGGCAGCGTCATCGGCGACGTGCTGGTCAACCATCCGGGCGTGGCGGCCATCAGCTTCACCGGGTCCACGGGCGTGGGTGGACGCATTGCGTTGCAGTGCGCGCAGAACCTCAAGAAGGTGCAACTCGAAATGGGCGGCAAGAACCCGCAGGTGGTGCTGGACGACGCCGATCTGAACCAGGCGGTGGAGCTGGCGGTGCAGTCGGCGTTCTATTCGACGGGGCAGCGTTGCACCGCATCCAGCCGGCTGATCGTGACCGAGGGCATCTATCCGAAATTCATCGCGGCCATGAGGGAACGCATGGCGAAGATCAAGGTGGGCGATGCGCTGGCGCAGGGAACGGACATCGGACCGGTGTCGAGCCAGAGCCAGCTGGAGCAGGACCTGGGCTACATCGAGATCGGCAAGAGCGAAGGCGCAACGCTGGCCGTGGGCGGCGAGCGGCTGAAGCTGGCGACGGACGGCTTCTACATGGCGCCTGCGCTCTTCAGCGAAAGCGCGGCGTCGATGCGCATCAACCGCGAAGAGATCTTCGGGCCGGTGGCGAGTGTCATCCGTGTGAAGGATTACGAGGAAGCGCTGGCCATGGCCAATGACACGCCGTTCGGTCTTTCTGCCGGCATCGCGACAACCAGCCTGAAATACGCGACGCACTTCAAGCGCCACAGCCAGGCGGGCATGGTGATGGTGAACCTGCCGACGGCGGGTGTGGACTACCACGTGCCCTTCGGCGGCCGCAAGGGTTCGAGCTACGGCCCGCGCGAGCAGGGGCGCTACGCGCAGGAGTTCTTCACGGTGGTGAAGACGGCTTACACGCTGGCCTGAGGTCGCGCCCGGCAAAGAGGTCGCCTCGGCAGGCGCTGCTCGCAGGGCTGGCAGTGCAGGGGTAGACTTCCGCTTCATGACGCGTTCCACCCCAGCTTCATCCCCCGTTTCCCATGTCCGTCGCGAACTGCTGATCGCAGGCTTCGCATTGGCGGCAGGTCCTTCATTCGCGCAGCCGCTCTCGCAACGTCCCATCCGCATCGTCGTGCCCAATGCGGCAGGCGGCGCGGCCGACATCACGGCGCGTACGGTGGGGCAGAAACTGTCCGATGCGATGGGTCAACCCGTGGTCATCGACAACCGGCCCAGCGCGGGCGGTGTCGTGGCGGGCGAACTGGTGTCGCGCGCGGAACCGGACGGGCACACCTTGCTGCTCGTCTCCAGCGGCACGGCGGTGAGCGCCGCGCTCTTCAAGTCGCTGCCCTTCGACACGCTGAAGGACTTCACGCCCGTCTCGCGCCTGGCGAGTTTCGATCTGGCCATTGCCGCCAACGAAGGCGGGCGTTTCAAGTCGCTGGCCGATGTGCTGACCTATGCACGCGCCAACCCCGGCAAGCTCAACATCGGCACGCCCAACGTGGGCACCACGCAGAACCTGGCGGCCGAGCTGTTCAAGGCCACGGCCGGCATCGACGCCCAGGTGGTACCGTTCAACGGCACACCGCCGGTCATCACGGCGGTGCGTGGCGGCGAGATCGACATCATGGTGGACATCCTCGGGCCGCTGATGCCGCAGATCAACGCCAAGGCGTTGCGACCGCTCGCGATCCTCGGAGACAAGCGCGCGCAGCAACTGCCCGATGTGCCCTCGGTCCGTGAATCGGGCGGCAACCTCGCCGGTTTCAATGTGTCGTCGTGGAACGGCCTGTCGGCACCGGCGAAGACCCCGCGCGAGGTGGTCGCGCGGCTCAACCGCGAACTGCAGGCCGTTCTGAACCAGCCGGACGTGCGCAAGAAGCTGCTGGACCTCAACCTCGTCGCCCAGGGCAGCACGCCCGAGCAACTTGGAGAACAGCTGGACGGCGAAATCAGGCGCTGGTCCGACGTCATCACCCGCGCAAAGATTGCCCGGCAGTGAGCGACGTCCTTTCCATCACGCTGCCGATCTACATCGTCATCGCGATCGGCTTCGCCTGCGCGCGCGCGGGCTGGTTCAGCCGCGCCGACATGCGCGTGTTCGGCAAGTTCGTCATCCAGCTCGCGCTGCCGGCACTGCTGTTCAATGCGCTGTCGTCGCGCACGCTGGCCGAGGTGATCAACCCGGTGTATCTCGTCGCGTACACGGCGGGGTCGTTGCTGGTGGCGGGCATCGGCTTCGCATGGGCGCGATGGGCCGGCAAGAGCCTGTCGGGTGCGGCCGTCGTGGCCATGGGCATGACATGCTCCAACAGCGGCTTCATCGGTTTTCCGCTGGCGCTGCAACTGTTCGGGCCGACCGCAGGTGTGGCACTGGCGCTTTGCATGATCGTGGAGAACGTGCTCATGCTGCCACTGCTGCTGGCCATCGCCGACATGGATGGCGCGCAGGGCAAGGGCAACTGGCGCAAGACCTTCCTCGCCTCACTGGCCGGGCTGGTGCGCAACCCGATGATCCTGGCCATCATCGCGGGGCTGGTGTTCTCGCTGTTCGGCCTGCGCCTGCCGGAGGCCGGTGCGCGTGCGGTCAACCTGTTCGCCACTTCGTGCGGCGCGCTCGCGCTGTTCGTGATCGGCGGCTCGCTGACGGGCACCCCGACGCCGGGTCTCAAGCGCGACGTGTCGGCCATTGCCATCGGCAAGCTGCTGCTGCATCCATTGGCGGTGTTCGTCATGCTCTGGCTGCTGCCGCCGTTGCCCGCGCAGTTGCACGTGGCTGCCCTGATCTTCGCAGCCGTGCCCATGCTCGGCATCTACCCGATCCTCGCGCAGAAGCACGGGCACGATGGCATGGCGGCTGTTGCGCAACTTTTCACTACCGTCATCTCGTTCGTCACCTTGACGGCGCTGATCTGGGCGTTGCAGCACAGGGCCCTTTAGGCATGAAGCGGCATTTCGGCTCCTGATGGGTGCGGTCGATCTTCGGTGCGGGCGACACACTGACAGATGTCGAGTTCAGCATGCTCGGATCGCTGCTCGACGTTCTGCCCGACGAGCAGCGCGCCATCGCCCGCGCGCAGTTCAGTGCCTACGACCTCGTGCAGCGCGAGGTTGATGGACGGGCGCTCAACTTCTATTGCCGCAATCCACAGGCAGCCTTCGGGCCGATCCCGAAGCTGGCGATGGACGTGGCCGAGGCGCGGGTCGCGCGGGTGGCGTTTCAGGTGGCGGAAGATGCCGAGCCGGTCCACGCGACGCTGACCGCGGTGAATGGCCGCGTCTTCTCGGTGGCATTCAGCCGCAGGGTTGACAAATATCCGCGCGGCACGGAGGTCCGGCTGGCCAGGACCAAACGCTCGAAAAAATCGGGATGAGAAGCGCGAACCGGACGACGGCATCGGGATATCAGGATGCAGCAGAATGGGCGCAAACCATTCCAACAGTCAGTGAACCATCTTCCATCCCCGAACAAGGAGATTGCATGACTGTCGAGCTGTTGAATCCGGACGGCCTCTTCAAACCCGATTCCTATCATCAGGTGGCCATCGGCACCGGTTCCCGTATCGTTTTTCTCTCGGGCCAAGTGGCCCAGGACACGACGGGTGCCATCGTCGGCAAGGGCGATCTCGCCCTGCAGGCCGAGCAGGCCTACCGCAATGTGGCGGCAGCGCTCAAGGGTGCCGGCGCGAGCTTTGCCGACGTGGTGAAGGTGACGGTGTACGTCGTGAACTGGACGCCCGACAAGATGGAGTCGCTGATCCAGGGCGCGATGAAGGTGGCGATGGAAATGGGCTTCGATCCGCGCCGGACCATGACGCTGATCGGCGTGAGTGCGCTGGGCTCGCCGGACCTCATGATCGAGGTGGAGGCGGTTGCCGTCGTGGCCTGAAGGCGGCGACTCAGCGATACGGCTTCATCGCGTCCGATACCACGTCCTGCAGCAGCTCCAGCGCGCGCCGGTGTGTCTGTGTCATCGGTCGCCTGGTGGGCCACACGAGTACGAGTTCGCTCATGAGCTTGGGTGAATGGATGCCGCGCACGGTGAAGGGGTCGGCATTCTCGAAGTTGCTGAGCGTGTAGCGGGGCAGCACGGCATGCCCAAGGCCTTCCTTCACGAGGTTGAGGATGCCGTTGAGCCCGTCGACTTCCATCGTCACGTTGGGCCGCTCGCCGATGCGCGTCATGTCTGTCTCGATCTGCAGTCGGAACGCGTTGGGCCGGCTGGGCAGGATGAGGGGCAGGGCGGCGACCTCGCGCAGGCTCACCGGCTTCGCTTTCTTCGGCGGGAGGTGCGGTGAAATGAGGACGAGCTCCTCCTTGTGCAGCGAGAGCATTTCCTGCTCGGCCGAGCGGTCGGGGTTGTAGAGCACGGCCATGTCGAGGTGGCCCAGGCGCAGGCCCTCGTTCATGAGCACCGAGAAGCCTTCGGTCAGCGTGAGCTGCGCCTGCGGCAGGTGCTCACGGAAAGCGTGGGTCAGGGGGACGGTGATCAGCCGCGACAGGCTGGGTGGCAGGCCGATGGACACGCGCCCGGCGAGCGAGCCGCGCGCGGCGCCCAGTTCCTCGCGCGCCAACTGAACCTGATGCAGGATGCCGCGACCGTGCTCCAGCAATATCTTCCCTGCTTCGGTGGGGCTGGCGCCGCGCCCGTTGCGGGTGAGCAGGTTCTGCCGCAACTCGACTTCCAGCAGGCGCACCTGCCGGCTCAGCGCGGGCTGGGCCACACCGAGCGCGATCGATGCGCGCGTGAAACTGCCGAGCTCTGCCACGCGCACGAAATATTCGAGTTGCTTGAGGTCCATCGGTTTTGAATAGCTTTGTCACCATTATGCCGTCTTGATATAGCTGCTAGTGGGGTGCCGGGGTGTCGCCGGGGCCTGCTTCGGGCAACAATCGGCGGGTGATTCCCACGTGCGGGAATCCGTGATTCCCGACCCGAGGACAAGACGAAATGAGCACTGCCCAACCCCTGATCATCGACGTGCATGGTCACTACACGACGGCACCGAAATCCCTGGAAGCCTGGCGAAACCAGCAGATCGCGGGCATCAAGGATCCGTCGGTCATGCCGAAGGTGGCCGACCTGAAGATCAGCGACGACGAACTGCGCGAAACCATCGAGCAGAACCAGCTCGCCAAGATGAAGGAACGCGGCTCCGACCTCACCATCTTCAGCCCGCGCGCGAGCTTCATGGCCCACCACATCGGTGACTTCCAGGTGTCCAGCACCTGGGCGGCGATCTGCAACGAGCTGTGCTATCGCGTCTCGCAACTGTTTCCCGAACACTTCATTCCCGCGGCGATGCTGCCGCAGTCGACCGGCGTCGATCCCGCCACCTGCATTCCCGAACTCGAGAAGTGCGTCAAGGAATACGGCAACGTCGGCATCAATCTCAACCCCGATCCGTCGGGTGGCCACTGGAACAGCCCTCCGCTGACCGACCGTCACTGGTACCCCATCTACGAGAAGATGGTGGAGCACGACATCCCCGCGATGATCCACGTCAGCACGAGCTGCAACGCGTGCTTCCACACCACCGGCGCGCACTACATCAACGCCGACACCACGGCGATCATGCAGCTGATCCAGGGCGACCTGTTCAAGGATTTCCCGACGCTGAAGTTCCTGATTCCCCATGGCGGCGGCGCGGCCCCGTACCACTGGGGCCGTTACCGCGGCCTCGCGCAGGAACTCAAGAAGCCGCTGCTCAAGGACCACCTGTTGAACAACGTGTTCTTCGACACCTGCGTGTACCACCAGCCCGGCATCGACCTGCTGACCAAAGTGATCCCCGTGGGCAACATCCTGTTCGCCAGCGAGATGATCGGCGCGGTGCGCGGCATCGACCCCGAGACCGGCAACTACTACGACGACACCAAGCGCTACATCACCGCCACGCCCAACCTGAGCGACGAGCAGCGCTATCAGGTGTTCGAAGGCAATGCGCGCCGCGTGTTCTCACGCCTGGATGCCAAGCTGAAATCGCAAGGCCGCTGATCCGGCAACAGACAAAGGAAGACAACATGTACGAACTTGGTGTGGTGTACCGCAACATCCAGCGCACTGATCGCGCGACCGCTGACGCACTGGCGAGCCTGGGCTCGGCCACGGTGCATGAGGCGATGGGCCGCGTCGGCCTGCTCAAGCCCTACATGCGCCCCATCTTTGCGGGCGCACAGGTGTCGGGCACGGCGGTCACCGTGCTGCTGCATCCCGGTGACAACTGGATGATGCACGTCGTGGCAGAGCAGATCCAGCCCGGTGACATCGTCGTCGCGGCTGTGACGGCCGAATGCACCGACGGCTACTTCGGCGACCTGCTGGCCACCAGTTTCCAGGCGCGCGGAGCGCGTGCGCTCGTCATCGACGCTGGCGTGCGTGACGTGAAGACGCTGAAGGAAATGAACTTCCCGGTGTGGTCCAAGGCGATCAGCAGCAAGGGAACCATCAAGGCCACCATCGGCTCTGTGAACATCCCCGTGGTGTGCGCCGGCATGAGCGTGAACCCCGGCGACGTGATCGTGGCCGACGACGATGGCGTGGTCTGCGTGCCACGCGCCATTGCTGCAAAGACGCTCGAAGCCGCGAAGGCCCGCGAAGCCAACGAAGGCGAGAAGCGCGACAAGCTGGCATCCGGCATCCTGGGGCTGGACATGTACAAGATGCGCGAGCCGCTGGAAAAAGCCGGCCTGCGTTACATCGATTGAACGGAGCACGCATGACGCAAGCCAACGACAAGCCGACCTCCGGCCCGTTCGAGAAGACCAAGGGCTGGCTCGACTGGTACACCGGCCCGACCAAGCCGACCTTCAAGCTGCCCGCCGGCGCGGTGGACGCGCACTGCCATGTCTTCGGCCCGGGCGCTGAATTTCCGTATGCGCCCGAGCGCAAGTACACGCCGTGCGACGCCAGCAAGGCGCAGCTGTATGCGCTGCGCGACCATCTGGGTTTTGAGCGGAACGTGGTCGTGCAGGCCACCTGCCATGGCGCAGACAACCGCGCGATGGTCGATGCGTGCAAGTCGTCGGGCGGCAAGGCTCGCGGCATTGCCACCGTGCGCCGCAGCATCAGCGACGCTGAATTGCAGGAACTGCACGACGCCGGCGTGCGCGGCGTGCGCTTCAACTTCGTCAAGCGCCTGGTGGACTTCACGCCCAAGGACGAACTGCTGGAAATTGCCGGCCGCATCCACAAGCTGGGCTGGCACGTGGTGATCTACTTCGAGGCGGTGGACCTGCCCGAGCTGTGGGACTTCTTCACCGCGCTGCCGACCACGGTGGTGGTGGACCACATGGGCCGCCCCGACGTGAGCAAACCGATCGATGGCCCCGAGTTCGAGCTGTTCCTCAAGTTCATGCGCGAGCACACCAATGTGTGGAGCAAGGTGAGCTGCCCGGAGCGGCTGTCCGTCAGCGGGCCGAAGGCGCTGGACGGTGAGCAGGCCGCGTACCAGGACGTGGTGCCGTTCGCACGCAAGGTGGTCGAGCAGTTCCCCGACCGCGTGCTGTGGGGCACCGACTGGCCGCACCCGAACCTCAAGGACCACATGCCCGACGACGGCCTGCTGGTGGACTTCATCCCGCAGATCGCTCCGACTGCCGGACTGCAGCAGAAGCTGCTCGTGGACAACCCGATGCGCCTTTACTGGCCCGAGGAGGTTTGACATGGCTCTCGACAAACCCTATCTGGACGTGCCCGGCACGACCATCTTCGACGCTGACCAGTCGCGCAAGGGCTACTGGCTCAACCAGTTCTGCATGAGCTTGATGAAGGCCGAGAACCGCGCGCGTTTCAAGGCCGACGAGGATGCCTATCTGGCCGAATGGCCGATGACGGACGAGCAGCGCGCCGCGGTACGTGCACGCGATCTCAACTGGGCAATGCGCACCGGCGGCAATATCTATTTCCTCGCCAAGCTGGGCGCGACCGACGGTCTGTCGTTCCAGCAGATGGCCGGCAGCATGACCGGCATGACCGAGCACCAGTACCGCGACATGATGATCGGCGGCGGCCGCAGCGCCGAGGGCAACCGCGTGGTGGGCGAGGGCGGCAATGCGCAGGGCCCTGCCGCGCAGTCCGACGCGTGGAAGGACTGGGAGCTGACGCATCAGCAAGCCCTGGCCGCGCAGATCATGGGCGAGCACGCGGCGCGCCAGACCGGAGCGGGCCAGGCTGGCAGCGGCCATGCGCACATCACGGCTTCGGTCTATACCTCGCACGTGCCGGCCATCGGCGCGGCGATCGATCTCGGAAAGACGGAAGAACCGTACTGGAAGCCGCTCTTCGCCGGCTACGAGCCTTCCAAGCAGTGGATGCGCGACAACCGGCCGGACGTGGTCTTCCTCGTCTACAACGACCATGCCACCAGCTTCGACCTCGGCGTGATCCCGACTTTCGCCATTGGCACGGCCGATGAATTCGTGCCGGCCGACGAGGGCTATGGTCCGCGCCCCGTGCCCAAGGTCATGGGCCATCCCGAGCTCGCCAGCCACATTGCGCAGTCGGTGATCCAGCAGGACTTCGACCTCACCATCGTGAACGACCTGAAGGTGGACCATGGCCTCACCGTGCCGATGAACCTGCTGTTCGGCTCGCCCGAGGCGTGGCCGGTGAAGGTGATTCCGTTCCACGTGAATGTGGTGCAGTACCCCGTGCCGTCAGGCGCGCGCTGCTTCGCACTGGGGCAGGCGATCCGTCGCGCCATCGAATCTTTTGACGAACCGCTGAAAGTGCAGATCTGGGGCACGGGCGGCATGAGTCACCAGTTGCAGGGGCCGCGCGCCGGCCTGATCAACAAGGAGTGGGACAACAGGTTCCTTGACCGCCTGATCGCGGACCCGGCCGGTCTGGCGCAGGTACCACACATCGAATATGTGCGCGAAGCCGGCAGCGAAGGCATCGAACTCGTGATGTGGCTGATCGCGCGCGGTGCCATGGCCGACGTTGCGGGCGGTCCCGCCCCGAAGCTGAAGCATCGCTTTTTCCACGTGCCTGCGTCGAACACCGCCGTGGGCCATCTGATTCTGGAGAACTGAACCCATGACCATCAAAGTAGCCCTCGCCGGCGCCGGCGCGTTCGGCATCAAGCATCTGGACGGCATCAGGAACATCAAGGACGTCGAAGTCATTTCGTTGATCGGTCGCGAACTCGACAAGACGAAGGAAGTCGCGGACAAGTACGGCATCAAGCACGTGACGACCGACCTCAACGAGAGCCTGAAGATCAAGGAGCTCGACGCCGTCATCCTGTGCACGCCAACGCAGATGCATGCTTCGCAGTCCATTGCCTGCCTGAACGCCGGCAAGCACGTGCAGGTGGAGATCCCGCTGTGCGACGTGCTCAAGGACGGCGAGGAAGTCGTCGCGCTGCAGAAGCAGACGGGCCTGGTTGCGATGTGCGGCCATACGCGTCGCTTCAATCCCAGCCACCAGTTCGTGCACAAGAAGATCAAGGCTGGCGAGTTCAACATCCAGCAGATGGACGTGCAGACGTATTTCTTCCGTCGCACCAACATGAATGCGCTGGGCCAGGCCCGCAGCTGGACCGACCACCTGCTATGGCACCACGCTGCGCATACGGTGGACCTGTTCGCCTACCAGGCCGGCAGCCCGATCGTGAAGGCCAATGCCGTGCAGGGTCCGATCCACCCGACACTCGGCATCGCGATGGACATGAGCATCCAGCTCAAGGCCGCCAACGGCGCGATCTGCACGCTGTCGCTCTCATTCAACAACGACGGCCCGCTCGGTACCTTCTTCCGCTACATCGGTGACACGGCGACATACATCGCCCGTTACGACGATCTGGTGAATGGCAAGGAAGAGAAGATCGATGTGAGCCAGGTCGATGTGTCGATGAACGGCATCGAACTGCAGGACCGCGAGTTCTTCGCCGCCATCCGCGAAGGCCGCGAGCCCAACGCGAGCGTGGCGCAGGTGCTGCCGTGCTATCAGGTACTGCACCAGCTGGAGCAGCAACTGGCGTAAAAACGGCCGGGCCTCTACAATTGCGGGCACAGGTGCTGAGGGGCGCCTGCCCGCTCAAGAGGCTCTCACCCTTGGATTCTTTCCAGTTCTGACAGACCGAGGTCTTCGTCACAGCCACCGCGCGGGACATGGCTGGCAACGAAACCAGGAGTCCGTCATGAATGACACCCTTGCATCCCTCGCGCTTTCGGGCGCTTCTCCTGCGGCTTTGCGCCGCGAACGCGTGCGCGACTACAAGCGCGCTTTTCCCTCGATGGGTATCTATGCGGTTCGGTGCACCGCGACAGGCGAGCTGTGGCTTGGCCGCAGCCGGAATGTCGAGGGCACGCTCAACCGAGTGCAGTTCGAATTGCGCCAGGGCGCTCCCCGCAACGTCCGTTTGCGTGAGGCCTGGCGCCAGCACGGCGTGGGCGCGTTCAGCTTCGAGGTCCTCGACCGTGTGAAGCAGCGCGTGGACCCGATGTTCGATTACGACGCCGAACTCGACACCTTGCTGCAGCTCTGGCTCGCCGAGTTCGGCGATGCGGTTGCGGGAGAACTCGCATGAAGGCCGGCACGCACACATCGTCCGCGCTCGCGTTCTGCCTCGCGCTCGATCTCGCGCATGCGCGCCTGCGCCGCAAACTCGATGAGGAATTGGGCACCCATCACGGGCTCGACATGAGTGATCTGGTGCTGTTACAGGTGTTGTCCGATGGCAGCCGCACGCCGGCACAACTGGAACACCCGCTCGGCAAGCGCGCTTCGCACGTGCTGCGGCAGGTACTGGCGCTGGAGAAGAGCGGCTGGGTCCGGCGCACGGTGGACGAGCGCGGTCAGCGCGCCATCGAACTGCGCCCGCCCGGGCGCCGTCTTCTCGGCGAAGGCATGGAGACCGCCGGCTGGATCTGCGAGCAGGCTCTCGCGGGCGCGCACGATGCGCAGGACCGGCTGACCGCGTTGTGCGAATGCCGCGCACTGGAGCTGCGTTGACGGCCGCGGTCGATGAGCTCAAGGTCCGCGCGCGCCTGCGCCTGAACGCGTTGCGCGAGGCAGGGCAGGACGCTCGGCTGCGCGACTGCCTGCATGACGTCGCGAGGCACGCCGGCTTCGTGCACTGGGAACACGCGCGCCGTGTGCTCTCGGGCGAAGCTTCGGCCGGCGACGACATGGGCAAGTTCTGGTGGGCACCGGCCTGCGCGGCCTACCTGAGCGAATGGCATGTCGACCTGCGGGTGGCGAAGCAGGGCCTGCGCGAAGGCGGGGCCGAACGCTTTCTGATGCCTTACCGGCGGCAGTTCGTCGTCGTGCCTGCAGGCTACGTTCGCGATCTGGGTATCGATCCAGCGTTGCCCGGCTGGGCAGCGCTCGACCGCGACCTCGTGGGTGGCTACGGCGGTGCGGTGTGGCAGGCGCTGTGCATGCAGCGACTGCGCGCGTCCATGGGGTCTTTCACCCGCGGTTAAATTCAATATCTGTTTCCCAGGAGTACATGCATGCAACAACGCACCATCGGTCCCTTCACTGTCAGCGCCATCGGCCTCGGATGCATGAGCCTGAGCGGTCAGAACTACGGCCCGGCGCCTGCCCCCGAAGAAGGTGCGCGCGTCCTGCACGCCGCGCTCGACAGCGGTGTGACACTGCTCGACACCGCAGCGCTTTACGGCTTCGGTGGCAGCGAGGAGCTGATGGGCCGTGCGATCAAAGGCCGCCGCCATGAATACACGCTGGCCAGCAAGGGCGGCATGGCAGGTGTGAGAGGCGAAGACGGCGTGATGCGGCGCGTGATCGACGGCCGGCCCGAAGCCATTCGCCGCAACTGCGAGGACAGCCTGCGGCGCTTGCAGACGGATGTGATCGACCTTTACTACCTGCACCGGTGGGACAAGAAAGTGCCCGTGGAGGACAGCGTCGGCGCGATGAGCGATCTGGTGCGTGCAGGCAAGGTGCGCGAGCTTGGTTTGAGTGAGGTGTCCGTGGCGACGCTGCGCAAGGCGCACGCGGTCCACCCGATCGTGGCTGTGCAGAGCGAATATTCGTTGTGGACGCGCAATCCCGAGATCGGCATGCTCGACGCGTGCCGCGAGATCGGCGCCGCGTTCGTTGCCTTCAGTCCGCTTGCGCGGCAATTCCTTACAGGAAAGCTGACCGACGTGTCCGGCTTCGCCAAGGGCGACATCCGTTCGCCGATGCCGCGCTTTTCCCCGGAGAACCATGCGCGCAACCTGAAGCTGCTGCCGCCATATCTGTCGCTCGCTGAAGAGGCCGGTTGTACGCCAGCGCAACTGGCCATCGCCTGGCTGCTGCACAAGGCGCCGCATATCGTGCCGATCCCGGGTACGGGCAACGTTGCGCACCTGCACGACAATCTGGGGGCCGATGCCGTGAAGCTGTCTCCGGCACTGCTGCCGCGGCTGGAGTCACTGATCAACCAATCCACCGTCGCCGGCCACCGGTATGCGGATCAGGCGCGTGGCGAGGTCGATACGGAAGATTTCGCCTGACAATGCTTCACGATTGCCGAATTGCAGAAATTCTGCAATTCGGCGAAAATCGGACCCATGCAAGCCACTCTCACGATCACCAGTCGCGGCGTCGTCACGCTGCCGGCCAAGCTTCGCCAGGCTATGGGCTTCAAGGCGGACGATCATCTGATCGCAGAAACCACGCCTGAAGGCCTGCTGCTTCGTCCGGCGATCACGCTTCCCATCGAGATTTATTCGGAGTCCCGTGTGCGTGAATTCGATACGGCGGAGGCAGAACTCGCCGCCACGCTTGCCCGGAAAAAGCAGAGGCGCTGACGCTTCCGATGCGGATCTTTCTGGATGCCAACGTGCTGTTTTCGGCGGCACGGTCCGATGGCGCAATTCGCGAACTGCTGAGGTTGTTGATCGAGGGCAATCATCAATTGATGGCCGACACTTATGTCACGACCGAGGCCGCCCGAAACATTGCGGCCAAGGCTCCGCACGCCGTCGGTGATCTCGATCAGTTGCTGACGATTGTCTCTGTGCAGGGCTTGCTGCGCAGGCCTGCAGATGCGGAGAGCGGGCTTCTCGAATGGTTGCACGAAAAGGACCGCCCAGTTCTTCTTGCGGCGATGGCTCTCCACTGCAATGTGCTGGTGACGGGGGACAAGACACACTTTGGTCCCGGTTACGGGCGCACCTTCGGTGGGGTGACGATTCATTCACCAGCCATGCTGGCCGAGGCCTTGCTGACTTAGGCGCACCGGCAAAAGCAGCTGGCTCGCAGACCTTGCAGCGTCAGTCCGTCGCAGTTTCCAGCACCGCATCGCTGCGCCGCGCCCGCTCGCTGTGCAGCAGGTAGATGCCCGCCGCGACCAGCAGCGCGATCCCGATCCATGCCATCGTGTTCGGGATGTCGCCCCAGATGAAATAGCCCAGGACGAGGGCGAACAGCAGCGCCGCATACCGGAACGGCGCGATGACGCTCATCTCACCCGCGCGCAGGCTGACGATGAGCATGTAGAACGCGCCGCTCACGCAGGCACCGGCAGCGGCCAGCAGGCCGACATGCTGCAGTGTCAGCGGCTTCCATTCCTGGAAGAGCGCCACGCCGCCGGAAAACAGCGTGAGCCCGATGGCCGATGCGATGGCCACCACGATGGTCGGCACACCTGAAGTGATGAACCGGGTGATGAAGTCGCGCGTGGCGTAGAGCAGCATCGCACCCACACACAGCACGGAATAGGCATTGAAGCTCGCTGCAGCCGGCTGCACAATGAGCAGAACGCCGGCGAAGCCGCCGAACACCGCGAGCCATCGGGTCGGCGCGACATGCTCCTTGAGGAACAGCACCGCGAACAGCGTGATGACCAGTGGCGTCGCCATGTTGATGGCCGTCGCGTTGGCCAGCGGCATATGGAAGAGCGCGGTGAGGTAGGCAGTCGAAGCGCATGCCTCCACCACCGAACGCATGATCACCTTCCGGTCCTTCAACCCGGAGAAGTCGCGCGCGAGACCGAATACGCGCGCAACGAACACCAGCATCAGCACCGCACAGACGCCGCGCAGGAAGATGGTCTGCCCACCCCCGAGCGTCTGACCGAGGTACTTGACGATGGCGTCGTTGACCACGAAGAATGCGATGGAGATCAGCATCGCCGTGATGCCGCGGCGGTTGGCGGCGCGTTGCGAGAGTACGGACATGACGTCCGCATCTTACTTCGCAGGTGCTGCAACAGCCGGTGTGCGTGTCACCACCTGACCGGGCCGTGCGCCCGTGTGCCCACCGCTTTGCCACGCAATCGTGCCGTTCACGATCACGGTGTCGATGCCTTCTGCCGGGGTCGTCGGCTTCGCGTAGGTGGCCGAGTCCTTGATGGTCGCTGCGTCGAAGATCACGACGTCGGCATGGTGGCCGACCTTGAGCGTGCTGCGTTTGTCCAGGCCGAAGTTGCGTGCGGTCAGGCCTGTCATCTTCCACACCGCGGTCTCCAGCGGGAACAGGCCGACATCGCGCGCGTAGTGCCCGAGCACGCGCGGGAAGGTGCCCCACAGGCGCGGGTGCGGGCTTTCGCCGACGGGGATACCGTCGGAGCCGATCATGGTTTCGTCGAACGCGAGGATGCGCTGCACATCGTTCTCGTCCATCAGGAAATAGATGGCACTGCCCGGTTGCAGCCGGCGCGCGGCCTCGTCTTTCTCCACACCCCATTCGGCGGCGATGTCGTCGAGGTCGCGGCCCGCGCATTCGGGGTGCGGCACGCTGGAGGCGATGAGCACGCGGCCGTCGAGCATGCCGCGATCGGTGCGGATCATGGTCGAACCCGCTGTGTACGGATAGCAGTCGAGCGACACGCACTGGTGCTTCATCGTTTCCTGGATGAAGGGCAGTGTGACGGCGGACTTGCCGAAGTTCGGTGAGTTCTGCACCTTGTGGTGCGACACGACGACAGGGATGTCCAGCTCGCGCCCGATGCGGAAGGTTTCCTCCAGCGACTCCATCACCTTGCCGGATTCGTCGCGCATGTGCGTCACGTACAGCGCGTTGCGCGCAGTGAGGGGCCGGCCGATCTCGATGATCTCCTCCGTGGTCGCCTTCACTGCCGGTGGGTAGAACGTGCCGGTGGACATGCCGATGGCGCCTGCATCGAGCGCTTCCTGCACCAGCGCCTGCATCGCGGCGATTTCTTCCGGCGTGGCTTCGCGGTCGAGTGATTCCATCGTCACCGCGCGCAGCGTCGAGTGGCCCACCATGGCCGCCACGTTGACGGTCGAGGGCGTGTTGCGCAGTGCTTCGAGGTAGGCGGCAAAGGTGGTGAAGCGTTCTTCCGGTGGCGCTTCCAGCAGGTTGAGCGGCATGGGCAGATCCATGTCGCGCCGCAGCGGAGCGGCGCTGATGCCGCAGTTGCCGGCGATGACCGTGGTCACGCCCTGCGAGACCTTGAACGACATGTCGGCCTGCGAGAGCACGGCGGCGTCATCGTGCGTGTGCGAGTCGATGAAGCCGGGTGCGACGATGAGGCCCGTGGCATCGATCGTCTGGTCCGCGGTGTGACCGGCCAGCTTGCCGATGGCAGCGATGCGGCCATTGACGATGCCCACGTCGGCGTCGAAGCGGGGTGCCTTGGTGCCGTCGATGACGGTGCCGCCCAGGATGAGCAGGTCGTAGTGGGTCGTGGTCATGGTCGTGTCAGTGCGTTCAACGAAAACTCAACGGAAGTGGCAGGCCACCCAATGCTCGCGACGCGGCAGGCTGTCGTCGTCATCCAGCGTCCGCGCGGTCAGCGCGGGCTGCTGTTCCTTGCAGATGGGTTGCGCCAGCGGACAGCGCGTGTGGAAGCGGCAGCCGCTGGGCGGATTGGCGGGACTCGGCGGATCGCCCTGCAGCAGGATGCGCTTTGCCGGCGTGCGCGGATTGGGCACCGGCACAGCCGACAGCAGGATCTCGGTGTACGGGTGGCGCGGCGCCGAGAACAGTGTCTCGCGGTCGGCCACTTCGACGATGTGACCGAGGTACATCACCGCCACGCGGTGGCTGATGTGGCGGACCACGGCGAGATCGTGCGCGACGAACAGGTAGGCGATGCCGAATTCCTCTTGCAGGTCCATCAGCAGGTTGACCACCTGCGCCTGCACCGACACGTCCAGTGCGGAAACGGGCTCGTCGCAGACGATGAGCTTGGGGTTGAGCGCGAGTGCGCGCGCGATGCCCAGCCGCTGGCGCTGTCCGCCCGAAAATTCATGCGGGTACTTCTTCGTGGCCTCGGGGCGCAGGCCGACCTTGGAGAACAGCCATTGCACGCGCTCCTTGCGCTCGGCGCTGCTGCCCAAGCCGAAATTCTTCAGCGGCTCGGCGACGATGTCACCGGCCGACAGGCGCGGGTTCAGCGAGGCGTACGGATCCTGGAAGATGATCTGCAGGTCGCGACGGCGAAGACGCATCTGTTCGTTGTCCAGCGAAAGCAGCTCCTCGCCTTCGAGCTTCACCGAGCCTGACGTCGGCTCGACGAGGCGCATGACGGACTTGGCCGTGGTCGTCTTGCCGCAACCGGATTCGCCGACGAGCGACAGCGTCTCGCCACGTGCGACGCTGAACGACACGCCATCCACGGCCTGGATCGGCGGACGTGATTTCGACAGCCACTTGCGCGGTGTCGTGTAGTGCTTCTTCAACTGGTCGACGACCAGCAGTGTGTTCTTGCTGCTCATGCGGGTTGCGCCTCCGTGCCACTGGAGGTGTTCATGCCGAGACGGCCTTCCTCGATGGCGAAGCAGGCAACGGCATGGCCTCCTCCACCGGCGGCAATGAGCTGCGGTGTTTCGGCGCGGCAGCGCTCCTGCGCGTAGTTGCAGCGCGCGGCGAATGCACAGCCTTTGCCGACTTCATGCGGTGCTGGCACCAGGCCGGGAATCTCCGAGAGGCGACGTGCGTGGCTGTTCATGGCCGGCATCGATGCCATGAGCGCACGTGTGTAAGGATGCTGGGGCGCATCGAACAGGTCGGTCACGTCCGCTTCCTCGACCTTGCGGCCTGCATACATGACGACGACGCGGTCGCAACTCTCTGCCACCACGCCCAGGTCATGCGTGATCATGATGACGCCCATGCCGAGCTTGTGCTGCAACTGCTTGATGAGGTCGAGGATCTGCGCCTGGATGGTCACGTCCAGCGCCGTGGTGGGTTCATCGGCGATCAGCAGTTCGGGGTTGCAGGCGAGGGCGAGCGCGATCATCACGCGCTGGCGCATGCCGCCCGAGAGCTGGTGCGGGTATTCGCTGGCGCGGCGTTCGGGTTCGGGTATCTGCACGAGACGCAGCATCTCCACGGCGCGTTCCATGGCGACGCTGCGGCTGGCCTTCTGGTGCAGTTGTACGGCTTCGGCAATCTGCCGACCGACGCTGAGCACCGGGTTCAGCGATGTCATCGGCTCCTGGAAGATCATCGAGATTCGGTTGCCGCGGATCTTGCGCATTTCCTTCTCGCTGAGCGCCAGCAGGTTCGTGCCTCGGTAGCGGACGGCGCCCACGTGCCGGCCCGGCGGCGCGGGCACGAGGCGCAGGATGGAAAGCGCCGTCACGCTCTTGCCGCAGCCCGATTCACCGACGATGCCCAGTGTCTGGCCGGCCCGAACGGTGAACGAGACGCCGTCGACCGAGCGCACGGTGCCGGCGAGCGTGTCGAAGTGGGTCTTGAGCCCATCGACTTCCAGCAGTGGTGTCGTGATTTCGGCATTCATGGTCACAGCTGCCTTGCGAGTCGCGGGTCGAGCGCATCGCGCAGGCCGTCACCCAGCATGTTGATGGCCAATACGGTGGCGGCGAGCAGCACGCCGGGGTAGAGGATGTTGTGGAAGGCAATGGCCACGTAGTTGCGGCCCTCGGCCATCATGTTGCCCCAGCTCGGCGTCTGGGCGGGCACGCCGACACCCAGGAACGAGAGCGAGGCTTCGATCAGCACGGCCGAAGCCGCGACGAACGTGGCCTGCACGACCAGCGGTGCCAGCATGTTGGGCAGCACGTGCCGCCACAGGATGACCGGCAGCCGCGTGCCCACGGCGTGCGCGGCTTCCACATAGAGCTGCTCGCGCAACGTAAGCGCGAGCGAGCGCACGAGCCGCACCACACGCGGGATCTCCGGAACGGTGATGGCGACAACGACAGTCAGCAGGCTGGCCCGCGTGACGGCCATCAGCGCGATGGCCAGCAGGATGCCGGGGATCGCCATCAGCCCGTCCATCACGCGCATGACCGGACCGTCGGCCCAGCGCACGAAGCCGGCCGTGAGGCCGAGCAGCACGCCGAAGAAGGTGGCGAGGACCGCGACGGAGAGTGCCACGATCATCGAGACGCGGCCACCCCACACCACGCGGCTGAACACGTCCCGGCCCTGCGCGTCGGTGCCGAAGTAATGCTCGGCCGAGGAATTCTGCAGGCGCACCATGGGGTCGATGTCCTGCGGGTCGTGCGTGGCGATCCACGGCGCGGCGATGGACAGCGCGACCACGACGAGCAGCAGCAACGCGCCCAGGATGAGCGTGGGGTTCTTGCGCAGCCAGCGCCAGCGGCGGCGCGGTGGCGCCGCGGCTTCGGCGATGGCCTCTGCGGTGGATACGGTCGGGGACGCAGTGGTCATGTATGGGGCGTCGTTGGTCAGTGGCTTCCGTTGGCTTTTCAGTACCGGATGCGCGGGTCGAACAGGCGGTAGCTCAGGTCGATGAGCAGGTTGATCAGCACATAGACCCCAGCCGAGATGAGCAGCACGCTCTGGATGACCGGGTAGTCGTGCCGCTGCACCGAGTCGATGACGAGGCGGCCGACACCGGGCAAGGCGAACACGGTTTCGGTGACGACCACGCCGCCGATCAGCAGTGCAATGCCCACGCCCACCGTCGTGGCGATGGGAATGGCCGCATTGCGCAGCGCGTGGCCGAGCACGGGCAGAACGCCGAGGCCTTTGGCGCGTGCAGTGCGGATGTAGTCTTCCTGCAGCACTTCGAGCACGGTGGCGCGCGTCATGCGCGTGATGAGCGCGATGTACACCAGCGCGAGGTTGATGCACGGCAATGCGAGGCTCATCAACCACGGCACGACGCCGTCGCGGATGTGCACGTAGCCCTGCACCGGAAACCAGCCGAGGTGGATGGAGAAGGTGTAGATCAGGAGGTAGCCGATGAGGAACACCGGCACCGAGAACGCAAGCACGGCGAACAGCATCACGAGGCGGTCGATCCAGGTGCCGGCGCGGTAGGCAGCCAGCGTGCCCAGCGGCACGGCCACGAGCAGCGTGAGTCCCATGGTGATGATGGCGACCGAGAGCGTCGGCTCCAGCCGCTGCGCCAGCAGTTGCGACACCGGCACCTGTGTGAAGATGGACGTGCCCAGGTCGCCCGTGAGCAGGCGGCCCAGCCAGATCAGGAACTGCGTCACAAGCGGCTTGTCCAGGCCGAGCGCGACACGCAGCTTGGCGATGTCGTCCTCGGTGGCGAGGTCGCCGGCGATCAGCGCGGCCGGGTCGCCCGGCGACAGGTGGATCAGCAGGAACACCACCACCGCCACGACCCCCATCACTGGAAGCGTGGAGAGCAGGCGGCGGAGGATGTAGCCCATGATTACTTGCTCAACATCCAGACCAGCGGCAGGCCGCCCCAGAGCTTTTCCGCGCCCTTGACTTCCTTGCGTGTGGCGATGGCGGGCGAGTACTGGCCGACGCTGATGTACGGCAGCGCTTCGTAGGCACGACGCTGGAAGGCGTCGAGCGCTTCCTTGCGCTTGGCGGCAGGGGCCTTGAGCCAGGCGATGCGCAGCTCGTCGAGTTCCTTGTCACAAGGCCAGCCGGGCAGGCCGTTGCCGCAGGAGGCGCTGAGATAGGCGTTGGTGATCGGCGAATCTGCGTCGAAGCCGCCTGCCACTGTCACGTACATGTTCCAGCCGCCGGCGTCGGGTGCGTCGCGCTTTGCGCGACGGCCGCCGATGGTGGCCCAGTCGGACACCTGCATGTCCACGTTCATGCCGATGCTGCGCAGCGTCTGCGCGGCCATCAGGCCTTCGGCGTTGAGGTAGGTCACGTCGCTGGGCACCAGCAGCACGACCTTCTCTCCCTTGTAGCCGGCTTCGGCCAGCATCTGCCTGGCCTTGGCGACGTCGGGCGTGCGGTAGGGCTCGGCACCGGCAGAGGTGTCGTTGGCGCTGCCGCAGACGAAGAACGTGGCGCAGTAGGTGACGCGCATGTCCAGCGGGTAACCCATGGCCGCCATGAAGCGTTCCTGGTTCACGGCCTTCAGCACGGCCTGGCGCACTTTCGGGTTGTTGAACGGCGGGTGTAACTGGTTCATCACCATCCAGCCCTGCCATGCACCGGACGCCTTCACCGAGACGTTCGGGTCGGTGCGCAGCGTGTTGATGTAGTCGGCGGGCACCTGCTCGACGTAGTCCACCTCACCCTTGCGCAGCGCAGCGATGGCGCTGTTGGAGTCGGGCAGGTAGAGCCATTCGACGCGATCGAACGCGCTCTTCTTGCCGCCGGCGAGCACGTTGGGTGCTTCGTTGCGCGGCACGTAGTGCGGATTCTTCACGAACACCACCTTGTTGCCGGGCACCCATTCGTCGCGCTTGAACATGAACGGGCCAGAGCCCATCACTTCGGTGAGCGGCGAGGTGGTCGGCATCTTGGCCAGGCGCTCGGGCATGACGACAGGCGGAAAGCCCGACGGTTTGGACATGCCTTCGAGCACCAGGCCGAAGGGCTCCTTGAGCGTGAGCGTGAAGGTGGTGGCGTCCACGGCCTTCCACTCGGCGGCCGAGATCGTGGTCATGGCGCGGCCGATGCTGTCGCGCGCGGTCCAGCGCTGCATCGAGGCCACGGCGTCGGCTGAGGTGACGGCGCTGCCGTCGGAGAACTTCAGTCCGGGGCGCAGCGTGAAGGTCCACAGCTTGCCGTCCTTGGACGTCGTGTACTTGTCCACCATCTGCGGCTTGGGCACGCCCTTGTCGTCCAGGCCGAAGAGCATGTCGTAGACCATGTAGCCGAAATTGCGCGTGATGTACGCGGTGGTGAAGGTCGGGTCCAGGATCTTCACATCTGCGTGTGCGACGACCTTGAGGGTCTTGGCCTGCGCCATGGCGGGCAGGCTGGCCATGCCGACGGCAGAGCCGAGCAGCAGTGAGGCGAGGGCGGCGAGCGTGCGTCGTTTCATCTTCGGATCTCCAGTCAGTAGGGATGGAACAGGGGTGGAAACTCAGGTGCTTGAGGTGGTTCAGGTGCTTCAGGTGCGCAGGGGCCACTTGGGATGGCGGATCTTCCTGTACGGCAGCGTCGTCAGGTCCAGCGTCACCGCGCCGGGTGCCGCGGCATAGATGACGTGCTTGCTGACTTTCGAGAAGGACGCGTAGAAGTGCTGTGACGACTTCACCACGATGATCTTCTTCGCAGCGAGGTCGCAACCGAGACCGGTGAACAGGTCGGTGCCCATCGCCTGGTTGCGCAGTGTGCAAAGCACGATCTCGATGCCGCTGTATTCGATGAGCGCGCAGTCGCCCATGGCCGTGGGCGCATTGGACAGGCCGGTCTGCACGAGTTCGTGCCTGAGCGCCTTGACGGTGCAATCCAGGTCGAGCGGCTCACCCGAAAGCGGCCCGATCTTGCCGCCGACGCGCAGCGGCAGCCGCGCACCTTCGCCGGCTTCGAAAGCGATGCGCACGGCCACGGGGTCCCAGATGGGGCCGAGTGCCACGTTCCCGACGCCGCGCTCGATCATGCGGCGCAGGATGAAGGTGGAGTCGCTCGCTGCGCCGCCGCCGGGGTTGTCTGCGCCGTCGGAAATGATGACCGGGCCGCCGTCGAAGCCGAGTGCTTCGTCCAGCGCTTCGTCGATGGCGGGGTAGCGCACGGCCAGGGCTTCGCGCATGCCGATCAGTTCGTCAGCGAGTTGCCGCGCGAGTTTGTTCGCCGCATCGGCGTTGCCGTCGGTGTACACAAGCACCTTGGTGCCCATCTCCGGCACGTCGCCCCAGGCGAACCCGTGTGCGATGGAGATGGACAGCACGCCGTCCTTGCCTTCCATCGACTGGATGCGGTCGACGAAGGCCCGCGCCGGATTGCGCGAGGTGTGCATGGTCACGATCATCTCGCAATCGACCATTGCCGCAACCGGCCGGATGCGCTTTTCGACCATGGCTGCGCAGAGGTCGACGACCTCGTACGCACGCTCGAGCACGTCGGTGTGCGGATATTCCTTGTAGGCGATCAGCAGGTCGGCGTTGTCCACCATCGCGGGGGTCAAGTGGCTGTGCGGGTCGAGTTCGGCGCCTACGACGATGTCCGGGCCGACGAGATGGCGCACACGTGTGAGCAGGTCACCTTCGCAGTCGTCATAGCCGTCGGCCACCATGGCGCCATGCAGGCCGAGCACAACCATGTCCACCGGCAAGGCTTTGCGCAGGTCTTCGAGCAGTTCGTCGCGCAAAGCCTCGTAGGTCTGGCGTGTGGTGGTGCCGCTGGGTTGCGCGCCTGCGACCAGGCCCTCCACCAGATCCCAACCCTTTTCCGCACCGCGTTTGCGCGCGGCCCACAGCGGGCCGGCGAAATAGAAAAGGTGGTCGGGGTGCGTGCCCGCAGGGTAGTAGCCACGGTCCTTGAACGAGGCCATGCCGGTCGGCATGGGCCCGAAGGTGTTGGTTTCGGTGGCGAGGGATCCGCTGAAAACGCGCATGTGGGCTGCTCTCGTGGTCTGTGTTCTGTCAGGCGGCGACGGCCTGCTTCGCCCGGACGGCCAGGCGTTGCGGGCCGAGCATGTCGCTCGTCAGGCCGAACGATGCAATGCGTTCGGGAATCGGCAGGCCGCGTGCGAGTGCCGCGCAGGCCTCACCCATGGCTGCCGAGGTCTGGATGCCGTAGCCGCCTTGTGCCGCGACCCAGAAGAAGCCGGGCACGTCGGGGTCGAAGCCGCCGACGAGATCACCGTCTTCCACGAAGGAGCGCAGCCCGGCCCAGATGCGCGTGGGGCGGCGGATGGTGAGCGTCGTCATCTCCTCGATGCGATGGATCGCGAGCGCGATGTCCATCTCTTCGGGCTGGATGTCCTGCGGGTCCACCGGGTCGGCATTGGCGGGCGAGCCGAGCAGCATGCCGGCATCGGGTTTGAAGTACCAGTCCTCGCCCACGCTCGCGGCCATGGGCCAGTGCGCGCTCGCGATGCCTTCGGGCGGCGTGAAGATGAAGGCCGACCGGCGTTTCGGTTGCAGGCCGATGCGCGGCACGCCGGCCAGCATGGCAACGGCGTCGGCCCATGCGCCTGCGGCGTTGAGCACCACGGGGGCCTGGTAGGTCTGGCCGCCGGCTTGCACGTTCCAGACACCGTCGTTGCGCGAAAGCGCGGTGACTTCAGCGTTGCAGACAAGCGTCCCGCCCGCGCGGCGCACGCCACGCAGGTAACCCTGGTGGATGGAATGCACGTCCATGTCGGCGGCGTCGGGTTCGAGCACGGCACCCAGCAGCTTTTCCTTGCGCAGCACGGGCACGAGCTCGCAGGTGCCTGCCGCGTCGAGCAGTCGCGCGCGCGGCGTCATGGCGCGCAGGATGTCCCAATGCTCGGCCAGACCTTCGTCCTGCCCCAGCGATGCGACCATCATCGCGCCGCGCGGCGAAAGCAGGGGGTGCTCGGTGAAGCCCTCGGGGGGTTCGGAAAGGAAGGCGCGACTGGCCATGGTGAGCGCGCGCACCTGCTGCGTGCCATAGCTTTCCATGAACAGCGCGGCGGAGCGGCCCGTCGAGTGATAGCCCGGTTGCGACTCACGCTCCAGCAGCACGACACGCCCATGCGGCGCGAGCCAGTAGCCCACCGAAGCGGCTGCGATGCCGCCGCCGATGACGATGAAGTCTGCTGTATGGATCATGGGGTCGTGCTGTTCATTTGCGATGCAGTCTATGTACAAATTTGCAGATATGCAAATTTATTGCTGGACTTCCCTTGTCGGATTCGTGTTCAATGATGGTGCAATTTGCGTTTACGCAATTCAGGGATTTTGCGGATATGCAACTTCCACGCCAGCATTGCTGGCAGAATTCTTGCGTTACAAGGTCATGAAAAAGTATGGCGAGTAGAAGCAGGACATCCATGAATGCCAGGAAGGCGGGCGGCAATGCGCCGCAGGACGCCCTTGCGTCGCACACGCTCGACCGCGTGACATTCGGCAAACGCCTGCGCGCGGCGCGCAAGCAGTTCGGCTGGACGCTTGCCGAAGTGGCTGAGCAATCTGGCGTATCGATCACCACCATCTCGCGCGCCGAGCGCGGCCAGCTCGCGCTGAGCTACGAAAAATTCTCGGCACTGGGCCGCGCCTTGCGCATGGACATGGGCGCAATGTTCTCGGAGGCTGGCGCCCAGACCACGGCGCTGGACAGGCCTGTCGTCACGCGCTCGGGCGAGGGTGTGCACTACCGCGGCCTCGCGTTCTCGTACGAATTCCTGGGTACGCAGGCTGTGGGCAAGCAGATGAGCCCCATCCTCGGAACGGTGCATGCGCGCACGATCAACGGGCCCGAGGACTATGCGCGCCACGAGGGCGAGGAGTTCGTCTACATCCTGAGCGGGGCGGTCGAAGTGCACTTCGAGACCGGCGAAGTGGTGAAGCTGTCACGTGGAGACTCGCTGTACTTCGACAGCCGCATCGCCCACGCGTACATCAGTGTCAGCCGTCAACTGGCGCGCACCATCGGTGCGTGCACCAGCGAGAGCAACCTCATGCGCCGCGCGCGCGAGAACGAAGTGCGCAAGGTGACAAAAAAAACGCCCCGTGCCGCAAGGGCCGGGGCGTCGTCGCGCAAGGGCTGAGCGGGGTCGAAACCCCGCGACCGCTTACAGCGTGTCGATGAAGCTGCGCAGCTTGTCGCTGCGGCTGGGGTGCTTGAGCTTGCGCAGCGCCTTGGCTTCTATTTGACGGATGCGCTCGCGCGTCACGTCGAACTGCTTGCCCACTTCTTCCAGCGTATGGTCGGTGCTCATCTCGATGCCGAAGCGCATGCGCAGCACCTTGGCTTCGCGCGGCGTGAGCGAGTCGAGGATGTCCTTCACCACGTCGCGCAGACCGGCCTGCATGGCGGCCTCGATCGGCGCGGTGTTGCCGGTGTCCTCGATGAAATCGCCCAGGTGCGAATCGTCGTCGTCGCCGATGGGTGTCTCCATCGAGATCGGCTCCTTCGCGATCTTCATGATCTTGCGGATCTTGTCCTCGGGAATTTCCATCTTGGCGGCCAGGATGCCGGCGTCCGGCTCGAAGCCGAATTCCTGTAAGTGCTGGCGCGAGATGCGGTTCATCTTGTTGATCGTCTCGATCATGTGCACAGGGATGCGGATGGTGCGGGCCTGGTCGGCGATCGAGCGGGTGATGGCCTGGCGGATCCACCACGTGGCGTACGTGGAGAACTTGTAGCCGCGGCGGTATTCGAACTTGTCGACCGCCTTCATCAGGCCGATGTTGCCTTCCTGGATCAGGTCCAGGAACTGCAGGCCGCGGTTGGTGTACTTCTTGGCGATGGAGATCACGAGGCGCAGGTTGGCCTCGATCATTTCCTTCTTCGCGTCGCGCGAGTTGGACTCGCCCTGGTTCATGCGCTTGTTGATGTCCTTGAGCTCGCCCAGCGGCACGACCACCTGCGACTGCAGGTCGATCAGCTTCTGCTGCAGTTCCTGCACCGGCGGGATGTTGCGGGTCATCACCGCGCTCCAGGGCTTGCCGGCGGCGGCCTGCTTCTCGACCCACTTGAGGTTCAGCAGGTTGGGCGGGAAGTCCTTGATGAACACGTCCTGCGGCATGCCGCACTTGTCCACGATGATGCGGCGCAGCTCGCGCTCCTTCTTGCGCACGTCTTCGACCTGTGCGCGCACCATGTCGCACAGCTTCTCGATGGTGCGGGCGGTGAAGCGGATGGTCATCAGCTCTTCGGACAGGGCGTGCTGGGCCTTCTGGTAGGCCGGCGTGCCGTAGCCTTCCTTGTCGTAGATCTTGTGGACTTTCTCGAACAGGCCTGCGATGCGGTCGAACCGCTCCAGCGCCTCGCGCTTGAGTTCCTCGAGTTTCTTGGTCAGCGCCTTGGAGCCGCCGTTGCCGTCATCGTCGTCGTCCTCGTCGAACTCGTCGAAGTCTTCCTCGGCCACGTAGTCGTCGGCCTCGTTCGGGTTGGAGAAGCCGTCCACCACGGTGGAGATGACGACCTTGCCTTCACGGATTTCGGCCGCCATGCGCAGGATCTCGGCGATGGTGGCGGGCGATGCGGAGATCGCTTCCATCATGGCCTGCAGTCCGCCTTCGATGCGCTTGGCGATCTCGATTTCGCCTTCGCGCGTGAGCAGCTCGACCGTGCCCATTTCGCGCATGTACATGCGCACCGGGTCGGTGGTGCGGCCGAATTCGCTGTCCACGGTGGACAGGGCGGCTTCGGCTTCTTCCTCGGCTTCTTCCACCGTGGTGGCGGTGGGGGCCGTGTTGTTCAGCAGCAGCGTCTCGGCATCAGGCGTCTGCTCGTACACCGCCACGCCCAGGTCGTTCAGCATCGTGACCACGACTTCCATGGTCTCGTTGTCGACCAGTTTGTCGGGCAAGTGGTCGGAGATTTCGCCCTGCGTCAGGTAGCCGCGCGTCTTGCCCAGCGTGATCAGCGTCTTCAGGCGCTGGCGGCGCTTGGCCATGTCTTCTTCGGACAGGATGGTTTCGTCCAGGCCGAATTCCTTCATCAAGGCGCGTTCCTTCGCCTTGCTGATCTTCATGCGCAGCGGCTTGACCTTCTCGGCCGTCTCGGCAACTGGCTCCTCGGCGAATTCAGCCTCGATATCGGACAGGTCGGTGTCGTCTTCAGCCTTGACAGCGCCTGCGGCGGCCTTGGGCTTGCGGCCGCGCTTGGCACCGGTGGCGGCCTTGGGCGGGGTGTCCTTCTCGGCCGCAGCGGCCTTCGGGGGCCGGCCCGGCTTCTTTTTGGCAGGGGCGTCCGATGCGGCGGGGGCGGCAACGGGTTTCTTGAGTTCTTCCTTGGCGGCGGTCTTGGCGACGGGCTTGGTGGGCACTGGCGAGGCTTTCGTGACGGGCTTGGCCGTTGCCTTGGCAGCAGTTTTGACTGCCTTCGGGGCAGCTTTGGCTGTTGCCGGCTTGGCGGCCGGTTTGGATACGGTTTTTGCAACGGGCTTCGCGACGGGCTTGGACGGCTTCCCGGACTTTTGAACAGGCATAGAACCTCTTGGCTTCAAAACGGACACAAAGAAACTGGCAGGCGCGCCACGAAATCCCGGCGCGGGTGGTGAGGGCGGACCTCAGGGGCAAGATGGGTGGGCGAACATTTGGTGTGCAGTCCTTGCGGGGAGGGTGGCCGGTCGTGCGCGTTGGCATCAGTGGGCCGGATCCGGAGGTGCTGCTGTCGCTCTTGCCGGTAGCAAACCGTACATTATAGCGTCAGGCTGCAATTTCAAGCCGTCTTTTCGCCATTTTTTCCGCTCCAGACCGCAGCTTCAGGCCGCAGGACCCACCTTGTCCTCGGCGATCAGTTCGCGCAGCCGGGCGTAGGCCTCGGGGTCGCTCGCCGCGCGGCGTGACAAGTCGGCTTTTTCCTCGTCCCGCAAGCGCTTGCGTTCCATCTGGAGGATGCGCTGGAGTTCACCCGGGTCATTCTCGATCTGCTCGAATACTTTCGAGATCTGGGTCACGGCGTGGTTTTCAAGCGCATGACCCTGCAGGGCCTGTTGCAATTCGGCCCAGGGCAAGGGCCCGTGTTCCTGCACCTGGCTGTCCAGCCAGGCGAACAGCGGGCCGTGCGGCGGGGCCAGGTCGCAGAGCAGTTGGTGGTCGTCGTGGCCGAGCGCGGCCCAGGCGGCGGAATCCATGAAGACGATCTGCAATGCGCGGTCGGCGCGGCCGGGCGGCAGGGTGCGTGTGGCGCGGCGGGGCGTGGTGTAGCCCGCAGAGCTGGCGGGAGTGCCATTCCAGCCACCGCCTGAACGGTTGCCTCCCGTGCGTCCCGTCGAGGTTTTCTGGCCCCACAGCGAGGCGAGTTCGGATGCATCGAGTTGCGCCAGTTGTGCGATTTCGCCCAGCATCTGCCGCTTGAGTGCGCCGTCGGGCAATTGCATCCAGAGCGGCCGGGCATTGCTCGCCATGTGCGCGCGGCCTTCTGCGGTCGTCAGGTCGCAGCCTTCGCGCGCCGAGTCCACCAGGAAGCGGCTGAGCGGCGTGGCCTCGCTCACATAGCGAGAGAATGCATCGGCGCCGAATTCGCGGATGTAACTGTCCGGGTCGTGCTCGGCGGGAAGGAAGAGGAATTTCACGGTGCGCGTGTCCTGCGCATAGGGCAGGGCACCGTCCAGCGCCTTGCGTGCGGCGCGACGACCGGCGGCGTCGCCGTCGAAGCTGAAGACCACCGAATCCGTGAAGCGGAAGAGTTTCTGCACGTGATCCGTCGTGCAGGCCGTGCCGAGAGTGGCGACGGCGTGCGGAAAACCGAGCTGCGCCAGCGCCACCACGTCCATGTAGCCTTCCGTGACGAGCACGTAGCCAGCATCGCGGATCGCTTCGCGCGCCTCGAACAGGCCGTAGAGTTCGCGGCCCTTGCTGAAGACCGGCGTCTCCGGCGAGTTGAGGTACTTGGGCTTCTCGTCGCCCAGCACGCGGCCGCCAAAGCCGATGCACTCACCCTTGATGTTGCGGATGGGGAACATCACACGATCGCGGAAGCGGTCGTAGCGTTTCTCATCGCTGCCGCCCTCGTCTTCATTCGTGATGACGAGTCCGCTTTCGACCAGCAACGGGTCGGCGTAGTCGGGGAACACGCTGGCCAGGGCGCGCCAGCCCTCGGGTGCGTAGCCGAGGCCGAAGCGCCTGGCAATTTCGCCCGACACGCCGCGGCGCTTGAAGTAGTCGATGGCCCGTGGCGAGTTCTTCAGGTTCTTGCGGAAGGCCTCGCCGGCCTTCTCGAGCACGTCGAAGAGCGTGGCCTGCTTTTGCCGTTGCTCGGCGGCGCGTGCGCGATCGGCGGGGGAAGCGTCGTCTTCCGGCACCTGCATGCCGTATTGCTGGGCCAGGTCGTGCACGGCCTCGACGAAGGTCGAGCCCGTGTGCTCCATCAGGAAGCTGATGGCGTCGCCGTGCTTTCCGCAGCCGAAGCAGTGATAGAACTGCTTGGTGGGGCTGACCGAAAACGAAGGCGACTTCTCGCCGTGGAAGGGGCACAGCCCCATGAAATTGGCCCCACCCTTCTTGAGCTGTACATGGCGGCCGACGATTTCCACCACGTCGGCGCGTGCGAGCAGCTCCTGGACGAAGGTTTGCGGGATGGCCATCCGGGGATTATCAGTCCCCCAGAACCACCCCTTCACGGCGCGGGTCGGCCCCGCCGAAGTAGCCCGAAGGCGTCTTCTGGATGGCCTGCAGGCCGCTGGTCATGTTCTGCTCGCGCACTTCGTGGCCGCGCGCGCGTAGCGCTTCCGCCGTTGCGGACGGGAAGCGCCTTTCCTCCAGCAGCGTCGGCCCGTTGTTGGAACCGAAATTCGGCAGGTTGATCGCCTGTTGCGCGTTCATGCCCCAGTTGAGCGTGCCGTACAGCGTCTTGGCCGTGTAGTGGATGATCAGCGCGCCGCCGGGGCTTCCGCCGCTCATGACGAGCTGGCCGCTGCCCTTGTCGAACACCAGCGTGGGCGCCATCGACGAGCGCGGGCGTTTGCCCGGCTGCACGCGGTTCGCGACCGGCTTGCCTTCGGCATCGGTAGGCGCGAAGCTGAAATCGGTGAGTTCGTTGTTGAGCAGGAAGCCACCGGACACGCCCGCCTTGCCGACCATCTGGCGCGCGCCGAACTGGTCCTCGATGGTCGTCGTCATCGCAATCGCGTTGCCTGCGTCATCCACGATGCTGATGTGCGAGGTGCCGTATTCGGGCTGGTCGGGCATCGGGGCGTAGCTCACCTGCGTCGCGCCGGGCGTGCCGGGCCTGGCGAGTCTCATGCTCTGCGCGCCGATCATGCGGGCGCGCTGCGCGAGGTAGCCGGGGTCGAGCAGGCTCATCCAGTTGCCGGACGGCGGCTGCACGAAGTCCGGATCGCCAAGGTACTGCGCGCGGTCGGCGAAGGCCAGCCGCGCGGCTTCGGTGTAGAGATGCAGCCATTCCGCGCTGGGCACCTTGCCGGCGGGGCTGGCCACGCCATCGGCAAGGGGCAGCGTGGCGGCATTCGTGTTGTTCAGGATGCCCAGGATCTGCCCGACGGCGATCGCGCCCGAACTCGGTGGCGGCATGCCGCAGATGCGGTAGTCATGCCCGCTTGCCTTGTAGTCGTGGCAAATGGGCACGCGCTTCTTCGGCTGGTAGTTGGCCAGGTCGGCCAGCGTCATCTTGCCGGGGTTGGTCGGGTGGCCCTGCACCTTGGCGACAATGGCCTGCGCCACTTCGCCCTCATGCAGGCCGCGCGAGCCTTCGGCGGCGATCTTCCTCAGCACTTCGGCGAATGCCGGGTTGCGCAGGCTCACGCCCACGTCGCGCGGCGCGCCGTCGGACTTGAAGAAATAGGCGGCGGCAACCGGGTCCTTCTTCAGGTGGGCGTCGGCCGTCACCAGTGTGTTCAGCCGTGCGCTGACTTTGAAACCGCCTTCCGCAAGCGTGATGGCCGGCTGGAACAGCGTGGACCACGGCAGCTTGCCGTATTGCCTGTGCGCCATCTCGAGCATGCGCACCGCGCCGGGCACACCGACCGAGCGGCCGCCGACCACGCCATCGTAGAAGGCCATGGGTTTGCCATCGGGCAGCAGGAAGAGCTTTTCGTCTGCGGCGGCGGGGGCCGTTTCGCGGCCGTCGAACGCTTCCACGTCCTTGCCGTTGTAGTGCAGAAGGAACGCGCCGCCACCGATGCCGCTGGATTGCGGCTCCACCAGTGCCAGCACCATCTGCACGGCGATGGCTGCGTCGATGGCCGAGCCGCCGGCCTTGAGGATCTGGTAGCCCGCGTCGGTCGCCAGCGGGTTGGCCGCGGCGACCGCGAACTTCCTCGTTGCCCAGCCGGGCTTCTCGGTGTAGCCCGAGGCGCCTTCCGGCTGCGCGGGAACGGTGTAGTTGAAGCCGGGGGCCTGGGTGGCGCAACCGGCAACGAGCAGTGCGGTGGCCAGCGCGACGATGTTGGTCCTGGTCTTCATGCGGTCTCCTTCGATGAAGTCGCTGGTCACGGCATGCCTCGGGGCCGACGGCTGGCGGCAGCGCCGTCAGGGCCCCTCATCGGCTCAGCGTGGTGCCAGGCGGATCGCGCCGTCGAGGCGGATCACCTCGCCGTTGAGCATGTCGTTCTCGATGATGTGCTTCGCCAGCTTCGCGTAGTCCTCGGGGGTACCCAGGCGGGACGGGAAGGGCACGCCGGCGGCCAGCGCGTCCTGCACTTCCTTGGGCATGCCGAACAGCATGGGCGTGCCGAAGATGCCGGGGGCGATGGTCATGTTGCGGATGCCGTTGCGGGCCAGGTCGCGCGCGATGGGCAGCGTCATGCCGACCACCCCGCCCTTGGACGCGCTGTAGGCCGCCTGGCCGATCTGGCCGTCATAGGCCGCGACGGATGCGGTGGAAATCAGCACGCCGCGCTCGCCCGTGCTTTCAGGTTCGTTCTTGCTCATGGCGTCGGCCGCCAGGCGGATCATGTTGAAGCTGCCCACCAGGTTGACCATGATGGTCTTGGTGTACACGGCCAGCGCGTGCGGGCCGTTCTTGCCCACTGTCTTCTCGGCCGGCGCGATGCCCGCGCAATTGACCAGACCCGCCAGCTTGCCCAGCGACACGGCCTTGGCGACCACGGCCTGGCCGTCGGCCTCGTTGCTCACGTCGCATTTGACGAAGGCACCCCCGATGTCCTTTGCCACCGCTTCGCCTTTTTCGGCCTGCATGTCGGCGATGACGACGGTGCCGCCATTGGCAGCCAGCATGCGTGCCGTGCCTTCGCCCAGGCCCGACGCGCCGCCGGTGACGATGAAGACCTTGCCCTTGATGTCCATGAGAGTGCTCCTCGAGTCTGACGTTTACGTTAACGTCAATTATGCCGTTGTACGGAAGCGCGCCTGAGCAGCGCCAGGAACGCGAGCCCTGTGATCCACAACGCAACGGCGCTGCTGATCCAGAAGGTGGCCGCGTCGCCGCGCCAGGGCTCGATGCCGGCACCACCGTAGGCCAGCACGTAGCCGCCCGCCAGGCCCAGACCCCACAGCAGCACGCAATACACGACGAGCGGCGCGATCGTCACGCGGTAGCAGCGCAGCAGGAAAACGCAGATTGCCTGCATGGCATCCGCCACGTGGTAGAGCGCGGCCCAGGCAAGCAGGCCGGACGCCATGGCAACCACGGCCGGATTGCCGGAATACAGCGACGCAAGCGGTGCGCGGAGCAGGAACATCGCCGCAGCCAGCACGACGGCGATGCCCATGGTGAGGCGCAGCCCGGTAGCGAGTGCGAGACGCGCATGCGTGGCGTCGCCCGCGCCCAGCCAGAAGCTCACGCGCGCGCTCGCCGCGATGCCCAGCGACAGCGGCACCATGTACAGCAGCCCCGCCATGTTGGCCGCGATCTGGTGCGCCGCGCTCGCCGTCGTGCCCATGCGTGCGATGAACAGGGCCATTAGCGTGAACGAGGTGACCTCGACCATGATCGCCAGCCCGCCTGGCACACCCATGCGCGCGAACTGGCCCAGCGCCGGCCAGTCCGGCCGCTCCATGCGCCGCCACAGCTGGTAGGGCCGGTAGAGCACCTGCGTCCGCAGCAGCCACAACGCAGTGCCGAACATCAGGTAGTTGACGACCAGCGTGGCCCACGCACAGCCGACCACACCGCCGGCCGGCAGCCCGAAACCTCCGAAGGTGAACCAGATCGACAGCGGCACCTTCACGAAGAGGGAGCCGATCTGCAGCCAGGTCACGAGCCTCGGCTTGCCCAGGCTCTGGTTGAGCGTGCTGAACATGCGGAAGAGCAGGGCCGGCGGCAGCGCGAGCGCCAGCACGCCAAGGTACGCCTCGACCTCCGGCCGCAAGGCTTCGGGAACGCGCGTCCATTCGAGCACCGGTCCGGGGTTCAGCAGGATCAGCAAGCCGGTGACGATGGTGACGGCGCAGAGATAGAGCGACTGTCGCACCGACACGCCCACCTGCGCCTGCCGGCCACTGCCGTGCAGTTCTGCCCAGACCGGCAACAGGGCCTGCATGACGCCCAGCAGCGCGACGAACACGCTGATGAACACCGCAGAGCCGACCGACAGCGCAGCAAGGGCCGAATCGGCGTAGCGGCCGGCGACGACGGTGTCGGCCAGGCCGAAAGCCATGACCGCGACCTGGCCTACCAGCACCGTGCCGGCGTGGCGCGTGATGACACGGAATTCGGAAGGCGTGCTCAAGGACTCACGCGCCGGTACACCAGCACGACGTCGTTGCGGTCGACCGGGCGACGGATGGTCGTCTGCAGCGTCCACTTGCGCATGTCCACCGCAATGGAAAGTGCTGCCGCATCGTCTGCATCGACCAGCATCCACGGGCACGCCACCGGGCCGCCGGCGTGTTGCATGTCGTACTTGCCGTGATAGCGCCAGCCGGCGATCTGCGGCCGGCTCAGTCCCCAGGCTTCCAAGCAGACGGGCTTCTGTCCGCCTGCATTCAGGACCGGCGCACCCAGCTGAACCACAGGCGCGTAGCTGCGCGCGAAGTCCAGCAGCGGCATCCACAGCGTCATGAGCAGCAGCCAGCTCAGGATGGCGCCGCCCGCCGGCAGCACCAGGCTCTTCCACAGCGCCGACTGGTGGCGGCCCACACGCCATTTCACGAGCCAGGCCCATGCGATGGTGGCCGCGAGCGCGACGCCGAATGCAATCCAGCCGAAGCTCGGCTCGAAGCCTGGCGCGAGTCTGGCGACGTTGGCCGCAGGCTGGCGGGGAACGCCGGTTTCCATGGCGATCCAGATCACCCAGATGATGACTGCGCAGAAAGTGAAGAACAGCAGCGTGAACCAGTCGATCAGCGCGGCCACGCTGCGGCGCAGGGTGGGGAGTGCGAAAGCGGCGAGCGTTGCAGCGGCGGGCAGGCCGAGCAGCAGCGAGCGGTCACCGGACGTCGTGAAGATGGTCGCGCCCGCAGACACCAGCGCGAACCACAGCGGCAGCGCGACGTGCCGGCTCGTCAACTGGCGGCGCCAGCGCCAGAGCGTCCACAGCGCCAATGGCCACGCGGGCCATGGAAACCACAGGAACAGGCGACCCAGGCTGCGCCAGTCGCGCGTGGGCAGGTTCAGGCGCCAACGCCACTCGTCCAGCGCCCAGGCGAGCACGGCGGCAGCCAGGGCCAGCGCCAGCAACACGGCCGCCTGCGCCACGGGGCGCAATGTTCCGTCCTCGGCATCTTCGCGAGACGGGTCGATCAGTGCGACGGCGAAGCCGCCGAGTCCGAACAGCAAACCCATGGCGGGCGCGCCGGAAAGCGACAGGCCTGCGAGCCCGGCAGCCGCCGCCACCATCGGCACCCAGGTGCGGCGGGCAAGCGCGGCCATGCCGTAGAACGCCAGCGCGGTAAAAGCAAGCTGCGCGAGCGAAGGCGTGGTCTCATGCGAGAGTTGCGCGAGCCCCAGGCATGCCACCAGTGCGAGCAGCCCGCCGTCGGCAATGGCGCGTGCATAGTCGGCCGGCTGCGCCTCGCCGCCGAACGCAAAGGCGACGGGTTGCGCGCGCGGGCTGCGCGCCAGGTAGTAGACGCCGTACCACATGGCTGCCAGTGTCAGCGCCAGCAGCATGCCGAAGGGAATGCGGGCTGCGAAGTCGGGTTCCACCCACGGCGGCGCGATCTGCATGGCCCAGGCGCCCAGCCAGTAGGGCAGCAGGCCGTCCACTTCCGGTGGCATGCCCATGAGCGTGGGTTTCCACCAGTCGGACGTCCCGGTCGCCAGGTCGTACATGTAGCCGAAGGTGGCGAGGTCGGCGTTCTTCCACGGCTCGCGGCCGATGAAGCCGGGCAGCACATAGGCCACGCAAAGCAGCAGCAGGGCGATGCGCGGCAGGCGCCGGACCGCGCTTTGCGCGACGATGGCTGGAGTTGGACGGTTCACCGGAGGAGGATTGTCGGGCTCGGCAAAGAAAAAGGGCAGCGCGGAAACCCGGGCTGCCCGTCTGGTGCTGCTGCGGCCACGCTGCGATGAACGTGGCCGGCGCTTTGCAGCTTACTTGGCTGCGGTCTTGCCGAAGCGGTTGCGGAACTTCTCGACGCGGCCACCCATGTTGTCGACCGACTTCTGCGTGCCGGTGTAGAAGGGGTGCGATTCGCTCGAGGTATCCAGCTTGTACAGCGGGAGTTCACGACCGTCTTCGGTCTTGCCCATTTCCTTGGTGTTCACGCAGGAACGGGTGACGAACTGGAAACCGTTGGACAGGTCCACGAAGAGCACTTCGCGGTAATTGGGATGAATGCCTTCTTTCATGGTCTTTCCTTGTCATGTGCGGGAGCCGGTCCGGCCAATCCGGGCTACTTTCCGCGAAACCGCCGATTATAGCCCGGATTACCCGCCCCTTCGCATCATGTCGAAGAACTCGACATTGGTCTTGGTGGCCTTCATGTTCTTGAGCATGAGCTCCATCGACTCGATTTCGTCCATGTTGTACATGAACTGCCGCAGGATGCGGGTCTTCTGGAGCACCTCGGGGGCCAGCAGCAATTCCTCGCGGCGGGTGCCGCTGCGGTTGAGGTTGATGGCGGGGAAGACGCGCTTTTCGTACAGGCGGCGCTCCAGGTGGATTTCGCTGTTGCCGGTGCCCTTGAACTCTTCGAAGATCACTTCGTCCATGCGGCTGCCGGTGTCGACCAGGGCCGTGGCGATGATGGTGAGGCTGCCGCCTTCCTCGATGTTGCGGGCTGCGCCGAAGAAGCGCTTGGGACGCTGCAGTGCATTGGCGTCCACACCGCCGGTCAGCACCTTGCCGGACGAGGGCACGACGTTGTTGTAGGCGCGGGCCAGACGGGTGATGGAGTCCAGCAGGATCACCACGTCCTTCTTGAGTTCGGTCAGGCGCTTTGCGCGTTCGATGACCATCTCGGCCACGTGCACGTGGCGGGCGGCCGGTTCGTCGAACGTGGAGGCGATGACTTCGCCGCGCACGGTGCGCTGCATTTCGGTCACTTCTTCCGGACGCTCGTCGACCAGCAACACCATGAGGTGGACGTCGGGGTAGTTGGCGGTGATGGCATGGGCGATGTGCTGCATCATCACCGTCTTGCCGCTCTTGGGCTGGGCGACGATCAGCGCGCGCTGGCCCTTGCCGATGGGGGCGATGATGTCGATCACGCGGGCCGTGATGTTCTCTTCGCTCTTGATGTCGCGTTCCAGGCGCATCTGTTCCTTGGGGAACAGCGGCGTCAGGTTTTCGAACATGATCTTGTGCTTGTTGTCTTCCGGTGCACCACCGTTGACCTTGTCCAGTTTGGTCAGCGCGAAATAACGTTCACCGTCCTTCGGGGTGCGCACTTCGCCTTCGATCATGTCGCCCGTATGCAGGTTGAAGCGACGGACCTGGCTGGGGGAAATGTAGATGTCGTCGGTGCTCGCGGTGTAGCTGGTGTCCGGGCTGCGCAGGAAGCCGAAGCCGTCGGGCAGGATTTCGAGCACGCCGTCGGCGAACACCTGCTCGCCGGTCTTGGCGCGCTTCTTGATGATCGCGAACATCAACTCCTGCTTGCGCATGCGGCCGGTGTTCTCGATCTCAAGGGCTTCGGCCTGCTTGAGGACTTCAGACACGTGCAGTGCCTTGAGTTCGTTTAAGTGCATGGAATGATCCCTTGAAGGGAGTTCTATGAAAAATCTGGGGGGAGGGCAAAGCGGCTGGAGGCGCCGCCCGCTTCGGGCATTCGGGCCGCTGGACTAGGCCGCGCGGCGAATTGAGGGGCATTATGACAGGAAAAACCGGCTGTCGACCGGGTAATTGCGCCGGGTTGCAACACGGGCCGCTGCGGACCCGTGTTCCGGGAGGGGTCAGGCGAGTTGCTGGTCCAGGAAGGACGTGAGTTGCGCCTTGCTCATGGCACCGACCTTGGTGGCGGCGAGCTGGCCATTCTTGAACAGCATGAGCGTCGGGATGCCGCGGATGCCGAACTTCGCGGGGATGTCGCGGTTTTCGTCGACGTTCATCTTGGCGATCTGCAGCTTGTCCTGGTAGGTGCCGGAGACTTCGTCCAGGATGGGAGCAATCATCTTGCAGGGGCCGCACCACTCGGCCCAGTAGTCCACGAGCACCGGCTTGTCGGCCTGCAGCACGTCGGATTCGAAGGATGCATCCGTGATGTGTTTGATGAGTTCACTTGCCATGGTGGGGTCCTCTGGATGGAATGACGATGCAGCTAAAGTTGGGGGATTGTGACAGAAACCAAGTGCCTCCATCGGGATTGGGATTGCTATGAATGACATAGCAAAAAGCGATGACGCCGCCCCGGCCCGAGACTGGCTGGAAGGCGTACGCGCGCACCTGTCCCTGACCCGCTGCCACCCGTTGCGCACGGTGGTCCTGCTGCCCTTTGCGCAGATGCTGCCCGCTGCTCGCGCCGAGTGGGCGCGAGGCGCGACATCGGGCTTTGTTCCCCGCTTCGAGACCACGCATACATGGGCACGTGCGCTCGGCGGCTTCGTCCCTCAGCCTGAGGACATCAGCTTCGACATGGCACGCGACGGGCTCACGGCGCGGCTGTGGATCGAGCGTGCCGGTCTTTCGGCGGAACGCGAGGTGCTGGCTCCGCGTCTGGTGGAGTCCGCGCATGCGTTGGCGCAGGTGGCGGCGGCGAAAAGTCCGTCCGCGCGTGCAGCCTGGGCTGCGGACGCTCGAGCTGCCGTGTCGGGAGGGCTCGACAACCCCATGCTCGCACTGGAGTCTGCCGTGGCTCGAGTCGCGGTGGAATGGGCTGCGGCTTCGGGGTACGCGACCGACGTCCTCTTCGAAGCGGCGCTCGCCGACGACGTCGAATGCATTGCCGTGATCGAGGGTTTCCAGCACGACGCACTGGCGCATGAGATCGCGCGCAGCAAGGGCGCACGTGCGGTGATCCTGCCGCTGGCACATGACTTCGCGGCGCGTGGCGCAATCGCACTGCACGCCGCAAGGGATCCGGAGGATGAAGCAGAACGCGCTGCGGCCTGCGTGCTGAACCGGCTCAATGCCGGTGTTTCGCCTGTCGCGCTGGTTGCGACGGATCGCACACTCACGCGCCGTGTGCGTGCACTGCTCGACGCAGCGGGCGTTCCGCTGCGCGACGAGACCGGCTGGAAGCTTTCCACCACGCGCGCAGCGGCAAGCTGGATGGTGGCCTTGCGTGCGTGTGCACGGCAGGCATCCACCGATGCCGTGCTCGACTGGCTGAAGAATGCGCCTGCGTTTGACGCCCGCTCCGTCTCGCGCCTCGAAGCATTGCTGCGTCGCGAAGGCATGCCTGCATGGTCCGGCGTTCGTCACTGGCTTGCCCATGTGAGTGATGCTGAAAACGCATTGGTCATCGCCACGATGGCCGACGAGTTCCGTGAGGCGATGAATGCCGCGCGTCCGTTGACCGCGTGGCTCGCAGCGACGCGCCAGTTCCTGCAGGCGTGTGGTCAATGGGAGCCGCTCGCGACAGACGCTGCGGGTGCCAGGGTGCTTGCAGCGCTGCATCTGGACGAAGAAGACGCAGCCGGGCTCGCAGACTTCCTCGCGCGTTCGCCGTACGCATCGCGTCGCATGAGCCATGCGCAGTTCATGGCTTGGGCGAATGAAGCGCTGGAAGCCATGACCTTCAAACCCGGCGCGCCCAGGGATGCGCCGGTCGTCATCCTGCCGCTGCTCCAGTTGCCGGCGTGGCCGTTCGAGGCGGTCGTCCTGCCCGGCAGTGACGAAGTACGGCTGGCAGCCTCGCCCGAGCCGCCCGGCCCGTGGACGGCGCTGCAACGGGAGTTGCTTGGCCTGCCGTCCCGCGCATTGCTGGACGGCAGCCTTCTGGCCGCATGGCGGTTTGCCCTGGGTCGCCCGCTTGTGGATGTGCTCTGGCGTGCACACGACGCGGGTGGCGAAGCCGTGTTGCCGAGCCCGTTGGTGCAAGCGCTGCTGCTGCAAGGCGCGAAACCCGAAGAGTCAGACCCGCGCCCGAACCGCCAAGTGTTGCCCCAACCCACGCCACTGCCCATGCCGCGTGGCGACGCATTGCCCGTGACGCGACTGTCGGCCAGTTCCTATGAAGACCTCCGGCGCTGTCCTTACCGCTTCTTCGCCTTGCGCCAACTGGGGCTGCGCGAGGCCGATGAGCTCGACGTCGAAGTGGACAAGCGCGACTTCGGCAACTGGCTGCATGCCGTGCTGCGGCTGTTCCACGAAGCGCTGCGCGATGGAGCTGCGAATCCCGCCCGGCAACGCGCGGCGCTGCTGGACGAAGCGGCGGCCACCGTGACCCGGAGAATGGGCCTGGAGGACGACCAGTTCCTTCCATTCGCCTCCGCATGGCCGCGCCTGCGCGACGGCTATCTCGACTGGCTGGCCGGGCACGAAGCCGATGGAGGCCGGTTCAGCAAGGCCGAATTCGAAACGTCGCAACCACTGGGCGAGCATGTGCTTCACGGCTACATCGATCGCATCGACCAGTTGCCGGACGGCAGTACTTTCGTGATCGACTACAAGACCGAGCCGCGCGAGACCACGCGCCAGCGCATCAGGACGCCGCTGGAAGACACGCAGATCGCCTTCTACGCCGCATTGCTGCCCGACGACACGCTCCGTGCCGCCTATGTGAATGTCGGCGAACGCGACGGCACGCACACCTACGAACAGGACGACCTGGTCGCGGCACGCGATGCGCTGATCGACGGCATCCTCGTCGACATGAGCCGCATTGCACAGGGCATGCCGCTGCCTGCGCTGGGTGAGGGCAGTGCGTGCGAGTACTGCAGCGCGCGCGGCCTGTGCCGTAAAGATTTCTGGGAAGCCGCATGACCCCGGCTTACGAGCACAACGGCAGGCCGGTCAGCCGCGAGGCGTTCTACGCCATCGCCTGCGATCCGCGTCGCAGCGTCGCGGTGGAGGCATGTGCAGGCGCGGGCAAGACCTGGATGCTGGTCGCGCGCATCGTGCGTGCGTTGCTCGACGGGGCGAAGCCGCATGAGATTCTGGCGATCACCTTCACCAAGAAGGCGGCAGGCGAGATGCGCGAGCGACTCCAGGAAGCGCTGCTCAGTCATTCGGGCGCGCCCCGTGATGTGCTGCAGGCTGCGCTCGTTTCCTGGGGCATGGACGCGGCCGAGGCGCCGCGCTTCCATGAAGCGTTGAGCAAGCTTGCCAGTTCCGTTCTGGACTGCGGCAGACCGGTTCAGGTGCGCACCTTCCACAGCTGGTTTGCTGCGCTGCTGCGCAATGCGCCGCTGGCCGTGCTGGACGAACTGGGTCTTCCTGCCAGCTACGAGTTGCTGGAAGACGATGCCGAGGCCGTGCGCCACGTGTGGCGACGGTTTTACGCCGCGCTTGCGGCCCAGCCCGAATACCGCGCGGATTTCGAGGCTGTCGTTGCCACGCATGGGCGTTCGCAGACGCACAAGGCCCTGCAGGCTGCACTGTCGCGGCGCGTCGAATTCGTGCTGGCTGATGGCGCGCAGACGCTGGAAACTTCCGTCGCGCATTTCACCGGTCGCTTCCCGCAGTGGGCGGGTCTGCAGGAGCCGGGGCTTGCGCTCGGGGGCGACATTGCGCGCGCGCGGTGGCTGGCGCGTGCATCGGCGCTGGGCCGCGAGGCCAACAAGACCCCGCAGAAAGCCGCGAACGAAGTCGTCGATGCATTGGCGCTCGAACCCGGCGCTGAATGCATCGCTGCGTTGCGCAAGGCCTTCTTCGTGAAAGACGAAGACCGGCTCACGAAGAATCTCGTCAAGTTTGCTGCTGCGCAGGACGCCGAAGCCGAATTGCAGGCCTTGTGCGCCGCGCAGGCACAACACGAGGCATGGACATACCACCAGCGCATCGTGCGGCTCGCGCGCATATTGCTGGCCGAGTTTGCGCAGCTCAAGCGCGAGCGGGGTTGGGTGGACATGAACGACGTGGAGCGTGCTGCGCTGCGCATGCTTTCCGACCCGGTTCTTGGCGCGTGGGTGCAGGAGAGGCTGGACGCACGCATTGCCCATCTGCTGGTGGACGAGTTCCAGGACACCAATCCGTTGCAATGGCAGGCCTTGCATTCGTGGCTGTCGGGTTATGCGGGCGCAGGTGGCCATCCACCCGGTGTCTTCATCGTGGGCGATCCCAAGCAGAGCATCTACCGCTTCCGCCGGGCGGAACCGCAGGTGTTCGTCGACGCGTGCGAATTCATCGTCGATGGCCTGGGCGGTGACAAGCTGGCCAGCGATCACACGCGTCGCAACGCCCCGGGCGTGATCGGAGCTGTGAACGGCGCGATGCTGGCAGCAGGGCAGGCCGGCGAGCTTCCGGGCTTTCGCGCGCACACGACCGAGTCGGAAGAAAAAGGCCAGACACTGCGCCTGCCGATGACGATGCGGGACGGGGGAGCCGCTGACGATGCCGGCGCGCCGTACGATCCTCTCGCCTGGCGCGACAGCCTCACCACCCCGCGTGAGCTGCCGGAGGAGACGCTGCGGACGCGCGAATGCCGACAGGCCGCGCAGTGGATCGCGCAGTGCGTCGCGGCCGGCACCAAACCTCAGGACGTGATGGTGCTGGCCCGCAAACGCGACCGTCTCGCCGTCATGCAGGACGAATTGCGTGCGCTGCACGTTCCCGCGCAGCAGCCTGACAAGACCGATCTGGCCGACGTGCCCGAAGTGCAGGATGTCGTGGCACTGATGGACGCGCTGGTATCGCCGGGCCACGACCTGTCGCTGGCGCGGGCACTCAAGTCGCCGCTCTTCGGCATGGGTGACGATGATCTCGTGCGCATTGCCCGGTTGCGGCAGAAGCACCCCCACCGTCATTGGCTGCAGCTGCTGCAGGATGGCGAACTGGCCGGGCGCTTCGCCGACGCCGGCAGGACGCTCACGCGCTGGCAGTCCTGGTTGCAGGCACTGCCGCCACACGACGCGCTGGACGCGATCTACCACGACGGTGACGTCCTCGCGCGCTTTGCGGCCGCGTCTCCTGCCGCGCTGCGCCTGCCGGTGCAGGCCAACCTGCGTGCGTTGCTCTCGGCCGCCTTGCAGGTGGACGGCGCGCGCTACGCCACACCCTATGCGTTGGTGCGGGCCATCCGTGCGGGTGGCATCCAGGCACCGGTGACGGCAGCACCAGGCGCGGTTCGCCTGCTCACCATCCACGGTGCGAAGGGGCTCGAGGCCGATCTGGTGCTCCTGCTCGACACCGATGCGCCACCGCCCACGGCGGAGACGATGGGCGTGCTGGCGAACTGGCCGAGCCAGGAGCGGGCGCCGCAACGCATGGTGTTTCTTGCCAGCGAGAAACGTCCGCCCGCGTGTGCTGACGAGCTGCTCTCGACCGAGCAGCAGGCGCGACAGCGGGAAGAACTCAATGCGCTGTATGTGGCGCTGACCCGTGCGCGCAAGACCTTGGTGCTGTCGGCCGCCGAGCCGCATCGCAGCAGTCCGGGCAGCTGGTGGAAGCGGTTGCATGATCTGTGCGAGCCGGTGGCCATGGAGCCCGCACCGGGTGATGGTGCGCGTGGCAGCCCGGCGCTGGCAGGCGGCCGTGCACCGTCCGGCGAAACCTTCACCATGCCTGCACTGCCCGCTCTTGATACCACGCGCGTGAAAATGAAAGACGCGACGGACGAACGCGGGCCGGCGGACGATGACACCGGAGAGTCGCTCGTCGGCAAGGCCCTGCACCGCCTGCTCGAATGGTCGGGCCCCGATGGCTTCACGCCCGCGCAGGTCCGCCAGGCGGCGCGCGAATTCGAGCTTTCCCCGGAGCAGATGCACCGTGCCGAAGGCATGGCCCGCGCCATCCGTTCCGGTGGAGGGTCGTGGGCGTGGAACCCGGATGTGATCGATTGGCACGGAAACGAAGTCGCGCTGCATCACCACGGGCAGGTGATGCGCCTGGACCGGCTGGTGCGCCGCCGGGACACCGGGCACTGGTGGGTACTCGACTTCAAGTCCGCGGCGCGACCCCAGGACGACGACATCAAGCTCAAGCAGCTTCGCACCTATCGCGAAGCGTATCGGCAAGCGCTCGGGCCGGATGGGTCGCAGGCGGTCATCCGCATTGCATTCATGACCGGCCAGGGCGCGCTCGTGGAAATCGAATGAAGACTTTGAAAGACGTGACATCCGTTGTCGTGATCGGCGGCGGTCCAGCCGGCCTCATGGCGGCTGAAGTGCTGAGCGCTGCCGGTGTGGCCGTGCATCTCTGCGATGCCATGCCCTCGGTGGGCCGGAAGTTCCTGCTGGCCGGCAAGGGGGGCCTCAACCTGACGCATTCGGAGCCGTTCGACGTGTTCGTGACGCGCTACGGCGCGCGTCGTGCGCAGGTGGAGCCGTTGCTTCGCCGCTTCGGCCCGGACCATCTTCGCGCATGGGCGCAGGGGTTGGGCATCGACACATTCGTCGGCACCTCGGGCCGGGTGTTCCCGAAAGACATGAAAGCAGCGCCGCTGCTGCGCGCGTGGCTGCAACGGTTACGTCATCCTGCGACGGGTGTGCCCGTGCAGTTCCACATGCGGAACCGATGGACCGGCTGGACGGCCGACGGCGCACTGCAGTTCTCGACCCCGTCGGGCACTGTGACTTGCACGCCTTCAGCGACGGTGCTGGCCCTGGGCGGCGCAAGCTGGCCGCGTCTCGGGTCCGACGGGGCCTGGGCATCCTGGCTTGCCGCGCGCAACGTGCCGGTGACCGGTCTTCTGCCTGCCAATTGCGGCTTCGATGTGAAAGGCGGCTGGACGGAGTTCTTCTCTTCGAAGTTCGCGGGGCAGCCCTTCAAGTCGGTGGCGATCAGCTTCACCGATCCGCAAGGCCGCACCTTGACACGCAAAGGCGAGTTCGTCGCCACGGCCACGGGGGTGGAGGGCAGTCTGGTGTACGCCGTTTCTTCGCTGCTGCGCGACCAGATCATTGCCGGAGGAAGCGCGACATTCCATCTCGATCTGCTGCCCGACATGCCCGCGGAGCGCGTATTGGCCGAGGTGGCGCACCCACGCGGATCCCGCTCGCTCAGCAGTCACCTCAAGGGGCGGCTTCACATCGACGGCATCAAGATGGCGCTGCTGCACGAACTCGTGCCACGCGATGACATGGGCGTTCCCGTCCGGCTGGCCACGGCCATCAAGGCCTTGCCCATCACGCTGACCGCTGCGCGGCCGGTTGCGGAATCCATCAGCACTGCAGGCGGCGTGACGTTCGATGCGATGGACGAGCATCTCATGCTGGGTGCCATGCCCGGCGTGTTCTGTGCCGGCGAAATGCTGGACTGGGAAGCGCCGACCGGCGGTTACCTGCTCACGGCGGCCATGGCCTCGGGCGTCGTGGCGGCGCAAGGCGTGCTGGCCCGCCTCGGCCAGTCGTCGCTACGGGGCTGACCGCATACGTCGAAGGGCGATTGCAAACCACGCGCTTCCGAGGCACGATGTTGTTGCGTTGCGGCAATTCGTGGCGCAGGAACCCGCCCATGTTCTTCCTATGGCCCCAGTACCTCTGGCTGCTGCTCGCCCTGCCGCTGCTGCCCCTGGCCTATCTGTGGCTCCTGCGACGGCGCAACAGGGCAGCGCTGCGCTACAGCAGCGTCGGCATCGTGCAGGCTGCGGCGCGTCGCAACTGGCGCAGGCACATTCCTCCGCTGCTGATTTTTCTTGCCTTCGCGCTGCTGCTGCTGGCTGCCGCGCGGCCCGTGGGACGGGTGACGCTGCCATGGACGCGCTCGCTCATCATGCTGGCCATCGACGTGTCGCTCAGCATGCGTGTCACCGACGTCAAACCGAACCGGATGGTGGCAGCGCAGGAGGCCGCCAAGTCATTCCTTCAGGACCTGCCCAAGAACATCGAGGTCGGCCTCGTCACATTCGCAGGCAGCAGCCAGGTGGCACAGACCGCGACGCTGGACCGGGAACTGCTGGTGACCGCGATCGATGGCTTCCAGATGCAGATGGGCACGGCCGTGGGCAACGCCATCGTGGTCAGCCTGAACGAACTCTTCCCGGACCACGGGCTCGACGTGGGCGAGATGACCTTCGGCCGCAACCAGAAGGGCGGCATACGCAGCAAGAGCCTGGATGCGCAGGCCAAGCCACCGCCGAAGGAGATCACGCCCGTCGCACCGGGTTCCTACAACTCCGCCGCGATCATCCTCCTGAGCGACGGCCGCCGCACCACGGGCGTGGACACGCTCGAAGCCGCAAAGCTGGCGGCCGACCGCGGTGTCCGCATCTACGTGGTGGGCCTGGGCACCGTCGATGGCGAAGCGCTGACCGCAGAGGGCATGCCCATGTACCTGCGGCTGGACGAGCCCACCCTGAAGGAAGTGGCGCGCATGACGGGTGGCGAATACCACTACGCGGGCACCGCCGAAGCGCTGCGCAGCGTCTACGCCAACCTGGGCTCCACGTTGCAGGTGCAGACACGCGAAACGGAAGTGGCCGGCCTGCTTTCCGTGTTGGCAGCGCTGTTCGCGCTGACCGGGGCCATCCTGTCCATGGTGTGGTTCGGCAGGGTGCCCTGATTCCCGGGGATCGCGCCCATTCCTCTTGGGGAATTGCAGCGGATGGGTTACAACCAACGTCGTAATGACGACGGGGGCGAAGCTTTTGACAGCGGAATCCGACGTGAAGGGAATGGCGCAGTGGCTCGAGGACTTCCTGGCCACCATGTTGCGGTATGCATTGATCTGCGGGTCCGTCGTCGCGATTCCCAGTGTCATTTCGGCCGTCCGCAACGACGCGCCCTCGATCGTCGTGGTCGATGTGGCCGCGCTGGCCACGTTGTTCGCCCTCTGGCGCATGCGCCACTGGCCCTACCGCATCCGTGCCTGGGGCTTCGTGCTCCTCATCTACGCGCTGGGCACCTGGTTCGTCATCTCGGTGGGTGTCGTGGCGCTGATCTACATGATGGCTTTTCCCGTCATGGCCTCGGTGTTGCTGGGGCTGCGGGCGTCGGTGCTTTCGTTGCTGGTGAACGGCATCACGCTCATGGGCATCGGCTACCTGGCCAACCTCGACCTGCCATTGCCCGGCGTTACGCAGGTGCCGTTGTTCCGCTGGTTCATCATCACGCTCAACTTCCTGTTCGTGAACTCGGTCATCACCACGGCCAGCGCGCTCGTGTTGCGACAACTCGAAAAAGTACTGGAGCGTCAACGCGAGATCAATGTCGAATTGCAGCACGAGGTGCATGAGCGACAGCGCGCCGAGGACGAAGTGCGACGCCTCAATACCGGTCTGGAAGAGCGCGTGCGTGAACGCACGGCCCAGTTGCAGGAGGCAAATCGTGAACTCGAGGCCTACTCCTACACGGTGTCGCATGACCTGCGCGGCCCGCTGAATTCCATCAACGGGTTCGCACACCTGCTCAGCCGCACGCTGGGCGAGAACGCATCGCCGCAAGTGGCGCACAACCTGGCGCGTATCCGCGCCAACACCACGCGCATGAGCGACCTGATCGAAGCCTTGCTGTCATTGGCGCAACTGTCGCGCACGAAGGTCCAGATGGCGGCAGTGGACATGAGCGCCGTGGCCGGCGAAGTGCTGACCACCCTGGCCGAGAGTGAACCGCGGCGGCACGTCAGCGTGACCGTTCAGGACAACCTGGTTGTCGAGGGCGATCCACGTCTCCTGCGCGCCATGCTGGAGAACCTGCTGGGCAATGCATGGAAATTCACCGGCAGGCAACCCGCGGCCCTCATCGAATTCGGGCGCGATGCGACGGCGGACAGTGACTCGCCCGTGTTTTTTGTGCGCGACAACGGCGCGGGGTTCGACATGGCGTACGCGGACAAGCTGTTCGGCACCTTCCAGCGCCTGCACGCGGCGGACGACTTCCCCGGCACCGGCATCGGCCTGGCGACCGTGCGGCGCATCGTTTCGCTCCACGGGGGGCGTGTGTGGGGGCAGTCGGTGGTCGGCGAGGGGACGACGTTCTTTTTTGCCCTGAGGTAGCGCCCTTGTCCTACGCATTCCGGTCCCGCCACCGCTTACCTTCAGGCGATGCCAGCAGCGACACATCACCTCTGCGTGCTCGTCGTTGATGACCACGAATCCACCGCACAGATCTTGGCCGAGTACCTCCGGGGTCTGGGCTACGACGCCTTTCCTGCCACGTCGGGCGAGCAGGCGCTTGCACTGGCAGATGAACACCGTCCGGAATGCGTGTTGCTGGATCTGCACATGCCCGGCATGAACGGCGTGGAACTCGGGCGACAACTGCGGCGGAAGTTCCGGGGCGAAGTTACCCTGATCGCGATGACGGGTGAAGACGCGCAGGCGATGGTTTACAAACTCATGCTCGCCATCTGCGATCACGTGATCACCAAGCCCGTGGACCTGGACCAGCTCAAGCGCGTCCTGTCGGTGGCCGATCCGGACGGCTAGAAACCCCGCGTCTACGCTCGCCCGGGCGACTCCCCTAGAATAGCGCCCGGGTGACATGCCAGCCGGCGTGTCAGGTGTAGCGAAGGTCGGGCCGCCTCGCGGTTTTGTCGACTCTGTCCATGACACCCACCCCTATCGAGGCCATCGCGGCCTGCATCTTCGCGCTAGCGCTTCTCCACACGTTCCTCGCCAAGCAGTTCGAGCGGCTTTCGCGCCGTTTCGAGCGCCATGCGGGTGTCTTCCACCTTCTCGGCGAGGTCGAAGTCGTCTTCGGTTTCTGGGCCATCGTCCTCGTGATCGCGATGGCGCTGGCCGTGGACGGCGGCGCGGCCATCCAGTATGCGGAAAGCCGCAACTACACCGAGCCGCTGTTCGTGGTGGCCGTCATGGTCGTGGCGGCATCGCGGCCGATCATGCAGACCGTCACGCGCTCACTGCATGCGGTCGCGCGACGCATGCCGGTCGAAACCCATGTGGCGACAGTGTGGTTGGGGCTCGCCGCCGTACCGCTGCTCGGCTCGCTGGTGACGGAGCCGGCCGCCATGACGATTGCAGCCCTCATGCTCGCGCCGCAGGTCTTCAGGCCCCTGATGCCCAGCGGTCCCAAGTATTTCGCGCTCGGTGTCCTCTTCGTGAACATTTCGATTGGCGGCACGCTGACTTCGTTCGCCGCGCCGCCGGTGCTGATGGTGGCCAACGTCTGGGGCTGGGACAGCGCTTTCATGTTCAGCAATTTCGGCTGGAAGGCTGCGATTGCGGTTGTCATCAACGCGACGCTGGCGACGCTGATGTTGCGGCGGCACCTCGTCGACGGCAACCCCGACGGCACGCAGCACGATGCGCCCGTGCCGCTACCGGTGGTGCTGGTGCACACGGTGCTGCTCGCAGGCATCGTGGTCTTTGCACACCATCCGGTGATCTTTCTCGCGCTCTTCCTCATGTTCTTCGGCTTCATGCAGGCCTATGAGCGCTACCAGAGCCCGCCGGTGCTGCGCGAGGCGCTGCTCGTGGGCTTTTTCCTCGCAGGCCTCGTGGTGCTCGGCGGCATGCAGGCCTGGTGGCTGCAGCCGGTGGTCAGCAGCCTGGCGCCGCTGGAGTTGTACTTCGGTGCCATGGCCCTCACGGCCATCACGGACAACGCGGCGCTGACCTATCTGGGTTCGCTCATCACAGGCATTGCGGACGAGACGAAGTACATGCTGGTGGCAGGCGCCGTGGCCGGCGGGGGCTTGACGGTCATCGCGAATGCGCCGAATCCGGCGGGCGTCGCGCTGCTGAAGAAGGGCTTCACGCACGAAACGATCAGCATCGGTGGGCTTTTGCTCGGCGCGTTGGTGCCGACGGCGATTGCCGGCGCGGCGTTTCTCGTGCTCTGACTTCCGTTCGGGGAGTGGTGCGGACTCATGTGTCGTCAGCGATACCTGCACGTCCAGTCGTACCCCTCATGAGCCCGAGCATGAAGAACGATGCCAGCCCCAATGCACTGGTCAGCCACAATGCCTTCGCTCCCCATGCAGCAACGCACAGCCCGAACGCCCACGGGGCTGCTGCCTGCGCGACTCGCGCGGGCACCATCAGCAGCCCTTGCCTCGCGCCGTAGCCCGCTGGCCCGAACAACGCGAGCGGTAGCGTGCCCTTGGCGATGGTCAGGATGCCGTTCCCCGCACCGTGGAGCAACGCGAACAAGCCACCACTTGCGGCACCGCCAGCGAGCAGCACACCCGCCCCGATGGGGTGTGCGACCGAGGCAAGGCGAGCCGAGACGAGCGGGTGAAGCCGGCGCATGAAGCCGAACTCCAGCAGCCTCGCAGCGACTTGAGCGGGGCCGACGAGGGCACTTGCCGCCACTGCCGAAGCCATCGAGGCTCCCCCAGTCATCAGCAGTGTTGGAAGGTGGGTGGCCATCGCCGTGCTCGTGAACCATCCTGCGGCGAACACGAAGGCCAGGACTCCGGACGCCAGCAAGGGCGGCGCAGGAGCCACGGCGTGCGCGCCATCATGCTGGGGCGCTGTCGCCAGACCTCCGCCGGGAAGCAGTGCGTTCAGCGGCAGCGCGAGCAGAAGGTGTGCCCCCGCCCAGGTGAAACAGGCCACACGCCATCCGTAGCGGGCCTCCAGGTACGCGGTCAGCGGCCAGCCGACGGTGCTGGCGAACCCTGCGAAGAGCGTGATGCCGGTGATGCTGCGCCGGGCGTTGTGGCCGTAGAGGCGCACGACGGTGGCGAACGCGGCCTCGTACAGACCCGCCCCCATCCCGAAGCCCAACAGCATCCACGCAAGGAACACCATCAGCACGTCGTTCGCGGCTCCGAGCAGCACGAGGCCACCTGCACACATGATGTTGGTCGTCAGCAGCACCCGCTTGCCGCCGAAAACGTCGATGGCCTTTCCGGCCGCCGGGCCGACCAGCGCAGAGACGACGAGAGCGAAGGAGAAGGCGCCGAACAGCACGCTCGACTCCGCGCCGATGTCCCTCGCCATCGAGGTGGTGACCATCGCGGGCAGGTAGTAGGTCGAGGCCCACGCGATAGTCTGAGTGATGCCGAGCAGCACAGTGGTACGGGCGACCCTGCTGCTCATCAGTTCACCTGCCCTCTCTCGCCCTCGGGTGCTCGTACCAGACACGTGTCGAGTTCACGACCTTGACCACGGCCAGCATCAGCGGCACCTCGATGAGAACGCCCACGACGGTCGCAAGGGCTGCGCCGGACTGGAACCCGAACAGGCTGATGGCAGCGGCCACGGCCAGCTCGAAGAAGTTCGAGGCCCCGATGAGCGCCGACGGGCACGCGATGCTGTGCGGTTCCTTGGCGGCGCGGTTGAGCACGTAGGCCAGCCCCGAGTTCAGCACCACCTGAATGAGGATGGGTACCGCCAGCATGGCGATGACGAGCGGCTGCTGCAGGATGGCCTCGCCCTGGAACGCAAACAACAGCACGAGGGTGAGCAGCAGCGCCCCGATGGACCAAGGGCCGATGCGGGCCAACGTGCGCTCGAACACCTCGCCGCCAGCACGGAGCAGACGACCTCGCCACACCTGCGCGATGACCACCGGGACGAGGATGTAGAGCACCACCGAGGTCACGAGCGTGTCCCACGGCACGGTGATGGCCGACAGGCCCAGCAGCAGGCCCACGATGGGGGCGAAGGCGAACACCATGATGGTGTCGTTCAGGGCCACCTGCGAGAGCGTGAAGTTCGCGTCGCCCCCGGTGAGGCGGCTCCACACGAAGACCATCGCCGTGCAGGGCGCAGCGGCGAGCAGGATGAGTCCCGCCACGTAGCTGTCGAGCTGGTCTGCGGGCAGATGCTCCGCGAACACCTGCCGCACGAACAGCCACGCGAGGAACGCCATCGAGAACGGCTTGACAGCCCAGTTCACGAAGAGGGTTACGCCGATGCCACGCCAGTGGCTGCGGACCCCGCTGAGGGCCGCGAAGTCCACGCGCAGGAGCATCGGAACAATCATCACCCAGATGAGCAGGCCTACCGGGATGTTCACGCGGGCAACCTCAAGGCTGCCGACGGCACGTGCCACACCGGGGAACAACTGCCCCAGGCCGATGCCGACGATGATGCAGAGGAACACCCAGAGCGTCAGGAACCGCTCGAACAGGCTCATGGAGGCCGCAGGCGTCGTGTGAGCAGGTACAGCGACGTTCATGGTCTAGCCGCGCTCGATGGCCGTAAGGGCTGCATTCAGGTCGGCATCGGGCATGGCCTCGATATCCTTGAGCTGGGCAAGCTGGAGCATCCGGTAGCCGATGGCTTGGCGGGTCACCTCGAAGGCTTGCCGGCGGGCCTCGTCATCGCCCGGAGCGTTGGATGGGTCGGGGTAGCCCCAGTGCAGCTTGACGGGGCCACCGGGCCAGAAGGGGCATGCCTCCTGCGCGGCGCTGTCGCAGACGGTGATGACCACCCGCATGTGCGGTGCGGACTCACTGGCGAACTCGTCCCAGTTCTTGCTCCGGGCACCCTCGGTGGACACGCCAGCGGCCTCGAGGACATCGAGGGCGAGCGGGTTGATGCGACCGCTCGGCGAACTTCCCGCGCTGTAGGCCCGGATGTCAGCCCCGAGCTTGGCCGCCCAGTGATTCAGCATGGCCTCTGCGAGAACACTGCGGGCCGAGTTGTGTGTGCAGAGGATGAGGACGTTGGTGGTCATGCGGAAACCGGTCAGCAGGCGCAAGAAGCGGAGGACACGGCGCAGTCCTCGCCTTGGCAGCAGTTCTCGGTCAGGTAGCCCATGAGGGCGTTCATCTCGCCGAACGCGGCGCGGTAGATGAGGTTCCGACCGTCGCGCACCTGTGTCACCAGTCGGGCGTGGGTCAGTTCCTTGAGGTGGAACGACAGGGACGTGGGGGCGACCGCAAGCGCCTCGCTCATGGCCGATGGTGTCAGCCCTCCAGCACCGGCGACCACGAGGGCGCGGAACACCCGAAGGCGAACCGGCTGGGCAAGGGCCGCAAGGGCCGTGACAACGTCTTGTTCTTCCATTATTCAATTATATTTGAATTATTGAATAATTTGCGATCTGGTTGCCGAACCATGAATGTCTTCGAATGAGGAGAAGCTCCAAGCGAGAGGCCGTACTCGCAAAGGAGACGGATACGGAAGAATCGACTGGAGGTGACGAGCCTTACCCCCGGCACTGGCTACACAGTTAGGGCTGCTTGGTTCCCCACCTGACCCGGTTGGCCGCTTCACCATGCGGGGAGGCCCGTCACCCGCGATTGTAGGCGACGCGGCCCGCGCGCTTTTCAGCGCAGTTGCAAATCGTCGTTGCCGAAGGTGATATTCAGGGGCTCGATGACGAGTTGCTTCGGCCCGGCTTGCACCTGCCCGGCAACGATGGCGTCGATGCCGCAGGCTTTGGCGACGTCTACCGTGCGCTGCGCGTCTTCCTGCTTCACGAAGATCGCAAAGCCTGCGCCCATGTTGAGCGTGCTGTAAGCCTCTCGGTCGTCCTGCTTCGCATGCTGCTGCATGAACTTCAGCACGGGCGTGACCGGGGGCACGGTGTGGATGCGGTAGGTCAGTTCGGACGGATGGCGCAGCAGCTTGCGCCAGCCGTGGCCGGTGATGTTGGCGCAGTAGTGCGGTCGCACGCCGGCCTTGTACAGCGCTTCGGTCACAGGTGAATAGAGCACGGTGGGGGCGAGCAGGGCGTCGCCGTAGGTCAGACCCGGTTGCACTTCGGTCAGGTAGCCATCGGGCAGGCGTTCGACCAGCTTGCGCGCGAGGCTCAGGCCATTGGCGTGGATGCCGCTCGAGGCCAGCAGCACGATGGCGTCACCCGCGCCGAGCTTGTCGCCGACCGACAGGCGTTCCTTGGGGTTGATGAGACCGGTGCACGAAGCGGCCAGGTCGATGCGGCCTTCTTCCACGATGCCCGCCAGCGCCGGCGTTTCGCCACCGCCCCAGGCCACGGCGCAGGTGTCGCAGGCTTTCTTCCAGCCGGCCACGAGGGCTTGCGCGCGTTGGGCGTCGCCGAACCAGTCGCTGCCGCCGGCGGCCCAGTAGGCCTGCACCACGAGCGGCGTTGCGCCGACGGTGATCAGGTCGTTGATGGCCATGGCAATGGTGTCCTGCGCGATGCCGTCGTAGTAGCTCTTGCCGGTGAGCCTGGCCATCTCGTCGGCAACGAGTGCCTTGCTGCCCAGGCATTCGACGATGCTCGCCATGTAGAACGGGCCCACATCGACGACATAGGCCGATTCGCCGCGCGATGCCGCGACTTCGGCGAAGCCGTGGGCGGTGAGATGCGATGCGGTGGCTGCGGCGGCGCGCTGCGCGGTGACCTTCAGCGGGTCGATCAGGTCGTAATTGACGCCGGCTTGTTCATAGCTCAGCGTGTCGGCGGACGAGGGCGTGCCATGGCTCTTGGAGGGGGAACTCATGGCGGGGATTATCCGCGATGAAGGCTGTGAGCTGTCCGGACGGGGCCGGCCCGGCCCGTAGAATGCACGGATGTCCTATCTCGTGCTGGCCCGCAAATACCGCCCCCGGAATTTCTCCGAAATGGTGGGGCAGGAGCACGTGGTCCAGGCGCTCACCAACGCGTTGACGCAGCAGCGGCTGCACCATGCGTACCTGTTCACCGGCACGCGCGGCGTGGGCAAGACGACCGTGTCACGCATCCTGGCCAAGTCGCTGAACTGCCAGGGGCCCGATGGGCAGGGCGGCATCACCGCCACGCCCTGCGGCGTGTGCCAGGCCTGCACCGACATCGACGCAGGCCGCTTCGTCGACTACACCGAGCTCGACGCGGCGTCCAACCGTGGTGTGGATGAGGTGCAGGGCCTGCTGGAACAGGCGGTCTACAAGCCGGTGCAGGGGCGCTTCAAGGTCTTCATGATCGACGAAGTGCACATGCTCACCAACACCGCGTTCAATGCGATGCTCAAGACGCTGGAAGAGCCGCCCGAGTATCTGAAATTCGTGCTCGCCACCACCGATCCGCAGAAGGTGCCGGTGACCGTGCTGTCGCGCTGCCTGCAGTTCAACCTGCGGCCGATGGCGCCCGAGACGGTGAACGAGCATCTGGTCAACGTGCTCCAGAACGAAAGCGTGTCCGCCGACGCGCAAGCCTTGCGCCTGATCTCGCGCGCCGCGCGCGGTTCGATGCGTGACGCGCTGTCGCTCACCGACCAGGCGATCGCGTTCGGCTCCGGCAAGCTCGAGGAAGCTGCCGTGCGCCAGATGCTCGGCAGCGTGGACCGCAGCTATGTGTTCCGCCTGATCGACGCACTCGCGCAGGGCGACGGACGCACGGTCGTCGAAACGTCCGAACAGTTGCGGGTGAACGGCCTGTCCGCCGCCTCCACGCTCGAAGAAATGAGCACGGTGCTGCAACGCATGGCGGTGCTGCAGGCGGTCGCAAAGCCGGTCGAAAGTGCGGATGCGGAGGTCGTCGAGATTGCGCGTCTGGCCGCGCTGATGCCCGCCGACGAAACGCAACTGCTCTACAGCATGTGCCTGCACGGCCGCGCCGAGCTGGGCCTCGCGCCCGATGAATATGCGGCGCTCACCATGGTGCTGCTGCGGCTGCTGGCCTTCAAATCAGCAGGTTCGGGCAACACCGCCTCGGCTGAAAAAAAAACTCTGAGTGAGCCACGGGCGCAGGCAGTTGCGCCGGTTGCACCGGTTGCGCCAGCCCGTGCCCCCGCTGCCGCTCCCGCCATGCAGGCGCGGACCGAGGATCGTGCGACACCTTCGCCACAAGCCCAGGGGGCACCTGAATCGCGACCTGCTTCACCGCAAGGCCGCGTCGTCCCGGTCGTCGAGCCACGCGCGTTGCCCGGTCGCCCTGTGGCACCTGCAAGCGATTCCGCCGACCGCGCCGCCGCGCCGCTCATGCAGGTGCCCGTGCGCCAGCAATCCGAATCGCGGCAGGACGTGGTGGCCGCGCAGTCGGCAGCCGCGCAACTCGTGCCTACCGAAGAAGGCAACTTCTGGTATTCCACCGTGCAGCAGCTCGTGGCGGCCGAAGCAGTGACGGCGCTCGTGCGTGAACTCGCGCTGCAGTCGCAGCTGGTGGCGCGCGACACCGACCAATGGCTGCTGCGCGTGGAGCGCGAATCACTGAACCAGCCTGTGAGCCGCGAACGCCTCCAGACAGCATTGCACGCGGCTGGCAACACCGTGCGGCTTGCCGTGGAGATCGGCCGTGTTTCGGATAGTCCCGCGCGTCGCAATGCCGCCGCTGCCGCCGAACGCCAGCGACAGGCCGAGGAAGTCATCCATTCAGACCCGTTCGTGCAGTCGATGATGCGCGAATATGGCGCGAGAATCGTGCCCGGAAGCATCAAACCCAACTAGCCCTCATTTCCGAACCGAAGGATTCATTCATGTTCAACAAAGGACAACTCGCCGGCCTGATGAAACAGGCCCAGGCCATGCAGGACAACCTCAAGAAGGCCCAGGAAGAACTGGCCAACATCGAGGTGGAAGGGGAGGCCGGCGGCGGCATGGTCAAGGTCGTCATGACCTGCAAGCACGACGTGCGTCGCGTCTCCATCGACCCGAGCGTGCTCTCGGACGACAAGGACATGGTCGAAGACCTGGTGGCCGCGGCGTTCAACGACGCGGTGCGCAAGGCCGAGGAAACTTCCGCCGCCAAGATGAACAAGATCAGCGCCGGCATGCCCAACCTGCCGGGCGGCATGAAGCTGCCTTTCTGATCGCACACCGCAGGACCGCATGGCCGACGCACATTCGCTGAGCGCGCTGGTGGAGGCGCTGCGCCGCCTGCCCGGCGTGGGCGTGAAGTCGGCCCAGCGCATGGCATTCCATCTGCTGCAGCATGACCGTGAAGGTGCACAGCATCTGTCGCAGGCCTTGCGCGAGGCGGCGCTCAACATCCGCCACTGCGAGCGCTGCCACACCTTCACCGAAGCGCAGGTGTGTGCGACCTGCCTCGACCCGTCACGTGACATCACGCGCCTGTGCGTGGTGGAAACGCCGGCCGACCAGTCGGCGGTGGAGCGCACGGCGGCCTACAAGGGGCTGTACTTCGTGCTCATGGGCAAGCTCAGCCCGCTCGACGGCATCGGCCCGAAGGACATCGGGTTGCAGAAACTGTTCGAGCGAGCCACCGACGGCAACGTGCGGGAAGTCATCCTCGCCACCAACTTCACGGCCGAGGGCGAGGCGACGGCGCATGTCATCGGCGAAGGCCTGCGCGCGCGCGGTCTTCATGTGACGCGTCTCGCGCGCGGCGTGCCCGCCGGCAGTGAACTCGAATATGTGGATCTGGGCACCATCGCCCATGCGTTGGTGGACCGGCGCTGAACAACGCACTGGAAGACATGCCATGAACACCCATCACTTCACCTTCGCCTACTGGTGCCTGCTCGTCGCGGCGTTGCTGCCCTTCGTGTGTGCTGGCATTGCGAAGTACCCTTCCATGGGCCGGTCGCGACACAACGGCGGCTATGACAACGTCGAGCCGCGTGCCTGGAAAGGCAAGCTCACCGGCTGGCAGGCGCGCGCCGACGCGGCGCAGGCCAACAGTTTCGAGGGCCTGCCGTTCTTCATCGGCGCGGTGATCGTGGCCCACCAGCTCGGTGCCAACCAGGCGCTGGTGGACCTCCTGTCGTTCGCTTACGTCCTGCTCCGGCTGATCTACATCGCGTTGTATGTCGGCGGTTTCGGCAATGCCCGCAGCGCTGTCTGGGCGCTCGGGTTTTTTGTCAACATCGCCATCCTGTTCGTCGGCTATCGCTGATCTGCCGCAGCGCCTGCTGCACCCTACGTAATAACCCCTACCACGGGATGTTCCCGATGCGCCGCTTCGGTGCGTTCGCTACGCTTGGCGCGTTCACGAAATCACAGGGAAGCTCACTCATGAAAACAAACCGGTTCACATCCAACACCGTTGCGTCCAGCCTGGTCAGCCGCCGCGCGTTCAATGGCGCCGCACTGGGCACACTGGCAGCCATTGCCGCCATGTCTGCACCGCCGCTGCGTGCGCAGGGCAAGCTGGAGAAAACAAAGGTCTCGATCGCCGTCGGCGGCAAGGCCTCGTTCTACTACCTGCCGCTCACGATTTCCGAGCAACTGGGCTACTTCAAGGCCGAAGGACTGGACGTCGAGATTTCCGACTTCGCAGGTGGCGCCCGTGCGTTGCAGGCGGTAGTCGGCGGTTCGGCGGACGTCTGCTCGGGGGCGTACGAGCACACGATCAACCTGCAATCGAAGAACCAGATGTTCCAGGCCTTCGTGCTGCAGGGCCGCGCACCGCAGATTGCTTTCGGCGTGTCGACCAAGGCCATGCCCAACTACAAGACGCTGGCTGACCTCAAGGGCAAGAAGATCGGTGTGTCCGCACCCGGTTCTTCCACAAACATGGCCGCCAACCTGCTGCTGTCGCGTGTGGGTCTCAAGCCCACCGACGTCAGCTTCATCGGCGTGGGTACCTCGGCCGGTGCGCTGGCCGCGCTGCGCTCGGGCCAGATCGACGCGATGAGCAACATCGACCCGGTGATGACCATGCTGGAGCAGAAGGGCGAAGTGAAGATCGTCTCCGACACCCGCACGCTCAAGGGCACGCAGGAAGTCTTCGGCGGCACCATGCCGGCGGCCTGCCTGTATGCGCCCACCGAGTTCATCCAGAAGAACCCCAACACCTGCCAGGCGCTGGCCAATGCCATCGTGCATGGCCTGAAGTGGCTGCAGACGGCCGGCCCGTCGGACATCATCAAGACCGTGCCCGAAAACTACCTGCTGGGCGACCGCGCGCTGTATCTCGCATCGTTCACGAAGGTGCGTGAGGCGTTCTCGGTGGACGGCCTGATCCCCGAGGAAGGCGCGCGCACCGCGCTGAAGGCACTGGTCAGCTTCGACCCTGCCATCAAGGCGGACAAGATCGACCTGGGCAAGACCTACACGAACGAGTTCGCGCGCAAGGCCAAGGACAAGTTCAAAGCCTGATGTCTGCCTCGATGTCCGACTACGCGCTCGAGTTCCTCGACATCACCTGCACCTTCCGCGACAAGGAAGACAAGACCCGCCGCTACACCGCCGTCGGCGACACCACGCTGCGCATCGGCGCGGGCGAGTTCGTCTCGGTGGTGGGGCCGACGGGTTGTGGCAAGTCCACGTTGCTGAATATCGGCGCGGGTCTTCTCGCGCCGTCGTCGGGCGAGGTGAAGGTGTTCGGCCAGCCGCTGCAGGGCATCAATGCCCGCGCCGGCTACATGTTCCAGGCCGACGCGCTCATGCCATGGCGCAGCGCGCTCGACAACGTGATGGTCGGCCTGCAGTACCGGGGCATGGAGGACGCCGAGGCGCGCCGTCAGGCCAATGCCTGGCTCGAACGCGTAGGCCTGGGTGGTTTCGGCGACCGTTATCCGCACCAGTTGTCGGGCGGCATGCGCAAGCGGACCGCGCTCGCGCAGACGCTCGCGCTCGACCCGGACATCATCCTCATGGACGAACCGTTCTCCGCGCTCGACATCCAGACACGCCAGCTGATGGAAAACGAGGTGCTCGACCTGTGGGCCGCGAAGAAGAAAGCCGTGCTCTTCATCACGCACGATCTGGACGAAGCCATCGCCATGAGCGACCGCGTGGTGGTGCTGTCGGCTGGCCCGGCGACGCGGCCCATCGGCGAATTCATCGTCGACCTGCCGCGTCCGCGCGACGTGGCCGAGGTGCGCAACCAGCCGCGCTTCGTGGAGCTGCACAGCCAGATCTGGGGCGTGCTGCGCGACGAAGTGCTCAAGGGCTATGCGCAGCAGTTGAAGAAGGCAGCCTGATCCGATGAATCCCTGGAATGTGATCAAGCCGTCGGAGCGCAACCTGCGCGTCTGGCAGATCGGCCTGCTTGTGGTCGTGCTGGTGGCATGGCACTGGGCGTCGCGCAACCAGAACGTGGCCTTCTTCATGGGCGAGCCCATCAAGGTGCTGGGTCGCGTCTGGTCGTGGTTCATGCCCTTCGGCTTCGGCGAAAGCGCGCTCTTTCCCGATGGCCTGCCCGGCAATGCCAACATCTACGTCCACCTGGGCGTGACGCTGCTGGAGACCATGCTGGCCTTCGGCATCGGTACTGTGCTGGGGCTGGTATTCGGCCTGTGGCTGGCGCTCGCGCCCACGGCCAGCGCGATCCTCGATCCGTACATCAAGGCCGCCAACTCCATGCCGCGCGTGATCCTGGCGCCGATCTTCGCGCTGTGGTTCGGCCTGGGCATCTGGAGCAAGGTGGCGCTGGCGGTGACGCTGGTGTTCTTCATCGTCTTCTTCAATGTCTACCAGGGCGTGAAGGAGGTGAGCCCCGTGGTGCTGGCCAACGCACGCATGCTGGGCGCCAACCGCAAGCAGTTGCTGCGCACGGTGTACCTGCCGAGCGCGACGAGCTGGGTGTTCTCCAGCCTGCACACCTCCGTGGGCCTGGCCTTCGTGGGCGCGGTGGTGGGCGAGTACCTCGGCTCCGCACGCGGTGTGGGCTACCTGATCCTCCAGGCCGAAGGCACGTTCGACGTGAACACGGTGTTCGCCGGCATCGTGGTGCTGACGGCGTTTGCGCTGCTGCTCGACGGCATCGTCGGGCGCGTGGAGAAGCGGCTCATGAAGTGGCAGCCGCGTTCGGGCGAAACCGAGAAGCTCTGAGAGGGCGCACTGCTGGCTAGCGTGCTTCGGCCGCTTCGGCCAGTCGCAGCGCGCGTCGTGCGGCGGCTGCCAGGCCGTCGATGAGTACGCCGCCGTAACGCAGCGTGCCGGCCATCGAGGCGAATCCCGTTCCACCCAGGATGCAGGTCGGCTGGCCGCGTGCGGCGATGCCGTCCAGCGCGGCCTGCACGCGTTGCGCGTGGGCCTGCGGATCGGCGCTGATGCTGAGCCCGGTGGTGTCGAGCACGGTGACGCCATCGAGTAGCGGCTCGCATCCGTGAAGGCGGACGGTTTCGCGCAACATCGCGTCCCATGCAAGACCGGCGGTGAGGATGTGGAAAGGCTTGCCGATCGTTGCTGCTTCCAGGAGCGCGCTTTCTGCCATGCCGACAACGGGCACGTCCGATACCTCGCGCAGTGCGGCGAGGCCCGGGTCACCGAAGCAGGCCAGCAGCACGGCGCCGTCCGATGGGCGTTCGGCTTTCAGCGTTTCGAGCGCGGCCCACGCACCGGCGACGAAGGATTCGCGCGATGCGACGACCGGCGGGCCCTGGATCGCCGTCACGCCCCGCGCCTGCACCCGGTCACCCGTGACGTGGTGCACCGCGTCCACGGCCTGCGCCGTCATGCCGGGCGACGAATTCGGGTTCAGGACGAGGAGGTTCATGAAGCGCGCGCGGCCCGAGATGGACGGGCCGCAGGCGTCGGAGGCGTCGCAGGCGTCGCAGGTGCCGCCTTCGGCGTCCTGGTGGCGCGGCTCTTTGGGGCTTTCCGGGACTTGAGTTCAGCCGCCCACGCGCGGGCGATCTCGGCTTCCACATCCCCTGCTGCGGGCGTGCTGGTGCGCGGATTCAGCCGCGTCTCGATGAGCGACAGGTGCACGTGCATTGCCTTCACCGCGCGTGCTGCATCGCCCTGCGCCAGTGTCTGGAGGATCTCGTCGTGCTCCTCGCAGGCGCATTCGGACGATGCAGCCGGCTCGAAGAACGCGACCAGCATCGCCGTGCGGCTGACGAGTTCCTGCAACTGGCGCACCACGAACGGGCTGTCGGTGAAGCCGGCGAGCAGCAGGTGGAACTCGCCCGACAGGCGGATGGACAGCGCGCGGTCGCCCTTGTGCATGGCTTCGTGCTCGCGCCGCCCGTGTTCGCGCAGCGCCTCCAGTTGCGCCGGGCCGAGACGGCCCGCCAGCCAGCCGGTGATGCCGCCTTCGACGATGCGCCGCGCTTCGTAGATTTCGCGCGCCTGCACCAGCGTCGGGCTCGACACGAAGCATCCGCGGTTGGGAATCACGTCCAGCAGCCGTTCGTGCCCGAGCCGGTGCAGCACTTTGCGGATGCGTTCGCGCGACACGCCGAAGATCTCGGCCAGCCGCATCTCGACGAGCTGCGCGCCGGGCGCGAGCCGGCCGGCAAGCAGGGTTTGCGACAGGGTCTGGTGGATGGCTTCTTCTTCGGTCCGCATGCGATGAATGTATCGCAGCGGCGCGGGGTCACTGGCGCTGCGCATCGCTGCTCGCGATCCAGTGGCGTGCAATCTGCTCGCGCGTGGCGATCCAGGCGCCGGGCTGCGCACGCATGTGGCTGAGGATGTCGGCGAGCGCCTTCATGCGCGCGGGCCGGCCGATCATCCGCAGGTGCAGGCCGACCGACATCATGCGCGGTGCGTGGGCGCCTTCTTCCAGCAGCCAGTCGAACGCATCGCATACGTACGACGAGAAATCGTCCGAGGTGGCGAATCGCTGCGTGTGCTGGAACTGCATGTCGTTGGTGTCGAACGCATACGGCAGCACGAGGTGCCTGCGCTCGCGTCCGTCCACCGGCACTTGCACGAAGTAGGGCACGTCGTCGTTGTAGGCGTCGCTGTCGTACAGGAAGCCGCTGCGCACCAGCAGGGCGCGCGTGGCAGGCGTGCAGGCCGAACGCGTGTGCCAGCCGACCGGACGCTTGCCCGTCACCGCCTCGATGGTGTGCGCACAGCCGAGAATGCTCTGCAGCTCCTGCTCGGGCGTCATGTCCGCGTGGCTCTGCCAGCGCCAGCCGTGCGCGGAGATCTCGTGACCACGTGCGACGGCATCCTGCGCGAGCCAGGGGCTGCGTTGCACCGCAAGGCCGCAGGCGCTCACCGTCATCGGCGCCTGCCAGCGATCGAAGGTGTCGGCGATGCGCCACCATGCTGCGCGCGTGCCGTATTCGAAGTGGCTGTCGATGCAAGGGTCCCAGCCCGCGCGCGGGTCGATCACCTCGTACACGGATTCGTTGCGCGCGTCTCCATCGGCCACGGAGAATTCCGCACCTTCCTCGAAATTGAGCACGAACGACACGGCCACCCGCGCATCGCCCGGCCACTTCACGGCCGGCGGCTGGTTGGCATACCCCCTGAAATCACGCATCGGCATTCACTCCGTTCAAACTCATTCCGCCTTGATGTTGCGGTCCTTCACCACCTTGGCCCAGCGGGTGAACTCGGCGTTCAGGTAGTCGTTCGACTCCTTCAGCGACATGCTCGACACCTCGCCACCCGTGTCCTCGATGCGGGTACGGAAGTCCGGCAGCGTGGCCATGCGGCGCAGTTCGGCATTCACCTTTTCCAGGATGGCGGGCGGCGTTTTTGCGGGCGCCAGCAGCATGTACCACGACACGAATTCGTAGCCCGGCACACCGGCTTCGGCGACCGTGGGCACATCGGGCAGCTTGGGAGAACGCTTCGCGCTCGTGATGGCCACGCCGTTGAGCTTGCCGCTCTTCACCAGCGGCAGCGACGAGGTGATGATGTCCACCGACAGCGGCACGCGGTCGCCCATCACGTCCTGCAGCGCAGGGGCTGCACCCTTGTAGGGCACATGCGTCATCTGAACGCCAGCCATCGATTCGATCAGCGCCGCGCCCACATGGCTCGTCGTGCCCGTGCCGGACGATGCGTACTGCAGCTCGTCGGGCTTGGCCTTGGCCATCGCGAGCAGGTCCTTGAGCGACTTGCCCTTGAGCGCCGGGCCGCTGACGATGATGCTCGGCACCTGCGCCACCACACCCACCGGCACCAGGTCGGCCTTGGTGTCGTAAGGCAGCTTGGCGTACATGAACGGATTGACCGCGTGGCCGATGGTCACCATCAGGAAAGTGCTGCCGTCGGCGGGCGACTTGGCGGTTACTTCCGTGCCGATGACGCCGCCCGCCCCCGGCTTGTTGTCGATGACCACCGGCTTGTTGCCCCAGGCCTCCGACAGCTTCTGGCCCACGAGCCGCGCGAACATGTCCGCCGCGCCACCGGGCGGGAAGGGCACGATGATCTTCACCGGCTTGTCCGGGTACGAAGCAACTGGCGACTGCGCGTGCACGGCAGGCAGCGCGACAGCCAGCGCCGCACCGAGCGACAGCACCACAGCCGCACGGCGACGGGAAAAAGAGGACACGGACGACAACTTGTTCATGGCGAACTCCAGTCTGGAACATTGGACGGATGGGTGGCAAGCCGCAGACCGGTGTGCACCCGAATTGTGCACTTAATCGTGTGAATTGTGCACAATCCAGACCAGACGCAGAAAGTGTGCCAGCCAAGTTGTGATGGGATTGGGTTTGCTTTAGGCTCTGGGTAATATTTCTGCTATCGGCCAGAAGCGGACGTTCGGATGCCTCAATTTTTGAAAATTTCTGCTGCCGCTGCCGTATCGGCGATGGTTGCCACTCTTTTGTTCTTGGGAGCAGGGGCCGCTCGACAACCGGTTGAGGCCGCCCTATTTCTCTCTGTGCTGCCGTTCTCCTACCTTGTTTCACTGACAGCGGTACTTTTCATCGGGTTGCCAGTGTTCTTCGCACTGCGCTACTTCAACCGCGTCAACTTTTGGTCTTCGTCTGTCACCGGGTTGTTGGCTGGGTTAGCAGTCGGCCTATCCCTTCGTGACGGTCAAGCAACTCTTCTAGTATCAGTAGTCACTGGGGTTGTCTCGGCAATAGCCTTTTGGTTGGTCTGGCGACCACGGAAGACAGTCACAGTTCAAGAATGAAAGCTCCTTCTCGTTTGGCAAAGTTCAATAGAACGTGCGCCTCTGCAATTGCCACATTTATTTTTATGTACGTAGTACTTGTTGCCGTGGCACTTATCGCCATTGGTGTCTTCGACGTGGCAGAGAAAACTGGATACTTGCTAGGGCTACCCCCTGCGATGTTGGCAGGAGTGTGGTTCTGGCCGCGAGCCCCGCGATCAATGGGCTACGACCGGGACGATTGAGCGGCTGTTTCATAGTCTGCTTTGGGCCGAGGCTGTGTGCAAACGCGCAGTAGCCGCTCGGCATTGAAGTCCTGACCGACCATCACCTCTCATCCAGTGCTTTGAGGTGCCAGAACGGCGATTTGGAGCTTCATGAGGCCCCGTTTCGCC